>NZ_AUFY01000006.1 GCF_000426745.1 Veillonella montpellierensis DSM 17217
ACAAGGGGGAATTACTGCCAACTCATATTGTAATGTTGTTACTATTACATATCCTATTGCGTTTAGTCAAAAAGTACTAAACGGACAAGTAACTACTATATACCCACGAGATACAGACGGTAGTTGTGTACCTTATTTTTATAATAAATCGCTGACACAAGGGACAGCTGTTAACGATTCAAACGGTGGCGGTCCTAACGCCCCAATCTTTTATTTAGTGTTCGGATTTTAAATATCATTCTATTTAGATTGCGATAATTAAGTAATATTTTTGACAATCATCATCTCCGATATACATACCAGTGTTTGTAACGCTATGGACTTGTTCTGAAGAATAAGGAGTTTCACTAGTAATATATGTTACATGTGCTGATAATACTGTGTTTACTCTAATTGCAAAATTGACATGTGTTCGCTTGTCGTAAGATGTACTAATTCCCCCTTGTTTAATAGCCAGCACTTAGATAATACACATCAGTAGCTGGACTTGAAGCGTTGACTTCAAACTTTGCTGTATTTACGTTATAAACAACCCATTCTTTGTATAAAACATTATTACCGTTATAATCGTTGCCACATATATTTTTGATGACAAATAAACATTTAGATTTATATGCGATTGGGAATGTTATTCTCACTCCTTGATTGTAGTTTGAACGATACATTCCCCCTTGTATATTTAAGCGGTTCATTTGAGCAGACGAATAGCTTTTCTTAATTGAATAAGCGACTTATGAGTATACACGCCGTCTGTTACGTTACTACTAGCATGACCTAATAATAGGCGTTTTGCGTTATAGTTAGCACCCACGTCGTCTAATCGTGTTGCGAATGTGTGACGACAATCGTGCGTTGTGTGCTTAGCATTGATAGCTTTCATGGCTTGATTGAACTGACGTGCTAGTGATTGATACGTTCTACATTCTTCTATGACGTATTGATTATCAAGACGATTTATGATTATGTCATAAATTCTATCGTGAATCGGAATTGTACGAATACCAGCCTTAGTTTTAGCTGATGTAATTCTAATTGTGCGTTGCTTACGATTTACATTCTTAGATGTGAGATTGATTAATTCACTAGCACGCATGCCAGTGTAAAGCAGAATTAAAGGTATATCACGCAAGGGAGATGATAAACGCCATAGCTTATTGATTTGATGAGTAGTAAAAGGTTTATGTGGTCGTATGGGGGTATTAGTACCTATCTTGATATAGTGAGCATAATTAGTACTGATTAAATTATTGATGATTGCATAATCGAATAGTTGAGATAGCAACGAGCGAACTTTCTTACAAGAACTGTATGATAGATGATTACGTAACATTGTATCGATGATAGACTGCAATTGTATATATGTAATCTCATCAATATATGTGTTGTGAATGCTTGTTGCATGTGCAATAGCAGAATGATAATTACTGATTGTTGTTGATGTAACGCTATTACGATGAGTTGATAACCATGATGTATATAGCTGATATAATGTATACTTTTTGCTTGCGTTTTGCAATGCGTCAACGGCTTCATCGTATGTACTGTAATAACCCAAAATTTTATATGCAACATAGGGGCGTTTAGTCGCCCCTTTCATTTTCTCAATTAATTTCATTATTTTTACCTCTTTTATAGAAAGGACTAGATACTATGAATGAATATGTATTCGTATTAGATGATAGGGGCGTGCGTATCACGTCGTTATTACTAGGCGTACATGCTGATACGCTTGAAGAATTAGAAAAGTTAGCACGTGATGAATATAAAAATTGTACAGTCATTGTCGGTGATAATACAATGCAATCCGAATTTTTAAAAAATAAAGCATACAAAAATGGTGTATTTGTTGAAATCGAAGAAGAAAAACCATCTCTATTAGAGCAAAAGAAACAGAAGATTGCACAAATTAAAGCAAAGTACAATGATAAATTTACTGCGTATGAGAACGCATTGCTACGAGCAAGACTTGATGATAACGATAGTCAAGTCAAGAAGTTGCAAGAGCTATATAGAGCAGACAAGGCTAAAATGGTAGCAGAAATCAAAGGAGCGTGAGACTATGGAATTTTGCGAATACTGTGGCAATACATTAGATGAAAAAGGACGTTGTCCAGACGTAGATTGTGTGTGGAATGTACTGTTAGACGCATTAGCCGAGTGCGAAGAAGAAAAGAAAGAGAATGAATAGAAAGGGGCGAAACAATGTGGACATGGCAATTTCAGCTAGATGATATATTAACTACATTATCGATTGTAGCAGTCATAGGTGGTGCTAGTTATCGTCTAATGATTTTACCGATTTTAACAAGAATCAGTGATGAACGAATGCAGGATAATTTGATATTTACTGAACGCATGGGAGCGTTGAACGAAACACTCTTAGAGCTTAAAACAGAAATTAAGCTATCAAGAGAACAACGCACTAAATCGTATGCAGAACATGTGAGATTGACTGCCAGAGTTGACGGACTAGAAACACGAGTAGATGAGTTACGAGGTGATTTTCATGAATACACTGCGAAAACTCATTAACACGTCAAAACAAGCGTATCAATCGATACGCATAGCAACGATTAAACCGACGGGAATATTGGCAACAAGGGTACTAGTATTTATAATGCTAGTGCCTATTTTATTAATAGTGATTGAATACGTGTTAGCATTTGCAATAGGTAAAGTAAATGATGACATGAACAAGCTTATCAGTGTCGGTATCAATATTATTGACCATATCTTTATACCTAGTGTACTTACTGCGTTAGTCGGCTTTCTTGCACTGTGGGTCGACAAAGACGGTGACGGAATACCTGATAAATTAGAGGATAAGGATAGATAAAGAGAGGCGATAAGAATGAAAAAAGGGTTTGATATATCAGCGTGGCAAGAAGATGAAAACGGACAGCCATACTTTAATGATGAACGAATGTCGCAAGCTAAAGAAGAGGGAAACGAGTTTGTCATCATAAAGTTAGGTGAGAATTATTGTGTTGATGATTTCTTTACAGAACATATCACGTCAGCATTAAACGCAGGACTTGAAGTCGGTGTGTATTACTTTAGTCATGCATACGACGAGGCAACAGCTGTACAAGAGGCAGAGTGGGTTATTAATACGCTCAATAGCTATGGTTACACTAATTATCATTTGAAAGCTGGAATTTGGTATGACTATGAAGAACATAGACAACTACGCAACATGATTAATGTTGGAGCATTAACTAAACAAGTAATGACTAACTGCATTAGTCGATTTATAAACAGACTATGGCAAGCGGGATTTCAAAATGTAGGGGTATATAGCGGATATTCGTTATTGTGGGATGAAACGTATGCATATAGTCAAATGCCGAGCGTGCCAGTGTGGATTGCTCAATATGATTCACAATGTGATTATCCTAATGTAAAGATATGGCAATATTCTTGTGATAGAACAGTAGCCGATAAAGAAGTAGATGTAAATTATATGTATGAATAATACGTAACGACTTTACAATGCCTTTGAATCAGTATACAATGATGATAGGCAAAAGAATGAGTTAATAGATCATGTTTGCACGCAAAACAAAAAAGCAGGGTGGCAGCCCTGCTTTTTTTATGCTCGTTGCTTTACATATATCTATCGAGCCATTTGCAAATAAAGTGGCAGGCAATATTTGCTATGATAGATACCAAGAATGAGTTACATATATCAATCATGCTTGCACCTCCTTTCTGTTGCCAGATTGGAGAAAGCAACGAGATTATTATAACATATTGCACCCATAGAGGGTGCTTTTTTTATAGGAGGTAACTATGTATGATACAATCAAAAAGCTTATGCACGTTTACTATATTATTGTTCCTATTTGCGTTATCGTGTGTATCGTCGCTTGTATATTGTGCTACACCGACCGAAACTCAAATAACATTGACACAAGAGGAATACAGAACGCTCAACAAGAACTTGTTACAGTTAGACAAGAACAATCAAGAGCTATCGAACAAAATAGAAATGCTAGAGAATCAATCACAGATAGCATTGATCTCAACGAGCGAGCAATCAAAGCAATTACAAGCAGCGAAGAATACAATCGACGAACAGAACAAGCAATTACAACTAGCCAATCAGAACTTAGAGAAGCAACAAGAATCGTTGGCGACAACGCAAAACTCATTGGCGAAAGCAGAAGCATACTTGAACGAGCAAAAGAAAGAACTAGAGCGAGCGAACAAAGACCGTCGAACAAGTAAGCTACTTAATATTTTACTAGGTGGAACGGTCATATATTTGGCTGTAAAGAATTAATTGTAATAAAAGAGCCTATCGACTTAGAATATATCTAGGTTGATAGGCTTTATTTTATATTGACATTATCTTAAAAATGATATATTATAATGTTAGGGACGAGATATATCCCTAGTAGCAGGCAAGCAGCAGAAAGGAGTAGCTATGGACGGTATGACAAATGAGCAATTTAAAACTGTTTTAGAGATGATAATTCAAATCATCAAAGACGCTTCAACTAAAGAAGAAGCAGTAAAAAAAATAGAAACACTATTAAATAAATAGTAGTGTTTCTATTAAAAAAAACTAAAGGGTGCAGGGCTTGCCACTGCATCCTACCCTATCAAAAGCATATCATAAGGGAATTGAATAGGCAAGGTGAAATATATGAATATATTGGATCATGTTTTTACAACGGCAGAAGCAAGCCACTTATGGGGAATACATCGAGATACATTGAAAAAATGTTGTATTGGACAAAAAGGCTTACCTCCACGATTTATGGCTGACGAGTGTAAAAAGTCAGCAGGCGTTTGGCTTGTAACACGCCAAGGCATGGAACGGTTGTATGGAAAGTTAGGAGAAAAAAATGTTTAAATTAACAAAAAATGGAAAAACAATCGGAACATATTCAACCGCATGGGATGCGTTGAATAAATTTATAGAAGAAGAAGAAAAAAACACCCATGCTACTGATCTAGTATGGTGTGGTACAGATAAAACTGTATATTTTGATGTAGTTGGTGAAGAACCGAATGAAGAATTAACAGAAAAGAGTTATATTATTTGTGATGGAGATAATATAGCATTAATACATTCTTCTGATAATTTACATGATATTAAAAGAGCGTTAGATGAAGTAAATGGAGATTTTGATATCATAGAAGAAGAATAATAATATAGAAAATTAGGACTATCGAATATGATAGTCCTTTTTTTGACGGCAAAAAAACGGCAAAAACTAATTATATTTTATTGATAGTTAGTAGACAAATTTTATATATTGAAATTTTGGCCATCATGTTATTTTACTTAGTTTTATTACATTTTAAAAAAATTGAGTTTTACGGTAAAATATAATATATATATAATAATTTATTAGAGACGAGGATATAGTATGTGTAAGCGCAATGATTATATAAGTTGGGACGAATATTTTATGGGAGTGGCTAAATTAGCTGCACAGCGTTCAAAGGATCCTAATACACAAGTAGGTGCCTGCATTGTTAGTGATGACAATAAAATTTTATCTATTGGTTATAATGGTCTGCCATTGCATTGTCATGATGATGATTTTAGTTGGAGCAGAGATACACATAATGATAATAAATATTTTTATGCAGTGCATAGTGAATTAAATGCTATTTTGAATTATAGAGGTGGTTCATTAGAAAATAGTAAAATTTATGTTACTTTATTTCCTTGTAATGAATGTGCTAAAGCGATTATTCAAAGTGGTATAAAGTCAGTTATTTATTGGGAAGATAAGTATGCAAATACACCAGAAGTTATGGCATCAAAGCGTATGTTACAAACAGCAGGTGTTGAGTTAATTCAATATGAACCAACAAGTAGAGTCTTAACTATTCATCTATAGGCAGTTCGGCATGATAAAAAATAGAAATAGTAGTCATTTTATGACTACAGCGATATAAGACATAAAAAAATATTAGTTATACTCATTTATAAGAGTATAGTAATAAATAGGCCGCTAATCAAAGATATATTACTTTGATTAGCGGCCTTATAATTATGGTTTAAGAACATTGAGTCTATCTTGAAAGTAGCTATTTATGTGCTGGAGGAAAGATGTATTGTTGAAAATTATTTTTTATATCGCCTAGAAGTATTTAATCATATTAGGCAAATAAGAAAGATAAATTTAGTAGAATAATTTTTATACCAATAATCTTCCATGTTCCATAATGGGAACCGTAGTTTTATCTTTTTTTATCCCTACAATATTCATATCTTCGTGGCCAATCATAAAATCAACATGCACCATAGAATAATTTATCCCTCGATCTCGTAATTGCTCTGCACTTTTACCTTCGTTATTAGCAATGCAGGTAGGATAGGCAGCACCAATGGCTAGATGACAGGAAGCATTTTCATCGTATAAAGTTTCGTAGAAAATCTTGTTTGATTGACTAATAGGACTATAGTGATCAACAAGTGCTACTTCACCTAAGAAGTGGGAACCAAAATCTGTAGAGATAAGTTCTTCAAGAATTTCTTGACCTTTTTCAGCATGAATTTCAATGATATCTCCACGTTCAATTTTAAAATAAAAATTTTTAATCATATTTCCTTGATAGATTAACGGTTTTGTAGCATACACTATACCGTTAACACCGTTGAATTGTGGTGCTGTATATACTTCTTCTGTAGGAATATTGGCATTAAATTCTATCTTATTATTCGCTAATTCCGTGCCACCTTGCCAAATATGTCCTTCTGGTAGGTGAATTGTTAAATTAGTGCCGTTAGAACATGTATAATGTAAGGCTTCTAAGTTTAATGCATTTAATCTTTCAGTTCGTTTTTTTAAGTTAGTTAAATGCGATGTAATGTATTCTTCTTCTGGTACATCGACTAGTCGACACAAACGCAAAATATCCATCCATAAGGCGGATATTTTTTCATCATTAGTTCCTGTATAGTTCAGTGCTTCTGCCCAATCTAGCGTAGCTACTGAGGCAACACACCAAGTTAATTGAGAGCCCATAATGGCTTGGTGATAAAATGATAATGCGTCATTTAAGCTTTTTCCTTGCATGGCTAGTCGTTTAGGTGGAACTTCAGAAAAGGCTTTAGGATTGGCACTGATCAATGATAGAAAGGCTGATTTACGATCAACATAGGTTTTATAGTAGGCTGATAGCCAATTAGGTTGACGTATTAATGCATTTTCGCGTGCGTATAATAGTCGTTGTTTAGCTACAGGAATGGACCGCCAATTTACGACTACCTCAAAGCAACCCATTTTATAAGCTTCTTCAGTGACAATATATGCAAACTCTTTACTTTCCACATCCACAGAAATAAATAGAGTTTGATTTTTTTGTAAATTGACTCCAGAAGTCAATAATAGTTTAGCATATTCTCTTAATTTTTGATGTAACATAATATCTCCTTATATCACTGCTAGTAGATTTACTAGGAATTTAGTTACTGACTTAGAATTCTATAGTAGAGGTGATGTAAATGAAAAAGTACGATAAAAAAATAATATATGGCAGTATAGGCATCGTAATCATTATATGTATAATTTATTTTCTACTGCCTATTATAACAGAGAATGAAGTACAAATAAATAATGGAGAAAATCAAGATTCTTATTCATCATCTATGAATGCTAATAGTTCAAATGATGGAGAGTATCATATTTATATTACAGGGGCTATAGAAAATCCAGGATTATACAATTTAGAAAAATCATATACTATACATGAGGCAATTACGTTAGCTGGAGGCTTATTACCTTATGCGGGAACAGATTCTATTAATTTAGCAGAAAAAGTTGAACCGGGAACACATATTCATATTCCATTTAATTTTAATGGGAATCCAGAAGCATTATTACGCAAGAAGAAGATAAATATTAATACAGCGACGATTGAAGAATTAAAAAGCTTGCCAGGTATTGGTGAAACTATGGCAAAACGAATTGATGAGTATCGGAAGGAACATGGTAGTTTTGCTAGTGTTAATGATATGACAAAAGTCAAGGGGATTGGAAAAGCTTTGTTGCGCAAAATTCAAGATAAAGTAACTGTATAGGTAGTATTATGCATAGATTATATATTTTATATACAGATATTAGTGCTATTATATTGGCGGCTATGCTTACTGGTATAGGTATAGCATATATGCGAATGATTGATATTACCTATCCATTGGAATTACTTGTTATACTTTCTATGTTATATGTGGCTAGTAAAATTATTATTTTTTTACGGACTAGAGAGTTTTTATGGCAACGAATGGTAATCATCACTATATTGATTTTGGGTAGTAGTTGTTTAGGTTATATACTTACAGAACATAGTGTGATGAATTACTATGAATTACAACCATTTTATGCTAAACAAGAAGGACAGTATGTTATAGCTACGACTAAGGATAGTGAGCTAGTTTCTTTTTCAGATGGGGCTTACCAAAAAATCACAGGAAGATTATATGGAGTAATAGCAGAAAAAAATCATAAAGAATGGCATATAGTAGGAAAAGGTCTGATTAATACATATAGTAAAATAGAGACTAATACACCAAAAAAAGATATGAGAATAAATGAGACACATCCTAACTTGATGCAAGCAGGCAGTTTGATAATGGTAAAAGGAACTCCTACTATATATCGACCTATCAAAGAAGTAGGGGCAATTGACTTGACGGCTAGAGCGATTTCTTCTGGAACGGTAGCTACTATTTATAATGGTGATTATCAATATATATCTGAGGAAATGTTGTCATCCTATGGCTTTCATGAATCATTTATAGATAGGATGGCACGAAATATCTATCGTATAACAAGTCACTTCCGTTATAGAATTAGTGACTATATACATACTTATCTGCCAGAAGAAGAAGGAACTATTTGTAAGTCCCTTATATTAGGTGCTAATTATCATGATTTATCACCAGTGATTATAGATACATTCTCTTACTCTGGACTCATTCATATTTTATCTGTGTCAGGTTCACATATAGCATTGTTATTTTCTTTTGTGTATGGGATCTTAGCTCTGTTTCGTGTACCTAAACGAAAATCGGTATATGTCGCCTTATTAGTTGTTATCGGTTATTGCATACTGCTTGGATTTAATGCCCCAGCGGTAAGATCCTCTATTATGGGTGTAATCATTGGCATGAGCGTTATTATGGGGCGCAGATATAACGCACGACAGGCTTTATTGAATACAGCTATTGTTTTATTAATATATAATCCATTATTAGCACTCGATATAAGCTTTCAATTTTCTTTTCTTTCCACGTTAGGAATTATTTTATTTTTTAGGCCAATGTATATATTACTGCCACGTATACCAAGTTATCTAAAAGGTCCAATTATTCTTTCGTTAACAGCTCAAAGTATAATTTTGCCGCTACAATTATATTATTTTCATTTTTTTAGTCCCATCTCAGTGGTGACAGCTGTTATTGTAACACCTTTATTAGATGTAGTAATTATTTTATTATTGTTACTCTTAGCACTATCAATAGTTATATCTGTACCTATACTATGGTATATAATTAAATGGATATTACAATTAGCGTTGTTTTTTAATTATTCTTTAGTACAGTGGCAATTTTCTGTAATTTGGGTAGGCATGTTACCGTTATTATATAGTATGATATATTATATGGGAATTAGGTTTTTATATTATTATGTAGCAGAGGTTTCAGTTGTTATATATCATTATGTGATTTATGTGATTAGTATTATTGGTATCACGTTTATATTCGCACTAGGTATGAATTATTATAGTAGTCATCTTAGATTTCATTATATCCCGATAAAACGAGGAATAGCATATACTATTGTACAAGGATATCATAATCGCATGTTGTATATCGATATGAAAAATAATCCTATAGATATGGCAGATATACGAATGTTACGTAAAGCGATTCAAGGCCAAGGATTTTCATCGTACACAATGATTATTGGAGAACATGTGGAAAAGTATGATAGAGAGCAATTAACAATGTTATGCAATAGGTCAATTGATATGGATAGTAGTAGATCTTTTTATAGACAAGATGCATATAGAATTTCTAGTAGTAGGAATAATAGAGTGACCCATAGTTCAAATCAGAATCAATTATATATAGTAGGCGATTGGAAACCATATGGTGGAGGACAGCTAGAGATAGAGAAAAGTAATGATAAATTATTAGCAATTCATGTAAGTAATTCACATGGCAATTATTATTTTACTCATGGACAAATAGATAAAAAAGCACTAGAATTAAACAATAAAGTGAATGTATTTATCACAGATACGCCTAAAATTATCGACAGTGAAATTGTAAATAATTCTACTGTTATTTATTACGCTATAGGTTATAAAAAGGTAGATGTTGATATAGATAATGACTATATTTATACTGCTAAGTATCGATATATTCCAGATGTAACACTTTAATTGTATGTAAGGAGATTAGTTATGGCTCAAGTATCAATTATTTATGGCAATGAACCACAATTGATAGAAGAGAAAAAACAAGAAATTTTACAGCGTTATAAAACTATTCCGATTACTACATTGCGTGATACCATAGATCCCGTTCGCATTAGCGAGTCTTTGTGTGAAGACTCTTTATTTGATGATGAACGATTATTTCTTTTAATTGATCCACCTGTTTTTAAAAAGAGTGGTAAACGAGAAGATTCAGCATGGAATAATTTATATAACAGTATCATACAGTATAAAGGGAAAAATCCAGTTGTTATTATATATCATGATACAATTGATAAACGGATTAAAACAAATATGGCTCTATTGAATAAAGTTGAGTCAATAGAATGCAAACGCCTAGAAGGCGGTGAATTATTAGCATGGATACGTAATTATTGCACACATCATGGCTTTAAAATCACACCAGATGGTATAGAATATATCCGTCATTTAATGGAACTATGGCAAGATGTATCTGTTTCATTTATGAGAACAGAACTGGATCGATATTTTTTGCAATTAGGTAATCATAAGATAATTGACCAACAGTTTTTGGAAACAAATAGTAGTGATTATGGTGCTAAAAATATTTTTGCTTTTAAAGAAGCTTTATTACAAAAAAATGTATCTACATTATTAGAATTATTTCCGTTTATGTTAGGTTATAAAGAAATTGATCGAGCCATGTCTTATATAGAAGGTCAATTACGACTGCAATTAATGGTGAGTGAATGCCGTTCACTAGGAATGTCTCGACAAAGTATAGAAAATTTATGTAAAGAGAAAAACTCTTCTATAAAAAGCTATCCCATTAAATTGGCCTATAATGCAGCCCATGAGATTTCTATATCTGCCCTAGAGAAACTATTAGTAGGTTTATATACGATTATGACTGATAGTCGTCAAGGTAAAAGTGATATGTGGCAATTTAGAGATTTATGTATAGCTTATTGTAAAGAATCAAATTAGTCTAGGTATTGGTTGTGTGGAATAGAATATGAAAGTACGGTATCATATAGTATCAAAACAAAAACAGAATACAGATTATTATGTGGATTTAGAAAAACAAGAAGTAACGGTAGAGACAAGAGAACCATCATTCACTACGTTAGAGAATTTGCGAAATAAATTAGTTGCTTGGTATGAAGAAAAGGGAATTAGTTTTTCAGCCATACCATCGAATAGTGATACCACATGTTGCTTTTCTTGGAACATTAATGCCATTACAGGCGATGGAATGGATACGTATTACTACGCTGGAGGCTGTGGCGTTGGTGAATTGATTGAAGAGATTGAAGCAATTCGCAGTGAACAAGAAAAAGACTGTGAAGTAAGTTCTGACTATAGGGAAGTATATAGTTGTTCTGAAGACGGACCGATGCCTATTGATTTTGCTCCATTTATGGAGGATGATGAAAGCCTTGATTTTTTTGATACTGCACCTGTTGCGTGTGATTATGTAACTACTAAACCAGATAGTGTATCTCATAAGAAAGAGGCTACAGTGCGGAGTAGTTATTCTGGAAAATCCCGTAGACGTAAAAATGAAGAAACCGCAGAAGGTATGCTATTGGGACCTCATATTCAAGGTGATGCGGTACATATTATGGATATTAATGATGGTGGTCGCAACTTAGTATTTGAAGGCGTTATTGTAGGGGAATGCGAGTTACGAGTTACTAAAACAGATAAGTCGATTGTCATTGGCACGATTGCTGATATGACTAATAGTATTCGCTTTAAAAAATTCTTTAATTCTGTTGAGGAAGGGGAAGATGTTGTAAAAAAATTAAAAAAAGTATCTTCTGTACGAGTACAAGGAGATGTTGATTTTGATGATAAGTTCGAACGTGATTTTATATTGCAGGTAAAGAGTATAGAAGAAATATCTACCACCGTGAAACGAAAAGAAAATCGCGAAGACTCTCGTGTTGAATTACATCTTCATACTAAAATGAGTGATAAAGATGCACTTGTATCGGTAAAAGAATTACTACAAACGATTAAAGAATGGGGGCATCCTGCGGTAGCTATTACTGATCATGGTGTGGTACAAGCTTTTCCAGAGGCACAACAAATTGCTAAGGGCTTAGGCGTTAAGGTTATATATGGCGTAGAGGGTTATTTAATTGAAAATCCTGATTCGGATAAACGCTATCATATTATCCTATTAGCGAAGAACCAAGTTGGATTACGGAATTTATATAAAATGATTAGTATATCTCATTTGGATTATTATAAACGGCGACCTAGATTGCCACGTGCAGTTATAGAAGAACATAGAGAAGGCATTATTATTGGTTCTGCGTGTGAAGCGGGAGAATTGATGCAAGCCATTGTTAAGGGGGAGTCTAAAGAGCGTTTATTAGATATCGCCAGCTTCTATGATTATTTAGAAATTCAACCAATTTGTAATAATGAATTTTTGGTACGCCAAGGCATTGTACCTGATAGAGAAACCTTGATTGACATGAATAAAACGATTGTTGAATTAGGAGATGCTTTAGGTAAACGAGTGGTAGCAACTTGTGATGTACATTATTTACATCCAGAAGATAAGATTTATCGTGAAATTATGTTGACGGCCAGTGGATTTATGGACGCGGCCCATCAACCAGATTTGCACTTGCGTACGACGGATGAAATGTTAGCTGAATTTGACTACTTAGGGACCGATAAAGCATACGAAGTAGTAGTTACTAATTCTAGAGCCATTAATGAGATGATTGATGAACTTACACCTGTGCCAGATGGTACGTATTCGCCTAAAATTGAAGGCTCTGAAAAAGCATTAACAGATATGTGTTATAAAAAAGCGAAATCTATTTACGGTGAGCCACTACCAAAAGTTGTACAAGAACGCTTAGATTATGAATTGGAACGTATTGTAGGTCATGGGTATGCCGTATTATATTATATTGCGCATAAATTGGTAAAAAAATCATTAGATGATGGATATTTAGTGGGTTCACGAGGTTCTGTAGGTTCTTCTTTTGTTGCAACTATGGCAGATATTACAGAGGTTAATCCATTACCGCCACACTATGTGTGTCCTCATTGTAAATGGAGTGAGTTTTATACGAAAGGCGAATATCCAGGGGGATTTGACTTACCAAGAAAAAAATGTCCTAAATGCGGCACACCTTTACATACAAATGGTCACGATATTCCATTTGCTATTTTTATGGGATTTAATGGCGATAAAGTACCTGATATTGATTTAAATTTTTCCGGTGATTACCAAGCTAAAGCGCATAAGTATACAGAGGAATTATTCGGCCGTGATAATGTATTTAAAGCAGGTACAATTGGTACGATTGCCTCTAAAACAGCATTTGGCTATGTA
This sequence comes from Veillonella montpellierensis DSM 17217, assembly GCF_000426745.1. Taxonomy (GTDB): domain Bacteria; phylum Bacillota; class Negativicutes; order Veillonellales; family Veillonellaceae; genus Veillonella; species Veillonella montpellierensis. Next base: position 13,796 of record NZ_AUFY01000006.1, read on the forward strand.
AAAAAATATGCAGAAATTCGAGGTATACAAGCACGCAATGGATATTTTGAAAATTTAGCAAAAGGATTTACCGGGGTAAAAAATACAACGGGACAACATCCTGGTGGTATTATGGTTTGTCCGCGAGATATGGATGTACATCATTTTACACCAGTTCAATATCCAGCAAATAAAAAAGAGAGTGGTGTTATTACTACACATTTTGATTATCACTCGATAGAAGGACGTATGACGAAATTAGATATACTGGGTCATGATGATCCTACTATTATTCGTATGCTAGAAGATATGACCGGTATAGACGTACAAACAATTCCTTTTGATGATCCAGAAACATTGAGTTTGTTTTCGTCAACAAAAGCAATAGGCTTGACACCAGAACAATTGCAAGGTGATAAGGTCGCTTCCTTGGCGGTGCCTGAATGTGGAACTAGTTTTGTGCGTCAGATGTTAGAAGACTCTAAACCACAACATTTTTCTGACTTAGTTCGTATTTCTGGATTTTCTCATGGCACCAATGTGTGGTTAGATAATGCACAAACTTTAATTAAAAATGGCACATGTAAATTAAATGAAGCCATTTCTACTCGTGATGATGTAATGAACTATTTACGTAATCATGGAATTGCCGACTTAACCGGTTTTAAAGTTATGGAAAATGTTCGTAAAGGGAAAGGTATTGATAAAAAAGATAAGTTGGGTAATCCAGAATCGGCATATGAAAAAGAAATGCGCGATGGAGGCATACCCGAATGGTTTATTGATTCTTGTAAAAAAATCTCCTATCTATTCCCACGTGCCCATGCAGTAGCTTATGTTATGATGGCATTTAGAATTGCATGGTTTAAAATTAATTATCCATTAGCGTTTTATGCAGCCTATTTTTCTATTCGCGCTAAGGCATTTGATTTACGTATTATGACACAAGATGTAGATGCTCAATTAGCTGAATTTAAGCGATTAAAAGCACTGGATTATAAAGCTACACAAAAAGATAAAGATATGATGAGTGCCTTAGAAGTATCTATGGAAATGCGACAGAGAGGATATGAATTTATTAACGTAGATTTACGATATTCTCAAGCTCGACGTTTTTCCATTAAAGATGGGAAACTATTACCACCATTTTTAGCTATTGATAGTTTAGGTGAAAAAGTAGCAGATATTATTGTAGAAGAACGAGAAAAGAAATTTTTTACATCCATTAAAGATATACAACGTCGATGCAAGGTGTCACAGACAATTCTTGATACTATGATTTCTATGGGCTGTACGGGTGAATTACCAGACGATGAACAGATGAGTTTGTTCTAAGTATACATTGCATTCTTTGTGAGATAGTGATATTATAGGGTCATAGTTATATATAGTCTTTGAGGTCAGGTGAGATAGTTATATCAATTCCTAACCGGCGGTGATAGTCCGCAAGCCTGTGACGGCACGATACGGTGCAATTCCGTAACCGACAGTAAAGTCTGGATGAGAAAAGACACAATTGCATGTATTCGTGTGTAATTTTAAAGAGGCTATTATATAGTAGCCTCTTTTTTTTATAGGAGATGATGTGTCATGATAGATACAGAATATATGAAGATAGCTATTGATTTGGCAAAAAAAGCAACAGGATATACATCTCCTAATCCCTTAGTGGGAGCGGTTATTGTAAAAGGTGGTCAAATTATAGGCCGAGGATATCATCATAAAGCTGGTACGCCTCATGCGGAAATTCATGCTCTTAATGAGGCAGGGAAAGAGAGTAAAGATGCCACATTATATGTAACCTTAGAACCTTGTTCGCATTATGGAAGAACACCTCCGTGTGCTAAACGAGTTATTGAAGCGGGCATACGACGAGTCGTCATTGGTACACTTGATCCTAATCCGTTGGTATCCGGTAAGGGGGTGGAATTGTTAGAACAGGCTGGTACAGAAGTACATGTGGGAGTTATGGCTAAGGCATGTGCTGATTTAAATGAAGCATTTTTTTATTATATACAAAAAGGGAAGCCATTTATTACTGTTAAATCAGCTATGACATTAGATGGCAAAATTGCTACGAGATATGGAGAATCTAAATGGATAACCAATGATGAGGCACGTATAGACTCACATGAACTTCGTGCTAACCATGACGCTATTCTAGTCGGCATTGGAACTATTTTGGCAGATAACCCACAGTTAACTTGTCGTTCTAAGACGATAAAAACGCCGCATCAGCCTGATGTTATCATTCTTGATAGTCGTGGACGAACACCGAGTAATGCCAATATATTTACAGAAACATCTAGAAATATATTGATTTTTGTTGGGGCAAACTCTAAGTTATCAGATAGGCAGCGACTTATTGATATAGGAGCTGATGTGGTTATGGTACAAGAGGATACTCACGGATTATGCTGGGCAGAGATACTAGAGGAATTGGGAAAGCGTCAATATGTGTCTGTATTAATTGAAGGCGGGTCGAGAATCATTAGTTCTTATATGCAAGAACAGTATATAAATAAATTTGTTATTTATATAGGTGATCAAATTATGGGAGATGAATTTGCCCTAAATGCATTTAGTGGTAGTCATCTAGTACATTTGTCAGATTCCCTTTCATTAGCATATGAGAAAGTAATGTTATTAGGAAATAATATAAAAATTATTGCTTATGAGAAGGAAAGACGAGGACGATTATGTTTACAGGAATCATTGAAGAAGTAGGTAAGATCGAATCAGTATATAAACGTGCGAAGTCTTTGCAAATTACCATTTCTGGAAACCGTATTTTTGAGGATTTGCATGTAGGTGACTCCATTGCTGTTAATGGTGTTTGCTTAACAGTTACAAGCTTTCAAAATAGGCATTTTGTAGCGGATGTGATGCCAGAATCTGTCAAGATGACTACGCTGGCAACATGTAAAGCTGGTATGAATGTAAACTTAGAACGGGCTATGGCTGCTACAGGCCGATTTGGGGGCCATATGGTAGCTGGACATGTGGATGGGACTGGACAAATTGTTGACATTCAACAAATAGATCAATCATTTATTTTTACGATTAAAACAAGTCCAACTATTTTGGAGTATATTATTTATAAAGGGTCAATTACTATTGATGGGGCTAGTTTAACAGTATCAAAGAAAGAAAATACGTTCTTTCAAGTATCGATTATTCCTCATACTATTTCAGAAACTATTTTATCAAATATGCATAAGGGGACATTTGTTAATTTAGAAACGGATATAGTAGGGCGTTACATTAAACATTTTCTAAGAAGTGATACTCAAAAAGATACATCGAAGACGACTGTTACTAAAGCGCTATTGTGTGAAAATGGATTTATATAAATATATGAGGAGAAAACCTATGGGTAAAGAAGTATTCAATACAATTCCAGAAGTATTAGAGGAATTACGACAAGGGCATTTAATTATTGTAGTAGATGATGAAAATAGAGAGAATGAAGGCGATCTCGTTATTGCCGCTGAATTTGCTACTACAGAAAATATCAATTTTATGGTTAAAGAAGCTCGTGGTATTGTATGTACACCAATGCGAGCAGAGCGACTTGAAGCACTTGGTATTGGTGCAATGGTGGAAAAAAATACGGATAATCATGAAACAGCATTTACTGTAACGGTAGATCATGTGGACACAACAACAGGTGTATCTCCAGCAGAACGAGCGTATACAATTCGTGAATTATTAAATCCAAAGGCGAAACCTGCTGATTTTAGACGGCCAGGCCATGTATTTCCCTTACAGTATAAAGAGGGTGGTGTGTTAGTTCGCCAAGGTCATACGGAAGCATCGGTTGATCTTTGCCGATTAGCAGGGTTACAAGAAGCAACGACGATTTGTGAAATTACTAATGATGATGGTCATATGGCACGACTTGATGATTTATTACAGTTTGCAAAGAAACATAATTTGAAAATATGTAGTGTGGCAGACTTAATTGAATATAGAAAACAGCATGAATCTATTATTTCTTTGGGGGCAAAGTCTAAATTGCCTACTAAGTTTGGGGATTTTGATATTTATGTATTTAAAAATGCCTTAGATAATAAAGAACATTTGGCGATTGTTAAGGGGGATGTTACTAGTCAAGAAAATGTATTATTGCGAGTACATTCTGAATGCTTAACAGGTGATGTTTTTGGATCTAAACGTTGTGATTGTGGAGAGCAATTAGAACGGGCGTTACGAAAAATTGATGAAGCCGGACAAGGTGTTGTAGTGTATATGAGACAAGAAGGCAGAGGCATTGGGTTAACCAATAAAATTAAAGCCTATGCATTACAAGAGCAAGGTTATGATACGGTAGAAGCTAATGAAAAATTGGGGTTTCCTGCAGATATGCGTGAATATTCAATTGCAGCCCAAATTATTCGCTATTTTGGTATCAAAAGCATTCAATTATTAACAAATAATCCAACTAAGCGCCAAGGAATTGAGCATTGGGGAATTAAGATATCTAAACGTATTCCATTGATTATTAAAGCTAATAATATTAATGCAGGATATTTAAAAACAAAAACAGAAAAAATGGGACATCAATTAGAGATATAAATTAATAGGTATGGACTATAATTGTATTTGCTGGAAATATAGGAGGATATATGTTACAAACAGGTAATTTAGTAGGAACAAATAAAAAATTTGCTATTATTGGCTCTCGGTTTAATGAGTTTATTACTACAAAATTAATTGCAGGTGCTATGGATGCTTTAATACGACATGATGTGTCGGAGGAAGATATTACAACTATTTGGGTACCAGGTGCATTTGAAATTCCTTTAATTGCTAAAAAAGTAGCAGAAAGTGGCAAGTATGATGCAGTTATTTGCGTAGGTGCTGTTATTCGCGGTGCTACTACTCATTATGATTATGTTTGTGCGGAAGTATCCAAAGGAATCGCACATATTAGTTTAGATACTGGAGTGCCTGTTATGTTTGGCATCTTAACAACAGAAAATATTGAACAAGCAATTGAAAGAGCCGGTACTAAAGCGGGAAATAAAGGATTCGATTGTGCTATGGGGGCTATTGAAATGGTAAATCTATTAGATACAATTGGGTAAATTAATATATAACACCTTATAATGTGATAAAGGCTAGTGCTGATTGTCAATTATAAGGTGTCTTATTATATAATATCTTTTATGTTAGTGGATTTAGTGAAAACCCATATTAGTATAGGAGTAGGATATACTATGGATTATATTAAACGATATACTACGACAGATGGCGTGCGATTGTCTGTTGCAGTGACAACCAATACCGTAGATGAAGCAAGAAAAAGACATGATTTGTGGCCAGTGGCGACAGCTGCATTAGGTCGCACTATGACCGGGGCCTTATTAATGGCGAGTGACTTTAAAAATAGAGAGAATATAAGCATTCGATTAGATGGAAAGGGACCGTTAGGTGTTGTTCATGTGGATGCTTTCGCAGACAATACTGTACGTGGTTACGTGGATCATCCACATATTGAAGTGCCATTACAAGGAAAAGGAAAATTAGATGTAGGACATGCGGTTGGTACTGATGGCGAGGTAAAAGTAACACGATTTACTAAATTAAAACAAAATTATTCCTCTAGCAGTCCTTTGCACTCTGGTGAGATAGCAGATGATTTAGCGTATTACTTATATGTGTCTGAACAAATACCTTCAACTATCAATTTGGGAGTCTTACTCGATGCTGATGGACATACTATCGCTGCAGGCGGATTTTTAGTGCAAGCCTTACCAGATGCTAATGATGAAGTGTTAGCAGTGATTGAAGAGCATATCAATCAAATTGGATCTATCTCTGCGTTTTTAAAAGAATATCCAGATGGAGAGGGATTAGTAGAAAAAATTTTAGCCCCTATGGATTTTCACGAAGTCTATCATCATGATGTATCCTTTCAATGCACGTGTAATAAGGAACGATTTGAAAAAGTCCTTCTTTCATTATCGCAAGCAGATAAAATGGCATTATTAGAGGATGCAACTACTGAATTAGTTTGCCATTATTGCAATGAAACATATCATTTCTCACAGAATGAATTGAAAGAACTTTTCAAGCTTAATGAATAGAAGACATATCTATTCATATTCTAAGCTTGTTGATACAGGAATTTATAAAATCTGTATAACTTTATCAGGAAGATAGTATGTTGTTATAGAGACATGGAATAGACATAAATGTCATTAATTGGTAAAGCTATGCAGTATTATATTGGTGTTTGACATAAGAATTTGTGAAAGAATATGCAGTGAATCAGTTTTGAAATACTTTATGTAGTAATATATAGATGTAGATAGCAATAATATAATATAGCTAATTTAGTGCATAGCGTATATTGTAATTGTTGATAACGCGGTATAATAAGTATATATTTGATGATATTACTTATTTAATTTAGTTTGAGGTGATAGTATGAGTATGATTGCAATTATTGGTGGTACAGGTGTGTATGACCCATCCATATTTACTAGTGTTCAGGATAAGTCGCTGAAAACACCTTATGGTGATATTCACTATACAGAAGGTACTTATAGAGATAAAACAATTATCTTTTTAGCTAGACATGGAAAAGGACATTCCATTCCGCCCCATTTAATCAATTATAGAGCTAATATTTGGGGATTGAAAAAACTAGGAGTTACTTTTATCATATCTACTACGGCAGTCGGTTCACTTACTGAAGAATTTAAACCAGGAGATTTTGTGTTAACGGATCAATTTTTAGATTTTACAAAATCTCGTATCACTACATTTTATGATGGAAATGAACGTGGTGTAGCTCATTTGGACGTGACGAATCCGTATTGTCCAGAACTTAGAGAAATTATTATGAAAGAAGGACTTGCTTTAGGACTTCAAATGCATAATGGCGGTACCTACGTGTGCACAGAAGGACCACGTTTTGAAACACCTGCAGAAATTAAGATGTTTTCGTTATTAGGTGGCGATACAGTGGGAATGACAAATGTACCGGAAGTAAATTTAGCCAATGAAGCGGAAATTGCATATGCTACGATTTCAATGATTACTAATTATGCAGCAGGTATTTCTAAAACAGTTTTAACACATCATGAAGTGTTAGAAATGATGGATGCATCAGCAGAGAATTTGAAAAAACTTATTATGCAGGTGATTGATCAATTAGATCCTAATGTGGTATATGATTGCCATCATCGCATGAGTGAATATGGTGGCTTTAAATTATAAGAGGATTTGTAGCATGAAACCTATTACGTGGAATGGTAAGGAGCTTATTTTACTTGATCAATCAAAACTTCCTAATACAGTTGAATATATTCATTGTACTGATTGGAGAACTGTGGTTGAAGCTATTAAAATGTTGCGTGTTAGAGGCGCACCAGCCATTGGAGTAGCAGCTGCATATGCATTAGTGTTAGTAGCGCGAGAAGTAGAAACTAAAGAAGGTTCCTATAAAGATAAATTAGAAGCATTTATTCATAATGCATGTATACTGAAAGAGTCTAGACCTACGGCTATTAATTTAGCATGGGCAATAGAACGTATATTACAAAAAGTTGAAAATCATGTAGGAATATTTTCTGATGTGATTAATAGTATCGAGCAAGAAGCAATCGTTATTGAAGAGGAAGATAAAGCGTTAAATGAATCGATTGGAGAAAATGGGCTTACTCTATTTGAAGGAAAGAGAGGTGTGAGAATTTTAACGCATTGTAATGCAGGTGCCTTAGCGACAGCCGGTATAGGTACAGCACTAGGAGTTATTCGAAAACTTCATAAAAATGGACAATTAGAACGCGTATATGCTGATGAAACTCGCCCTCTCTTACAAGGAGCACGACTGACTAGTTTTGAATTATATGAAGAAGGCATTCCGATTACCTTGCAAACAGATAGTATGGCGGCCTATGCTATGCAACAAGGATTCATTGATGCCGTTATTGTAGGAGCAGATCGCATTACTACCAATGGAGATGTGGCTAATAAAATTGGCACTTATGGTGTAGCCGTATTGGCAAAAGCGCATGATATCCCATTTTATGTAGCCGCTCCGTATAGTACATTTGACTTTACATTACAAGATGGTACACAAATTCCTATTGAAATGAGATCTGATGAAGAAGTGACATCTTTATATGGAAAAAATGTAGCTCCCCTAGGTGTTGATGTAATCAACCCTGCCTTTGATGTAACACCACATGAATTAGTAACTGCTATTATTACAGAACAAGGCGTATTGCAGCCTGATTATAGAGAGTCTATTAGTGCATTACAAAAAGGATGTATGTAATCAACATAATTATTAATTAACTAGATAGACACTATTAATTAAATTTATTTGTACCATTCAGTAATAGATAGTATAGTAATTTATAAAAGAAAGGAGTGCATAATACAATATTTTCTTCCGTATTATGCAATGTAACTATGAAATCTCTAATTAAAGATATTAACTTGGCTGTTGAAGGTAGAAAGAAAATTGATTGGGTTGCTAATTTTATGCCTGCCTTAAATGAATTAGCAGAAGAATTTACTAAGAATCAAACATTTAAGGGGAAAACCGTTGTAGTTAGTGTTCATTTGGAAGCTAAGACTGCGTATTTAGCTACTGTGTTTGCCAAAGCGGGTGCTGAAGTTATAGTTACTGGTTCTAATCCGTTATCTACACAAGATGATGTAGCTGCAGGTTTAGTAGATATGGGCTTAACTGTTTATGCATGGCATGATTGCACAGAAGAAGAATACTTTATGTTCCTCAATAAAGCGTTAGATCATAAACCACATATTATCATTGATGATGGGGGCGATTTAGTAAACTTATTGCATACTACACGACAAGATGCAAAGGAACGATTAATTGGTGGTGCAGAAGAAACAACGACTGGCGTTCATCGTTTATATGCGTTAGAACATGCTAATCAATTGACATTCCCTATGATTGCTGTTAATGATTCGTATTGTAAATATTTATTTGATAATCGATATGGTACAGGTCAATCTGTGTGGGATGGCATAATGAGAACCACTAACTTAATTGTAGCGGGGAAAAATGTAGTTGTCGCCGGTTATGGTTGGTGCGGTAAAGGTGTGGCTATGCGTGCTAAAGGCCTTGGCGCACATGTATATGTTACAGAAGTAGATCCTATTAAAGCTATTGAAGCTATTTTTGATGGATTTAAAGTTTTGCCAATGGATGAAGCGGCTAAAATTGGTGATATTTTCATTACTGTCACAGGATGTAAAGATGTCATTCGCAAGCATCATTTTGAAACTATGAAAGATGGAGCCATTATGTGTAATGCAGGACACTTTGATTGCGAAGTAAATGGTGTTGAGTTAAAAGAACTAGCGGTGGAACATCATAATGTGAGAAAAAATATTGAATGCTATACTATGAAAAATGGCGTTCGATTATATTTATTAGCTGAAGGTCGTTTGGTTAATTTGGCAGCCGGTGATGGACATGCAGCGGAAGTGATGGACTTGTCATTTGCTATGCAAGCATTAGCAGCAGAATACATTATGAATCATAGCACTACATTGGAAAATAAAGTATATGTATTACCACATGAATTAGATATTCGTATTGCTAGTATAAAATTAGCTGCATTAGGATATGCTATCGATACATTGACACAGGAACAAATTGATTATTTGACAAAAGTAAATTAATAATCAATTGTGATTGATCTTTCATAGATGTTAACATCAGTGATTATCTATACCAGAGGTATTGCTAGTTCTATATGGGATACAGTAATAAAAATTATCAGTAAAGCATTGGGTGAATTAAATGGGACAATTATATATTCATAATATTGATATTTTGAGTGGTCATACAATTATTAAAGATGGTGCCTTAGTCATCGATAATGGGTATATCAGTCGCCTGTTAACAGCGGATGATATACAAGAAAAAGAAAAGGAACGCACTATTGCTAATGATGTGTTAGATGGACATGGACAATTAGCAACACCAGGCCTAATCAACACACATACACATATTGCTATGGGATTGTTTCGTAATTATGCTGATGATTTGGAGCTTATGGATTGGTTAGAAAATGCAATTTGGCCAACAGAAGCTAAATTAACAGATCATTATGTAAAATGGGGTACGCAATTAGGCATAGCAGAAATGTTGCGTAGCGGAACAACTTGTTTTAGCGATATGTATTTTTTCATGGATACTACGGCACAAGAAGTTGCTAAAACGGGGATTAGAGCGGTGCTGTCAAGAGGACTTGCGGGCGTTGCTCCCACAGCAGAAACGGCTTTAGTTGAGAATAAACAACTATTCATGGATTGGCATGGATATGATCATGATTGTATAAAAGTAATGTTGGGGCCCCATGCACCATATACCTGTCCAGATGAATACTTGAAAAAAGTAATTGCTCTCAGCCATGAAATTGGCGCACAAATTCATATGCATTTGAGTGAAACTAAGGGTGAAGTAGAGAATGTTATTTCACAAACAGGTAAAACACCGATTGCACATATGAACGAGTTAGGATTGTTTGATATGGGGTGCTTGGCAGCTCACTGTGTACATATAACAGAAGAAGATATGGATATTATGGCCGCTAAAGGTGTACGTGTGGCTCATAATCCTCAGTCTAATTTAAAATTAGCAAGCGGCATTGCACCTGTACCAGAAATGCAAGACAAAGGAATCATAGTAGGTTTAGGCACTGATGGATCAGCAAGTAATAATAATGCAGACATGTTAGAAGAAGTTAGATTAGCGGCTACTCTTCATAAAGCTCGCTTATATAATCCAAAAGCGATTCCTGCCTCTGTTGCATGGAACATGGGTACCATTGATGGTGCTAAGGCGCTTGATTATTCTGACTTAGGCATATTACAAGAAGGTTTTAGAGCTGATATAGTGTTGTATGATGTATCTGGTGCACATTGGTTACCTCGTTATAACGATGTGGCTTCATTAGTATATGCGGCTAATTCATCAGATGCGAATACTGTTATTGTAGCTGGAAAAATTCTTATGAAAGATAGAAGTTTATTAACCATTGACGAAGAAAAATTACGGTCAGAAATCATAAAGGCACAGGAATATTTTTCTCATTAACCTATAATATTAAAATATACTTGAAGAATATATCTCTGCCATGTACAATATGGTTAGAGATATATTCTATTTTTTTTATTTTTTGCGGGACGTGAAACGTCCATTTAAGAAATTAAAGTATGAATAGAGGTTTAGTGTGAATGATTTATCAGAAATATATCAACGAATAGCTCCAGAATTAATGAAAATCGTTGAAGAACGATATTTATTACTGACACATATCTCGTACGCTCATCCTGTTGGAAGACGAATGTTAGCTATGTTGAGTAAATTATCGGAACGTGTAGTACGTTCACATGTAGAAATTATGAAGGATAATGGACTGATTGAATTTACGCAACAAGGGATGATACTTTCTAAAGAAGGAGAGGAGTTGTTGCCAATATTATCTGCATCATTACATGAACTGAATAAAATCAGTGAATTGGAGCAGAATATATGTAACGCATTACAGTTGGACCGTGTTATCATTTCTAGTAGTGGCCAAGAGCGAGAAACTATATTAAAAGATTTAGGCTATCGTGCCTCTAAAGTTTTACAAGAAATTATTAAACCGGGACAAATAATGGCCGTCAGTGGCGGAAGTACTATGGCAGCGGTAGCAGAAGCATTACCTACTAAGAATTTACCTATTACGATTATTCCCGCAAGAGGTGGGATTGGTGAGCGAGTAGAATATCAGGCCAATGTTATTTCTTCTGTCATTGCAGAAAAATTTCATGGTACCTATAAAATGCTTCATTTGCCAGATGGACTTTCAGAAGCGTCCTTGCGGATATTGACAGAAATGGAACCACAAATTAAAGAAATTCTTATGTTATCGAAACAAACTAATATTATGATGTTTGGTATTGGTGAAGCAATGCATATGGCAGAACAACGACATATTTCTTTAGAACAACGACAAAAATTGAAAGAAGAACATGCTGTTGGTGAGTCATTAGGTCAATATTGTGCTATCGATGGGAGAATTGTATATGCCACAAATAATGTGGGAATCTCTTTATCGCATATAGAAACTATTGATCATGTAGTTGCTGTAGCAGGCGGAAAACATAAAGCTCGCGCTATTATTGGCGTTATGAGGGCCTGCAAGAAGGGAACACTTATTATTGATGAAAGTGCAGCAGAAGAAATTGCTAAATTGCTTTCTATTTTATAGAATTGATTACTATAAGCATATTTTATAATATGTATTTTATATAGTTATTATTTAGGAGGATATAAAAATGGCAGTAAAAATTGGTATTAACGGTTTTGGTCGTATTGGTAAATGTGCTATGCGTGCAGCAATGACAAATCCAGATGTAGAAGTAGTTGCTATTAATGATACTGGTGTTACAGAAAGTACGGCGATTCAATTAAAATATGATTCTGTACACGGCAATCTTCCTAATGAAATTTATGCTAAAGGCGATGAATTGTTTGTAGATGGCAAACAAATTCATGTGTTTCATACAAGAAATATTGATGAACTAGATTGGTCTAAATATGGTGTAGAGATTGTTCTTGAATGTACTGGTAAGTTTAGAAAAGCAGAAGAGGCTAAAGCTCATATTGGTGGAACTGTTAAAAAAGTTTTGATTTCTGCACCAGCTAAAAATGAAGATATTACTATTGTTATGGGTGTGAATGAGAAAAACTATATTCCATCGAAACATCATGTCATTTCCAATGCGAGCTGCACTACGAATTGCCTAGCACCATTTGCAAAAGTTTTGAGTGATACTTTTGGCATTAAACGTGGTATGATGACCACTGTACATTCTTATACAAATGACCAACGTATTTTAGATGGACGTCATAAAGATTTACGACGTGCCAGAGCTGCTGCCTTGTCAATTATCCCTACTACTACTGGTGCGGCTAAAGCAGTTGCGCTTGTTTTGCCTGAACTAAAAGGTAAATTTGATGGATTTGCACTACGTGTACCAACACCTAATGTATCTGCTACAGATTTGACAGTAGAACTAAATAAAAATGTTACGAAAGAAGAAATTAATGATGCGTTCCGTAAAGCAGCAGAAGGCGAATTAAAGGGAATTTTAGGTGTATCTGACATTCCATTGGTATCCACTGATTTTAATGGTGATCCTAGAAGCTCTATCGTTGATACTGATTTAACAATGGTTATTGGCGATAACTTAGTTAAAGTAGTGGCTTGGTATGATAATGAATGGGGCTATTCATTGCGTTTAGTAGATTTAGCCGCTTATATAGCACGTGTTGGTTTAGAATAAATAACGGCTATATTTATCGAGAAATATGATGGATGAGTAACTACTATTTTTGGGTATATGATAATAAAGGTGATATATATATGAAACAAACGATAGAAGACATTGATTTACGGCATAAAACTGTATTAGTTCGAGTTGATTTTAATGTACCTTTGCAAGATGGGTGTATTTCAGATGATACACGTATCACTGCTACAATACCAACTATACAATTTTTAATTGATAAAGGATGTAAAATTGTATTAGCGTCTCATTTGGGCCGTCCCAAAGGAGAATGTAAGCCAGAATTTACATTAGCACCTTGTGCCAAACGATTGGGTGAATTACTTAATAAACCAGTACTATTTATTAATGAATGTATTGGTAAAAAGGTGCAAGATACTGTTTCTGCTATGCATGAAGGTGATATCGTTTTATTAGAAAATTTACGATACCATGCAGGGGAAGAAAAAAATGACCCTACATTTGCAAAAGAACTAGCAAGTCTTGCGGATCTTGCAGTTAATGATGCTTTTGGTGTATCCCATCGGGCACATGCATCTGTAGCCGGTATCGCAAAGTATATTCCTGTGGTAGCAGGGTTATTATTAAAAAAAGAAATTATGTTTTTAAGCAAAGCTACAATGCGACCAGAAAAACCATTTGCTGCGATTATTGGCGGTGCTAAAGTGAGTGATAAAATTTCTGTTATCTCTAATTTATTACCTAAAGTTGACTATATGATTATAGGTGGTGGTATGGCTAATACTTTTCTTGGGGCCTGTGGCAATCCTGTAGGAAATTCATTAGTTGAAACTGATAAATATGAGGTGGCACGTGATTTATGTATGGAGGCACATAATAACTGCGCTAAGTTGTTGTTACCTGTAGATGTGGTAGTGGCGGATGCGTTTTCTAATGATGCTAATCGTAAAATAGTATCTGTAGAAGATGTGGAAGATGGTTGGATGATTCTTGATATAGGTCCTAAGACATGCAAGATGTATGCGGAGGTTATCCAACAGATGAAAACAATTGTATGGAATGGGCCAATGGGCGTTTTCGAAATGGATAACTTTGCTACTGGTACTAATGAAGTAGCAAAAGCGGTAGCAGAAACCAGCGGTACAACAATTGTTGGCGGAGGCGATTCTGTATCGGCTATAAAGAAATCTGGGTTGGCCGATAAAATTTCTCATATTTCTACCGGTGGTGGTGCTTCTTTGGAATTTTTAGAAGGATTAGAACTTCCTGGTATCGCCGCATTAGCAGAGGTATAAGATGCGAAAAAAAATTATTGCTGGTAATTGGAAAATGAATGGTACCGTGACAGAAAGTACTATATTAGTCGAGGCTATAAAAAAAGCTATATCTTCACAAAAGGATAAGCTAAGTTGTGATATTGTGGTATGTCCTCCTTTTACGGCTATGAGTACAGTCAGTGATTTACTAGATGGATCATCTATACAACTAGGTGCTCAAAATATGCATGCTATTGATAAAGGAGCGTTTACTGGTGAAATCTCTCCCCCTATGTTGACAGAATTAGGATGTACTTATGTTATTATTGGTCATTCTGAAAGACGGGAATATGCTCAAGAAAGTGACAGCGATATTCACGCAAAAATTAAGGCGGCTTTTCATTATGGAATGACACCTATTTTGTGTGTAGGAGAGAGTTTAGAGCAACGAGAAAAGAATGTAACGTTGTCATGGATTAAGAATCAATTAACTTCAGCATTAAAAGAGTTATCAAGTGAAGAAGTATCTAAAATGATCATTGCCTATGAACCGATTTGGGCTATTGGTACAGGTATGACTGCAACAGCAGAACAGGCAGAAGAGGTATGTTCCTCTATTAGAAATATGATAAAAACTATGTTTAATGATGAAGTCGCTTCTTCTGTGCGTATTCAATATGGTGGTAGCGTGAAAGGTGATAATGCTAAGGCATTATTACATAAGCCTAATATTGATGGGGCACTCGTTGGTGGCGCGTCATTAGATGCAGATGAATTTATGAATATTATTTTATCAATATAATGATGAGGCTATCAAATGAGAAAAGAAAAACGGACTGTAATGCTAGCGATTTTGGATGGATTTGGGATTGGTGATGCTAATGATTTAACAAATGCTGTTGTACAAGCAAAACCAAAATATTTCACATCATTTTGGAATGCCTATCCTCATACTATGTTAGATGCTTCTGGCTTAGTCGTTGGATTACCACAAGGACAAATGGGAAATTCTGAAGTAGGTCATTTAAATATTGGTTCAGGGCGTGTTGTATATCAAGATTTAACTCGTATTACTAACGATGCAGAAACTGGTGAGTTTTATGATAAACCAGTTATCAAAAAATTATATGAACAGGCAAAAACGGGGAGATTACATATTATTGGATTGATTTCTAATGGTAATGTACATTGTTCATTGGAGCATGTGAAAGCTGTTATTAAAGGGGCTAAGCAGGCAGGCGTTACACAGCTATATGTGCATGCGTTGCTAGATGGGCGTGATGTGGCACCTAAAAGTGCTAGTACGTATATAAAAGATTTAGAATCTTTTATGAGTGTTATAGGTCTAGGATCGATTGCTACCATTGGGGGGCGTTATTATGGGATGGACCGTGATAATCGTTGGGAACGCATCGAAAAGGCATATAAGGCAATGGTGAATGGCATTGGAGATTCTGATACTTCAGCTATACACGCTATAGAATCTTCTTATGACAATAACATTACTGATGAATTTATAATTCCTACTGTTATTGATAATGCTGGCACCATAAACGATGGAGATACCGTTTTATTTTGTAATTTTAGACCTGATCGTGCTAGACAACTTACTAAGGCGTTAACAGTAGATACATTTGATGATTTTTCTAGAATAGGTGGACAAAAGCATATTTTCATGGCTACCATGACAAAATATGAAGATTCGTTGCCTGTAGAAATTGTATATACAAAGAGTGTGTTAAAAAATACATTAGGTGAAGTGTTAAGTCATCATGGATGTCATCAATTACGCATTGCAGAAACAGAAAAATATGCACATGTAACGTATTTCTTCAATGGTGGTAAAGAAGAACCTTGGGAATTTGAAGACAGAATATTGGTTAATTCACCAAAAGTTGCTACCTACGATATGAAACCAGAAATGAGTGCCTATGAGGTTTGCGATAGAGTTATAGAGGCTATTAATAAAAATTTGTATGATGTAATTATCCTGAATTTTGCTAATCCAGACATGGTTGGACATACAGGTGTTTTTGAAGCCGCTAAACAAGCAATTACGGCAGTCGATACTTGTTTAGGACGAATTGCTAAGGCGATTCAAACTATAGATGGTGATTTATTAATTACTGCTGACCACGGTAATGCTGAAGTTATGGTTGATCACAATACGGGTGGCCCTAATACAGCACACACTACTAACTTAGTTCCATTTATATTAGTAAGTGATAAACATGCATCTTGTACATTACATAGAGGTGCATTATGCGATATTGCTCCAACAATTCTTGAATTAGCAGGGATTCAACAACCTTCTGATATGACAGGAACTAGTTTACTTGTTCAAGATAAATGATGATGGAGCTACGCATATTTTGTATAATAGATACATAGGCATTATAGTTTTTACTAAATAGATGACACTATCTGTTTTATTAGAGTGCATGAATAATTTTTATAATTGTCAATTGCTATAATGTATTGGTTAGACAGACAATACATTGTTATATTAGCTTTATGATTTCGTATAATTAATGGAGGTATTATCAATGGCAGCTATTATTGATGTATACGCAAGAGAAATTATGGATTCTAGAGGAAACCCTACTGTAGAAGTTGAAGTGTATTTAGAAGATGGCACTATTGGACGAGCAGCAGTCCCATCTGGGGCATCCACCGGTATGTTTGAAGCTGTTGAATTACGTGACGGTGGCACACGTTATAATGGTAAAGGTGTGCTAAAAGCGGTCGCTAATGTAAATGAAATTATCGCTCCTGCCATTGAAGGCTATGATGCATCTGAACAAGTGGCTATTGATAAGATTATGTGCGAATTAGATGGTACACCTAATAAAGCAAATCTTGGAGCCAATGCAATTTTAGGCGTTTCTATGGCAGTAGCTCGTGCTGCTGCAGAATCGTATGATTTACCATTATTTCAATATATGGGAGGACCTAATGCAAAAGAGCTTCCTGTACCTATGATGAATATTTTGAATGGTGGTGCTCATGCAGATAATAATGTAGATATTCAAGAATTTATGATTATGCCTGTCGGTGCAGCATCATTTTCTGATTGCCTATGTAATTGTGCAGAAGTGTATCATACATTAAAGGCAGTATTAAAATCAAAGAACTTAGCTACGTCAGTTGGTGACGAAGGGGGATTTGCACCTAATTTATCATCTAATGAAGAAGCTTTACAAATTATTTGTGAAGCGATCAGGCAAGCAGGATTTGAACCAGGTAAGGACTTTATGTTAGCCATTGATGCTGCGTCTTCTGAGTTCTATGAAAATGGCACTTATAATTTAGCTGGTGAAGGCGTTATTAAAACTTCAGATGAAATGATTGATATGTATGAATCACTTTGCAAGAAATACCCTATTATTTCTATTGAAGATGGTTTAGCTGAAGAAGACTGGGAAGGTTGGAAACGACTTACTGAACGAATTGGAGATACAGTTCAATTGGTGGGTGATGATTTATTTGTTACTAATACTGAGCGACTTGCTAAAGGTATTGCATTAGGTGCAGCTAATGCTATTTTAGTAAAAGTTAACCAGATCGGAACATTAACCGAAGCATTTAATGCGATTGAAATGGCTAAACGTGCTGGATATACATGTATTATTTCTCATCGTTCTGGAGAAACGGAAGATTCTATTATTGCAGATATTGCCGTAGCAGTTAATGCTGGTCAAATTAAAACTGGTGCGCCAGCTCGAAGTGAACGAGTGGCTAAATATAATCAATTACTTCGCATTGAAGATATGCTAGCAGAAACAGCTGAATATCATGGAACGGATGTTTTCTATAATATAAATAAATAATTTATTATTACACAACTATGATATTTCTAGAAGAATTAGTAATAGCAGGTAGTCATTAGATATTCTATATAGAGATACAAGAATACGATATAAATTTTCTATTAAACTATGTAGTGAACTAATAAGTAAAAGAACCGCCTAATAAGGTGGTTCTTTTACTGTATAGAGCGAAACGTTAGAATACAGTAGCACAATTAATCCTTTTACATTACAACTTTTAGATTTTATATATGAATGTTTGAATTAAAAAGTTTAGTAGCAATGTAAGAATATTATTTGTGATACAATCAAAAGAAAAAATTACGTATTTTATATGAGGAATTTATAGGCACATATAATGATGATGACATAGTAGCGTATCAATGGAAAGCATCATCAAGGCATCTATATATGGTAATTATAATGAAAGCTGCTAAAATCATTGAAATAAAAATACGGAAATAGAAAAGAACACTTGCACCTCTTCCAGAAGGAAACCTTCAACAGGGAAAAGGCCAAGTGCTCTTTTAGTACTTAAACTATATCTTATTTTTTTTATTTTTTCAATAGGACTAAGTGCTATGAAGTTGCTATTTCTACAAGTATTATTTTTAATTATTAACAGGATATTTGAGTTGCAGCTGCCATTGTGGTTTTTATGGTTGCCAATGATTATAGTGGGAATCATCATATTTATACTTATTGTGTGTTTGATTCTATATATTTTGTGTGGTAAATAATTTAATAACAAAGCCTTGTACCCAGTGCAGGCTTTTTATATTACATTTTTAGTATTGCAGGCGAAAAGAACAAGACTCTAACGTGAGGTGTGGCTCACGAAAAGTAAGCGTAACGAGAATTTTAATTATAAGGAGGTAAATAAAAAAGAAGTACCGAAAGAACGTATTGAAGAAGGCGGTCTAGAATATTTAAATGGCACTACTAATCATAAGCGTGAACGATTGCTTGGAGTGCATGGGGCTAAATCAGTAGAGGAAGGGGTATCATGGACAAAAAAGCTAGAGAGTGGAATAATGGGAATTTTGAGACACGGATGCCTAAAATAAATTACAAACAATTGAAAGAGGACGTGAAAGGTGTTAAGGTTAAGAGGAATAATGCTATTGATATAGCACAAATAGATGAAACTTTACTCAAGAATAGCGATTTTAAACTTTTAACTAAAAATCTTGTGTTGATAGATAAGAGTATTATCCATATCAAAGAAAGACATCCTAATGATTATGAAGATGCAATAAAAGATATATCAAACATGGTGAGATCCCCAGATTCTATTATGATAGGTAATAAACTGCATACTTTAGTATATATGACGAGGAATAGTAAAGGACATATGTATCAAGTGGTTATAAGGTTAAAAGATGAAGGTATGAGCGATGAATTTCAAAATTCAATAATTACATTAAATAGAATTAATGAAAAAAGGTATAAAAGATACAAAAAGTCAAGGCAATTTATTTACAAAAAGGAGGAAAGTGATGTATAATATGCATATATACACAAAGGCTTCTCGAGGTAGAAAATTTGTGGCATCTACACAACTAGAAATAGGATTGAGATGTGGGGTAAGCGACACCCACCGAGAAGCATGAAAACCACTTACTTAGGTAGGTGGTTTTTTTATGCACACATTTAGGAGTAAGTGTTATGAAGCTACTATTACTACAGACGTTATTGTTAAGTACTAACCATTCATCTGAGTTGCAAATGCCATCGTGGGGGTGGTGCTTAACGATGATTATAGCGGGAATCATCATATTTATATTTATTGCATATTTGATTCTATATATTTTCTATGATTAATTTAATAACAAAGCCTTGTACCTAGTGCAGGGCTTTTTATATTGCCTTTTTAGTATTGCAGGCGAAAAAGAACAAGACTGTAACGTGAGGTGTGGCTCACGAAAATTAAGCGTAACGAGAATTTTAATTACAAGGAGGTAAATAAAAAAGAAGTTCCTAAAGAACGAATTGAAGAAGGCGGTCTAGAATATTTAAATGCACTACTAATCATAAGCGTAAACGATTACTTGGTGTGCATGGGGCTAAAGCTGTAGAGGATGGAGTATCTTGGACACAAAAAGCTAGAGGGTATAACACTAAAACTTTTGAAAGTAGAATAAAAAATGGTAAAATAAAAGAAAAAGATTATAAGATTGCTGATGCTGAAAAAGTAAAAGAGCTTCAAAGACAAAGTGATGAAGTTTATAACAAATTGAATAAAAAAGAAAGAGAAGTTACTCAAGGCGGATACATACCAATAAATAGTAGTTTAGCTGCAGAAGAAAAATCTTTTATGAAAAGGGGGTAAATGATGCAATAAACAAATTTATATTAAAAGACGATATAATAACATATAGAGGAACAAATGAGAAATATTATAAAACTTATAAAGTTGGAGATGTATTTGAGGGGAAAGTTTTTTATTCAACAAGTTTAGATTATGAACAAGTTAAAGTATTCGCTGATGATGTTATAGAATATGATGAAGATGGGCATAAGGGTGTTTTATTAGAAATAAAAGTCCCTAAAAATTCAAAAGCTTTGTATGTCGGTAGTAATACGGATTATAAAGACGGTAATTATATTGTTAATGAATATGAATTACTATTGTCGAATAAAGTTAAGTATAAAATAGAAAAAATGGGAAAAGGTAAAATTAGTTTGGAGGTGTTGAAAATGAATGAAAATGAAATATTGAAAGAAAAATATATAAAGTCAAAAGAAGCCTTTAGAGATTTAATTTCAAGAGCAAATAATGGTGAAAATATAACAAAAAGTGAAAAAGGAAAAATTTTTTCTTATTTAAGACATGTTCCAAATATAAGAAAGACAGAAGAAGAATTTGAATTATATTGTAAAATGGCGCAAGAAAAAGGATTACCGAAACCAGATAGAAATTTATATGTAAGGCCTTTACATGAAAAACATTAATTAATCACTTACTTAGGTAGGTGGTTTTTTTATACACATTTAGGAGTAAGTTATATGAAGCTACTATTGCTACAGATATTATTTTTAATCATTAATAGGATATATGAGTTGCAGCTGCCATTGTGGTTTTTATGGTTGCCAATGATTATAGTGGGAATCATCATATTTATAATTATTGCGTGTTTGATTCTATATATTTTCTATGATACATAATTTAATAACAAAGCTTTGTACCTAGTGCAGGGCTTTTTATATTGCCTTTTTAGTATTGCAGGCGAAAAAGAACAAGACTGTAACGTGAGGTGTGGCTCACGAAAATTAAGCGTAACGAGAATTTTAATTACAAGAAGGTAAACAAAAGAGAAGTACCTAAAGAACGCATTGAAGAAGGGGGGCTAGAATATTTAAATGGCACGACTAATCATAAGCGTGAACGATTGCTCGGCGTGCATGGTGGTAAAGCAGTAGAAACGGGGAAAAGTTGGACTGCTAAGGCTAGAGGGTATAATACTAAAACGTTTGAAAGTAGAATAAAAGTGCCAAAAGCTGTTGAATTAAATGAAGTAACTGTTGACGGCTTTGTATATAGAGTTGATGGAAACCACGTATTTCTTGATCATATTGTTAAAGAGAAAAGAGTTTCTGATATTTTCAAAAGAACTGAATGCGATAGTAGAATTAGTTCCTAGGGGTGTTATTCCGCAGAACGTTAGAAAACCAGATTTTTATATCAACAAAATTCCTTATGATTTAAAAACATCAACAGGTGCAGAAAGTCGACTATTTTTGATATGATAAGAGATGGAAAAGGACAAGCAAATCATTTTATATTATATTTGGATCAAACACCTCTAGATAATTTAGAAATAGACAGACAAATCAACAATATATTTCGGTCTAAATACACGAAATTTGTAGAAGCTATTATTGTTTTGAAATGGAATGATATCAAAACAATAAAAAAATAAAGAGCTATAGCACTCCCAAAGCTTCGTAAAGCTTCTTGTATGTGGGAACGGTATAGCACCAGAAAAAATTCCCCCTTGTATAATTAGTCCACCGAATAATTTGCCAAGGCATATATACCAAGCTTTCTCATTACTAAAATCATATTTTACGCCCAAGCTTTGTAATGTTTCAGTTCCTAACGCCTGTAGCACATCTTGACCACTTTTGATATTCAATCCGCTCAATAGTGATTTAACTAGTTGTAACGTCGGTGCTTGTGATAATGAACTTGTAGTGTCTGTTTTCGCAAGCATGCTTTGTCTGATGATTTCGTCGTCGTCCCATTTTAATGTGCCGTCTGGCTTGCCCACTAGGGATTTAGATGTGCTATTATTTTTAGCTTCGATAAGAAACGCTCCTGCTTTATCTTCATCTGAAAATTCGCCACTTACTAAACCGATATTAGCTCCGTCATCTCTGTTACTGCTTGATATAGATAAATAATAACTATTATTATCTCTTTTAATTCCACTTTCGCCAGTTAGTATAATATCACCACTCAACACACCACCCGTCTTATCGTACTTTTTATCAAGCGTACCGTTCACTTTGCTAGTGAGTGATTGTGTCGTTTGCTCTAGTGCTTTGAAACGATTATCATGAGCGCTTGTGTCTGTGTTGTGCTTAGTAATTTCTGATTCTAGTTGTTCATTAGTAATGTACATATGGCTTTTAGCATTTACCGTAACATTTGCATCACCTACGGCTAATTGAATTCCCATCATTTTCTCGTCAATACTGGTGTTTGGCGGAATATAACTTGCATTAGAGCCTGCATTAGTATATGCAAATAGTTGTTCTTTGCCTTCGTCACCGAGTTTTGCAAACAACCCTAATTCCCGTGCAAAAAAACCAATTGTTACATTGCTATTATCAATTGTAGATATGGCTTCAATCTCACCATTTCCTAATGTATTCACTTGTGGTACACCGCCATCTAGCAGTGAGTGCTTTAACTGTGTTAATGTTTCTATCGATTCATTACTCAATACCCCGTCTCCGATAGAAATTTTTGTAAATATAACTGGTGTTTTTGTTTTAATTGATTCTAATAGCATGTTGCGACCGCTATTAGTCGTTATGATTTTTCCATAATCACTCATCGATTGCCTCCATATATTTTAATTTTGTCATAATTAATCACTGTCATACCAACATTAATGTGATCAGAACATGTAATAGTGTTATCATTCTTCGCATATTGTATTTTTTGTTTTTCAAGAACGGTAACAATGCCGCCTATATATATATCAGTACAACCTTGATACAGTTCCGCTACAACATACGTCAAATGAGCTGGCTTATATTGTTCTACTAGCTCTCGTATTTTTTCGATATAAACAGCTACATCTAATGTAATTTTAAATTCATTAGGTTTCGTATTTTCTAATACATGAGCCCCACACACTGGCACTGATTCATTAATGATTGCTTCTAACTGTTTGACAGTAATTGTTTTAGTACCTCGAATTTTAGTAAGAAGATTTGCCCTACGTTGTCTTATTGTTAAATACTTATTGGTAGTAACTCCGTACACACGCTCCCAATCATCAAGCCCCCACGTAGCACTTTCGACAAATAACTGTTTACATATATCGATAATCAAAAGCCTTTGCTTCTCGTGTTCTTCACTTAAAGTATCTTCAATGCCTTTAAAAGAACCATCATTTTTTAAGAACTTAGGCAAATAACGGAGAACATCAATTTTATACGTTCTCAATAATTCAAATATCATTACATATTCACCTCGCCCAATGTCGGCAAATCTTCATTATTAATAACAATACTTTTATCATTATTATTAATTCGCAAATTCTGATAGTCGATAGCTCCTGCGTCAATAATAAAACTACCCACTTTTGCAATCGATAATTTACTACTTGCACTATCATTAATAACTGATTTTTCAAGATCTATTAAATAGTTGGCCATCATCTTTTTAAATTTGTCTAAAGCAAAATTTTTACCCTCTATAGTAGCGGTTACATTAATTACTTTAGGTACTGCGCTAACTACAGTTACCATAGCCCCCATAGGACGAACGCTTTCAATGTAATCTCGCACTAATCTAATAAGTTCTGTAGAAGCTTGTTTAAATTCAGAATTGATAATAATAACCTTGACTGTACCGGGACCATTCCACGTGGGTATAATTTTTGCACCACCAACACCAGGAACAGACATAGCCCACTCATAATAGTGCATCTTATTACCTGATGTACCCGGATACCGAACATGCAACAAATATCGTTCACGTAAATTATCATCATTTTCTTCTTCAAACCCATCTTTTATTGGTTTTTTGTTAGTAACGCTATTAATACCGGGAATTGACATAGGAATTGTATTAATTGTATTGGGCGCTACATTGCCAATATTGCCGGTTTCAACAGCTTGCACAGTAACATCTTGACTACTATTAATCGTTACGGTTTCAAGTGTTTCAAATAGCACCCCATCAGCCGTAGAGAATTGACTTCCCTGTGGTAATACACCATGCCCTTTAACTGTTACAACTCCAGCTGCATGCGTTGCTTTCTTTCGTACTATACCTGCCTCTTTAGCGCGCATAGTTAAAAAATCACCATATGACGTATCAGCAAATGCAACTTTGTATAATTCTCCTAATTCGACATATGTTTTCATAAACTCAATTGCATTAGATGAGAATACATCATACTCAAATGTACCCTCAAACTTACTCATAGGTAATTGCGATTGCAACTGGAGGCTTTTTAAAATTTCATCTGATGTTGGAATATTAAACATTAATATTAATACCTCCATATATCGTAGTTAATTCAATTTGACAATCAACTTTATCTCCATTCGCAGTAAACTCGATACTATCAATCGACTTTATATATGGATTTACCATAAGGCACTCTATAATCACCCGTTTAAGTTCCGAATAGCGTTCACCTACGCTCATAACTTTACCTATAAACGGCTTTAACTCAATACCATAACGAGCTGAATAGGCCAGATACTGGTTCCGTTCAGTTTTAAGTGCTTTGTACACCCAAACTTTTAATGCGGCATCTCCCTCTAATATAATTCGATTGCCACCTGAATTATATTTAAATGTATCATTTTTAAAGTCCCATTCATATTCACGGAATAATGGTAAATCACTCTTACTAGCCTCGACTGTACGAGTTAACCCTGCAAAAGGATATTCTTCGCTCATAGTTTCACCACCTTTTGATCGATGTAATAAAGTTGTTCTCCTTGTCCATATACTGGGAATACGGTTACTTCATCACCCACTCGCAAGGTATCTGTCATATTAATTGTATCTGTGTAATCATTGTGGATAGCATGAGTATGACTAGCAAACTCTGCATATCCACCACCACCAGAACGAGGTTGCGTTTCGCTTATAATATGGCCTTTAGCTTCACGATGATGACCTGGTTTCCAATAATCGTTCAAATATATCTGTTCATTGGTAATATCAATATTATCAACGCGAATAACTAAATCAGGAAATGGTGATGTTACTACACCAATTCGCATACCCATAGGTTGTTCACCTTTGGCGATACCATGGATTGTATCCACCATTTTCGCCATCGAATGTGCTGCACTAGGGATATCATTTAACATATAAATTTCTACCTTTCTTATTGCGCTCTCTTTTCTTCCGAAGAATTATCGACCTTTTCTTTACTCATAAGATTTTCAAATTCAATCTCGAGTTTCATGGTATGTTGCCCATTTTTAAAATCATGAGTATCACTCTTGATCCAGAACTTGCCACTTAACTCTGTAATCACATCTCTAATTTCAACAGAATACGAGGATAAAGCAGCATAATCGCCTAAACAATCAATCACGCCTGTCCTTTCTGGCACTTTAAATATACTATTTACTTCTTCAGCCGTATTTTTGTTTTTACTTTCCTTGTAAACAGCTTGTATCATAGAATATCGTTGAATTTGGTCGTCTTTACTTTCATATCTAACAAAATTGCCTTTGTCATCAACAATCATGACTTTATTAATCATATTTTCAATAGATTCTTTAAATGATGAGTCGGTAATATTCCTATATTGGTCTATTACTAGCCCCTCAATCAATGAACCTTTCTCTATGACATCGAGCTCGTCGCCCTCCATCATAGCTTGATATTTTTTGTTGGTCTTTTTAGCTGCTTCTGTATAAGCTATAAGTATGATTTGATACCCTGACTTGTTGTTAGCAATAAAAGTAATTTTTTCTTTGGTTTCAGCAAGTTTACCTACTTTAATACCCATTTCCTTGCATACAGCCTTTGCGATATCCTCTGCTGTCATATTGGTGAATTTACGAGTAGTCTTTGATTTACTCAATATGAACATGTTGTCATAACATGTTACTGTAATTCGTGATGCCGATGTTTTGCGTTCGGTGGTATATATATTGCCAACAAATTGTACATCACCATCTTCTGAGTACCCTTTAATTGTTTCACCAATACTCACCGCATAGATGGACCAGTTTGGATCTCGTGGTTCCTGCACTAATACAAATTCAAGTTTTCTAGCTGCTTGAATACGAGAACCAGACCAGGTAATACGCTCAACTAAATGCGTAATATCATTTTCAATAGGTACTTCCGTTTTTTGGCCAGTCTTTTTATCTTTTACTGTTTTAGTGCCAATGTGTTTGATAATCATATTATTTCACCTTCAACTTTCTAAGCTGGCTAAGATTATTAATAGCTAAGCTCTTTAAGTCGTTCGATTGGATAATGCGTTCATAATGACGATAATTACCATATGCTTTTTTGGCTGCATCTAATACATCAGAACCTTTACTAAATAACGTTGCTGTTTTAAGTTTATGCGTGACTGTAGGTCTATCTTTTAGACCTGTAATATCGTCAACTGGTTTATTATCATCAGTAGCAGATGTATTAAGGTCTTTGTACTCTTTAAATGTTAGTGTGTAATACATATCTCCTGTATTTTCCTGTTTCTTGTAGGGGAATGACTGAATTCCCATCATCAAATTAATAGGGCCATCACTTATGATGACCCTAACAGGTTTCTTTGATAGTTTCCACTTTTCTATAAGATTAATAATCTCAATAGGTTTTCGATTATCCCCTACAATAAACGGATATTTTTTTGCTGGTAAAAAGCCTTCAAATGACAATGTTTTGAGCTTAGAGTTCCCGAATAATAGAACCTCACCAATTTGAGTAATATCGACAGTTTTATTGTCTTGTTCGTTACCAACTTCATATTTAACAGGAGTAACAGGCAATACAAGCCTTTCCTCATCTTGTGAAATAATAATAGTTGGTAATTCCCTTGCGTTGTTACCAAATGCAAACGATAAGAGCGATAAGGCACGCCCTATACCGCTAACGAATTTTGACATACCTATACACCTCCATAATTTGTTTCAGCCGCTCCAAACATCGAGAATAAGGAATGTGCAATGCGATCAATATCAGCTTCTTCTCTGACAACAAACGTATTACCTGTAACAGTGTAATTATTACCACCGCCCCCGGCACCGCTAAATTCTTTGGCTAACATCTTTTCAGTAGTCGCATGAGGGTAAATTCTAGATCCGCTAGGTAAATCTACAATCTCACCACCACGTTCATTGATTTCAGTCCATCCACCGTCAAAGTAAGTTGTCCCAGTTGCATGGCCTGTTAATCCTGTAATTTTTGCACCTCGTTGTTGTAAAGAACTTAATGTACTACCTAACCCCCCTAATACCTCACTAGCTTTCGCTTTTAATGGTTGCCATACATTGGTATCAAACCAACCGGCTGCCGCACTCCACACGCTTGTAATACTTTCCCATGCGCCACTAAATACGTCGACAACGCTGTCAATAGCTCCGCTTGCAAAATAATATATTGGTTGCCATACCTCATCATTAAACCAACTAGCAACAGGGCTAAATAGTGCTACAATTCCATCCCAAAGAAATCCGTATAATCCGACTATTGTATTTACAACAGGAGTGCAACTATCGACAATACTATTCCACTTTTCAGCGAACCATCCAGATATACCATCTAAATTATTAGTGATTCCATCATAGATATCTTGTCCAAACTGTTCGCCAAAAATTGCACCACCAATACCACCTAATGCACCGCCAATAGCACCGCCAACGGCCGTTCCTGCACCTGGAATAATACTGCCAATCGCAGCACCACCCATAGCACCTAATTTTGCACCAGCCAAACCACCGGCAAGGCTACCGCCAATACCTGCAGCGGTTTTCCCTTTATTATTAGAGTTGGCCATATCATATGCCCCCATGGCCAGAGTAAGTGGTAAAAATGCTTTACCGCCAGCCTTAGATAATAAGCCTCCTAATTTACTAGCACCTCTACCAAGAATGCCAAACCCTTTAGAAACACCCCTACCTAATCGGCCGAATTTACCGCCTGCAGAAGTTTTAGTCGGAACACCGCCAACATTACCTCTTTTATCTCCACTACCTAGACTATAACCACCATCATAAATGTTTTTACCATACACATAAACATTAGCACAATGAATCGAGGTATTATCGCCCATAATATTATCAGTAATACCTCCGCCTTTACCTAACATACCTGCAATACCTTTACCAGTATTCCAAAATTTCTTACCAATTTTAAAAGCACCAATACCAAGAGTGGCCAATGCAGCTGTCGATAAAATAGATGGCAATCCGTCCATTTTAGCGGTTTGTTTAACCAGTCCTTTGATAGCCGATGTAATCCCATCAATAATTGACTTTATTGTAAAACCATTTTTTTCAATGCTTTCAGAAAATCCAGTAAACCAACTATCAACACCTTGTACAATCTCTCTAAGTCCGCCAATTTTACCACTCATTAACTTAGTGGTAAATGCGTCCCAGTCACCTGACAATTGTTCTAAATCCCCTTTTAAATTATCCATGCGAATGTTAGCCATTTTCTTTGCAGCACCTGATGAATTATCGATAGAACCTGCTAACTTATCAAAATCACCATCTGATGAATTAACTAATGCCAATAACCCTGACATAGCTTCTTGACCTGCAAGCATGCCCGCCACCGCCGCTTTACTTTCTGGCGTTAATTTAGACATTCCATTACGAATATCTTTTATAATTTCTCTAAAAGATTTCATTTTGCCATTAGCATTTAAAATGTTAACGCCTAACATTTTCATAGCCTCTCCCAACTCTTTTGTAGGCTTAACAATTCTAGTCATCATAGCACGAAGTGATGTACCAGCTTCAGATCCTTTGATACCTTGATTAGCCATAAGACCTATGGCAATAGCAGTATCTTGAATGCTAAAACCTAATGCCCCGGCTACTGGAGCTGCATATTTAAATGTTTGCCCCATCATAGCAACATTAGTGTTTGAATTAGTAGCGGCTGCCGCTAACACATCAGCGAACATAGCAGAATCTTTAGCTTGTAATCCAAAGGCAGATAAGCTATCGGTAACAATATCAGAAGTCATAGCAAGGTCTTCACCAGAAGCGGCCGCTAAATCCATAATCCCCGCAATACCGTTAATCATATCGCTAGTCTTCCAACCAGCCATACCCATATACTTAAATGCTTGTGCAGATTCTAACGCACTAAATTTAGTATCCGCGCCCATTTGAATTGCCTTTTCGTTCAAGCGTTCGAATTCTTCACCACTAGCACCTGAAATCGCTTTAACCGCAGACATTTCTTCTTCGAAATCTGCATATCCTTTTACAGCATCGAATATACCGAATCCAATCCCTGCCATACCAGCCATTTGCATAGTTGTTCCAAGCATAGCGCCACTAAGTTTATTTCCAACATTTGATACGGCTCCAGACATGTTCTGCTTAACATTTACAGTCGCTGTATATACTTTACCTTTAATTCCATTGAGTTGACTTTTAATTTGTTTCACTTTAGCCGTAGCACTATCTTTAGCCGCAATTTTAACTTTGATATTACTACCAACACGCTTTAATTTAAATAGTTCACTTTCAGCCGTTTTTGTGGTCTTTGCTATACCTTGTACTGCACTAGTGGCGGTACTCATACTCTTTTCTACAGAAGATACCGCAGGGGCAAGTATCGCTGTTGAATGTGCAAGCTTCTGCGTTGATTGTTGAGCTTTTTCTATGCCTGCTATAAAACCTCTATCATTAAGAGAGAGTTCAACGCCTAATTTTTCAGTATCAGCCACCTAGTACCTCCTTTAGAGCAATTTTAGTAATTTCAATGCGTTCTCTTCTCTCTTTATCCATGGCTACACGGCACATAATTTTTTCCATTGTAGTTAAAGTAAAGAAATATTCAAACGTATGTCCTTTTAAAACTAAGTAGGCGGCAATAGCCGCCTCCCAGTCTTCTTCTATTACTTTTTTACTTCATCAGCAATAGCATGGCTAAGCTTCTTGCCACCCCCTACAGATTCAACTAAAACGGTACTAATCGCTTTCACTTCGCCAACATCAAATACTTTATCGACAATATCCATTGGTTCGATACATTCATAAGCCTGCTGTAATTCTTTATCTTTTAAATCTGGTTCAATAATACAGTTATACACCAAATATTGATCATTATTACTTTCTAAGCCAAGAGCTTCTGACATAATGGAAGCAGTAGGCTTCTTTGCTACAATTTCACCGATAGAAGTTTCAATAGTTAATTTTTGAGCTTTACGATTAATAATTTCTTCTCGTTTAGTAATTAATTCGTTAATAGAAATAGCCATAATTTTTTATTCCTTTCAATTAGTCAATAGATTCAATAAATTGAGCATCTTCAGGCGTAAAGCCGAAAGGTAATTCAGTTTCAACAACTTTACCTTTTTCAAAATTCATAAGAGGAATTTTAGTGAACCAAACATTATCAATCGTAATACGTTCTTTTTGTCCATCCACTGCATCCGGATCATCAAGTAAGCCAGTAAGAACGGTTCTAGGGTCATGGCCTGCACTCCATTCCTCTAACAACTTACGATGATTTCGATTGATAACATTTTTAATTTTAATTGTGCCCTCTCCTTTCAATGCTGTTACCTTACTGTCAACAGAGTTGCCAATAATTACATCTTCTCGTTGAGACTCAACACTAGCCTCAAAACTTTCAATTTCGAATACCAACTCACCATCAAGCCACAACTTACCATGAGAGCCGTTCCAACGACGGCGGCCACGATATTGTACATCTTCAGCAGCACGAGCGAATGTTTGTAAATCAAATGTAAACGTATCTTTATTCATGCGTATAGTTCCTTTCTATTACATTGTGAAAGTAATCTTTAAATCTTCCATAGCATCTACAAATTTAACTTTGCCTGACAAACCAATTTGAGAGCCAGTATTGTATTCGCGAATTTGCATTTCAGTCATTTGCGATACATCTTCACCTTTAATAATGGCATAATCTTTTTGGAATTGAACGTCGATATCTACTGTATTGCCTGCTCGACTATCAAGCACATTACCAGCCAATTGACCAAAATATACTAAGATAGCCCCAATGAATAACATTTTATGATTGTAATCGTTGATGTATTTACCAACATAGTACTTTTTAAATGTATCACGAATATCATCCGTAACCATGTCAACACCTTCCATGATTTTAATCTTTCGGAACTCTTCGCCTTTATCAGTTGTGAATGTTTGCAAGGAATTGCAAGCACGAGCAATTTTAACACCCTCACCATCTTCTTCATCAAATAAATGCAATTCGCCTTTATCAATGCGATCATTTAAGTCTTCATATACTTTAACAGACTCAACTTCGGTTAATTTGTAATATGTAGCCGAGCGGTCTAATGCCAATCCGGCTAAGATACCCGCAATGCGAGCCGTATATTCGATTGGAGTGTACGTTTTATATTGTGTTTGGCCTTTAGAATTTTGTCCGGTAGCCACTTTTATATCTTCCGTACAGAAGTTAACTACCCTCTCATGGTCAGATGCCACACCTCCAACGACTGCTTTTACAGTCTTACGGCTGTTATTGCATTCAGCTTTAATATACGATGCCAAATCTTGTTGCTCTTGTAGCGTGCCAGTAGGTGCTGCAATATAGTTGTATCGAATATGTTTCAACTGCTTCAATAATGTAGCTTGTGTATTTTTAGCCGCTTGCACACTTGCCTTAGGTAATGTGTATACCAAAACACGTAAAGGAGTGCCATCAAGACATTTCTTAATAAGATCTGTACAAGCTTCATCAAATACGCTATCAGGAATATCAGACACATCAGAAATCTTATATTTATTAGATGTATCCGTGCTTTCGCATTTTAAAATCAATACAACCACGCCACGTGCAGAACGTTTAATCGCTGTAATCCCTTTTGTTTTAAAGTCAATTAAGACTTGTGGCAATCCAAATTTTTCGGTTTCGTTAGCCATTAGTTACCTCCTCAATTAAATGAACACCATTAAGGCTAAGAGTAAGAGTTTCAATAACTTCATTTTGAATAAATCCTACTTCTTTATCCGTAAATGCATCTTCAAATTCTAAATTAAATATAAAGTGTAATACTTCATCTATAAATGTATGTTCAAAATTATTGATGGTTATATATCTATCATCAACTTTGATTCCTGGTCTAAACATACACTCTAAACTATCTGACATATCGTATAATTCGGCTCGTTTAATTCGACCCTGTGTATCCTCCATAGTCCTAAAAGTAATATCTATCTGTATTACTCTATTAAAATAGGTATCATCACCTATCCCATTATGTACAAACATTTCTACATAAAAATAAGGCACATTCGACTTTTCTACATTGTCAAAATATACCTTATATGTTGGATATCTACCTTTTAAAATATCTATTAGAGCTTTCTGTATATGTCTTAATTTAATCATCTAATAAGTTCCTCATAATCGTTCGGGTGTTCCGTAAAAATTTACTTTTAAACCCTACTATAGAACGATGTAACATCTTTCTACCTTTCACAAATCCACCTTTCGAAGTTCTATGCCCATACTCTACATGATTAGCATACTCTGTATTATTGTATATCTCGATAACCCCGCTATTAACAGCGGTGTGCTTCCACGCATTACGAAGTGTACCAGTATCTACAGGTGTTTTCATTTTTACATCATTAATAAGCAATTCTGCTTGTTGTGTTAATAATGTATCTCTATGTTCAGGATATTCTGCTACTATTTTTTTCCATTTAGCATTGAGCATATCAAATCCATTAATCCTTACACCCATATATTACGCCTCACTCATTCTAAATAATGCTATCTCTTGATGTGACATATACTTAAATGACGTATCAGATCTCATAACAAAGGTCTGTCCTTTATGGTGAATAGTAATGATGTCATTCTCTTTTACATCATACTCAATAGGCAACGATAGGCGTAAACAATTTTTGATCAAAAACGCCCCATCTGTAGGTTGGCCATTCATACTGGCTTGTCTCATCTGTCCTAGCTTACAAGGAATGTCTGTGTATATATCTTTCATCTCGTACACATCAGCCCCTATATCATCGGTTGTTTCTACTTGCCTTGCAATAGTACACACATCTTTATACATGTACTGGGCAAGTAGTGCACTATATGTATTACCCATTAGACCATACCACCTTACGATATAAATTTAGTTTAGACTTGATAGAATCAAAATCTTGTTCACTAATGCATCCAATTGGCGACATATCCGATATGGCCCATGTAAACTCAACATCATTTTCTTTTAATGACTTTAACGGGCCTTGTGATTGGTTCAATGTGTCCTTGCTATACTTTACAGCTAATTCCGCACCAGTATAGACCAACGAACGAGGGAAGTCTGTTCTATGGCAATAATCCATACAATCTAGTACGAACTTTTCAACAAAGAAAGAAATAGGCTCTAGGTTCTTTTTGTCCATGGTCGTATCAAGCATAAACAACATTCGTTTAGCTGTATCTGCAATACACTGTACCGCCTCTTCATAACTTATATACTTCACATTGGCCATATCCCACCTCCTTTTAGGTATTAAAAAAGCACCCTATGTAGAGTGCTTAATTTTATAGCTTTTATAATCGTTACTAAGTCCTTCTAATAAATAAAGAAAATATTTGACAGCTGCCTCTTCTTCTTTAAAATATTTCACTTCATAATCTACATATCGCTCTGTATAATATACACAAATTCCTTTCGGAGTGCTTTCTAGTACAACTCCCCCAGAACTAACCTCTGACCCATCAGCCTCTATATTATATGAAGTTTTAGAAATGCCAATTCTTGGCAAAAACTTTTGTAATTCCTTGATATTCATATCAAAATACCTCTTCTAAATATCCAGAGTTTAGATAGTGCAAAATTGGTTTATCAACTTTATACTGCATTCCACCACCTACTTGATTAAATGCGGGTGCAACAATGCCTACCTTAACCGGCAAAGGCTTTAGTACACGATATATATGCTTATTTTTAATATGTGTTTCCTCATCATAAGGCATTCCTCGATATGAGAATTCTGTTTCTAATGGAGCGACATAACTTCCTGCTACACCTCCATATCGAGATACACAATATCCGATTGGTAGCTTACTATCCCACAATTCGCCTACAGCTCCATTATTTGGTGGATACAAAGGCAGCCCCTCATCTGTAAACCATCGATTAATCTTATCTTTACCTATAGTATACTCTAGCGGTTTAAAGTCTTCAAGCTTTTTATTATCTACCACATGTTTAGCTAATCGGTACTCATTCACTTCCTTCACAAGCACCATTTTAATAAAGTTATCAGATAAATGCTTAAGGTTTTTCTCCATTCGTTCTTGATCCGTATACGTAGGTTGATCAAAATATCGAATGGCGGCTTTAACTCGATTTTCTCCAATAGAAACTTTTTCTAA
This sequence comes from Veillonella montpellierensis DSM 17217, assembly GCF_000426745.1. Taxonomy (GTDB): domain Bacteria; phylum Bacillota; class Negativicutes; order Veillonellales; family Veillonellaceae; genus Veillonella; species Veillonella montpellierensis. The sequence goes on from NZ_AUFY01000006.1 coordinate 48,940, forward strand.
ATCATCAGGCATGCGAAGTGTAATTAATTTGCCATTATCTTTGAAGTGAATTGGTCTATTTTCTCTCTTCCACTCATCAAACGTCTTAGATTTATCTACATACACAGCTTTCCAATCGTCATAGTCCATATTGCGAGGTACTTTCTCATATCGCACAGGTTCTCTCTTATTAACTTTTTCAATCTTACCAATACGAGAACCACTAGTCGCTTTCTTATCTAGCGTACCTGCTATTGTGGATCTACATCGCGGATGCAGAGGCGGAACATTCGTTCCAACTTCAGCATCTGCAACAGGATATATATTGTTATCATGTTGACGGCAAGTCGAAGATGTTCGTTTATCGAGTGTTGCTATAAATTGAAAGTACTCCATATTAGCAGACTTCAAAGAGTCTAATGTAGCTTGATTATGAATATAATTAAGTTCCGTGCGAACTAATCGAACGGCATCATTTTTGCCTACTCCCATTCGTTGCTGCACTTCTTTAGCTAGATTATTAACAGATACTCCTCTATGTACACCATTCAAAATAGTATCCTGTATTGTTTTGGTGAGCTTATCAGCATTCTTCCATATCCGTTCACTATAATTTTTACCGCTCCAAGGAGTCCGTAGTATATCTTCCATATGTGCATTATCTATAGCTACTTGCAATGGTCCCTTACCTCGTTTACCTAGTTCATATGCAGAATGCAAGCGATTATCTTTATATGCAGACTTTAGAAATCCTGTAATCGATGCATTTGTCTTTTGACCTAGCTTATCAATCTCAATGAGCGTATCTCCATACAGCTTATCAAGTCTTGATATACGAGAACGCATAGAAAGAGTATTTAATTCCAGTAATGTTTTATGATTACCAGTTTCTTTATACTCTTTCATGTATTCTTCAATGTCTTTTTTCCATGTTCTAAACTCAGGACCATTGATCAGCTTCTTTGCTTTAATAATAGATATTCCATTATCATCAGCAAACTTCCCATAAAGTTGTTCGATGTTAGCTTGAATGCGTTGAGCTGACCGTTCATAATGAGCGGCTAGCTCTTTTTCGATTGTTTCACGGCTCTTTTTGTTCCATTCTTCCTCTCGTTCGATACTACGCCTTGCCCAATATGAATCAGCCCCCATAATTCTATCCTAATTTATGTACAAATTTAACGATTCGAATTTTCTTAGGATCATATACACGTTTCCAGTTTTTGCTGTCTTTTAACTCGTCACGAGATACAGACTCAACATGTGCGCGCGTTTTATTTTGCCATGCCACCCCACGTGGATGCAAAATAAATGCTTTTCGCATAATTAAATAATCAATACCAGACCCTTTCTTTTCATCGCGATCAACTGCTGCTTGTTTTAATCCTACTGGATTACCCACACCATATGCGATAGCACCTTCACCAAATAAGTACGTTGTATACTTATCTGTATCTACAGGGCAACCATCATCTACAATGACACGACGGCCCATATATGTATCAAATGATACAGCATCAGACTGGCGAATTGTTTGTATTAAGTTCAATTTATCTAAGTAGGATCTAGTTGCAGAATGCATAACAACTGCGGTTAAAGAATTTCGAGCATCCCCCATCAATTGCATTGCATCGATAAAAGCCTCTCCTGAAAAGTTAGCCGCTTTACCTACTCCATCTGTAATATTTAGTACATGCCCTGTCATACTAGCGGATGAAAATACCCCATCAAGAATATTTAATAATTCTTTTTGATGATCACGAGCCCAAAACCCCGCAGTTAAATCGCCAATAGCTTTCATAGGGTCAGTACCAGATAATTGAGCTGCTAAATCTGTAGAACTCCACATTTTAGCACGGCGAATTGTAGTGGATGTATCTTGATTAGATGTAATTTTATCAGCCGTAAGGTCTTGCCCTTCAATTATATCTTCAGAATCGCCTGTTAAATCATTAAAGAATGGCATGTTATGTACTTGTGCTGGTTCACTTGCTAACTGGTCAAATTGAGAGTCGCGAGTAAGAATGCCAGATTGAAAAATAGAGGATAATTCCTCTGTACGATTTACCACATAATCTGTAAAAAACGGTGTAGGATTAATAATATCTTGTAACGTTGTTCCCATAAGTTACCTCCTGAATTAAAAGTTAATTTCAACGCCTGCTTCACTTGCTAATTGTTTAGCCTTTACAGGGTCTTTTGAGAATAATTTAGCTTGTTGCGTTAGATTGTAATGTTCTTTAGAGAATGGATTGTTTGTGTGTGTACCGCTACCCTTATTAGGGTCATATTTAAATTTAGGATCACCTTCAGGTTTAAACAAGAACGATTTAGACGTCTTTAATTCTTTTAATTGTTCTTGTAAACCAGTTACTTTGCCATCTTCACCAAGAATAAGCTTAGACTTATCAATCAAATTAGCTACGAGTTCAGCGTCCTGAGCCGTATCTCCGATTGCTAGTTGAACAGCGGTTGATATTTTTAAATTCTTCAAATCTTGCTCCGCTTGTAAAGCATTCGCTTTATTTTCGGCTTGCAATTCAGTGATTTTTTCTTTTAGTGCTGTAATATCACCTTCACTATCCTTTAATGTTTTCAGCTGTTTATCACGATCTGCAACAGCATTTTCAAGGTTTTTCTTTTCCGCGTTTACCTCATTAAAACGCGACTTCGGTACATATTCACCATCGAGAAATTCTTTAAATTGTTTTGTCGCTTCGTCAATTTTATCCTCTGCGATACCCAATTTTTCTAATAGTTCCTTGAATGTCATATGTTTTCTCCTTCCGGTTTTTACCGTGGTTCACCTGCCACGAGTTACTAGAGATTTAATTTATATATATGACGATTGGTCTTTTTCTTCATCATTGTCATGGTCGTTTATAGAGCCATCGTCATGATGTTCATGTTGCCAATCATCATAAATATCATTGTTAGATTCTGCCTCTTCGGCTTTAATTTGTTTAAGTTCCTCGTTGACATCTTCAACAAACGGATGATGTGCAAGAATGCTGCGTTTAGATATAACCCCCATGGATTGTGAGCACATATTAACTAAATCACTATCGTTCTTAACTGATGTACGAGTCCATGTTTGTGTGACGGTTACCTTATCATTACCGTGGAATCTACAAATAGCACGAATAAGCTGATTAAACCCCAATTGAAACTCCGTTTCCATCATGCCCGCTTTTAATTCAAGTAACGTGTACAAGAATTTCATAGCTTCACCACTTGTGCCATCTAATCCCTGTTGCTGTGGATCCACGCCTTGCCCCATGTCAAAAATAGCTTTACGAGTAATATTGAGAAGTTCCTTACGTGCCTCAATCGGAATATCTATTGTTAATGTTGAAATACCGCTTCTATCATCTGGCCCTGTAGAATCCATTTGAATCGCCTTATATTTTTTCATCCCATTCAAGAACTCTGCCAAATCTTCACCACCATAGTTAGTCAGTACGAATATAACTTCTTGCACATCTTCTAAATCATTCAAGAATCCGCTATAAGTTTTATCATATACATCAATAAGTTTCTTAATACGGTTTAAATCTGGCGTATATGTAGCATTGTTAGCAAATGGGATAAACGGGACGGCTCCCATATTGTGAGGCATAGTATCTACTTTTGCCATTGCACCAGTAGGATCAATCATTGTAAATGCTAAATAAGGTTGAATTCGGTCTACTATATCCCAACTTCGGATAGAAAAGGCTTGTACCTCCTTATCGTTCCAAAATTCATAGACTGTTATATTTTCGCCCACTTCGTTTGTATCTTCATACACTCTAAATACGCCCTCTAATTTAGTATTAATATGATTATTCCATATTGGGACTATTTGAGTTGCTGAAACAGTAACCCATTGAAATTTATTATCTTCATCTATCCAATAATGAACCCATGCTATGCCGCCGTTTGTCGCTTTAACAGATAAATCTTTGCACTTCTTCTCATAAGCATCCCCCAAATCGTCAAGGATTGCCTTGTTTAATGTGTCATTTTTAACGTCAAATATAGGTGGTGCTGTAAACATGTATGCTGTTTTTTGATCTACTAACAATGGATAAAAAGAATAGGCGATACGATTATCTGCTTGATGCATGGGATTAAACGTGTCGCCTTTTTGTCTTGCTTCTTCCTGATTTTTAGGTTTTTCTTTTAAGTAATTAATATCATTGTCTACATTATAATAGCGTTCAGATACCCTTGTTTGTGAAATAACGTTGCTATGTCCAGGTATATGCTTTTTTATTAATTTCTTAATTAATTCAATATCCAATCTATCACCTTCCTTATTTCAATATACGAACACCTTTTCGCCCATCAAATTCTTCCATAGCATACCTCATGGCATCCATCAAATGGTTAAAATCATCAATCGGTTTATTTATCGTATTATCGAACTTGTCTTTATCCCACGTATAATTGCTAATCTCTGTAATAAAATTAACGCACCTAGGGTGAATAATAATTTTATAGTCTTGAATAATAGCAATGCCAGCACGAATTGAGTCAGGTCCTTTTTTTGCTGCCCTAATTCTACTAAGTCCAGCCTTACGTAAATACGCAATCGTTTTAGGTTCAGCGTTATCTGCCTTAATCCGTTCTTTTGCATAGCCCATCTCTATTACTTTATTAAGGATATCTTCATTACTCATACCCTTTTCATACATCTCATCAAATACATATATTTCACGGGCTACAGTATCAACCAGTCCACAAAATAATGTACTAGGGTCGTTTACATCCTATATACCCTCTGTTTCCAGATATTTGCTTTAGGGAGTAGACTATCTCTTCACCTCGTAGCACGAGGTGTCTAGCACTTCGGGATGAGGAGTTTCACATCATCCCTACTTCCTTACGGAATAGTCGTTACACTTTCAAAAAAAGGATTACAAACTTGTAATCCTTTTTGAGCTTAGCACGGTATTGTCATGTATTATCGATATATTTCCAGTGATAACCACCAGTCCTTTTTCTTTTCCCTTTGCAAACTCTTGTTATATGGGTTGCTTTTAATCCATATTTATCGCTTGCTTCTTTTATTGAATTAAAAATTTCATTAGTCTCAACACATAAAACCTTGCAAGTATAATGAGAATTTCTGATGTTTTGTATTTTTTCACTACTCACATGTTTCATGCCTTTTCTCGACACGCTCCACTTCAAACGTTGCTCTTCTGAATGATGTTTGCCAAAGAATGGATTTCCCTTACCTTGATAATTATTTTTTTTTGTATTACTCATTTTAGACTTAGCTTCATCTGTATGATGGTATCCTGTTGTATTTAAAAAGCCGCCTTCACATTGGTTGTATCCATAAGGAATTAAGCAATTTTCTTTTTTTATCCAATATTTTTCTGCTTCGTCTAATTCTGATTGTGTTTTACAAACTTCAACAACACTAATTTCAAAGTTTTCTAATCCATTACTGTTTATATCTTTACCAACAGGGCTAATAGAGCTCTTTTTTAAATGCTCCTTCATCCTTTCATCTAAAGTGCGAACTGTCTGTCCTATATAGACTTTACCGTTTATTAAATTTTTAATTCTATAAATAATCATGTACATCACCTCATGATTATTATATATTATTTAGGGTCTTTTGTATATCCAATAATATTTAGATTTTCACCGTTAGCACGTATTTATACGCACACCTTGTATTTACAAGTTCACTAGATTTTCAATATACATCACTGTATAAGGAGGCTTAATAATTAACCCAAAGTCCATTCCGAATGCGGATTTCACATTTGATCTTATTGATATTTCATGTACATCAAATACCTTTTCTTCCCAATTCTCAAAAACTAGCCCTTCAACGATACCCCACTCACCAAGCCCAGCAGTTCTATAGCGACGAGGATTCTTTTTCATTTCTTCAAAAAGTACCAAATCAGAACTGGATAAAAATTCATTGCACATATAATTTGTTGTCATCGCCAGTACATTATTACTAGGCTCGTCAAAAAATCGTTTTTTAAGCCAGTGCCTATCAGACCAAGGATTGAAAGTGAGTACTACTTGGTGATACATTCCCTCAGGTAGCTGGCCACGAATTGATTCGTCTAATCTATCAAATGCTTCCTCACTCATAACCTCATAAGCTTCCTCTATCCACAGTCTACACAGACTCCCTACATCTACTGTAATAGAGGTTACTTTTAGTGGATCATCAAGACCACGGAACAATATTTTTTGTCCTGTGTGTTTATATGTAATTTCCAACGGCGACGTGCTGCACTTAAAAAAGTCATCCGCTTTCAATCGATGGATAGCCCATTTTAATTGTGCATAACAACTATCACGTAATGTGCGTTCAACTTTTCGGACTACTAACCAGTTTATGTTTGGATTTTCAATAATTTCAGTAATAACTTTCAATGATTGAGTTGATGATTTCTTGCTTGCACGACTGCCTTTAACAACTTTATAGCGGCCTTTAAATCTCCAAAATGCCCCATATCCCTTACCTACTATGTCAGGTAGATATATTTTCTCGCGATCAGTCTTCAATCAAATCACCGCCTACAATAATAGGAACGAGCATTTTATTATGTTCGTTTTGTTGCTTAATAACAGTAACTTCATTTTTAAGTTTATCAATGCGTGCTTTTTGCTCTTCGGTTGCTAATTCACTTCTGCATAATTCGTCATACTGCTTAATCATCTTAGTAAGTGTATCCATTGCTCTTGATTGTGCTTTAAGAAACTTCTCCATACGAATATCCGCAGTTATTGTATCTACATGCTTTTCAATTCGTTTAGTGTTGCCAAATTTGTCGCTTTCTTCAACTGTTTGAGTAACGCTTTCAATCTGTTTGTCTGCACTTTCATTTTCAATGAACATTATTTTTTGTGCCCGTATAATCGCAGCATACTTAATACAAATATTCCCCCATAGAATTTCTATAGGGGATATTGTTTCAATTTCTTCAATTACGCTAATCATATCAAGCGGCAAATATTTAGCAAATAAGCCATGTTTTAATGCATTTTGACTTCCAATCGGTGGCCCGCCTTTATTGCCTAATGCATTGTTATTACCAAAAGGAGCTCCTATTTTTTTCTTTGGTTTTGGTTTAGTTTTAGAGCGTTTCCAGCCATGCCGCTTACGCCAAGATTTAACCGTTTCGATTGATACGCCGTATTTCTTAGCTATCTCTTTATACGTGATAAACTTTTTATAATCTTTCTCGGCTGCTTCATAATTCTTCACATTCTAAAACCTCACCCCCTCTGCATTCAATAATTACTATTGAACATTATTTATAAATTCTCTTGTTATATCATAACTTTCTTTAAAAATACCTTTTTTGGTAATTGTAACTGTATTTGAATTTCTTGATTTAATACCTCGGGCTGTAACGCAGCTATGCTTCGCTGTGATGTGAACAATTACATCTTCACTACCTGTAGCAATAGAGATAACTTCAGCGATATCTTCGCCAATTTTTTCTTGCAGTTGTAATCGCTTACAACACATTTCAGCAATGCGAGGTATTTTAGACAATCCAATTACTTTGCCATTAGGAATATAGCCTACTGCAATATTCATATCATACATTAACGCGAGGTGATGTTCACACATAGAAAACGCTTCAATGTCTTTGACTACAACCATTTGAGTAGTATCAACTTTAAACGATTTGCCGAACTTTTCAGCAATTTCTTTATTTGTATAATTCATGCCCTCTAATAGTTCAATGTACATTTTAGTGGCACGGCTAGGTGTTTCTGAAATACCTTCACGTGCTAAATTTTCACCAAACCCCTGTAAAAGAAGGTTAATGCCTTTTCTAATCATAGTTTCGTTCATTATATAGTTACACCCCTTTCATATCAGGCGGCCAAATAAATTTATGTATCTGTAACTGTAATTTAACCCCTTGTAAATTATACGTCTTCATGTAATCAACAATATCTCTGGGTTCAATTTTTCCAAATACCGGTGACACATAAATTTGAGCCCTAAACTTATTTTCTTGTATTAATTGCCGCATACGATTTAAATCTTCTAAACTTCCTACAACAAATTTAATTACATCATGACGTCTTAATTGTTGTAATGCCGCCCCATTTTTCATAAATTTTTCTTGCCCTGACGAGGGGCATTTATAATCCACTGTAAACATAACATTGTTATACTTTTTATATTTTGGAATTGGATCAATACTGCCATTAGTCTCTATGTTGATATAGTAATTAGACAACTTATCAAGTAATGCTGATATATCGTGCAATAATGGCTCTCCGCCTGTAATTGTTACATTGTAATTGCCATACCTATCGACAATTTTTACAATTTCTCCAATAGTCATTTTTTTGCCGCCAGTAAAGCTGTATTGAGTATCACAATACGAGCAACGCAAATTGCATTCTGCTAGTCGAATAAATGTACACAATTCACCAGCTCGAATGCCCTCTCCCTCAATACTGTTAAATATTTCAATCACGTTCATATATTGCAATATTCCCCTCGCTCTCTTGTACCGACACTTTATAGCAGCACTCACCTAGTTGATCACATATCCATTTAGCCATGTTTTCAGCTGTAGGGTTAATATCCACTACTACATCATTAATATGAGCATGGTCCAATCTATCATGAATAGAACGTTTAATATGAGTGAAGTCCATAATCATTCCGTTGTGGTTTAGTTTTTCGCTTTTCATAAATACAGTTACTATCCAGTTGTGGCCATGTAGGTTTTGGCATTTGCTTTCATAGTCTAAATTTAGTTTATGGCTACCTGCAATCTCCATTCGTTTTGATACATAATACATTTACTTCCTCCTAATCTTGACTACCTGCTACACTTTGATAGTCTAATTTATTTAATAATGCCGATATAGCACAATCGGCCGTTCTAGGTAACGACTTTTCTTTTACCCCAAACAGCCGAGCTTGTTCCATATATTGTTGTTTAATTTCTTTATTGTGATAGTTGATATGCATATTCCCTTTTGATGTTCGGTTAATACCAAACTGCAAAGGTGCTAGCCATGATGTACTATCCGCTGATGTGCAAAACCTATTCTGCTTTAACATTTTAATGTCTGTGCAGCCTAATAAGTGAATATCAATCTCAGGCTTTTTATTCTTGATGTACCATGCAAGCCTATGCGTATCTTCTCTAAATGATTTGCGGTTAGTGATACGCAACTCAGGAACACTAATAGCAATATAATCAGCAAATTCAATTAAACGGTCTAATCCTTTGCGGCCATCCTCTTTGTGAAATACGTTAATTTGTCTATTCTTTAACTTATCACGCATCCTGTACCGCAGTTTCCACGCATCTTCCGGAGATAAAACCTTTTGACAATCTACTTCAACGCATGTCTGCTGTAAATCATTGCTATTAGTAAACTTAATCAATTTATCTTGCCAGTCAACTAAATCATCATATGTAAGTCGTTTATCTTTTGCAGCACCAAACATCAAAGTAAATAAGCCACTATCCTGAATTACATGCTTAAATTGCAAGTCTTTTCTCATCAGCGGAGCATTAGATTTTAATGTAAAATCGTCGGTTATTTTTTTATTGACAATAAATGGATAACAAGTATATAAACGATAATTCACATCTGCCAACTTTAACCCAACGATACTATTAAGGACATTATCCGAGCCAGCAAAATGGATTTTGATGTTGTTTCCGAACAAGAATAGCCCCTCCGTTTGTATCTTCAATTACTTTGCAGTAGGTTGCCGTTGGATATTCCTCCATAAGCCATTTTGCAATATGTTCACATGACATGCCTTCAAATTGTGCATAACCTAAACGATCTCCAAACTTCGCTAAAATACGCTCTTTAATAATACGTTGTTCCTCAATAAACTCAATTTCACGGTCAAGCTCTCTAACCGGGATATGTAATTCAATATTAAACATATGTCTATGATTATTTCTTAAATACCCATATATAACAGGTGCATTTTCCCAGTAATGAAAGCCCTCTATCGTTACGTTGCAAACAATAAAACTATCCATATTACACCTCATACACAAATAAATTGGCGTCTAAATAGTCGATAAGCTGTTGATAATTTCTATCATCACATATAACCTTAATGACTTTTCCATTATCTTTTTGTATTGATTTATCGTCTTTATCTTGATTTGTTTCTTCTTCATCAAAGAAATCTGTTCTTAACTCGTCTGCATTTAAAAAGCCGAACTCTTCCATGTCGATAAAATTAATATCTTTTAGCTCATCAACTAAAACACTTAAATCCCAGGTAGCAATTTCACCGACTTTGTTGTCTGCCAATCTAAACGCCTTAATCTGTTCATCTGTAAGATCATCTGCAATAATACATGGAACTTCTTTCATGTTTAATTGTTTAGCAGCAAGTAATCTAGTATGACCACAAATGACAATGTTATTACTATCTACTACAATAGGTACTTTAAAGCCAAACTCTTTAATTGAATTAGCTACATATTCTACTGCTTCTGTATTGTTACGTGGATTGTTATCATAAGGAATTAATGCATCCGTTGAAATTTGTACAACTTTCATACTTTTTTCTCCTTTCTATATTTTGCATACAAAAAAAGCACCCCACTATAGAGATGCTTTTTTGTTCTTTGGTAATTATGCTGTTAAGAGAGATAGTGCACACATGAAGATTGTTTATTGCCTTTCTTCGACATATACATCATATCACTGTCAAGGGGGTGCAATCAATAGCATTTTAGGTGCACTTAGTGTATTTTTTGAACACTTAGTGTAACATTAGGTGCATTTAGGTACACCCCACCCCTCATGAACCCGCTCCAACACTGAATAGTTATAGTCACGTTAGGTGCACCCCCTATTTTTTAAATTTTTTTCATAAAACAATTCTTCAGCTCTTCTAAGTACTCTCTTAATATAATTCGTTGAGTTATTTTGCATACCTAACTCTCTATATACCACTGATATTGCGTATATATCTCTTCTGTTCATATATCTTTCAATGAGTATCGCCCGGTACTTAGGCTCATTGATATTGTATATTTCTCTAATTACAGTAAGCTCGCACTCAACAGCTTTCTCTTTTAGATTTTCAATTTCATCTTTTAATTTTGTCAGCTGCTTGAATTGCTGCATGATATCTAGATCGCTATTTTTAGAAATTCTATCAGAATTACCACTCGGTAGCTCTGCCGGACCCATTCTTTCAATTAATAAATTTAATTGTTGTTTTAATGCCATTTCTTCAATGTAGTAATCATTAATTCTGGTAATATGTTCTCTTGTTAATCGTCTTTTTTCCTCTTTTGATAACTCTGCCACTTATCGATTAGTCCCTTTCTTATTATATATTTCTCGCTTATTTTTTTGTTATATTCATGTGCACAAGCAACGCCACACGTCTTTTTATCTTTTCTATTTGTAGAAAATTCGTTACAACAAATAACGCATATTTTCTTGTATTTTTTAGTTAGTTTTTCCTCTTTTTTCTCATAATTTGTGATTACTTTTCTATCTGTGTGTTTATCGCACATTAGTTGTCCATGTTGTATTTCATATATGCACTGATTACAAATTTTATCAGCACTTCCCGGTGTAAATAATTTACCGCACCTATGACACTTTCTTTGCATGTTCGTCATCTCCATGTAGCCATTCGTATAACGTTATCCAATCCATTCTATGTCGCACATAATAATTGTTCATCAATTTACATGCTTTTTTTATCATATATGCTCTCATTGTTCTTCCTCGCTTTCTGCTAGCTTGCAATGTTTACAATACATAACATGTTCGCCAGTTGCTGACCATGATGTTGCACCGCAAAGATATACAATAAATGGTTTTTCTGAATTTTCTTGATACTCTTTGAAGTATCGCCGTTCCCATTTCTCGCCATTGTTCGATACTAAAACTTTGGTATCTTTTGGTATCGTTGACCACTCGATAATGCAGAGTGGCTCTTTGTCTTCAAATGTTACATCTTCAAATAAATCATTGAATAAAAATAAATTTATTTCATCGTTATTACTATTCCATCCCATTTCTAACTTTCTTGGTTTTCTCGTGTGAGCATGTGTTTGCCCCCATGAATCTTTTGTAATGTATCTATAACATTTACCGTACAATCTTTGTAAAATCTCTTTTCTTAACTCTATCTCATTCATCATTATCACCCTTTCAATCTTCCATTACTTTGATGTTTTAAAACATGAACAATTACATATGACCGTGTATCTTTGTAAAATTCATCATATAAATGTCCGATGTACGCTTGCTTATCATCTTTAATCACTCCTGCTTGTTTAAACCCGTCAAGAATAAACTTTTTTGCAAACGCTATATTGTCATGATCATGTTTTGTCGCTACGTGCCACTCAAACAGCATATCCGCTTTTTCAGTAACTTTATTACAATGTTTTGCCAACATTTTAGTGATATTTGTATACTTTTGTTTCTGACTATTCGCACTATACCGATTATATCTTTCAACGTTGATATACTCGTTCAACGTCGGATATTGACAATCTAATGTAATGCTCATTATTTCATCAGTCATATTTTCATGACCCTTTCTTTTTGTTATACATACTTAAAAAACTAAAAATTTCATACCTATTTGCTCGGTTTTTGTATTTCTTAATAAAATATACATTACATTATTTTTACCGCCCTTACAGCTTAAATTTAAGCATTTTGCATTTTCAAATATTTTTCTATCGATGTGACGGACCTAAAAATACGGCTTCTTCATAATCACTTCCTCTTAATCTATCAATCACTCGTTCACTATAATGCTTTTTCGTCTGATCCTCATTGTAGTTTGTTGTCAATATAACCGCTTTCATTGCGTGGCAGCGGTCAATAATAACGCTTTCTACTTTGTTATTAACCCAATCCGACTTTAAATATTCCGCTCCGAAGTCATCTAACAGCAATAACGGTATGCTTCTAAGCTTTTGCTCATATTGTAGAAATGCTACTCTATCGCCTTTTGACAATGTCAGCATAGTGTCTAGCAAGCTTGGCATCGAAATCATCATGCAGCCTTTTCGTAATGCAATCACTTTCTTCAGCACACTAACCGCTATAGATGTTTTACCAGTACCGGCTGGACCTCTTAAAATGAGGCCTTTACCGGCACTAATATTCTTTTCTAAATTGTCTGTATACTGCTTAACAACTGCATATGCTCCCGCATTTTCTTTTGGGAATTTACCATGCTTACGCAACCATTCAAAACTCATGTCATAATATCGCTTTGGTATGCCAACAGCTGAATAATTAGCATTTGTATTCAATTGCATAATGATGGGTTCATCATACACAGGATAAAAGAATTCATTGTTTGCCGTGCACTCTTTCATATTCGGCTTGCCAGTCAACTGGCTCATCTTTCGTATTCGTTCTATTTCTGCTGTTACGTTTAGCTGCTCCATTTGCTGCCTCCTCTCTTATTTTGTTATTTAAAATCGCTGTAATGTATGCAGTACTTGCTTTTCCCTCTTTACTAGCTTTACTAATCGCTGTAATGACTTCATCTTCACCAAAATCATCAACTAAGTATTCTAACTTCTCTTTTGTAATTGGTGAGATTTCACCAACATCATTCATGTAAATTTTAAATACGTTTTTATATGGATCATTTGGCATTTCTTTTTCGCGGGCGTCTTCTTCATATGAATATGAATATATATTCTTTCCTTTCCTTTCCTTTCTTATAGCTTCGTTTGCTTCGTTTGCTTCGTTTGCTTCAAGCAATTGCTTCGTTTTGCTTCGAGCTTTGCCACTCTTAAGACCGCCTAAACGCCCAGCCTCACTGCGTTTCTTAGATATTTCTTCTTGCTTTTTTTTACGAAGCAAATTTCGTCTAAGTAGTGATGGCGACCAAAAAAATTCACCATCTGTTTCAAGCAGTTCACACTCATTAATAAGCAAATTCACATATGCTTCAGCTTGGTTCGCGGTGCTTAATTTTGCTTCGTTGCTTGAAGCAATTGCTTCATTTTGCTTCATTCCAAATGCTATTCCGAGTCCAGTAAAGGTAATTTTATCCATAGGAAGTTTGTATTCTTCTTGTGCTGCTAATTGCTCAATTAAGATCCACCACCAGGCATACGATATAACACCGCACAATTCTTTCATAACAATGATTTTAGGGTCATTACTGGCATTAACATCGTGGCTAAAATAATATGTATCCTTTGCCATCATTGCTCCTTTTCTTTATGTACGATTACCAGCTTACCGGTTGCCACCTGTACAGCTTGTTTAAACTCTTTCTCATTCGAATTTTCATTTGATAAATGAATCAAATGAATTGATTTGCATACAGTTAAATCCATAGATTGTAGAAATTTAATTACATTCTCTAACGCAAAATGTGATTGAATTAACCGTTCCATTCTATGTTTAAGCAATACACCATCCGTCACTTTTTTGTTTAATATTTCATAAGAATGGTTACACTCAACTAGAATGTGATGTACACCTTTAAATGTGTATTTACAATAATATGTATCAGTAATATATAAGAGTTTTTCCTCTCCATCAGTTATTAAATATCCGACATTAGGCACATCATGTTCTAATTCGAACGGTAACACAGTAAATACGCCTATTTTTATCGACTGTTTCGGCATTATTTCAATCCATGTACGTTCATCAAGCACATGTAATGCTTGTGCTGTATCTCGTAACATGTATATCTTATGTCCCAACTTCAACATATCAACCACCGCCTTTGAATGGTCTCCATGTTGATGTGTTACTACAGCACCTAATAAATTAATGAAATTGTACCTACAAGCTCGTTGAACATCTTTAAAAGGTAAACCTACATCTAACAACAATTCATCACCATTTACGCTTGATTTAATTCGATAGCAGTTACCTTTTGAACTGCTACCGAACGCTTCAATATTAATCATTACTAAACATCTTTTCTGTATTTAGAATTTCACCCGTTTCACTATCAACAAATGTAGGTTCATCTTTAATAGGTACATCAATTACTTCGCTATTAGCATTATGCTCAATAGTGGTGGCTACATCATCAATGACATCACTTACTTTGCCCTCTACATCAATAATTTCATCAGTAGTTTGTAATCCCATTGAAATCTCGGGTGCAGTTGTTCTAATCAACCATGCAGCTGCACGATATCGCAACATTTGGTCAGGCATTGTTTTCCATTTTGACCCTTTCTTTTCGTACCAGCCTTCTTGTTTTGCAAGAGCAATGGTTACTTCGGGACCTGCTATAATCTCATCACTGCCTTTTTCTTTTGTGTAAGCAATAATACCTTGACTATCTGTCCCTTTTGTTCCAGTGGGTCTATATTTAATTGCTTCAAATCGCCCACATTGATTGAATGTAGCAATCAAGAATTTTGACGACCACCCTGGGTTTCCATGCACAACATATAAATTCTGCATTACCATTAGTGGACTTGCTTCCATTCTCTGTGCCATTTCTAATGCAATAATTGTATTACCTAAATTCTGTTCTCCTTGAAACTGCGGAGGCACAAGCGTTGAATGGGTAAACATCTTTGCTTGCCGTTGTAATAATTCAAATCCCTCTGCTGATTGAAAACCTGGTAAATTACTATTTCTTGTTGCCACTTCGTTTGCCATTTGTATTCCTCCTACGCTATTTTTAATGTTTTACAAGTTACATCAACGATAAGCTCTATCGTTTGACTATTCACATCAATAAATTCAGTTACCGCTTCAGCATTATCAATAAATACCGGTGCAGTTACTTTGTAATAATTGGTTAATGCATTGATAATATCTAGCCCCACATTGATACGTGCTGCATTATTCATGCTCCGATATGGCACATCTTTATATGTCGTTTCGCAGCACTCATCAATGTTGCCATTCACTAATACGTTGAACATCTTAAATCGTGCATATTTAAAATGACTATTAATCGACTGCTCTAGCATATCGACCTTTGCTTTTATAAACTCATCCATCAAGAACATAGCTTCATCCAGCTCATTCTTATCATTTGCGAGTTGCTCTTGCTTGTGTTCAAGCTCTGCGATTCTTTTATCGATATCATCAACTAGCTTGTATTTATTTAACTCATGTTCGAATATATCCAGTTTTGCTTTTAATGTACAAATTTCAGCACTTTTCCTCTCAATTTCTTCTTCATTATCTTCATTGCTTGACGATTCAAGTAAGAATAATTCACCTTGCAAGCGGGCATATTCATCATCACTATTTACATCAGGCTCTTGTAACGATTCAAACATTTCTTTGCTTGCTTTACATGCATTCTCTTTATCTGTTAATTGATTTGTTAAACTATCAACTTTAACAGCAAGTAGTTCCTGTTCTTCGCTATATGTTTTTTTACTTTCAACAGCTCGATTTATTAAGCTTTGCAATTTATCAAGGTTATCAGCCTTTTGTTTATTAAATTGCTGTTCTAATGCTTCACGTTGATCACTCGGATATAGTTGGCCACATGTCGGACAAATTATGCCATCAAATTGTTTGGTGTTTAACTCATTAAATTCATCTTGTAGAGCCTTACTGTGTTCGTCTTCACGCTTGATGTTTTGTTCTACATCATAGCTTTGATTTATAAGCTTTTGCCATTCTTCTTGTAACGACTTTACCTCTTTCAACAACAACTTATATTCGCTCTGCAAGCGTTTTTTATCCATACGATACATAGAAAGTATCTCGGCTTTTCTTGCCTCGCTTTTTTGTTGTATATCTTTAATTTTTAGCTGATTCTCTACTGCGCTCAATCCATTACTTAATAACGCTTTCTCTTCTTCAAGCTTTTTAATGTCATTATTAAGCGTTTCGATATTTTCTTTTAATACTTCTTTATTAGTTACTATCTCAGGCTTATTTTCAATTGCTTCATCAATCCGAACTGGTATCATATCCAATTCTTTGTTGATGGCTGCTTTTTTAGATGCAACGATTTTTTTATATTCTTCAACAGTACGACCATTTAGAATTGATGCTAACTTTCTCAATTCTCCATGACAATGAATAACGCTTTCATCATCTACATTTCCGCACATTTCAAGTAGTAACTTACGCCTATTTTGCCAGCTATACTGCTCGTTAAAATAGAGCGGATTTGTAATTAACTTGAATACATCTTCATTGATAATGTTGTTGATGTACGCTTTATATTCTTTTTCTTTCACTGGTACTTCATCAATAAAATAATCTGTAGTATGCCCCGTGAGCTTTACTTCTCCCCCTCTAGGATTACTATATTTCTCACGATATACACGTCTTAATGTGAAAGATGTACCATCATCATTGATAAATTCTCCCTCTACTTCATGATTAACTTTATGAACTGGAGTTCCGTTTTCTATTGTCTTTATTTCAAAGTCAGCTCTATCTAGACTATCTTTGCCAAACAATAACCAGCACATGCTATCGAATACAGTCGTCTTTCCCGTTGCATTATCGCCACGAATAACAACATTATCTCCATTAAATTCGAATGTATTTTTTTTGATCCCTTTGAAGTTTTTTATATTTAATTTTTTCAGTTTCATAACGTACCTCTCTTAACTAGCTCGGGCTGTAACATCAATAGTAGTAGGTGTAATTTTCAATTGGTCTGCCCACTTCAAGACAGTGGCATTAATGCACTCATCTTTTGCTACACGTTTATTCGCGAATAATTTAGCTTGTACTAATTTTGAAAATGTACCATCACATCTTTCTAACTCTAAACATGCAATAGGTTTCATGTTTTCATTGGTTACAACAACAATGGCTGTATACCCCCTTAATACTCTATCTTTATATGAACCAACACAATTTTTTAATTGTTTGCCTACCGTCATTAAATCTGCAGCGGTTTTTGGCACTATAAAATGCATACCGTTCACATCTTTATTTAATGCTGGTATAGCTGGTAAATTTACATCTCCATATTCTTGTTGGTTATAGATTTTCACGATTAAATCATGAAATTCTTTCAATTTGCATTTTCTATCCCATACCGATTTACGATATTCTTTATTCAACTTTTCATACATGATAGAAACGTCCCTAATATCATGCCTATCATTCGATAACAAATAATTTAAAATTGTACTTTCACCATGTCGCTTGATTAGCTGCAACCACATATCACGAATGAGTTGATTTTCAACTCTCATTGATTCGCAAATAGTTCGTGTTGTTATTCTGTAATACCCTGTTTCCTTTGTATTATGTGATAATAGCCTACGTCTAACATTCTCATCATTAAACAAATTTAAAATATTAGCTGTAGTAACTACCATGACATCTGTTGCCATTGCTTTACGCAAGGCTTTCGAATTAGGTGCATTAAAACTTTTAATTAATGCGTCGATAAATCCAACACCTTTTTTTGTTTCATCAAGAACTGTATCGTCGATATTAACTACTATTTTTCGATAGCTACGATCCCCACTCCACCATTTTGTACTTTTAGATATTTCTGTAATTGGTGGCATATCAGGAGCTGATATTTTAAGTGCCATATTCGCTAACATAGTATTGTGATATCCGCCATACTCACAAATCTTAGGTGGTATATATATCTTTTTAACAGAAAATCCATATGTTTCTTTTAACCTACATTCAAATGTAAGCCGTAAAGTTTTAAATATCTTGTTTAATTCTGTTTTTCTGTTTCCGCACACTGCATATGAAGTACCTATATATTTAAGTACAGGTAACACGCTCTCCGCTTCATTAAAATAACGTGGTGTTATTTTATGGTGCATTCTATTTCTATCAATTAAAAATGCACTTTTCTTTTTAAAATCAAATCGAAGTTGTTCCGTGTATCCTCGTTCTTTACTTCTTGTTCCATCAGTAAAAAGCTGAATGCCTCGATAATCAACTCTCAAATCTAAAAAATTTTTATAATTGATTACTTTTATCTCCATTGAGATAGGATATATCTCATCGGGATTGCGTGATATATGTATCTTATCTTTCCATGGATTAGAATGCGTTCCACATTCTGGACAATTATAATATTTTGATTCAGTAGAATATCCACTATAACTATGATATTTTTTCTTCCACGCTCCACCGAATGTGTGTCCACAATCAAAATGGTATATAGTTGTGTAATTGCAAGTATAATCCGGTTCTAAAATGATGGAATCAAACATTTTGCGAATGCTTGTCCATGCTAGCCACTCTCCAGCCATAATTACCTCCTACTTATTCGCCACCGAACAAGCTTAATGCGTCATCTTCTGTATTGTCTTCTGTCTTAACTTCAGGAGCTTTTTTCTTTTTTTTCGCCTCTTTTTGCTTTTCTTTATTCTCTTCTTTATTAACAAGCTTTATAGCTTGTATAATCGCCGACGTTACAGCAATATTGGTTTGGCAAAAATCGATAGCCCTTTGATATTCAATTGTGTTTGTAGGATCTAATTCAATTGCCTTTTGTAACACCTCTATCTGAGGTGTTACTTCATCTAATACTCTTTCGTATTGTGCATATTTTGCCATTCTCTCTTACTCCTTTTATGCAGCCATCAAAGCTTTTAATTCATTTACAATATCATCAGTCAATTGACTTGATGATGGTTTTTCTATGCCATGAGCTCTAAAGATTTTCAACGCATTTGTCGCACGTTGGCCATCTTTGCCCATCCACGTTAATAACTCGACCCAAAACGCTTTAGGGTCAAATGGGGTAACGTCGATTTCTTCAGCTGGTGCATCCACTTTTTCTTGCTGTTTTTCTTCTGTAAAATCAACTACAGGAATTTCCTCAGCTGTAGGAACTTCCTCGGCTACAGGTGCAGCTTTAACCTCTTCAGTTGGTTTTTCTTCTACTTTTGGCTTTTCTTCTGTTTTTGCTCTTCTTTTTCTTTTTGTTGTGGCAGTATCTTCAGTTTCTTCTGCTACTGATTTACATTTACAACATGGTTTTTCTTGGAATACTTCATTCCATTTTTCTAGTTGTTCTTTTAATTCGCTTAATTCATTAAATTCAATTGTTAATTGCATAATTGCCTCCATGTGTTAAAATAAAAACGAACAGTTTTGTTTGCCTATTAACTAATGTCGCGGTTAGTTGATAGGCTTTTTTAATATCAGAACATCACCGGGATGTATATCTCGCACATGTTCGTTGATATTGTTGTCAAATTTGATATCGTATATTTCTCGGCGAACATCTTTTTGTTCGCCTACATTTTTATAGGCGATACTCCACAAGGTATCCCCTGGTTGCACTACATATTCATATGTTGTAGTTGGCTGTTCTGTAGGTATCATTTGATATACCCCTATAGATATGCTACCTACTACAGCACATATTATGGCTACTCTATCCCACCGTAAAACCCTATACCATGGAGCTTTACGCATGGTTATCGTTCTCTGTGCGTATCTCATGTTTTCTCCTTTCTAAAGATACATTTACAACAATACATGCACCGGTTAACTCTTTTATTTTTGATTGCATGAAGTTTATTTCCTCGTCTGTACTTGGCTTTCCGCACGCAGTTTGTATCAACTCGTGCATTATTTCATTAATGCCGTTTAACTGTGTTTGAAACTTCAATACAGCCATTTCTAGAGTTACCAACTCTATATCAGGTAAATACAATTTTCCAATCGGACAACAACTTGATAATTGAGCTACTGCTAACCTATGCAGCCCATACTCTTTTACCGCTTGTGCTACTACATCACAAGGCGGTTGTTGTTTACCACTTAAATAATTACTCAAGCTTCGGATACTTACATTTAGATCCTCAGCTATTTTGTTTTGATTCTTATCTACGCAACGGAGTGCCGAATCAAATTCACTCCGTGCAACTTTCTTCATAGCACCACCACCTCTCTATGTGCTATCTTGTAATTAAGGTAAGTTTTCTATTAAATCACCTACCTCAACTGTGATTACGTTTTGCACTTTCAAGAACTTAGCTTTTAAACGCCGGTTCTCTTCTTGCAAACGCTTAAACTCTCTCTTTAAAGCGTTATATTGTAACGGCGAATATTCTTCATCACCATCAATAAACGCTTGTACAGTACTAACGCTATACAACATAGGTTTTACTCCCTTAATGGGTTGCAAAACTCCACGATTTTTGTAATTCATCAGAGTACTTTTTGAGCAATGTAAAATGCTCATTACTTCTTCTGATGTATATGTCATTTTCATATTTCACCTCTTCTATTTTTAACTTAAAGTTAAACACTAAGGCAAAAAAATATTATCTATTGGAATTTTATAAATATCCGATAACAACTTTAAATTGCCTTTATCGATTTTACTTTTCCCAAGCTCCCAATTAATCAGTGTTTGTTTGCTTTTACCTAACTTACATGCAACATCAACCTGTGTTAAATTAGCATTTATTCTTGCTGCTTTTAATGAAATTTTCACTATATCACCTCCTCTGTTATATGTATTTTAATATACTTTAAGTTAAAAATCAATACAATTTGTAAAAATATTTTACTTTTTTAGATGGTAAAAATATTTTACTTTTAGTATTTACTAACTAAAAAAATACTGATACTATAAAATATATAACTAATTTATTAAGAGGTATCTTATGACTAATAAAGCAATATTTGCCAAAAATTTAAAGCACTATATGTGGCTAAATAATATAAGTCAACGTGATTTAGCTAACTCATTAAAAGTTAGTGATGCTAGTGTGTCGCACTGGTTAAATGCAGCACGTATGCCAAGAATGGATAAATTACAATCTATAGCAACTATACTAGGAATAACACTTCAAGAATTAATAGAAGATTCCACACATAACAAACAAGAAAAACCATTCAAACCTACTCTATCAAATCGTGATGAGTTAGACATTCAAAAGCGGTTAGAACGATTAATGAATGATTTAGATTCAGAAACGGGATTAGCATTTTATAATGGTGATGAAGAAATCGACGATGAAACTAGAGAGCTGCTGCGTGCTTCGCTTGAATCATCGTTACGTATCACTAAATTAAAAGCTAAAGAGAAATTTACACCCAAAAAATATAGACGATAACATATAGCTATCGTCTATCATGTACTTATTAAATTGTTAAATGAGGTCTATTTCAATGAATGCCAAATCTATATCATTGATTAAATCTAAAATAAAAAAACTAGTCGCTCAATATAATACACGTGATCCAATTCAACTGACTAGAGAATTAGATATACATGTTATTTATAATGAATTGGGCAACATAGGTGGTTATTGCTTTTACAGTAACCGTATCCGCTGTATTTGCGTAAACTCATCAGCTCCCAAAGAATATATACCGTTTATTGTTGCTCACGAGCTTGGCCACATCTTCTTACATCCTGATAGAAATATCCCTTATTTACATCATTATACCTATGCTAATATCGGAAGGATAGAACGTGAAGCTAATACCTTTGCTGTTGAGTTACTTGTTCCAGACAATGAAATAAACTTTAATAAATGTGTTACCTTTACATCATTATCTACAGAATATGGAGTGCCGATTAATTTTATTCATTTAAAACAATTTTAGCCGAACAGGCTATATATTTTTTACCGTTTATAAGAACATATGTTTTACTAAAAGGAGCAACAATGGCAAGCTATTCGATATCAACACGACAAAAAGATAAAAACTGGCAAGTTATCGTCAGCTACAAAGATAGATACGGCAGATGGCGACAAAAAAGCAAGCAAGGATTTTTGACTAAACGAACTGCCAAGGACTACGGAGATATTATTGTTAAAGAAATAAAAGAAAATTTATTGCTAACAAATAATGAAGAACTAGCAAATATAACATTCCTCGAATTTTCAAAGATATATTTTAATGATGTAAAAGATACCTTGCGTGCCAACTCATTAATAACTTATCAAAACTTAATTAAATATGTATCACCTATTTATAACTTGCGATTAATTGAAATTACTCCGCTTATCATTAATACAACACTTAAAAATATTACATCATCAACCACATCTAAAAAATTTATTGTAAGCATTTTAAAAAGAATTTTCTCGCATGCTATAAAAGAATATAATTTGTTGCCAAAAAATCCTGTTACAGCTGCAGTGCCTTCAGAAAAAATAAATAAACCTATCAGAGTTATAACAAATGAAGAACTCGATCTATATTACAATACAGTCAATACATCTAATCAGATCTATGTTGCCATAAAAATATTACAATACACAGGAATTAGAATCGGTGAGTTATTCGCATTAACACAAGATGATATCGACTATAAAGAAATGACCATATCAATTAATAAACAATTCGTTACAGTAGGTAAAAATAAAAATGGGATTGGACCATTAAAAACAAAAAACAGTTATAGAACAATCCCAATTCCTAAATCATTAGCTGTTATATTATCAGAATATACAAGCACATGCACAACAGATAGAATTATTCCATATAAATCCACAAACGCTTTAAGGGGTCACATAAAAAAATACATCAACAACCATGCCCCACATGATTTTAGACATACCTACGCAACTAAATTATTAGCGAGTGGAATGGACGTTAAAACAGTAGCTGCACTACTCGGTGATACTGTAACTACTGTTATTAATACATATATACATTATTCTGATGAAATGAGACAGAACGCAAAAAAAGATATCCAAAGAATTTTTGACTAAATTAATTAATTTTTGCCGTTTCTCTGCCGAATACTAAAAAAACATTGTTATATAGCGGTTATTTTCCTATATTAACATATATATATTATATACGATTTTATAAGAGTCGCAATATTTATTAAATAAATTGCTGTGTATGTATGTGTTAAATAAAATACTACTAACCTTGCTAAATACTTTCATGCTCACTACTAATACATACCAAGGTATGGAATATAAATTTATTACATATCACTGATTTTCATATATTGTGTTACTTATTTGCAATTCATTTTTCATTGACTATGATGCGATTGCTATTACCAAAATCGATAAACTGCATTATACATCTGTATGCTAAAAGTTCGATATAAAATAAGCTCTGTTAAACCAATTGTTATGTAAATGGTATAAACTCAACACTTAATAAAATGATTCATTCATTTTATTTACAAATCCACTGCATATGCATGATACAAATGTTGTATAACAATATCACAGAAGATAATTTTGTTATATATTATAATTATACGTTTACTAATCACTAAATGTATTATTGTATCTATTCACATACCTATTCATAGATACAATCAAATACATCTATGATTATTCTTCTAAGGACGTATTTTTCTTTTCTATGCCTAATAATATTACAACAATTGCTATAATGACAAAAACAGTTGCAAACATAAAGAATATGCTGTCTACAGATATTTTATATGACAATAATGTGCCTACTAATAATGGTGCGATAATACCACCAATTCTACCTATACCTGCAGCCCAACCTGAACCAAGCCCTCTAATACGAGTGGGATATAATTCTGGTGTGTATGTATATAGTACACCCCAAGCTCCTAAATTAAAGAATGACATCAAAGCACCCCACATAAGCAAAATCGTTTCTGTTTCTGCATGACCAAAAAAATAACTAGCGATACCACTACCTAGTAAAAAAATTGCTAATGTATATCGTCTACCGAGCCAATCTACTAACATGGCCGCACAATAATATCCTGGCAATTGCGCCAATGTCATTAGCAAAATGTATTCAAAAGTTTTTACCACTGTAAATCCTTGCTGATATACTAGTGTAGGTAGCCACAAGAATATGCCATAATAACTAAAAATAATTCCAAACCATAAAAGCCATAACATAATAGTACGAACTCGATAGTCTCTATTTAATAAGTCTTTTACATTCAAATGAGTCACTAACGAATTAGTATACACCTGACTATCATCATGAGTAACACTTCCCAAAGGTTGCTTAGTCTCTGATTCTAAGTATTGAACAACCTTATTAGCTTCTAAAAGTTGTCCTGTTTTAAGTAAATATCTAAGCGATTCTGGTATATGTCTTCTAATAATACCTGTATACAAAGCTGGTATAGCCCCTACCAACAAACCAAAACGCCACCCATATATAGGTATGATCGCATACGCCACTAATGCGGCAGCTAGCCAACCAACAGCCCAAAAACTTTCTAGAGCTACCATAAAACGTCCTCGATATGCTTGTGGCGAATATTCTGTAAGTAATGTAGCTGCAACAGGTAATTCTGCGCCCAATCCTAATCCGACTAACAATCTAAAAAACAATAATAATTCATAATTAGGCGCTATGGCAGATAAAGCTGTAGCTACACCATATACAATCATTGACCATGTAAAAATCTTAGTTCTACCATAATGATCAGCTAAGGTCCCTCCCAAAATAGCACCAATCGCCATTCCAAATAGGCCAATACTCCCTAAGAGTCCTATTGCACTACTAGATATGTGCCATTCTTTTACAAGCATAGGGATGATAAAAGAAATAATCCCTGTATCCATGGCATCAAACGCCCAACCAATACCTGCCAATACTAATAGTCGATAATGAAATCTGCAAATTTTCATCGAGTTTAACGTATCTAATATCATTCTTCCTATCTCTCCTCGTATGTATACTAAAAACTATACACGTAACCATATGTATAGTTTTTAGTATACATACGAGAGCTAAGAAAAGTCAATACATACATAAGAAAAGCACTGATATATAATAAAATTATATATCAGTGCTTTAATATTATAAAAAATCTATAATTACCAATACTACTATATGTTATGATAAGAGCTATAATTATACATAATGTAAAGAAGCTATCACTAGATTATATTTAATGATAAATGATACCCAGCTCTTCTAACTTTTTTATAATCATTTCCATAGTTTCTATACTATCCGCCTCAATCGTATGCATATGGATACCTGCACTTAAAGAAGATAATAGTCCACTATAGGATTCTTTTTGCTTGATTAAGTAATTTTCTACATCTTGTAACGATCGTAAATACAAAGAAACTCGTATAGAGCCATATACATCATGTTCAATTGTTACATCATGTACGATTCCACCTAATTTAACAATAGTAGATAGCTCTAAGGAAACTTCACTAGCATCGTGCTTACATACAATTTCCCGTTTTACCATCGATTTAACATTTTGCAATAATTGATAGCCTCTAGCAGTAGACACAATAGGATATCTCTGACTACGCAATGCCGCCATATCACCTACTATAATCTGACGTGTTACGTTAAACTGTTCAGCTAATATGGTTCCTGAAATAGGTTGTTCGGTAGATTCTAATATCTGTAACAATTGTGTGCGTCGAATTTCTTTTTTCCCCATATTTCTTATCCTATCGTAATAAAAGCTATATAATTCTACTACTTACCCTGATTAATTATTTTACAACAATATTAACTATTTTGGCTGGGATAACAATACATTTAACTACTGTTTTGCCCTCTGTAAATTCTTTAACACGAGAAGATGCGAATGCTAACGCTTCTAATTCTTCTTTATTAGCATTCACAGGAACTGTCAATTTATCTCGAACTTTACCATTTACTTGAATAGCAATTTCTACTTCGTCAACAACCAATGCATTATCTTCATACATAGGCCATTCTGCTTCATGAATACTACCGTCAAACCCTGCACTATGCCAGAGTTCTTCTGTAATATGAGGCGTAAATGGAGCTAATAATAGGAGTAAGTTTTTTACAAGTTCATTAGCTAATCCGCCATTCATATTTTTCACTGTATCTTTATATTGATACATAGCATTCACTAATTCCATAATAGTACTAATCGCCGTATTAAAGTTAAATCTACCATCTAAATCTTCAGTGACTTTTTTTATAGTTCTATGTAATTCACGACGCAATGCCACTTCTTCTTTTGTCAAATCACCATCATTACCTTGTTGTGCAATTTGATAGTATGTATCAACTATGCGCCATACGCGACCTAAGAAACGATAAGAACCTTCTACACCCTTATCACTCCAATCAAGATCACGATCAACTGGTGCGGCAAACAAAATAAATAAACGAGCTGTATCTGCCCCATATGTATTAATTATTTCTTCCGGCGATACGACATTTCCCTTTGACTTAGACATTTTACTGCCTTCTTTAAGAACCATCCCCTGTGTTAAAAGTCCTTTAAAAGGCTCGTTAGCTTCAATAAGTCCTAAGTCATGCAAAACTTTTACAAAAAATCGAGAATATAATAAATGCAAAATAGCATGTTCAATGCCACCAATATATTGATCCACATTCATCCAATAATCAGCAATTTTTTTATTAAACGCTTCTTTATCATTACGTGCATCAGTATATCGTAAAAAATACCATGATGAGTCAATAAATGTATCCATTGTATCTAATTCGCGACGAGCAGGACCACCGCATTTAGGACATGTACAATGTGAAAAATGCTCTGATGTGGCTAATGGAGATGTGGTTCCTGCCCCAAATTTTACATCTTCTGGTAATAATACTGGTAATTCTTCTTCCGGTACAAGTTGTTCTCCACAGTGTTCACAATACACAACTGGAATCGGTACGCCCCAATAGCGTTGACGAGAAATTAACCAATCTCGTAATCTAAAATTAACTTTTCCTTCACCTATATGCATTTCTTCAAGACGATTGGTAATCGCCTTTCTTGCTTCTTCAGATGTTAAGCCATTAAATTCGCCAGAGTTAACGAGAATTCCATCTTCATGATTAACTGCTGTCATTTTATTAGGATCTGTTTCTACTGTTCCTTCTTGATTTTGAATCACTACTTGAATCGGTAAATTATATTTTTTAGCAAATATAAAGTCCCGTTCATCATGTGCAGGAGATCCCATAACTGCACCTGTACCATAATCAACAAGCACATAATTAGCAATCCAAATAGGAATATCTTGTCCAGTGAAAGGATGCTTTGCATAAGCCCCTGTAAACATTCCCTCTTTTTCTACGTCTGTAGACGTACGATCAATATCACTCATATTGCG
Source organism: Veillonella montpellierensis DSM 17217 (assembly GCF_000426745.1). Lineage (GTDB taxonomy): Bacteria > Bacillota > Negativicutes > Veillonellales > Veillonellaceae > Veillonella > Veillonella montpellierensis. Next base: position 76,854 of record NZ_AUFY01000006.1, read on the forward strand.
CATGCGTTCAATAAAAGCTTTTAATTCACTTTCATTTGAACGATTAGCAATTAACTCTTCCACATACGGATGTTCTGGTGCTAACACAATATAACTTACACCATAAATAGTATCCACACGCGTTGTATACACAGACACTTGTTTATTAATTTCTGGAATAGAAAATTGAAATTCTGTGCCTTCACTACGACCAATCCAATTTTTCTGCATAGCTTTAACTCGTGATGGCCAATTATCAAGTGTATCTAAATCCTGTAATAATCGATCTGCATAATCAGTGATTTTCAAAAACCATTGACTTAAATCTTTCTTATGCACTGGATTATCACAACGCCAGCATAGACCATCAATAACTTGTTCATTAGCTAATACAGTATGACAATCATCGCACCAATTAACTTTAGCTTCCTTTTTATAAGCCAATCCTTTTTTATAAAATTGTTGGAATAGCCACTGCGTCCATTTATAATAATCTTCTTTACATGTAGCAACTTCGCGGTCCCAATCATAAGATAAGCCTAATGCTTTTTGTTGCTTTTTCATGTTTTCAATATTATCCAACGTCCATGTTTTAGGAGCGATACCATGCTTAATAGCTGCATTTTCCGCAGGCATGCCAAATGAATCCCACCCCATTGGATGTAATACATTAAAGCCTTTCATTTTCTTAAATCGTGCTACCACATCGCCAATTGAGTAATTTCGTACATGACCCATATGTAAATTTCCTGATGGATAGGGGAACATTTCTAGTACATAATATTTTTCTTTACTTTCATCATATTCTGTTTTGCAAGTTTTATGCTCAGACCAATAATCTTGCCATTTTTTTTCAATATCTTGGGCTACATATTTTTCGTTCATGCCCTCTCCTCCTCCACAATACAGCATAACACATGTCATTATTGTATATATTGGTGTATTATATATCCTAATCTCTCTACGTAACCATAATTATATAATGACATATAGGACCTAACACATATAGATATAATAAATAACTATACATGTTAGTATAAATTAACACTTTCAGTCTATTATAGTACTAATCAACAAATATCGTCAATTCTAGAACCTCTAATAATGATAGATAAAATCTAAGATATCTTCCGTTTCAAAATCTTTTCGCCACGCTGCAAAGCCAGCTAATGATAAATTCTTAATTAACTCTAATTTATACTGTAAAGAGTCTACATCTTCAAACCATATTGATTCTACTATCTTACTTCTCTTTTTTACTGTTTCCCTTTGTAGTGAGTTAACATGCTTTTCATTACCACTCATCGTCTTACCATCATAGATTTCTAACCGATGTGTCTTGAGTATATCATCCCACCAAATAGAATCTTTATACTTAGATAGGTAATCCATACTATCCTTAATGGTTAATGTCCTACCTTTTGTAATATTATTAGTAGTAGTCCATATACGTGTGTAAAAAGGAATACCCAATACCAATTTATTAGCTGGTACTTCCTGCAATATATCGGTCACATTTCGTTTAACCCATGGATAGCTTGCTACTGGTCCTGGTTTAGGACTAGTAGCCCACGTTTCATCATAGGCCATTAGCACTACATAATCTACATTCTTAGACAATTGATACCTATCATATACTAATGACCAATTAGGACTATCAGAATATCCTGTTACATCAATAGAAGTGTATAAATTATACTTATGTAACTCTTCATTTAAATATGCCACAAAATCTACAAGCTGTTCTTTATCCTTAAGATAAATATTTTCAAAATCAAAATTATAGCCACTAAATCCATAGATTAGCGCATACTGTATTAATTGTTGTGCATAAATTTTCCATGCTCTCGGTGAATGTAAAATAGTATGTGTTATATCTGGATCAAATTGATTCGTAATTAGTGGCCAAACTTGATACTTTTGTACTCCATAACTCATGACGTAATCAATATTCATACCTTTATTAGGTATAATACCATCTACTCCTAATTCAAACCAACTTGGAGAAATAACAGACTGTTGATTTGCGGTCAAGCTTTTCTTATATGGTTTACTTGGATATGGATCAAAGGCCCATGATATTGGTGTGTGCAACATGTTTTTTTCACGAAGTTTCCAGCTCTGATAAGATGGTTTAATATAAATACCATTCTTTCCTTCTTCTACGATAACACCTAAAATGCCATTACCAATGGTGCCATTAATATACTTTATATTATCAATAGTAATTAATGGCACTTCGATTTTTGTTCTAGTCCTATCTTGTGAAAATCTAACATATGTATCTTGTAAATCTAATCTAGGCACTAACATCATTATTTTATCAGTTGCACTCTCTATAGCATGCACTTTCTCCAATGTAGTAATTTGTAAGTACACATCTAAAGGAATTAATACTTGAGAATTACGAATGAGTCCCTGCCCAAGCTTTTTATATGCTTTATTAGTCAGCTGCAATAAACTTGTGGTGACATAAATTGGTTTGCTATCAACATGAGAATCACACACTACAGATGAATTGATTTTCTTCATCTTCGTGCTATGTTCTGTAGTAGATTCATTCAATTTATCTATATTTTTAACTAACAGAGCATCCTTATCCATCATACTATTTTTATACGGTCTAGTACTATCTATATGGATCGTCATTTTATCAGTCTGTTGTCTGCTTTTTTTATAATACTCCATCTTATCTCTAGCAAGTGATTTTCTAGGCATTATAGTAATGTGCTCATATAAAGCTTCTTTCTTACTCCCCTTAATGCGTCGCTTTTCCATTTCAGACGGGGTATAAGACTCTTCCTTGGTGATTAACTTTCCATAATCACTAGTAAAAGTATTAGCTACTTTCCCCTCATTCATACGTTGAAAATTCACTGATGTATGAGAATAATTTTCTATATCATTAATTATTGGCTCATCATTTGCTAAACAATTAACTGTAACTACAGTTAAAATAAAAGTGGCAGTAATTATTTTTTTTATCATCCATATCACCTTATAACATATACTACAATAATGCAGTTACAATATTATAGATAAGAACATAATCTATATATTTATTTATTATATCACATACAGTTAATTGCCCTAAATACTATCAAATATCGTTACACACATATACTAGTATAGTATTATCCCATATTACTATCACTCTATGATAAAATTACTATACCTTTTCTATAAAATTGGTATATACTACTTCATAGATTCAATTAACATAAGAGAAAGGACTGATTGTTTTGCATCAATACTTATTTTTTATAGGAAATTTTCCTATACGCGCCTATGGCACATTATTAGCTATAGCCATTATTTCTGGTGCCTGTGTTGCCTATTATTTAACCAAAAAAGATGGCCGAGGTTGGCATGTACATATCGTCGACTTTTCTATCTATGTAGGCATAGCAGGTCTTATTGGAGCACGATTATGGGATGTGCTATTCTTTGATTGGGCCTATTATCATAATCATTTATTAGAGATTCCTTTTGTTTGGCAAGGCGGTATGGCTATTCAGGGTGGTGTTGTATTAGGCACATTAGTAGGTATCTGGTATACAAAAAAGCACCATATTGACACATGGGCGTTTGCGGACTTATTTGCACCAGCACTTATCTTAGCTCAATCAATTGGCCGAATGGCTAACTTGATGAATGGAGATGCCTTTGGAACGCCAACAGGAAGCAACTTTGGTATTTTATATCCAGAAACCACATTAGCCTATCATACGTATGGCAATCAACCATTATGGCCTGCTGAAGTCTGGGAAGGACAAATTGATATTCTAATATTTGTAATTTTATTACTATTTAGTTCTTTTACTCATAAAAAAGGGCAAGTATTTTGCTTATATGCATTTCTATATTCATTAGCTCGTTTCTGTTTAGAATTTCTCCGTGGTGATTATGCACAACCTGCTTTTTTAACATTTACATCAGCACAAACAACAAGTCTGATTGTCATATTACTCAGTATAATTGTATTTACTTATTTACAAGTCGCAGGGACCAACCACAAAAATTTAACTACTATAGAAAACAAGAACTCCTATCCAACTAAAAAAAGAAAAAAATAAAAGCTCTGAGCTATATAGTAATCATCCGTATAGAAACATTAGCAACTACTAATACTTGTGTCACTTTAATTCTAAAATAATGCATATCGAATACTAAAATAACCCCTAAAATCATAAATATTTTAGGGGTTATTTCATATTAGTAATCGTTTTTTATGTGAAAACTTCTTGTTGTAAATTATTTATAGAAGTATATCAAAATCTTCTACTGTTTTAGGATATGTCTCTGTATCTAACAATACACCATGTTTCAATAAAATATTTCGCATTGATAACAATGTAGGTGTCTTTAAATTAGCTTTTACTAAGATATCCTCTTGTTGAAATACATCTTCTGGTATTCCATCAGCAATAACCTGTCCATTAGAAAACACTATAATGCGGTTGGCCCAACGATATGCAAAATCTAAATCATGTGTTGAAATCAACAAAGTTTTACCCTCATTCGATAACTTGTGAAGAACTGTTTCTAACGCACATACATTAACTGGATCTAATGCTGCTGTTGGTTCATCAAAAACAATGACCTCTGAGTGCATAGCAATAATATCTGCAATAGTCACACGTTTTTTCTCGCCACCAGATAAATAATGAGGTGCTCGTTCTTTAAAATCTGCTATATTCATATATGATAAAGCTTCTAGCACACGATTTTTGACTTCCGCTTTAGGTAATCCTAAATTCATAGGTCCAAAGCTAACTTCTCCCATAACTGTAGTAGCAATAATTTGATTATCCGCATCTTGAAAGACGATACCTATACCTCGACGAAGTTCCATCAAATCTTCTTTAGATTGTTCCATCTTGCGTCCATGAAAATGAATTTCGCCACTATCAGGTGTTAATACACCATTAAGATTTAAAAAGAAAGTGGATTTACCAGCTCCATTTGTACCTATAACAGCGATTTTTTCACCTTTCATAATATCAAGGGAAACACCTTTTAAAATTTCTTGCCCCATGCCATAGGAGTATCGCAAATCTTTTACACTAATAATAGGATGACTCATATCTTATCCCCTTCCCAACACGTCTTCTATTTTGTCATGATCCATATACCTAGAATTATTATCATGCTAACCAATACCGTTACACTTTGTATAACTGTTATATCTTTTTCAGTTTCTAAAAATACTAAATTACCATCATAGCAACGTGCTTCCATAGCATCATAGTATCTATCTCCTTTTTTCATAGATACGATGAACAAATTGCTGGCAATACAGCCAAATGTCTTTAGTGAAGTACGGTAATTAACAAATCCTAATCTTGATTCTGCTGACTCATGCATATGCAGAAAGGTTTCTATCATAACGAATACAAATCGATATACCATATTCATCAATTCAATCACTAATGTTGGAACATATAATTTACGAAGGACTGAAAATATTTCATTCGATGGGGTTGATAATGACAACATAAACATGGCACTCATACCACCAAATGCTTTTCCCCACAAATGTAACACCGTATTCAAACTTTCATGACTAGCAAATATATACCCAAGTGGTGTCCACATACCAAATAATCCTCGTTCTACAGAATCTATGTTAAATGCAATAACAAGACTTCCAACGATCAAAAAGGTAATAGGAACGGATAAAATAATCAAATATTCACGAAAATTCATCTTACCAATCACTACAGTAATAAACATACTAATAAGTATAATACTCATAGATACATATAGATTATCTAATACAATGCAAGAACAAATCATACATGTAGCTAATAGTAACTTTAATCCTGGATTCCAACAATTAATATTCGAATGATATGCATACATATCTATAGAAAAAGCATGTTTTTTATGTTTATATTTCTTGTTATGACTCATATTCTATAAATGCTCCCTATTGATTAGATAAAAGACTATGCATTCCATAAATAATTACTCTATCATGCGTTTATTTTACGTGATCCCATTTTTTACGTTCTACTAAGCGGCCCATTAAGAAAGCAAATACGCCAACACCAATACCTGTTTGTACACAGAACAATAAACTTTCTACTTCTCCTGGTAGTTCACCACCAATTAAAGTTTCAGCTACAGGTTCAAACCAAGGTTCATATTCTGTACCAGTAATTTCTGTTACTGCATTACTAGCAGCGTCATCAGAACCACTAAATTCAGCATCTTTAATAAATAACAACGGAGCAATTGCTAAAAAGATAATTAATACAATAAGACTGATAACAGTTTTCTTATTCCCGTTCATTATTTTCCCTCCTTATTAATAAAACCAATAGCTTCTAATTCTGGTTTAGCATATGTTTCAATACCAATTACAATAATAACGGTAATTAAACCTTCAATAATAGCCAATGGCACTTGCGTAACAGCAAATATAGTTAGGAATTTTTCAAAAGATGCCATCAATCCGCCAACTTCTGATGGATAAGCAAGAGCTAATTGGAAGCTAGTAACACAGTAAGTAATTAAATCGCCTAATGAAGCAGCTAAAAATACAGATACTAAACGACCTAAGCCAAGTTTGCTAGCAATTTTATAAATCGCATAGGAAATAAATGGGCCTGCAATTGCCATAGAGAAAGTATTAGCACCCAATGATGTTAATCCACCATGAGCTAATAAGATTGCTTGGAATAATAAAACAATAATACCTAAGATACTCATTGCTGCTGGTCCAAATAAAATAGCACCTAATCCTGTACCAGTCATATGTGAGCAACTACCTGTAACAGATGGAATTTTCAAAGATGAAATAACGAATACAAATGCGCCTGCCATTGCTAACAATGTAATCGCACGACGATTATGTTGTAATGTTTTTCTAATTGAAAGATACCCAGCAATTAAAAATGGGATACAAATGGCTCCCCAAGCTATACAATATTGTGGTGGCAAGTAGCCTTCCATGATATGCATAGCATTAGCAGATGGAATAATGCCAAACAAGGCAATAACTGTGGCAACAGTTTTCATTACCATCAATGAATTAATACGAAATTTCTTTACAGTTTTTTCTTGCATATATTCATAACCTCCTACCAAAGCCATATATCTTCATTCGATATATAACTTTTCTTAATAACAAAATGCATTATTTAAATACTGTAAAAGTCTTTACATTGATAATCTTTTCCCTAATTATTTACCATCAAAAACAGAAAAATACCAGATTGAATTTTCATTAATGATAATTAACTAAATCAAGAATACGCTTGTAAAAAGACTACACAGGGTAATATACATTCTAATTGAGAATAAATAAAATAAATATTTTTCATTTAAATATAACCATAAGTTATATGTTGATAAATATAAATTTCTAAGTTATTATTTTTTTATGAGTGCCAAAATAAATATAATTAATATATTATCAAAATATATTGTATTATATATTCATATATTCATAATAAAAAACTCCTTCATAGGCTTATTGTAAAACTACAAAAAGCATATAAAAGAGCTTTCTATATAAATAAAACTGATAAATGTAATTATAAAATTATATGGTGGTAAATAAATATGTATAGTGCAGCATATAAATTCATGTATATCATTATTTTTTATCCTATATATGCTTCATCATACTGAATCTATTAGAAATAATCGAGTCATATACTTGCACTATATTCTTTCTATCTATCATTTATACTAAATCGACCTGATAATCAATATATTCTATGTACACACAATACAATCCCTATAAAATATAATTAGATATATCTATATCTTCAACAATACCACTTAGCCGATCTTCAACCATTTCTTTGGTAATAGTAATTTCGATTAGTTCAGAAGGTGGTGCATTAAAGGAAATATCTTGCAATAGTTTTTCTAAAATAGTATGTAATCGTCTGGCACCAATATCTTCTGTTTCATTGTTAACACGATAAGCAAACTCTGCCACTTTATCAATAGCCTCTTCCGTGAAACGAATTGTTACATTATCTGCCTGTAATAATAAATAATATTGTTTAATGAGTGCCTGTTGTGGGGTCGTTAAAATAGATTTAAAATCTTCTTGTGTTAAACTATTTAATTCCACTCTAATAGGAAAGCGTCCTTGTAATTCAGGAATCAAGTCAGACGGCTTTGACACATGAAAGGCGCCTGCTGCAATAAATAAAATATGTTCTGTCTTGATTGGTCCATACTTTGTAGTAACGGTAGCCCCTTCTACAATAGGTAAAATATCACGTTGTACTCCCTCACGAGATACTTCTGGCGAACTTTGATGACTATGGCTAGCTATCTTATCAAATTCATCAATAAATATAATACCATCTTGTTCTGCCGCCTCAATAGCATGTTCTATGATAGTATCCATATCTAATAATTTTTGTGCTTCTTCTTCACAAAAAATAGTTCTTGCTTTAGCAACTGTAGTATGTCTTTTCTTCTTTCGCATAGGAATAATAGAATTAATCATATCTTGCACATTATTACTAAGTTCCTCTACATTGCTACCTGCTAGAATACCTGTAAATGATTTTGGTGATTCTTCTACATCAATCTCTATATCACGATCATCCAACAAACCATTGACTAATTCATCATATAATTTATCTTTGTCTAACTCTTGTATCTCAGGTGTACGACTAGTCTTTTCTGAATCTGCTAGTTCTTCCTTAGATTCTACCGAGACACTACTGGTTGTTTTTCTTGTATCATTAGGTTCATTAACTAGATGTGGATATAAAATAGCAAACAATCGCCGATTAGCTAATTCTTCTGCTTTATTTTTTTGTTCCTCAAGCATTTTGGCTTTTATCATGCGAACAGAATTTTCTACTAAATCACGAACCATTTGATCTACATCGCGACCAACATAGCCAACTTCTGTAAATTTAGTTGCTTCTACTTTAACAAAAGGAGCTTTTATTAATTTTGCCAAACGACGAGCAATTTCTGTCTTTCCCACGCCTGTAGAGCCAATTAATAAAATATTTTTAGGTACATATTCGTCTCGTACATCATCTGGTAGTTGTTTCGCTCTCCATCGATTACGTAATGCGATAGCAACCATCTTTTTTGCTTCCCCTTGTCCTACAATATATTTGTCTAATTCCTCTACAATCTGTCGAGGCGTATATTGACTCATATCCATGTTATACCTCATATCAATTTTAACTCTATATGTAAACGTAACACCCTAATTATTATTTTTTAATCAATCTGCTTACCTAAACACATCTAACTAAGGTGTGTATATTAATAATCACCCATAAACCTGTCTACGAAAATATTCTATTATGGTTTTTCAATATTCAAATCTATATCTAGTATCACAATTCTTCGACAATAATATTATGATTTGTAAACACACAAATATCAGCGGCGATATGTAATGATTTTTCTGCAATCTCTTTGGCCGTTAATTGTGTATTTAATTGTAATGCCCTAGCTGCAGCTAATGCATAATTTCCACCAGAGCCAATTGCACAGATTCCATCATCTGGCTCAATAACTTCACCATTACCTGATACAAGTAATATATTCGTTCCATCTGTCACTAACAGTAATGCTTCTAAATTTCTTAGTATTTTATCACTACGCCATTCCTTTGCTAATTCTACTGCACTTCGTATTAAATTCCCATTATATTGATTTAATTTATGTTCAAATTTATCAAATAAAGTAAATGCATCAGCTACAGATCCTGCAAAGCCAGCAATAATTTTGCCATTATATAAGCGTCGTACTTTTTGTGCTGTATTTTTCATAACTACAGATTGTCCTAATGTTACTTGTCCATCTCCAGCAATAGCTGTTGCCCCATTTCGCTGCACAGCACATATAGTCGTCGCGTGAAATTCAGGTATCATAGTTTTTCCCTTTCTTTCAAAATTTTTAAATCATCCAATGCTCGTTGTGCAATTTTAGGATTTTTTTCTCGTTTTTTTATCCGTTCTGGCCAAGGGTCAATAATGCCAAAATTAACATTCATAGGTTGGAAATTGCTTCCTTCATAGGCACTAATATAATTAGCAAGTGCACCACAAGCAGTAGTACGCGGGAATCGTATAAATTCTTTTTTTGCAACATATCGACTTACCTGCAAGCCCACCATTAAACCAGATGCTGCCGACTCAACATATCCTTCTACACCTGTCATTTGCCCAGCAAAAAATAATCGTTTATCTTTTTGTAACTGAAATGCATGATTTAATAGTTCTGGTGAATTAATATATGTATTTCTATGCATAACTCCATATCTAATAAACTCAGCATTCTCCAAACCGGGAATCATAGAAAAGACTCGTTTTTGTTCGCCCCATTTCAAATGTGTTTGAAAGCCTACTAAATTATATAATGTACCTGCTCTATCTTCTTTTCGCAACTGAACCACAGCATATGATTCACGATTAGTTCGTTTATCAACTAATCCCACTGGCTTTAATGGTCCATATCGTAATGTATCGCATCCACGAGATGCCATAATTTCTACAGGCATACATCCTTCGAAATAAATTTCTTTTTCAAACTCTTTCGGTCTGACTACCTCTGCGCTTAATAAAGCTTGTAAAAATTCTTTGTACTGTCCTTCATCCATAGGACAATTTAAATAATCTGCTTCTCCTTTGTCATAGCGAGAAGCAGAAAAAACTTTTTCATAATCCAAAGACTCTGCAGATACAATAGGTGCCGCTGCATCATAAAAATAAAAATCTTTATGTCCTGTTAAATTTCTAATTTCTTCACCTAGTGGTTGTGCCGTCAATGGTCCTGTTGCAATAATTACAATACCATCCTTAGGAATAGTTGTTACTTCCTCACGAACAACAGTAATCAACGGATGATTAGAAACTTTCTCGGTTACCATCTGGCTAAATAAATGACGATCCACTGCTAAAGCACCGCCAGCTGGTACTGATGTAGCATCAGCACATTCCATAATAATCGAATGTAACTGTCTCATTTCTTCTTTTAATAAGCCTACAGCATTTTCAATATTTCCAGCACGTAAAGAGTTACTACATACTAACTCAGCAAATTGATCTGTATGATGTGCTGGGGATTGTTGTACTGGCCGCATTTCATATAAACGAACGGCTATGCCTTGTTGTGCTAATTGCCAAGTTGCTTCAGATCCAGCTAATCCAGCGCCAATAACAGTTACACTATCTGTATTCACGACTCTATCTATCTCCTTTTATTCATTCTTTAGTCTTCTAGCAACTTACTATAGTATGACACTTTACTAATATCATTTCTTATCATCCGTTGCCCGTGTATCATCTTTCTTCTTTTTTCTAGCTCGCTTTGGTGGTTGTGTTGGACATTCTGAGTTAGAACAGAATTTCTTAACCGTACCATTTTTATATTCTTTTTCTGTCATAATACTACCACAGGTTTCGCAAAATTCATTAATTGGTTTATTCCAAGTCATAAAATCACAGGTTGGATATGTATCACAACCATAAAAAACCCGCCCTCGTTTAGACTTTCGTTCTACAATCATACCCTTTTTACATTTAGGACACTCTATACCTGTGCTAATAGTAATAGGCTTTGTATTAGTACATTCTGGAAAATTTGAACATGCCAAGAATCGACCAAATCGTCCGAATTTATACACCATCGGTTTTCCGCAAAGCTCACAAACTTCTCCACTTTCTTCAGTAGAAATTTTAACTTTCTCCACATTATTAGCAATCGATAATTCCTGTAAAAAAACAGAATAAAATCTATCTAATACATCACGATAGGTATCTTGACCACTAGCAATTTTATCAAGGTCATCTTCTAAATGTGCAGTAAAATCAGTGTTGATAATAGCACTAAAATGAGCCACTAAGAAGTCCACCACTATAAAGCCTAGTTCAGTAGGAATAAATTGTTTATCTTGCTTTTCTACATAATTTCTTCCAAGAATTGTATCAATAATAGGTGCATATGTACTTGGCCGACCAATTCCTTTTTCTTCTAACGTTTTTATTAAACTAGCTTCCGAATAACGTGCTGGTGGTTGTGTAAAATGCTGATTAGGTAGTACAGAGGAATTCGTAACGACAGTGTCTTTTTGCAATAATGGTACTTGTTTATTTCCACCATCACGTTTCTTGCTATCATCATATACTTCACTAAACCCTTTAAAGATAACCTTACTTCCCGATGCTTTAAGTGTATACTCACCACATTCTAATTGTATAGATAAGGATTCCGTTTGTTGTTGGCTCATCTGACTTGCCATAAAACGATTCCAAATTAATGTATACAACTTAAGTTCATCACGATTTAAAAATGGCCTTACAACTTCTGGTGTTAATTCTAGTGTCGTCGGTCTGATTGCTTCATGAGCATCTTGCGCATTTTCTTTTGATCCATACACATTAGGCTTAGAAGGATAATACGCATTACCATATGTCTTAATGATATATTCCTTAGCAGCTTCTTGCATATCTTTAGAGATACGAGTGGAATCAGTACGCATATAAGTAATTAATCCCACATGTCCATATCCACCTATCTCTAACCCTTCATACAAATGTTGTGCTATCATCATAGTTCGTTTAGCCCCAAATCCTAATTTACGAACTCCATCTTGTTGCAAAGTAGATGTAGTAAATGGTGGTTGCGCTTTTTGTAGTCGCTTTCTTTTTACGACAGATGAAACAGTAGCAGATTGATGCTCTATATGAGATTTAATTAGCAACGCCATCGATTCATTTACAATTTTCGCTTTTTCTCCACGAATATGTGATAACTCTGCCGTAAATTCTTCACCATCTGAAGTGCTATAGTTAGCTTCAATTGACCAATATTCTTCAGGAACAAAGGCTTGAATTTCTCGTTCTCTTTCACATATTAAACGAACTGCCACCGATTGAACACGACCAGCACTAAGTCCTTTACATATTTTTTTCCATAATAATGGACTTAATTTATAGCCTACCAATCGATCAAGAATACGGCGTGCTTGTTGAGCGTCTACCATATTCATATCAATAGTTCTTGGATGTGCAATCGCTTTATCTACTGCACTTTTTGTAATTTCATTAAATGTGATACGACAAGTAGATGTATCATCTAAGTTTAAAATATATGCCAAATGCCATGAAATTGCTTCTCCCTCACGATCAGGGTCAGTGGCTAATAAAATGGCACGGCTTTCATCGGCACATGCTTGTAACTCTTTAATCAACTTTTTTCTAGTGACTAAGTTAGTATAGTTAGGAACAAAGCCATCTTCAATGTTAATACCTAAATTACTTTTAGGTAAATCGCGCAAATGCCCCATACTAGCTTTTACTATATAATCAGATCCTAAAAATTTTTCAATTGTTTTTGATTTAGCTGGCGATTCCACTATCACCAATATTTTCCCATCTTTTTTAAACTCTCTAGGTTTATGTAACTCTGCTACCATTCCAATCGGCTTAATAATCGATTTATCTTGAATGGATCCTCTAATGATTGAAGATTTACGAGAAACTTTATTCTTACTCTCCTTATCTTTCTGGTCAATTATTTCTTTTTCTACATGATTTGACGATAATACTTCGCCAATAACAATGGAACGCTTAATGGACAACTACACCACTCCCAAGTACACTGATTATATATCCTCGTGTATCAACTTTTTCTATATAATGTTTCATTTCTAACGTTAACAATATAGATTGAACTACAGACAATGCTAACTCTGTTTTTATGACAATATCATCGATATGCATCGGTATATCAGTTTGTAAAGTTGCTAAAACTTTACGCTCTTCCATAGTAAAGCTTACCATACTCGACTTATTATCGCCACTAGATTTTGATGGCAATTTTGATATATCCCATTGATACTCTTCTAAAATATCCATTGGATCTGTTAATACAGAGGCTCCTTGGCGCAATAACCAATGATTCCCCTCTGCATAATGATCCAATACATTACCGGGAATAGCAAATACATCTCTTCCATCATTAATAGCCATATCTGCTGTAATCAAAGACCCACTGCTTGCCTTAGCTTCTACCACTACTACGGCTCTTGCTAAGCCACTAATAATACGATTTCTTGATGGAAAGTTCTTTCCATGTGGTGGCACGTGAGGTGGAAATTCAGAAACCAATAGGCCTCCATTTTCTATAATTTTATCAAATAAATATTTATTTTCTGGTGGATAGACTTGATCTAATCCACAACCCATAACTGCTATGGTTGCTCCTTTTCCATACAAAGCACCTTCATGACAAAATGAATCAATCCCTCTAGCACCACCACTCACAATAATAACACCATTTTCTGCCAACTTTTTAGCAAAATGATGTGCCACATTGCGACCGTAAATACTACATTCTCTAGCGCCTACCATAGCAATCGATTTTTCTAGCATAGTCAGCAATTGAGCATTCCCCTTTAAAAACAATACTGCTGGAGGATTATAAATATTACTCAAACAGGTAGGAAAAATAGCTTCTTGATATGTTACAAATTCAATACCATGCTGTTGTAAAGAAACCAATAATTCATCAATATGCGAGTCAACAACATATCCTTTAATAGCCGATTTTTGCTTTTGACTAATCCCCTGTAACGAATCTATATTTTCATTCACTTGCAATGCTTGCCATGCCACATTAGCATTACCATAGGTATTGATAATTTCACGAATTGTTGTACCACCCACACCTGGTATCGACTGAAAACCTGCAATACATTCTCTCTCAGTATATGTTTTTTCTTCATAATTGTCTCTATATGTTACCATTATTGTATTCCCTCCCATGAACTTCTATATGTAATAGATTCTGCAATGTGTTCCACATCAATTACATCAGAATCAGATAAATCAGCAATTGTTTGTGCTACTTTAATAATCTTATCGTATGCTCTAGCGCTAATATGATAGGTCCTAAAATATTCCTCTAATATCGTCTGTGCTTCCTTTGATAGAGAGCAAAAATACTCTATATCTCTATGCGTCATATGTGAATTAAACTGATACGATGTAGTTAAAAACCGTTCATATTGCCGATTCCTAGCCAACTGTACTCTGTTTACTATATCCTGTGACGATTCACTATTTTCTTTCGTAGAAAGTAAATCTTCATACTTAGGCCTCTGTACATCCATAGAAATATCAATACGATCTAATAAGGGACCTGATAATTTATTTCGATAGCGCTTTATATCATTTCTTTTACATATACATGGATGCTCATGATCCCCATAAAATCCACATGGACATGGATTCATTGATATAATTAATAAAAAATCTGATGGATATTCATAACATATACCTGCCCTAGAGACTTGAATAACTCGAGTTTCTATGGGTTGTCGTAATACCTCTAATATTTCACGTTTAAATTCAGCAGCTTCATCTAGAAATAAAATACCTTTATGTGCTAATGTAATTTCTCCAGGTTTCGGAGGTATACCTCCTCCCGCCATGCCTTTTAATGTAACTGTATGATGCGGCTTTCTAAAAGGCCGATGTAATTGTAAGTTTCCACTCGGCAATAACCCTGCAATACTATAAATTTTACTAACTTCTAATACTTCTTCTTTTGTCATTCTTGGAAGAATTGTCATGAGCCTTTCAGCTAACATTGTTTTACCAGAACCAGGTGGACCTATCATCATGCTGTTATGAAACCCTGCAGCAGCAATCTCTAATCCTCGTTTCGCCAAAAACTGTCCCCGCACATCAGAAAAATCACAGTCCATATCTTTCATCTGTAACGTATCCATAGCACTATCTATTTCTGTAATGAATCTAGGCGCCACGTCTTGTTGTTTTTCGATAATAGACATAATCTCTTTTAGTGTGCCTGCGCCCACCGCACAATTCCCACCTATATAATTCGCTTCTTTTGCGTTATCAACACTCGTATATACAGTCTGTATCGTATCAGACAAAACACCAAGTGTCATGGCTAATACGCCTGTCACAGGTCTGATATCGCCCTCTAAGGATAATTCACCAATAAACACAGTACTACTACAAAATTTTTCTTTCTCTTTTTTGGGTAATTTCAACTGTCCTGTTGCCACAATAATTCCGATAGCAATTGCTAAATCTAAAGCTGCTCCATCTTTACGCAAATCAGCTGGCGCCAAATTGACAATAATGCGACGCATCGGAAATTCATAGCCAGTATTTTTTAACGCTGCACGCACACGTTCACGTGCCTCTTTTACCGATGCGGCAGGTAACCCTACTATTTCAAATGTAGGCATTCCTTGCGCTATATCAATTTCTACCGTAATTAATTGCCCCTCTATACCTTGTATAGAAGCGCCATATACTTTTGCATACATAACATCTCTCCTTACTTTCTGTCTCAAAAACACATTTCATAATGCTCTATATCATAAGAATCATCATCGTGCACCATAATAGCTATGACATCAAATCGTATATTCCTATCGTATAATCCCTCTTGCTCTATATAATGGAATGCTGTTTTTTTTATATGTTGCCGTTTTTTCCAATTGACCGCCTCAATCGGTATACCATATCGTATAGACGTTCTCGTTTTCACCTCTACAAACACAATCATCTCATCGATCATTGCAATAATATCAATTTCCCCAAAAGGACACGTATAATTTGTTGAAAGAATGTGATATCCTTTCTTTATTAAATATGAAACTGCTTTTTCTTCACCATGTCGCCCTAACCACCGTTTGTTAAATAACTTAGAATCCATACATACCTCGCCATTTATCTTTCATTCCTAGTATCACTATCTAGTATTATCATGATAGTTATATATTTATCATACAAACTATAAAACCCACACGTAAAGAAAGGCAGTCACACCACTGGTGTGACTGCCTCATCAATTTTATATAAATTCTTCTAGTAAAAGAGATATGTAATTTTCTATTTCGCAAATCCTGTAAGTGTTTTAATCGGTTCAAAACTACGCCTGTGAATCGGAGTAACGCCTTGATTTTCTAATGCTTCTCGATGTAATTCTGTATAGTACCCCTTATGAATAGAAAAACCATACCCAGGATACTCTCCTTCTAATGACTTCATATATCGATCACGCGTCACTTTAGCAATAATAGACGCAGCTGCAATCGTAGCACTCTTGCTATCCCCTTTAATAATAGATTCTACAGGCATCGTTAAATTAGGTAATTTCATCGCATCAACGAGTACTGCCTCAGGTGCTACTGATAAAGTACTAACAGCTTCATACATAGCCTTTCTTGTAGCTTCATAAATATTAAGAGAATCAATGATTTCTGGGCCATACGAAACACAAGAAATAGCTATTGCTTTTTCCTGTATCTCTTCATATAAAGCTTCTCGTTTCTGTTCAGACAATTTTTTAGAATCATTTAAACCAAGTATACATGTATGAGGTGGCAATATGACAGCTGCCACCGTTACTGGTCCAGCAATAGGCCCTCTTCCTACCTCGTCAACTCCAGCTACATGGTACATACCTTGGTTATAAAACACTTCTTCAAATGCATACATGCCATCGATTCTTTGCCGTTCTTTTACTAATTTTTTCTGTTTATTAATATATGACTGTGCTAATTGTCTAACAGAACTTCTCCTATCTTCCTGTGCCCATAATAGATAGTCTAGTGCTACTTCATCAACTAATAATTCTTTAATTGATGATACTGTTAACTTTTCAAATTCAGTCTTCAACATAATACCGTTCCTCATCGACACGATCTAACGTCATAGCACCTAATTTCCCACTACGATAATCTGTCAAAATAATACGACGAGCTTTATCAATATCTACTATACCGCCACTGACTAAGCACCCACGACGTCGTCCAATATGTTCAATAATAGAAGGTGCATCTATCAATTGTTCTTCTTTTAGTTTATATCGCTCTATCAAACTCTGTGGATGTATGGTGAGTATCGTCTCTATCAATTGCTGTATGACGGACTCTAAATCGTACACATCATCAGAAATCGATCCAGTCATCGCAAGCCTAGCTGCAGCCCGCTGATCCTCTAGTTTAGGCCACAAAACCCCTGGTGTATCTAAAAGCTCTAAATTCTTCCCAATTTTCACCCATTGCTGCCCTCTTGTATGGCCTGGTTTATTAGCAGTTCTCGTTGCTCCAGAGCCAGCTAATTGATTGATCAACGTAGATTTTCCTACATTTGGTATACCTAGAATAATGGTTCGTACCGATCTCGGACGAATCCCTTTCTGTACCCATCGATTCATAATTGGTTGGCTCAATGTTTCTACCAACTTAATTAATTGCTTTTTCCCATTGCCCACTTTAGAATCCATCGCCAACACAGACAACTGCTTAGATTTGAAAAATTCAATCCATTGCTTGGTTATCATCGGATCCGCCAAGTCAGCTTTATTTAAAATAATTATATGTGGTTTATTACCAATGGTATCAATCATAACAGGATTAGCACTACTTCGTGGTATACGAGCATCCAATAATTCAATGACCACATCAACCTTTTTTATATGTTCTTGAATCATACGCGTCGCTTTCGCCATATGACCTGGAAACCAATGCACTACAGGAAATAATTCTTTATTTTGATTCGCCATATATCCTCCCACTATCATATATGCTAGATTGCCATAAGGACATGAAATTTTTCTCTCAAGTATATAAAACGCCAATGTATATACATAACTATATGTTCTAGTTCTATGATGCAATGCAATAGAATTCTATCCATCGTATCGCTTTATTGTATTAATACTGTCATATATAGGTAATTCTATAAAAATAAAGGGCTGCCTTTGGCAACCCTTTATTAAATAATTAGCGTTTTTCACGAATACGTGCAGCTTTACCGGTAAGATTACGTAAGTAGTACAATTTAGCACGACGAACGATACCATGACGAAGAACTTCGATTTTAGCAAGACGTGGGCTGTGTAAAGGGAATGTTCTTTCTACACCAACGCCAGATGCAATACGACGAACTGTAAAAGTTTCACGAATGCCACCGTTTTGGCGTTTAATAACAAGGCCTTCAAACATCTGAATACGTTCGCGGCTGCCTTCGACTACCTTTACATGAACACGTACTGTATCTCCAGCACGGAACGCAGGAATGTCTGCACGAAGTTGTTCTTGTTCAAGCACATTAATAATATTCATTTTATTTCCTCCTATTGTAGACATTCTTACTCACACCTCATGAGCAGCGGACTATCTCAAATTAACACTACAATTTTATCACAACTGATAGAAAAATAGCAAGTTTTTTTACATCATACACTATACATTGTGAAATGCACTACTCTAATACATACCTTTCGTAGATGTTAACAAGGATTCTATCTCCTCATCAATATAGTAAACAAAAATGTATTGCCATGTTCTTAAATCTATCAGCCTATATTATTTTAATGCACTAATATCACCGATAATTGCCATAGATTCATAGGCTAATCGAAGCAATTGTAATCGATTATTCTTAATAGCTTCATCTTTATCCATAACCATAACTGCTTCGAAAAACTCATTAATCGAATCGATTAATGTAGCTGGCACGGCCACCACTTTCGCATATGCTTCCTGTTCCCATGCGCTTTGACTTAGGTTATAGGCTTCTAATGCCTTTTTAAATAAAGTAATTTCAGCCTGCTCTTGTAAGGCACTTTCATCAACACCACTATAAGAAATATCTTTCACCAAATTATACATACGTGTGAAAGCTTGTACTAGTTCTTCCTGTTCATCAATGCGATTATTCATAATAGCTTGAGCTAATCCCTCTGCATCGGCTACAGTAGTACTATCATTAGAAAGTATTAATTCTATCACTGTATGAGGTAATTGGCGATCCAAGAAAATATGTTTCAACCGCAATGTAAAGAACGTTGTTACCTGTTTCATTAATTCACGCTGTTCTTCTTCAGGTACTTGTAATAATTCCATAGCTTTCGTGAAAATTGGAACTAAGCTTACATTCCATTCAGAGTCCATCAATATATTTAGTATACCAATTGTTTGCCGGCGTAATGCATAAGGGTCTTGTGAGCCAGTTGGAATTAACCCACGGCTAAAAGTAGCTACAATATTATCGATTTTATCGATAATAGATAATACTTTACCAGTGCTTGTTGTTGGCAGTACATCACCTGCGAAACGTGGTAAATACTGTTCATAAATAGCTTCTGCCACTTCAGGTGATTCTCCATCTAGCAAGGCATATTCTTTCCCCATGACACCTTGTAACTCAGTAAATTCTGTAACCATACCTGTCGTTAAATCAGTCTTTGCTAATTGTATAGCCCGTTCTAAAATAACTAATTCTGATTCTTCTAAATTAACTGCTTCCCCTAATACTGCACCTAATTCTAATAAGCGCTTTGTTTTATCACTTAAATTTCCTAGACCCTCTTGGAATACAATTCGAGTCAATCCTTCACTACGATCCGCCAATGCTGTTTTTCTATCTTCTTTAAAGAAAAATTTTGCATCATCTAAGCGAGCTCGTAATACACGTTCATTACCATGCTGTACTGTTTCTAAGGAATGATCAGATCCATTACGAACCGTCAAAAACATAGGTAATAGCTTTCCCTCTTTTGTCATCAATGGAAAATAGCGTTGATGATCTTTCATAGGTGTAACAATAGCAGCATCTGGCAATTCTAAATAGGATTCGTCAAATTCCCCACATAGAGCCGTAGGCCATTCTACTAAATAATTAATTTCTTCTAGTAATTCATCATCCCAAACAATATGAGCATTCTTTTGCTCCGCTAAGTCAAATAATTGTTTCTTAATCAAAGAACGACGTTTATCTTGGTCGACCATGACAAAATTTTCTTCACAAGCCTTTTCATAACTTTTTGCATTCAAAATGGTAAAGTCCCCGTTACTTAAAAAGCGATGTCCTCGCGATACATTACCTGATTGTATCCTAGCAAATTCTACAGGAATCACTGTATCATCAAGTAATGCCACTAACCACCGAACAGGTCGAACAAACTTGTCATCTAAACTGCCCCAATGCATGGATTTAGGGAAACTCAAGCCATGAACCAATTCTGGTAGTATATCTTTTAAAATGGTTTCTGCTTTCACGCCCTGTGTCATAGTAACCGCATAGATATATCCATCTTTTTCTACTAACTTAGATACATCAATACCTTTTCCTCGTGCAAAGCCAATTGCCGCTTTTGTAGGTTGATGATCCTTGTCATAAGCAATCGACACAGAAGGCCCCTTATGTTCCTCATGCATATCGGCAGACTTTTCATCGAGTCCAAAAATTTGTAATGCGAGTCTTCGTGGTGTACCTTTTGTAGCAATGCTTTCAAAAGAGAGATGATGGTCTCTTAATTGTTGTACAGCTAATTCTTTTAGCTGAGCAAGAACTTGATTCATAAAGCCCGCTGGAATTTCTTCACAGCCAATTTCAAATAAAAAATCCTTTGCCATCTTATTTATCTCCTTTCAAAAGTGGGAATCCTAATTCTTCTCGTTTTTTTAATTGTGCTTTTGCACATATACGAGCTAATGCACGTACACGACCAATAAACGCCGTTCTTTCACTAATACTGATAGCCCCGCGAGAATCAAGCAAATTAAATGTATGCGAACATTTTAATACATAATCATAGGCTGGTAGCACATAGCCTAATTCACAAATGCGTTTTGCTTCCGATTCATACATGTCGAATAAGGTAAATAACATATCTGTATTGGCTAATTCAAAATTATAGGTAGATTGTTCCACTTCGTTGGCATGCCACACGTCTCCATAGGTAACCGTATCATTCCATTTCAAGTCGTACACATTTTCTACCCCTTGAATGTACATGGCCAATCGTTCTAAGCCATAGGTAATCTCTACAGAAACTGGCTTTACGTCTATGCTGCCAACTTGTTGAAAGTAGGTAAATTGTGTTACTTCCATTCCATCAAGCCAGACTTCCCAACCGAGGCCCCACGCTCCCAATGTAGGAGATTCCCAATTGTCTTCTACGAATCGAATATCGTGTTCTTCCGCATGAATTCCTAAGACCGCCAAACTCTCTAAATATAATTCTTGTATCGTATCTGGCGATGGTTTAATAATCACTTGAAACTGATGATGTTGATATAAACGATTTGGATTATCTCCGTAGCGACCGTCTGCCGGACGACGTGATGGTTCTACATAACAAACAGACCAAGGCTCTGGTCCTATGGCACGAAGAAATGTTGCTGGGTTCATGGTGCCCGCACCTTTTTCTACGTCATAAGGATTTTGCAATACACAGCCATGTTCGCCCCAGAATTTTTGCAAATTTAGTATGATCTCTTGAAATGTCATAATCAATCCTCCACATACTCATAATCGATGGTAATTGAACAAAATAAAACGTCCCTGCAACGAAATTCGCTACAGGGACGAGAATAACCCGCGGTTCCACCCTACTTGGCAATATGCCCTCTTTTTTAATCGACCTTTACTAACCAATTGGCGTTCCTGTCAAAGCTCCACAGCGCCTTCGACTCAATTGTGAGCTTACACTATCCTCACTCGCTGATACGAGACTACTACTCTGTTTCTTAGCTATTATCATAATTGTACAAGTTAGATGTTACGGTGTCAATATAAATATGTGTTTATATTGAGAAATATGGTAAATGTATTTTACTCTATATAAAATTTACTAGTATAACTAATACTATATTATACCATTGGAAATAACTAAATAACTTTACTTCTACTTTAGAATTTATAAGTAGCTTGTACTCTTGCATAATCACCTAATGAGAAATTTTCAGGACCAAATAATGTATCTCGTTTATTAGTGCCTTTTGCATCAAAAGTATAGAACATTTCCCAAAGAACATTCTTCGTTGGCACATATCCAGTACCTATAGTAAAGCTACGTATACCATCTAAATAGCGATCTGGTAAGGATTCAGTCCCGTTGCCACCAAAGAATGAACCGTGTTGGAAATATTTATAATCTACAAACATATTCCAGCTACGAGGGACATTGATATCTGCTTTACCAATATCTAATCGTGCAGTCCAAAAATAAGGAGTGCCACCATCAACATGTCCTTTAGCTTGATAATCCCCAGAGTCAGCCTCTTGATACCCTACGGAATGACCATTCATATATCGTCCAAAATTAGTTTGATTACGTCCATAGTCAAAGGATAGAATAGCACTTCTACCAAATTGCCATTTAGCCCCTATGCCCCACACATTAGCTAAGTGATTAAATTTTGACATATCATTGTTCTTGCCATTAGCTGCACCAATAGTATATGTGTCATCATTAATGGATTGCAAATACCAAGCATTGAAACCTAAATTATGATTCAACCTGTGCTTAACTTGTAAAAATACAGTTTGATGAATGGAAGGTATCACATCTTGCTCCATAACAGATCCTTCAGTTTTAACAATTAAACCGATTGCATCCCCTAATCCGGCTCGTGGTTGTTTACTTCCATCTTCAGCAGAATATAATACTTTAGTTAAATTATAAAGATATGATAAAAATACTTGAGGGAGACGTCCTTCAGATCCATAAATAGTTAAACCTTGCGGTGAACCTTCACCTGTAAAGCTAGATTCATAGATAGATTCAATTAATCTGTCACTATTGATAGGTTTATATGGACCTGCGGCCCAATCATCTGGTGGTATGATTGACTCTTCTAAATCAGCAATTGTCACAGTTTTAGGCAACTCATAATCTCCCCATGTTTCATTGACCGTAATAGGCTTCCATGTTCCATCAGCAGTTTTTTCAACAGCTCGCGTAATCATTTCATTACGATATTCATCAGTATCATAGATTTTCCATAATTTACGGATCTCATGTTTTGCAAGTTCATTATATGCAGAAATAATAGAAGCCTTTTTATTTGCTGATTGTAGATAATTCCATCCCACTTTACCATCTTTATTCGTTTCTAATGCACTAATTTCCGAACCTTTAATACTTAATGCATCACCATATTTTTCAATAAATTTCAAGTCTTCATCTGTTGTATTACTTGTAATCTGTGTTGAAAAATTAAGGTCTAGCCCTCTTACCATGAGTTCTTTTTTTGTTTTTTTATTAATTATTTTATATACAGGTTCAATTTTATTATCTCCATAAAGAGCTAATGGAATACGAATCTTATTCATTTCCTTTCCATAAGCTTTATTTACTATTGTTACTAATCTGCGTAATATGTCAGCTCGTTTTTCTAATGGTTCATTAGCATCAACAGAATCTCTCAATTGTTTATAAAAATTAATATTTTTATCTGCTCCTTTTATGACATCTGATGGTTCTAATGGTTTATATGAAGAATCATAATTAGTACCAGTAGCATCAGGCTTAATTCCAAGTAGTTCATTCACAGTAACTGGTCGTTTGAACTTTTCATACAAAATATGAGTATATGGAGAATCAATAATACCAGTACTACCTTTTAAAGACCCATAGCCTATACGAATTTGGGAATTCTGGCCCGTCCAAATAGCACGAACTCCATCAAATTCTTTACCAAACCAGTAGCCAGTTACGCCCATAGATTCTGTTAATCGGCCAATTGAAAAGTCCCAATGATTTACATGTTTTGTAACATCTAGTTTATCAATTCTCTGTTTGTTAAGTGATTTATTCTTATCTAAATCAAGCTTCGTATCTATATTAGATGTACTAGATGCACTGCCTACTACTTTTACATGCAATGTATCATTCATTCTAGCATCAATTCCTAATCGAAGACGTTGTCCAAATGAGTGACCATCTGCATCATACATATTTTTGCTTCCTGTCGCCACACTCGTATCTGTACGGAATATAACACCTGCACGATTAGATCCACCATGTGCATTCCACCTTGCACGATAGTCACCAATTAAAGTAACTCCACGTTGTTTATTGCTATCAAACGATGATGCTACAAAATCATCCAATGATAACTTAGATAAGATAAAAGGACTTTCAAAATTGCCATCACTAGTTATATCACCACTGCCAAATTTCATGTTAATACCAAAACGATATACTCGTGACTGTATAGCTCGATCATCATCATGGTGATTGAATATATTATTAACTCCTATATATGCCAATGAATCTTTACCGATTTGTTTTTGCAATATAAAATTCCAAATACCAAATGTTTTCTTTTTATAATCTGAACGATGTGCATAAATTTGACTAGCTTGTTTGTCTAATCCCTCCATACTCCAATAATTGGATGAATTTGCCAAAGAATTAGAGTCTAACATATTAATATAATAATTACTCCATAAAGAACCATTCCAACCAGATTTTTTATTCGTATAGTTAATATTAATATCAAATTTATGTACTGGTTTGTCTAATAATTGATGTGGCATAGTAGGGTCTGATTTATTAATCGCATGAAGCCAAGTATAACCTAATTTAGTAGACCAGTAATGACCAAGCTTTTGTGTAACTTCAAACTCAAGTCCTGTAATATCAGCCTTCCCTATATTTTTAAAACTATAAATAAGATCAGGTGCCACTTTCCATTTTTCAGTAAAACTCAAATAAGGTGCAAAATCCTTAACTTTACCTGTAAAGTAAGTAGTCATATAGTTTTTAATCTGGTTATGAAATATACCTACTCGCCAAGTTGTTTTTTTATTCTCTCCTTCTAAACTAATATCATAATTAACGGATTTTTCTGGTTTTAAATTAGGATTTCCATCCCACCACCAACCCATACGAGCATATCCCATAGCAATTGGTGTACTACCAAACATTTCCCAGTTATACCACAGCTCACCCATTCCTGGTTCTGTATATCCTGTACCAATATTAGTTTTTAATCGACGATGTGGATTCCCATGAACCATGTGCGTTATGCCAAGGTTTCCAGATATATTAAGTCCAAATAAGCTGCTCCAATCAGCACGAATAATTGGTGTAAAAATCGTGTCATCTGACACTTGCCAAGTATCACCAATATAAATATGTCGTTTTTTTATCTCTCCACTACCTACAGTGATTTGATTATTACGTTCACGATACTCACCCATAAACTTTTTACCATTATAAATAGGTGCTGTCTTATTAATTCGTGGATCATGAGAGACACCTTCAGAAAAATACTTACCTACTATATTAGTATATGATGTATTTGCTAATGTTGGGTTTTCTCGTTCTAATGCTTCTTTAAAAGGTTGATAATTATTTAAAAACCACGATTTTGACGGCGTATCATAACCACTATTACCAGAAATGCTCCCTGTATATTTTGACATAGAAATTTCGCCTTTTTCTAAGCCATATTTAACATAGTCATTATACGACACCAAAGGTTTACTATTATCTTTTAACCCATAATATTCATAATTTTGTTGCCACACATTATTTTCATTAAATGCATAATCATGAATATGAGACCATAATAATTTTCTATTATTAGCTGCTGTGTTTGATAGACCTTCAATATTATCAACGCTATCTACCATTAAATTTTTATCATAGTCCCACGGATTCACTTTCATCGTTTTTCTATGAGGAGATGCCTTCAAACGACTACCCTCTCCTGTTTCGATAGATTGTCCAAATCCATAACTCAATACATGTTGATCGTTAAGATCTGTCATAAAATTTGCTTGTATCGTTTTCTGGCGATGATCAACATTATCTATATATTTTAATTCATTTTTTCCTTCATAACGTGATCGACCACTATAATTAGTAAGTGCCACATCATCTTCTTTCATTTTTGTATAATTAGACTCAATAGTCCATGCTGTATGCCCTTTTTTATCTGACCAATTAAAAGTATAATTATCTCGTTCTGACTTGCGTTTATAAATTTGTTGTGGCTCTACTTCTGCATCAGTATGTTTAACATGTCTCGATAAGTCTTCTGTATAATGGCCTATATTAAAATCCATCTTGTTATTTTTAGAAAACTCATACGAGCCAACAGCGCCTAATTGGATAGCATTACCGCTATATCTTAATTCATTGGTTTGAAAATTTTCTTGAAATGATTCATTTTCTCCCCAAACATGTCGCCGCTTTTCAGTGGCATACACGGGCATAATATCTCTTTTACTCCCAAATATACCAATAGTAGCATTACCCATTCGCCCAGAATCTGCACGCACATAATAATTGCTATGTGGAACAAATCCTCTATCACCTTTACCTCTCAAACTCTCCATGTTAAAGGCTATTTCTGGTGCTACATTAGCTTTTTTAGTAATAACATTAATAACACCACCTACAGCATCCGAACCATATTTAGCACTGGCTGCGCCTTGAATCACTTCAATGCGCTCTACATTTTCAGTTCCTAACCTTAGTAACTCATCAGCAGCACCTGAATATTTTGATAAATCTCCCATGACTTGTTGTCCATCTACCAAGATTAATGTATGTCGTGGCTCTGCACCACGAATTGATACACCAACACGCCCCATGGCATCAACAGTTCGAGAAACACCTGTCTGATTAAAAATAATATCTTCCACAGATTTAGCTTGTTTATCTTGTATATCCTTTTGAGTAATAATACTAACTTGTTGCGAATTCCATTTAGCTTCCTCAACTGCTTTATTAGCACGTACAGTAACTGCATTAAGTGTAGTGGCTGCAGATACATTACACGTTACGCAACATGATGACATCCAACATAATATACCTAGTGATAATATCACTTTTCTTTTATGCATAAGCACCTCCAAAATCGATAATAATTTTCATTAATGTTATAGTATAGTATCACTATTTCTTTGTAAATATCAAAATCCAGAATAACTCCAAAAAGATAATAAATACATGCATTTTAATCCAAAAATGTATAGTAAGGTATGTATATTTCCCCAAAATTACCCCTAATTTTTTAATTTTACAATCATATACGACGATAATTTTATTATTTATCATCATAATAAAGTGATATGTAGATTCCCTATATGTATGTGTATACTTAGTAGTATAACGAACAATTACTAGAAAATGACCGTGCATGAAAGTCCTGTCTGATTAAAAATAATATCTCCTTCAGATTTAGCTGGTTTATCTTGTATATCTTTCTGAGAAATACTAGTAACTTTTTGAGGACTCCATTTCGCTTTTTCTATATTACGATCAGCTTTCACCTGCACATCTTGTAATCGTGAAGCTCCATATACAGGTTAACATACATACAAACCAATTAACCAAGACGTTATAGCCATCGATACATTACTTATTGTATTTTCATACAAAATCTCTCTAAATACACAATTAATGAAAACAATAATTATTATTAATACATATAGTATACTAAGATATAAGCGTTGTAAATATAGAAATTCTAAGAAATATACGATTCAAGCCAAAAAGATATAAAATATACACGAAACACTCCAAAAATATCGACAAAAGAGTACTTAGGTAGTTTAATTATTGATAAAAAAACTAGAGGAGCATGACAATTGTCAATGTTCCTCTAGTTTCTATAATTCTATATACTTTATAATAAAATAATAACTATGCCTATATATCTATACCATGCTATAGGATACAATTGTATTATTTATTCTTATACATCCAATATAGATAATATATCACTAATGCATAGGTAATAATATCATAAACTTGTAAAAATGGTACCATTGCCACTAACCGTTTAAATCCATGAACATGGATATTAGCTGCAATCAAGGCCACTACATTCAAACGATGAAGCCAAATCACCTTCTTATGTGACATAGAAGTAGCTAATTTTTTAACCCATGGTGACAAATAGATAACACCTACAACAAATGCAATAAACATGGCAACTAATGCTGTATAGCCACCCCACCAACCTAGTACGGATTTAGCAGCTTTACCAAAATATAAGTACCAATGAGCGGCAATCAACAAGGTGCATATAATACCAAGAATACGATGTACATTATACATCTCTTTTACATTATAACGTTGTATAAACCATTTAGGTTTTGTCGCCAAATATGTCATAACAATCCACGTTACATATGGTATAAGCCCCAAATAGATTTTCCAATGGCAATCAAGCTTACCTTGTAATGCATACCCATATTCCATCATGCCAATAAAAATAGCCGATAGTACTCCTATCCAAAGCAAAATATGATATTGACTCTTGTATTGTCTTGTAGTAACCAAAATTTTCTCTCCTTATTATGCTAAAAACAACTTATAAAACCATAAAAATTATAGCAATTTTCATTTTTATTGTAAAGGATAATTATTATCTATATGTTAAATTATAAAATTATAACGATTAACGCTAGACTTTTACAATAACACATATAGAAAGTATAAACTCTAGTCATCCCATACGCTAACTATACATGCTAAAAATGACAGTATATAGTTCCCAACGGGTTCTATATACTGCCATTTCCTAGTATTAATCCTATTCTTTATTTAGTGCCAAAAATACGATCTCCTGCATCGCCTAATCCTGGCAAAATATATCCATGCTCATTTAAAGATTCATCAAGAGCTGCTACAAAAATAGTCACATCTGGATGATTTTTATTGACTACTTCAACACCTTCTGGAGCTGCTACTAAACACATCAATTGAATATGTTTAGCACCTTTTTCTTTTAATAACGTGATCGCTGCAGATGCACTTCCTCCAGTGGCTAGCATAGGGTCTGTAACAATAAAAGTACGTTCTGCTATATCACTTGGTAATTTACAGTAATATTCAACTGGTTTCAATGTTTCTGGATCTCGATATAGACCAATATGCCCAACTTTAGCAGTAGGAATCAAGTCTAACATACCATGAACCATACCAAGTCCGGCACGAAGTATTGGCACAATACCTAATTTTTTGCCAGCGATTCGCTTACCTACCATTTTTACAAGTGGAGTTTGTACATCTACATCTTCCAATGGCAAATCTCGTGTAATTTCATATCCCATTAACAATGTAATTTCATCTAAAAGCTGTCTAAAATCTTTAGAACCTGTTTCCACAGATCGCATAAGCGTTACTTTATGCTGAATTAATGGATGTGTCATTACATTTACATTCATAACTAATTTGCCTCCTATATAGCACTTATAAAATTAATATAAAGGGTATCTTTCACAAAGGTTAGATACGCGACGTTTAGCTTCTTCTTGTTTTTCAGTGTCTTCTGGATGTTGTAATACCATAGCTATAATATTAGCTATTTCTTTCATATCCATTTCTTGTAAACCACGAGAAGTTAATGCGGGCGTACCCAATCGGATACCGCTTGTGACAAACGGACTTGCTGGATCAAAAGGAATTGTATTTTTGTTGCAAGTAATATTTACTTCATCTAATATATGTTCCGCTTCTTTACCAGTCAAACCTGTATTGCGCACATCGACTAACATAACATGAGTATCTGTACCCCCAGAGACAATGGTTAAACCATTATCAATTAATTGATTCGCCAAGGCCTGTGCATTTTTTACAACTTGTGTAGCATATTCTTTGAAAGTTGGCTCTAAGGCTTCACCAAAGGCAACAGCTTTAGCTGCAATAACATGCATTAATGGTCCCCCTTGGATGCCAGGGAAAATAGCTTTATCAATAGCTTTTGCATATTTCTCTTTACACATAATCAACCCACCACGAGGGCCACGTAATGTTTTATGTGTTGTTGTTGTTACCACATCTGCATAGTCTACTGGATTTGGATGCAATCCTGCTGCTACAAGACCAGCAAAATGAGCCATATCTACCATGAAAATAGCACCGACTGTATGTGCAATATCTGCAAATCGTTTAAAATCAATAATCCGCGAATAGGCACTACCGCCAGCGATAATTAATTTAGGCTTACATTCTTCTGCCTTCTTAGCCACTGCATCATAATCAATTCGTTGTGTAGTCGCATCCACCTGATAATCTACCACATTAAAATAGGAACCAGATACATTAACGGGAGATCCATGAGTTAAATGTCCTCCATGCGACAAATTCATGCCCATAATCGTATCACCTGGTTGTAGCAATGCAAAATATACGCCAAAGTTTGCTTGTGAACCTGAGTGTGGCTGTACATTTACATGCTCTGCACCAAACAGTTTCTTAGCTCGTTCAATCGCTAATGTTTCAACCATGTCTACATATTCGCAGCCGCCATAATATCGTTTTCCTGGATATCCTTCCGCATATTTATTGGTCAGTACGCTACCTTGTGCCTCCATGACTGCTTCACTTACAAAATTCTCTGATGCAATCATTTCTAATTTATGACGTTGACGATGTAATTCTAAGTCAATAATCTTAGCAATTTCTGGATCTTGTGTTCTTAACATACTCATATGATAGCCTCTACTTTCTTCTCTCTATGTATATTACCTTATATACGTCAATTATGGCAATATAATTTATAAAAGAATCTTATAAAATCAATCCATTATCTACTCTACTTATATAATAGAATTTCATGCAATTATGACTCATGTTCCTCAAGGGCCATAATCTTTTCTACTCGCCGTAAATGCCTACCACCTTCAAACTCAGTAGTAAGCCAAACATCAACAATATCTACTGCCAAGCCTGGTCCAATAATACGCTCACCCATAGTTAAAATATTAGCATCATTGTGTTCTCTTGATGCATGTGCTGAAAATGTATCATGACATAAAGCAGCACGAATACCTTTTACTTTATTAGCGGCTATGCCAATTCCAATACCAGTACCACAAATTAAAATTCCGCGATCATACTCACCAGATGCCACTGCGTTAGCTACTAGATTAGCTATATCCGGATAGTCAATAGACGCTTCTGAATAGCCCCCAAAATCATAAAAAGGGATGCCTTTTGACTCTAAAAAAGTCATAATGACTTGTTTTAAATGAAATCCACCATGATCACATCCAATGGCAACCTTCATACTATCAACTCCTTATCTATCTGTATCACTATCTTAACGGTTTCATATTCGTAATAGCCTTAGCAATTAACTTTTGAAGTGTTTCTATATCTTTTTTAGCCACTCTGTCTATGGATAGTATACACGCCTCAGCATTCTCTGTATCTGCCCATTCACAAATAGTCTTAATCTTATTTGCCATGAAGATAAATTGTCGCAATAATACACGTTTATCAGTTTCTGTCATAGCAATTACTAAATCGGCCTCATTCATTAGCCCGACGCTAAGCGGTTTTGAGCGATGTGTTGAAAGATCAAATCCCATAGATTGCATCAACTCTATGACTTTTCCCTTAACTTTAGCACCATTCGCACAAAATAAACCAGCTGAATCAACCACTAAATCTATAGATGATTCTGTAAGAATTGATTCCGTTATGGCTGCTGCTATAGGACTTTGATACGTATTATCCGAGCATACAAATAAAATATTCATCACCTATAACCTCATTACTTATTCTACTCACCGAATAAGTTAGTCCTGACTAGAATTTTGTCTTTTACAAAAACACATTAGTCCAACCAACATAAACTATTATAGCAAAGTATTAGAAATATTCCAATACTTATTTATAGAAATCATACTTTTGTTACTACAGTAGAAGAAGAAAATCTGTATATCAAGCTGTCAACACCATTTCCGACACAATGAGCATTACTTCTTTACTATAACAATACGATGATCACTTGATTTTTCCATGCGATTCATAATCGCCACACCCATTCCCTCAGATTTTACACCTTCTGCGAGTATATGTGTTACCCCTTGTTTGTTAAACTCTAATAATGATGCATATAGCTTATTTGCCAGTGAAGTATCATCTTGATGATGACCATAAATAATACAATGCACCTTAGATACATCAACCATCGTATGTAAAAATTCATATGCTTCTTGGCTAATTAATAGACCAATAGGTCCTGATAATGTTGTCATCATACGAGCCATCTCACGAGCAACCGCTAGAGGATTGCCTACCAATGTTGTCATTTCTCCATCTGGTGCATAATGTTTATATTTCATACCAGGCGCCTTGGGTACTCCGTTGCCAGTTACCATATGTGTATCATATACTACAGTATCTACTACTTTTTCTAACATATCTTTTGTGATCCCACCAGGGCGTAAAATGGTTACTTTGTTGTCATTAACTTCTACTACTGTTGATTCTACGCCGATTTGACAATTTCCTGCATCAACAATAGCATCGATTCGGCCTTTCATATCATGTAGTACTGCTTCTGCTGAAGTAGGACTCGGCCTACCAGATATATTGGCACTTGGTGCCGCAATAGGTACACCAGCAGCCTGCAAAATGGAGCGACATAATTCATGGTTAGGACAGCGCAATGCAACTCGATCTAATCCCCCCGTCGCACGATAAGGAACTAGATCAGATTTGGGTAATGTAATCGTTAATGGACCAGGCCAAAATGTTTCCATTAAACGATGGGCAGTTTCTGAAATTTCTCGGACTAACGGTGTAACCGCCTCCATAGATGGTACATGTAAAATTAGTGGATTATCTGAAGGTCTCCCTTTCGCCTGATAAATTTTATCCATCGCTCTTTCATCAAGGCCATTGGCACCTAGTCCATATACTGTTTCGGTTGGCAATGCAACCACACAGCCATCCCTCAACATTTTACCTATACATTCAATCTCTTTCTCTGTAGGATATTTATATATCTTTGTTTCCATTGTACTTAGTGATAGCCACTTTATATCACTATACTCCTTCCTATAAAATGAAGCAGCATTGACACATCATATACGTTGCACGTAAATGATTGCATATATTCTCATACCTTTTGAAATACTAATACACGAATTACATTCGCCAAATCTCGCACTGTATCTATACACTTATATTGTGGTGCAGATGCAAATAACTGAATAATAGCCTCTTCTTGATGAATACCGATTTCTATAATAAGAAGACTGCCCTGTTGTAAGTAATGATGACTTTCACTTACTAAAATGCGATAAAAATCGAGTCCATCTTCGCCTCCATCCAGTGCCATATGTGGTTCATGGAGTACTTCGCTTGGCAATGTATCCATCTCACCTGTACGAATATAGGGTGGATTGGAA
The DNA here is from genome assembly GCF_000426745.1 of Veillonella montpellierensis DSM 17217. Lineage (GTDB taxonomy): Bacteria > Bacillota > Negativicutes > Veillonellales > Veillonellaceae > Veillonella > Veillonella montpellierensis. The sequence goes on from NZ_AUFY01000006.1 coordinate 110,786, forward strand.
ACAATAATATCAAATAGCTTCTCTTTCTTTAAGGAAGTAAACATATTAGATTGTATCAACGTAGCTCGTTCTTCTAATTGCAAAGCCTTTCTATTTTGTTTAGCCACATCTAATGCTTTTTCTGATAGGTCTAATCCAATGCCAGTTGCTTGCGGCAAATAGTGTAATAGACTCAACAAAATTGTTCCTGGACCAGTACATACATCTAACACAGATAGATCAGTTTTTTGTTTACATGACTCAATTGTGTATTCTACTAATGTTTCTGTATCAGGCCGTGGAATTAATACCTCTTCATTTACCATAAATGATAGGCCCATAAATTCCTTATGTCCCACAATAGAGGCCACACTATATCCATTGACGCGTTTAAGTACAAGTGCTTTATACGCACTTAATTCTTCTGTTGTTAAGGGTTGATCATAATGAATATATAAATAAATTCTATCTTTCCCCAACACATGAGAAAGCAGTACCTCCCCATCAAGTCGTGGTGTATCCAACTCCTTGTTATGAAAATACTGCTCTGTCCATTGAAGAATTCGACCGATCGTCCAAATCTCCTTATTCATTTACATTAGCTCCTTGCATTTTAGCCGCCTGGTCAGCTGCAATCAGTGCTTGAATAACTTCATTTAAATCACCATTTAATATGGCATCTAACTTATATAATGTTAAATTAATACGATGATCCGTTACACGCCCTTGTGGATAATTGTATGTGCGAATACGTTCACTACGATCCCCCGTGCCAACTTGACTTTTTCGATCCGCAGCTACAGTAGAAGCGGCTTCTTGATCCGCCATGTCTTGAAGTTTTGCCGCTAATACTTTCATAGCTTTATCTTTATTCTTTAATTGAGATCGTTCATCTTGACACGCTACTACTACTCCAGTTGGTACATGTGTGATCCGTACTGCTGACTCAGTACGGTTTACATGTTGTCCACCAGCACCACTCGCACAATACGTATCAATTTTTAAATCTGCTGGATTAATTTGAATATCTACTTCTTCTACTTCTGGCAATACTGCTACTGTAACTGTCGATGTATGAATTCTTCCTTGCGATTCAGTATCTGGTACACGTTGCACACGATGTACCCCTGATTCAAATTTCATCTTAGAATATACACTATCTCCATCCACAGAGAATACAACTTCTTTAAAACCACCTAATTCTGGTTCATTAGCATCTAAAATACTGCATTTCCAGCCTTGTGATTCTGCATATTTTGTATACATGCGGAACAAATCCCCTGCAAATAATGCCGCTTCGTCGCCACCAGCGCCACCACGAATTTCAATGATAATATTTTTATCATCATTTGGATCTTTCGGTAATAACAAGATATGTAATTTTTCTTCCAGCACTTCTCGTCTTTCTTTTAACGACTTAAGTTCCTCTTGTGCCATTTCACGAAATTCTTCATCCAAGGTTTTATCTTCTACTACTTCTAATGCTTCATCTAATTCATGGAGTACTTTTTTATAATCTCTAAAAGTATCTACCGTATCTACCAGTGATGCGTGCTGCCGTGTCAATTTTTGCCATTCCTGCTGTTGTGCAATCACAGCTGGATCACTGATTCGTTGTTCTAAATCCATGAATTTATCTTCAATTACTTGTAATTTATCTACCAAAGCCATTTAGTATATCTCCTTCATCATTAATTTGTTTCATATGCCTCTGACTCAGGTGGTCTAACTTCCTGTAATGCACGAATAGCGACTTCAATTTGATCATCTTCTGGTTCTCGAGTCGTCATATATTGTAACCATAACCCAGGAGTAATAATTGTTTGTATCAATGAATTTGTACTTTTCCCGGCTAAACGAATTATTTCATAAGAAACACCAGCTACCACAGGCATTAAAAGCACCCGTGATACAATACGTTCAATTAAATTGGGCCATCCTAAAAAAGCAAATATAAAGATACTCACAATCATAACAATCAGTAAAAAGTTAGTGCCACATCTAGGATGTAAACGAGAGTGGCGTTTTACATTTTCCACATTTAACTCTTCATCAGCTTCATATGTATGAATTGTCTTATGCTCTGCCCCATGATATTGAAATACACGTTTAATATCTGGCGTTAAGCCAATACCCCATATATATAACAAAAATAGAGCTAATCGTATAACTCCCTCTACTAAATTTAATAGCACATGATTGTTTCCCACGCCGGGAACATATTTGGCAACAAATGTAGGTAAGGCTAAGAAAAAAATAATCGCAATAACACTTGAAACAATCATAGTCATAGCAATCTCTTTATTGGACATTTCTTCATTTGCTTCACCAGCTGCTTTAGCAGAGAATGCCAAAGCACGCATACCAATAACCAATGATTCTACAAGGGCAACACATCCACGAAGTAATGGTTTTTGTAGAATAGAATATCGATCACTAATCGATGTAGTCGCATATTTATCAATAACAATACTACCACTTGGCTCTCTTACTGCTGTTGCTGTATATCCAGGGCCACGCATCATGACACCTTCAATGACTGCCTGACCACCAACAAATTTTTTCATTTTTTTAGATTTCAAAGGATAACTCCTCTCTCTAAACAAATATAGGCAGAGCCCCAGCTCTGCCATGTCATTTGTATAGTAACATTTCAGTAAATTATTTACCGTAACGTTTGTTAAATTGTTCAATACGACCACGAGCTTGTGCCGCACGTTGTTGCCCTGTGAAGAACGGATGACATTTAGAGCATACGTCAACACGAAGATTACCTTTAACAGATCCAGTTGTAAATGTATTACCACATGCACAACTTACAGTGCATTCTTGGTAATCTGGATGAATACCTTGTTTCATTATATACACCTCTTTTCAGTGACTATTATTATTCTTACAAATTGTATCATAATAGTGGGGTAATTGCAAATTTTTATTACAACATCTTGTATTATCTATGTTTAATTCTATTTTTCTGCAGCTTTAGCGGCTTGACGTTCTGCTATTGATTCATTATACGCTTGTTCTAAATCCACTTTATTTAATAAATCTTTCAGTGCCAACGCTTCTTCTAACGACAAGGTAATTCCCTTAGTCATAGTCGTATAATCACTATTCCAAGACCGCAAATCAAATTTAGGGTTATAGCGTCCCCAACTAATACAAGTTAATTGTTTGCTTTTTCCGTCTTTATCTTCTGATAAAGTCCCTAATACTTTATAAATTTCAAAATTTACAACAGCCATATATATTCCTCCATTTTTACACAACCTCTATTATAATACACTATCTATGCCATAATTACCACATAGTAAGTATACTCAATTTATATAATACTACTATAAAAGAAGATTAAGGCAGTATATGTTCGCCTAATTGCTCTAAGATCTGATCATAATTAGTTTCTGCTTTTCTAAGAGTATCTGCATATCTTTTTTCTGCTGTATCAAGGGTCTCAATAATATCATTTTTTTCTGTATCACTAACTCTACGACGACGGCAACTGCTAATTAACTGGCAAAAAGCATCTTCTGATAAAACCATCTCTGCCAATCGCCCCGCTATGTCACGTCCCCGATCACATGTGAAATAAGCAAACCACATATAAGCGATTGCTTGACTAGGGAACATCCAAAATGATACATCTTCTGGCTTTTCATCAGTTAATCCAAAGTTAATAGATAACCCATTACGTTCGCAGGTCAAGTACCATGCGTCTTCTTCTACGAGATGATCTATAATACGTTCTGGCAAACGAGCATCGCGACAGTACAATCCTTCTTGCCCCATGGCTAGGTCATTCGATGTGCCCGGTAAAATAACAGAACATAAGGATAAACCATATCCGACTAACGAGAATACTTCTAATTCTGAAAATACCTCATGGGGTAAGGCAATAAAAGGCGTTGTTCGATACGTGTCATCTATGATTTCACAGATTTCTGCTTTCATTTTTTTGACTTCACTAGGGCCAAATACAAATTCATAAGTTCCAATAGGCGTCCATTCCCGAACTCGCTCTAGTTTTTTTTGTCCTAAAAAGAACTGTAACGCCATTCTATTAAGACCAGTTTGATTTTGAATTGCTGTCAACGGCAAAAATAAATGAGCCGTTCCATATTTAGAAAGATTATTCATACCATTGGCCACTTCTTCCATGATATGTTCTGAATCCTGATACATGCCAACTGTAGCAGTTACTATGTGATCAAAATAGGTGGCACTTGGCCATTCATTTACAATTGTTGCCAACGGATATAATCGACTCAACACACTGTAACACACTTCTGAAGCAGTATATAAAACAACTCGCTTTTTACCAAAGGCTTGTAAAATATCCTCTATTAGGCTCGTATATTCTTCTACATAAGCAAATAAAATAGTAGTATTGGATTCCGCCTTATACTGATTAATATATGCCATTAATGGAGTTTTCCATTGATAGCCTGCATTCATGCCCTCTATAATGCCCGTATCACTAATAAAATCCATCACATCTACAGAAAAAGAGGGGCCATATAGTTTTTCAAATGTATCGATTGCATAGGAAATCTCCCCAAATGATTGTACTGTAGCCTCATGAGCTAAGGAAAATAATTTATCTGCCGTAATCCCCCACTCTTTTGTGGCAGGATGCGATGAAATCATTTGATCGAGCACTCTAAATCGCAAAAGTTCATTCACTATATCTATACCATCAATTCCGTTATCTTGAAATAATGCTATCATCTTTTGATGACTTGTCTTCATAATTACACAACCTTTCCTGCCGAAGGACACAACTTGGCTAATGGACATACATGACACAATGGTTTTCTCGCTTTACAAATTTTTCTACCATGCCAAATAAGCCAGTGGTGGGCTGCAGCCCAGTCTTTCTTAGGAATCGCTTTCTGTAATTTACCCTCCATTTCTAAAGGAGTATTAGCAATTCCTAATTTTAATCGATTAGCCACACGGAATACATGCGTATCAACAGCAATGGCTGGTATTCCCCACAAAACTGATACGACGACATTAGCGGTTTTTCTTCCTACTCCGGGCAACTCTAGTAATGACTCAAAATCAGTTGGTACTTCTCCAGCATATTTATGAACTAATATGTCACATGTACCAATTAAGTTAGCCGCTTTTGCTCGATATAATCCACAATCACGAATTAATACTTCTAATTGTTTTACTCCTAACGCTAACATATCTGCTGGATCACTATATTGAGGGAATAATCGTCTTGTAATAATATTAACACGTTCATCCGTACATTGGGCTGACAATATTACTGCTACCAATAATTCAAAAGGACTATTATATACCAATGCTGGTTTAGCATCCTTATACACTTCTGATAGAATCTTTAACTGTTCTGATTTAATCGCTTTTGTGACTCTCATAGGAGCCTCCTTATGTACTTATCATAATTTTACTACTATTCTTTTAAAATAGTTTATAGTTGCTACCATATAATAACTTTATATCGATATCTCTCATTATATCATATCTAATAATAACAAATCACTTATACACCTCAAACTTTCTCCATTACCTTATCATCAGTAATTATTCCCCATTATAACTTTCATAATCTAAATGCTTTCTAGTGCATCACAACACGCATGAAACATACTATACTAATTATTTCTCCCTAAGGGAGTCATAACACTATCATTCTATATCATTATTTTTATCTATTCATCAAGTACTACTAACAGATATATTAGCTCGCTAGAGTAGATTCATGCTATAATGTATATATTAAAATGAATGTGTACCATAAGAAAGAGAATAACTTTTTGTTATTTTATATAATAATGTCTATGTGACAGCATTCATATGTATTTAACGTGCTTATTCAAAGAAAGGATCCACAATAGATTTCAACTATTGTATATAAACAATGGAAATTAACGAAACAATTAAACGAATCAATGAGTTAGCTAGTAAGAAAAAAAGTGGCCAACCACTAACAGAAGAAGAACTAGCAGAAAAAAAGAAATTATATGATATTTATCTTAAATTTATTCGTGGTCAAGTTACACAAACTCTTGATAAAGTAGAGTTTGTAGACATTGATGAAAATGGTAACCCTATTGATGTAAAGAAACCAGCTCATCCTACTCATTAACATATGTATAATATTTTACTGTAAATAATTATGATATTAAAATGTAATAAAACTAGGTAACATAACCTAATGCCAAAAATTCAATATATAAAATTCATTTACTAATTATTAATAAAATATAATTAGTTTTTGCGGTTTTTTTACCCTCATAAAAAAGGACTATCATATTCGATAGTCCTTAAAAAATACTATTCTTCTAATTTCCCATATAGTCGTTCCATGCCTTGTCGTGTTACAAGCCACATTTTACCCGACTTTCTACATTCTACATCTATTTCTAATCGTGGTCCTCTTCCTTGCACGCCTGTACATAGCTGTTTGATAGATATAGGACTTTTCCCCCATAACTCTGCCGCCTCGCCAGTTGTCATTACATCTTCTAGTTTCATAATACTCCTAATGCAATTAATAAATTATATACTGATAATATAAAAGCAATAACACTAATTATTAAAGTTAATCTTGAAATCATATACTCACCATTGATATAATAGTTAGGAAGGTGGGACTCTTTCGAGTCCCTGTGGTTATCATTTTAACAACTCTATTATCGCTATTGTCAGTTGGATAAGTGCTGTTATAATCGGTAGCCACTTTTTTATTATCTTCCTCAACTTCTTTAACGATTTCACCGCCTTTCCTTAACTACATCTACACTATAACCTTTATCGATTATATTGTCAAGTATTTTATTAATATTATTGCAAAAAAATAAGGCCTATCAACCTAGATATATTCTAACTTGGTAGGCTCTTTTTAGTATTATATTAATCATTTCAAATCATGCGACGAATCGTGTGAAATTCGTTATAAATATAGGATATACTCAAAATATACTAAGTACTATGCCATTTCACTAAGAGCTATACACAAAAAGGCAGCACCATCTTGGTTGCTGCCTTTTTATAATATATCATTCTATGAATCACTCATAACTAAAATCATACTATGAAAGTACTATAAACTATCCAATAATAAAATACATAGTTTATATAATGCTTGTATAGTAAACTGATTGTAGTGTTGTTCTATATTGAACTATTTATTTTATAAACTATGTAGCTCTTTCATAGTTTCATATATACTCAATGCTAACCCTTTCATTTGTTTTTTGGGAATACTACATGCCGCCACGCGTATTCCTTTCACTAAAGGTATTACGTATATATGTTTTTCTTTCAATGCATCACAAATCTTTGTAGATTGTGTTGTAGGAATCGTTAAAAAGAATCCTCCCTTATATGGTAATAATGGTAATCCACAAGATTTCGCTTCCTCAACAAAAATAGCCGCTCTTTCATGAATCAATGAGTTATATGCTTCTCGTTCTTCTTCGTAGGCAGCAAATTTTTTATCATCACTTACCAAATTAGCAATAGTTCGTTGTGCTGGTCGACATAAATTAGACCATGTAGCACGTGATGTAATTGCATTAATTTCATGAAATTCATCAATCACATCTTGATTAGAGGATATACCAATCATAGCCCCTAACCGTTGTCCATACATAGTAAATCCTTTAGACACACTATAACAAATAACTGTCAAAATTTCTTTTGGCAATTGACTAAATTTTTTAAAGAATTGTCTAACCGCATGTTTTTCGCCTGCATAGTCAAGATATGCTACATCAACACCCAATATAATTTTAGTGGTAGTGGAAGCTACTAAACTAGATAAGAACGCTAAAATCTCATTCCAAGATGTATCGCTAATACTAAATCCTGTAGGATTATTACCAGGTGTATTTAATAAAATTAGAAGATTTTCTTGTTCTTTCGATAGATGCATTACTTCTTCTTTGAAAGAATCTATATTAAATTCATTAGTATCAGTTAATAATGTAAATGTAGATAAGATGCGGCCAGAATCCTTACAAATGGTCTTATAATTGCCCCAATACCAGTCAGCAGTCAATACAGTATCGCCCAATGCAGTATAATTATGAACCAAATGATGAATACCACCAGTACCACCAGCAGTTGCTACTGCATCTATATAAGCATCAGGCTTAGCATCTTCAAAACAAGCTTTGTACACTGCGGATAGATACTCAGGTAATCCAGCAATAGGCGCATATGCAATATATTCATTATTCGGTAGATGTAAATATTCTTCTTTTACAGATTGTAAGAATACAATTTGCCCGTCTTCATCCAAAATAGATCCTACCGTACCATTCACTACATGATCTTTTCCATTTAATTTGATATCACTTTGTGCTGCAGAACTAGCTGCAAAAATAACATCATTTTGTTTTTTTCCTCTAGCTTGTTTTGCTGCCATAGTCATTGACATACTCAACACCACCCCATCTTTATAACTCGATACACATCTATCATACACAAAAGTATGCTCTAATACAATAGAAAGCATGTAAGAATTCCCTAGTCTTCTTTATGAATTCTGTATACATGTATTCAATATTGAATTTACTAATTGTATAATAATTTCCTACTACACAATCTATACTTACTGCATATCCATATATGCTAATCCCCTATTAGGAACAGCCAAGCATTATAAAAAACCGTTATCAAAGGAATATAATCCCTTTAATAACGGTTCTTAAAGTATATATAATTGTAATTAGAATGTATAGCCTATACCTGCATGTAACCCTTTAACCGTAGTATTTTTTTCATTCATGTTATAGTTATCATAACCATAATATACATTTAAATCTACGCCATCAGTCAATGCATAATTAGCACCAATCTGATAGGATTGTTTAATATCGTCGCCTAAGCCAACTTTTGCATATCCATTAATTTTATCAGAAATCGGCATATATCCAATAACACCTGCTTGTACTCCATAGTTATGACTATGAGTATCGATAAGAGTACCAGCACCATAGAAATTAATCATGTCATTATATTTATATACCAACGCTAATTGATGATCTTTAATATTAGTAATGTTTTTATTATTTAATTTACTATACGAATACTGTGCCGCTAATCTATCACTAAATCCATGTTCTAAGGACACACCAAACCCATCTTTATGACCACTGTCCCGTTGTACATGTTGAGCAAAATTATACTCAACATTAATTTTAGATGTATCAGTAGTAATATTAGTAACAGGAGCTGTTTGTGCAAAAGCCAATGCACTTGTCATGGAAAGTATAGCCGTAACTAGTAATGTCTTCTTCATAAAATGTCTCCTTATATATCATAAATTACTATATCAACTGTATAAACTGTTAATGTCTACACATTATCGTTTCATGAAAACTGGAATATCTGGTCCACCAGATGGAGCTGAGAAAGATTTTTTGCCAAATTCTGGAACGGATCGATTTGTTCCTCCAAAGCCTGTTGCCACTACAGTAATTTGTACTTTATCACCTAAATTATCATCAATAACAGAACCAAAGATGATATTCGCATCAGGATCTGTTGCTTCAGAAATAATTTCAGCGGCTTCATTAATTTCAAATAAACTCAAATTACTACTACCACTAATATTTAGTAAAATGCCTTTAGCACCATCAATAGATGTTTCTAATAATGGACTATTAATAGCCATTTTTGCAGCATCAGCAGCACGATTTTCACCTTCACCAATGCCAATTCCCATTAGTGCTTCACCTTGATTAGTCATAATTGATTTTACATCAGCAAAATCCAAATTAATCAATCCAGGAACGGTGATCAAATCAGAAATACCTTTAATTCCTTGACGCAATACATCATCAGCAGTACGGAATGCATCGCTTAAAGAACATTTTTTATCAACAACTTGTAGTAATTTATCATTAGGGATGACAATAATAGTATCAACTTTTTGAGTTAATAATTCCGCACCTTTATCAGCTTGCGCACGGCGACGTTTTCCTTCAAAAGAAAATGGCTTAGTCACAACACCTACTGTTAAAGCGCCCATTTCTTTAGCACATTCAGCTACTACAGGAGAAGCCCCTGTACCAGTACCGCCACCCATACCAGCAGTAACAAATACCATGTCAGCCCCTTCTAAGGCTTTCACAATTTCTTCACGACTTTCATTAGCAGCAGCTTCGCCTACTGCAGGATCCCCACCAGCGCCAAGATTTCTTGTAACCTTTTCACCAAGTTTAATTGTTTTATCCGCTTTGGATAAATCCAATACTTGACTTTCTGTATTAGCTGCAATAAATTCTACACCTTGTAAATTGCTTTCTACCATACGATTTACAGCATTATTGCCGCCACCACCAACACCAATTACTTTAATATTTGCGAAATCAGACATTGAAGTTCCTCCTCTAATGTACATACAAATTCTATATTTATAATCAATTACAAATTTTGTATAAATACAAGCTCAATCAATATTATCATTGTACAATATTTTTGAAAAACTTTCTACCACATAAAATTTTAATTATTATCTATATAGGCTTATTATACACTATTTTTATATTTCTTAAAATAAATTAATTATCATTGTTTAATAAAAGGTGATGTAACATTCACATCAATATATTCTGCATTTAAATTATTGTTTTTAATATCCTGTATCATATTTTCTGAAAGTGCTGCTTTCTTTTCTAAATTTGTAGTGTCTCCAATATGAATTGGTAAGCCATCAACTGTATAGGCTACTAATTCGTTGGGATTTCCCACATTCACTTCTGCTATCTTGGATAATCCCTCATCAGATAAGGCATTTAAAAAAGTAAGGGCCGACAAAATAGACTGATTAGTTAACTTATCTCCTAGCAATACATTACCAGGCTTAATACCAGAAATAATTGGCACGGTTTCATCAGTAATTGCCGTCTCACTATTAATTGCTTGACCGTTTTTATCAAGTGTAATAAAAGCGAACTGTGTCGTAATAATAGCTATTGGCTTTCTATCAGTTATATTGACACACATCGTCAACGGGAATTTATAAGTAATTTCTACTTTTTCCACTCGTAAATCATGACTCATTTTCTCTTTAATTGTATCTGAGCGTATTTGTAATATATTTATCGGCTCATGAATATCTGCTGCCACCAAAACATCATTGGTGGTTACTTTTTTACTGCCATTTACTTCTAAACTTCCAAACGGTATAGGTAGTACTAATAAGGCAACTATGATTATCAATATAGCAATCATAATTCTAAGAATCTTTTTCCTACGTTTATGCTTATAGCTTCTAATTTTTCTTTGTCGGACTTTCCGTTTTTCAAAGCTTGCATCACGATCAATATATTCTGGCGTATTCTCAATAGGAGTTGCACCGTCAAAATCAGATTCTCTATAAGGAAATGCCGTCCTACCTCGAAAGTCAACATATGTAGTGTCTTCTTTACTTGAAGTAAGCATTTCACCATTATCATCTCGTTTAGGAGAAAATGAATGCTTATTATTTTTATTCATAGAAAGCTCCTATCATTAGAATTTACCTAATCCTGCGGAGTATAATATTTTTTCGCACAATTCAGGAAATGCTATGCCTACTGCATTAGCCGCTTTAGGAACTAATGATGTGGATGTCATGCCAGGAATTGTATTATATTCTAATACAAATGGATCACCCTTATCATTGGTCATAATATCGACACGAATAACGCCATTAGCTTGAATTTCTTCATATACTAATTCACCAATGGCTTGCATTTGTTTTGTTAAACTATCGCTAATAGGCGCTGGCACTAAATAATCAGTAGCACCCGATGTATATTTAGATTCGTAATCATATTCTCCTGAATGAGGACGAATTTCTATAACAGCTAATGCTTTACCATCCAGTACAGATACGGTGAATTCTCGCCCTGTTAAATATTCCTCTACCACTAAGATGGGATCATATTTTATAGCTTCTTCAACCGCTGCTACTAAATCATCTGAGGACTTAACAACTGCAACACCTATACTTGATCCTTGTGTGGCTGCTTTTACAACAACTGGTATAGTAAACTTCTCATTAATATCCGCTACAATATCAGAAACCGAAGTAAGATTTGCATTGTAATTAATAGATCTAGCTGTAGGAATGCCTACTCCTGAAAAAACAGCTTTACTGATTTTCTTGTTCATACCGACAGCTTGTGCCATAATACCTGATCCAGTATATGGTATACCGGCCATTTCTAATGTTCCTTGTAATGCACCATCTTCACCAAACTTACCATGTAAGGCATTAAAAACAATATCACCTTTCATTGATTTAATATCATCTAATAGTGTCGCTTCATGTAACTCCAAAATACTAGCATGATATCCTAATCCAATAAGTGCCTCTCTAATAGCCGACCCTGTGCGACGCGATACTTCTGCTTCTTTAGATGGTCCACCTACTAATACAATAATATGTTTATCTTTCATCATAATCCCTCTTCTAATAAAGCAAGTAATTTTGGTCCATATTGATTAATCGTACCTGCCCCCATAGTAATCACTAAATCATTAGGCCGTACTACATTTTTTAATATACTAGGAACATCCTCTATGTTAGAAATATAATTAACTTTACGATGACTTTCTTTTTCTATCATATTAGGAATAGAATGTCCATCAATACCTGGAATAGGTTCTTCGCCAGCACTATAAATATCTGTCATATAAATTTCATCAGCTGCATTAAAAGCACGAGCAAATTCCTTGAGTAATAAACTAGTGCGCGTAAATCTATGAGGTTGAAATACACAAATAACACGATGTTTCTCTAATTCTTTCGCGGCCTTCAAGGTAGCTTCAATTTCTGTTGGGTGATGTGCATAATCATCCACCACCCATACTCCAGCTACATGACCTTTGGTTTCAAATCTACGTTTAGCGCCTATAAATTTAGAAAGTGCTTTTTGAATCACTGTGATATCAACACCATACACCACATGAGCCACTACAAAGGCTGCCAAAGAATTTAATACATTATGTTTACCTGGAACACGCAATTGTATACGAGCTACAGTCACATTATCATGGACTACATCATACATGAGTGTACTATCCACATAATGAATATTTTTAGCTATATATGTATTATATTCACTCGTTCCATAGGTAATAAAATCTCGTTGCACCTTAGGCATAACATGTTGAATATTAGGATTATCTCCGCAAACTATTGCCTGTCCTGATCTAGGTAATTTTTCTATAAACTTACAAAATGCCTGAAGCAAATTATCCATAGTTCCATAATAGTCCATATGATCATTTTCTATATTAGTAATAACAATTGTTTGTGGATTTAATTTTAAAAATGACCCATCACTTTCATCAGCTTCCGCAATACTAATATCTCCCTTCCCTAATCGACTACTAGCATTGTCAAGATAATCAACTTGTCCGCCAATAATAATAGTAGGATCAATATTTGCTTCACAAAATATTTGCCCTAACATAGATGTAGTTGTAGTCTTACCATGAGCCCCTGCGACAGCAATTCCCTTTGTTACATCTATAACAGCTTTAACAATATCTGATCGATGTAAAATTGGAATACCTGCTTGTTTAGCAGCCACAATTTCAGGATTATCATCATGAATTGCTGTTGAACGAACTACTGCATCCACTCCATCTATATATGATGCATCATGTCCAATATGAATAGTAGCCCCCATACTTCTAAACTTATCAATAATGGGAGACTCTTTAATATCAGAGCCTGTTACATCATAGCCTTTGCAAATTAATATGTTGGCAATTGCATTCATGCCTGAACCAGCAATGCCAATTAAATGTATTTTATGAATACCATCTAACATAGATGTCTCTCCTATCTAATTATTTAGCAATTTCTAATACCAGCTTAGCAATATCATGAGCTGCTGTTGGTCTACCAAGCTCTAATGCGGCTTTAGACATATTCTTTAATCTATGTGAATCTGCCATACATGATTCTATTTCACTAATCAAATCCTGACTACTTAACATTTTATCAACAATCATGCGTGCTGCACCATGCTTAACTAATATTCTAGCATTATAAGTTTGATGATCTTCTGCAGCATACGGATAAGGAATTAAAATAGATGGAATACCACGTACGGTTAATTCTGCTAATCCAACAGCGCCAGCTCTAAACACTGCCAAATCTGCTGCTGCTAACGCTTTTGGCATATCATGCAAGTATGGCAAAATAATAGAAGCGCTACTGAAACTATTTCCCTCTGTAATATGCAAGGCTTGCATAACATTCTGATATTCACTATTACCAGTAATATGTATTAATTTAATACCATCTCGATTTTTAAAATGTTTATGTACATCAATCATAGCCGTATTAATAGTTCTTGCACCTCTAGAACCTCCTGCTATAATAACAGCAAATTCACCATCTTGCAAATTAAAGTACTTACGTCCTTCTTCACGAGTATCAACAAGAATTTCTGGACGAACAGGATTCCCGGTATAAACGACTCGCTTACAGCGAGAAAAAGAAGTACTTGCTTCTTTATACCCTACTGCTACTACGTCAACAAAACGACTTAGTATTTTATTTGTAATACCTGCTATAACATTCTGTTCTTGAATCAATGTAGGAATTTTTTTTAATGCGGCAGCCAACAAAATAGGCCCGCATACATATCCACCAGTCCCGATTACCACATCAGGCTTAAATTTTTCTATAATTACAAATGCTTTTAGGACTGACAAAACAGATTTAACACCTGTAACGATTGTGCCCCATGAAAGCTTACGTTGTAACCCTTGTACAGGTAAGGTTTTAAAATGAATTCCTTCTTTAGGAACTAAGTCAGCTTCTAAGCCTTTCTCAGTACCAATATATAAAACCTCGACATCTGCCATGGCCATCAGTTCTTTATAAATAGTAATGGCCGGATATATATGTCCACCTGTGCCACCGCCTGAAATAATAATGCGTTTCATTCTGTATCACCCCTGCTGTGCTAATCTCATTACTTCACGTTTAAAATCATCGCCTCGTTCTTCAAAACAAGAATACCAATCAAAACTAGAACACGCTGGTGATAATAATACAACGTCATTAGGCACAGCTAATTTTTGTCCTAATTCAACCGCTTCTCGCATAGAATTAACACGGTAGATTGATAACACACCTGCTTCTCGAGCTGATTGTTCGAATCTATCCGCAGCTTCCCCCATCAATAGTAATGCTTTAGTTTTACACTTAATCAAATCCATCAAATCATGCAGTGGTGTCATTTTGTCATGACCGCCTGCTAATAATATAACTGGCGCTGTAAACGATTGAAGGGCTTTAATCACAGAGTCTACATTAGTAGCTTTAGAATCATTATAATATGTAACCTCATGAATAACGGCAACTTTTTCCAACCGATGTTCTACCCCTGAAAATTGGCTAATCACGTTATAAAGAATGTCTTTTGTCACTCCTAATGCATACGTCAATGCAATAACACTCAATATATTTTCAATATTATGAGCCCCTGGGATTAAAATGTGTGAAACATCTATAATTGCTTCTTCTATACCATTAGAAACTGCATAACAAACACCATTTGCATAGTATGCGCCATTATACACTTTCTGCTTTTGACTAATATATAATATAATTCCGTCTGCCTCATCTTCCATAGCTTTAACAATCATATCGTCTGCATTTAAGACGAGATAATCATGATTGTCTTGGTTCTTAAATATATTAGCTTTTGCCTTAGCATACGCTTCAAGTGTTTTATGACGCGATAAATGATCAGGGGTTACATTTAACACAATAGCACCATGTGCTCGAAATTCTTCCACACTTTCTAATTGATAACTGGATAATTCAGCTATTAAGTATCCATCCGATGGTACTCGATACGCCGCCTCACTTAAAGACTTTCCAATATTGCCACCCACATATACATGAGGGTTAACGGCTTTCATAATATCGGCTAACAAAGTAGTAGTTGTCGTCTTACCATTTGTTCCTGTGACGCCCAAGATAGGAGCTTTCGAAATATGATATGCTAGATCAACCTCTCCAATAATAGGAATATGACGACGTCGTGCTTCTACTAAAATAGGAATAGATAAAGAAATCCCTGGAGAAACAATAATTTGATCTATATCACATAATAAATTATTATCTTGCGAACCAGTGATAATTGTAACCCCCGCGTTCAATAATTGTGTTTCTATATCTGCCTCTAGTTTAATAGACGCATAATCATTTAATATTACATGTGCACCTAACATGGCTGCTATATGAGCTGCTCCTATCCCACTAGTGCCAGCTCCTAATACTAAAATATGTTTATCACGATACTCCATTTTATCACCTTATATGTATGTGTATCTAAACTATATCTAACATACACCAGTATGATGTACATTAGATATATTTCAGATATAAAACCAATGTTCAACTTTCTATATCATCATACATCATATCATTTTATTATTTTATAAAATAGATACATAAACTAATT
This sequence comes from Veillonella montpellierensis DSM 17217, assembly GCF_000426745.1. Lineage (GTDB taxonomy): Bacteria > Bacillota > Negativicutes > Veillonellales > Veillonellaceae > Veillonella > Veillonella montpellierensis. Next base: position 127,234 of record NZ_AUFY01000006.1, read on the forward strand.
AATGCGAGAATACCCCCAGCAATCCAAAATCTATTAACCACTTTCTGTTCCGTCCATCCAGACAATTCAAAATGATGATGAATTGGACTCATTTTAAAGACTCGAACACCTCTCGTTTTAAATGATATAACCTGAATAATCACAGATAATGCTTCTGCCACAAATACACCGCCTAGAATAATTAAAAGCAATTCAGTTTTCGTCATAATAGCCATACCTGCAAAAGCAGCACCTAACGCCAATGATCCTGTATCGCCCATAAATACTTTTGCCGGATTACTATTAAATACTAAAAAGCCTAAGCATACAGCACAAATGATAGCACCAAAATAGGAAATTTCTATTTTATCATATAGCAAGCCTATCACAGCATACGCAATAGCCGTTATAGCCGCCGTACCAGCTGCCAAACCATCTAGTCCATCAGTTAAATTAACAGCATTCGAAGTACCCACAATAACAACAAAAGCCAATACATAGTATAAGAATCCAATATTTATAGTAACATTAGCTAAAGGAATCCACAAGGTTGTGGGCAATACTATATATTGAGTTACTACATAGCAAAAAATACCGGCCAAAATAATTTGACCTAATAGTTTCTGTTTCGCTGTTAATCCTAAGTTTCTTTTTTTTACTGATTTTACAAAATCATCAAAAAAGCCTAGTGCACAATGGCCTAATATAAGTAGTAGTAAAATAGCTGTCGTTGCTGTCCACGGAGAAAAAATAAGTACGCTAATGGTAAGTGAAATCATCATAAATAAGCCGCCCATAGTTGGTGTGCCAGCTTTAGATTGATGGCTCTTAGGTCCTTCTTCGCGTATACTTTGTTGTGCATGTAGTTTTTTCAACAGCGGAATCGATACTTTTCCAATACCAATCGTTATTATCAATGTTACTACGAATGCAACTACTACTGATGTTAATATATCTGAGCTAAGCATGATACGTCTCCTACTATTTCTTATTCATTATATGAAACTTTATTATTTCTATATTTATCTTGTATATGAGTAATTACTTTCTCCATTGCTAATCCACGAGATCCTTTAACTAAAAGAATGTCTCCTTTTTTATGCAATGGCCAATAAGCATTCGCCATATCCACATGATTCAAGCAGTGCCATGAAGGAATACCCAAAGAATCTGTTATTCTACTAATAAAGGAAGATGCATTTCCTAGTGTAAATACCATATCATACCCTTCATCTGCTAGCAACTGTCCTATAGCCTCATGTGCTTCTTTCGTATAGTTACCTAATTCTAGCATATCTCCTAGCATAGCAATTTTCCGTTTTCTTTCCAATTGTCCTAGTGCCTTAATTGATTCCGCCATAGATGATGGATTCGCATTATACGCATCGTTTAAAACAACTATATCATCTAATGGAATAATCTCTTGTCGCATCGCCATGCCAGTAAAAGTAGAAAATGATTTTTTTATTTTACCTGTCGCAACACCTAATACTCTTGCTACAGCAATAGTCGCTAACGCATTATAAACATTATGAACTCCAATCATTGGTAAAAAGATATCAAACACGTCATCATAACATTTGCAAGTGAATTTAATGCCGTCTTTTTTATAAGATATATGGCTCCCACGTACAGTAGACGTACCCTCTAATCCATAAGTAATCGTTTTCCCTTTTACATCAGAAGACATGGATTTTACCAACACATCATCTTCATTTAATATAGCGATACCCGTACTAGGTAAATGCCTAATCAATTCACCTTTTGCTTGTGCTATCATTTCTTGAGAACCCAAAAGTTCAATATGACTCGTTCCCACATTCGTAATAATACCGATAGTTGGCTCTGCAATCGAAGCTAATTCTTCAATTTGTCCTAATCCACGCATGCCCATTTCTACAATACAAACTTCATGAGAAGCGGTCAACTCCAACAAAGTCATAGGCAAGCCGATTTCATTATTAAAATTTTTTTCCGTTTTCAATACATTAAATTGACTGCTAAGTACAGCACCTAACATTTCTTTAGTAGTCGTCTTACCAGATGAGCCCGTAATTGCTATAACAGGGATCGAGAACCGTTGTCTATGAAACCTTGCCAAATCTTGATAGGCATGCAATGTATCTTCTACTTCAATACAAAGAAAATCATCAATGCCCTTTCCTTTTTGAACGATAGCTCCTATGGCACCAGCTTTTTTAGCCTCTATCAAAAAATCATGTCCATCAAAATTATTTCCTTGTAAAGCAACGAACAAAGAATGAGATACAATTTTTCTAGTATCTGTAACAACAGTTGAAAATGTTACCGATTCACATCCTTGGCATAAGCCATTAACTGCTGTTATAACTTCTTGCAATGTAAATTGAGCCATATTATTTCTCCTTAAGAGCTATGCGAGCTTCTTCTCGATCATCAAAATGAATTGTTCCTTCATTTAATATTTGATAATTCTCATGTCCCTTTCCGGCAATAATAACCACATCTCCATTTTGAGCCATAGCAATGGCTGCTTGAATAGCTTGCCGTCGATCTGCAACAACTCGATACGAAGTACCTTCTCTCAAATTATTTTTAACACCCACTTCTACATCTTTCAAAATTTTCTCAGGATTTTCTGTACGAGGATTATCAGAAGTAACTATAATAACATCCCCATATTGAGCAGCAATTTTCCCCATAATAGGACGTTTTGTAGCATCCCGATCACCACCACAGCCAAATACAACAATAATATGATGTTGTACTATCTTTTTAGCAGTTTGTAAAATATTTTCTAATCCGTCAGGAGTATGCGCATAATCAACGACTACAGCAAATGGTTGTCCTTCTTCAATTAACTCAAATCTCCCCGGTACTGAGGAAAAACTAGATAAGGCTGTATCAATTTCTTCAAATGAAAGTCCTTCATATAAACATGCACCAATAGCAGCTAATGTATTATATACATTAAACAATCCTGTTGTATTAATCGTCACTGGATATTCGCGATTATTATAAGAAATCGTATATGTTAAAGATTTAGCAGTCATAGCAATATCTTTAGCATTTAGACTGCCTTTTCCACATGTACTATACGTTATAATAGGTGCTGTTGTTTTGTCAACAACACGACATCCATAAGGATCATCGATATTAATAACGGCTCCTTTATTACTTTTAGATTGATTATCCGCACTTACTTGCTCAAACAATTTACATTTAGCCGCCAAATAATTTTCAAATGTTTTATGAAAATCTAAATGATCTTGTGTCAAATTAGTAAATACTGCTGTATCATATTCAACACCTGCCACACGACCTAATGCTAGTGCATGAGAGGATACTTCCATAACGCAATGTGTGACTCCCTCCCGTACCATTTGTGCCAATATATGTTGTAAATCCACCACATCTGGCGTTGTATTATGAATTGGATATGATGTGTCACCAATAAGTATATGAACTGTACCAATAACACCAACTTTATACCCCTTTGCTCGCAAAATATGCGCAATCATATGCGTTGTCGTAGTTTTTCCATTAGTCCCAGTAACACCTATCATACGCATTGATAATGCTGGATAATCAAAAAAAGCTGGTACACATCCCATCATAGCTTGTCGTGTGTCCTCAACACGAATGATGGTAACATCTCCAACAACTGCAACATCTTTAGATACCAACAATGCACTTGCACCAGCATCTACGGCTTGTTGTGCATAACTATGCCCATCTACTGTGGACCCATCTAAACAAATAAATAACGATCCCTTTTCTACTTGTCTCGAATCGGCAGTAATATCTGATATTTCTATATCAATATTACCTTTAACATCTATAGAATTGATAAATTGAAGTAGTTCTTTAATTGTTTTCATCATGCACTCTCATTTCTTTACATAATAGAAGCAGCCCCACACTGGGAGCTGCTCACCTAATTAATCTACAATCTGCTGCGTCTTTTTTGTATTGCGTTCCGTAGTAGTATATTTACTATTATATACGAATCTATTAGGCAAAACCATTCCTAATGTATCTTGTGCAATTTTTTGAATTCGTGTTGGCGACTTTAATGTAGCCACTTCAACTTCTAACGCTTCTTGTTGTTTTGTTAATTCTATTACATTGTTTTGTAATTTAACCACATCATACCCTGAGGCAACGGATAAAGATCGCAAGAAAAGAATGGCTCCCAGGAAACACCCTATAAGTATTAGAATAGGAATAGTCCGTTTCATTGCTGGTGTAAGATCCAATATAAATGAGTTATTTTGTCTGGCTCCAATCACACCACGCGGTGCATATATACTTGTCTTCGTATCCCCAAATGCCTTTCTTGCTAACATATCTTTTCCACCTATCTACTTTACAATTTTTCTGCTACTCGTAGCTTAGCGCTACGTGCTCTTGGATTTAATTCAACTTCATTCTGACTCGGTACAATCGCCTTATTTTTAACTTTTATCACCGCTTTATGATGACATACACATATAGGTAGTTCGGGTGGACAAATACATCCTGTACTCATTTCTTTAAATGTTTGTTTGGTAATCCTATCTTCTAGCGAATGAAATGTAATAACCCCTATACGTCCCCCTGTATGCAGCATAGATATGGCATCTACAAAACTGTCATGCAATATATCTAATTCTCTATTTACTTCTATGCGTATTGCTTGAAAAGTACGTTTTGCTGGATGTGGGCCATCTTGTCTAGCCTTTGCAGGAATTGCTCTTTTTATAATATCTACTAATTCACTAGTTCTAGTGATGTTATGATGATTTCTAGCTTCTACAATAAACTGAGCAATACGTTTCGCCCATCGTTCCTCTCCATAGTCACGTAAAATACGATGTAGTTCCTCTACTGGATATTCATTAACTATCTGTTCAGCAGTAATTTGATTGTTTATATCCATGCGCATATCTAATGGACCATCATGCATATAGGAAAACCCTCTTTCTGGCGTATCTAATTGATAGCTAGAAACCCCTAAATCAAAAATAAATCCATCAACCTTCTCAATTCCATGTTCCATTAAAGATGTCTTTAAATTGCTAAAATTAGAGGCAATTGTCATCGTTCTACATGCTAAATCAGATAAACGTTCTTTAGCTACACGAAGTGCTACTATATCTTGATCCAATCCTATCAGCATTCCCTTATTCGATAATCGCTCTCCTATAGCATGAGCATGTCCAGCGCCACCTAGTGTACAGTCCACATATATACCATCAAGATTAGTGACAACTGAATCAACAGTTTCTTTTAACAATACACTGGTATGTCTAAATTCCAAAATATGCCTCCTATAATATGCCATCAAAGTCTAAATTTTCAGCCAATTCTTCCATATTAATACCGACTTCATCAGTATATGTATTCCATCGTTCTTTGCTCCAAATTTCCACATGGTCACCTGATCCAACAACGACAGCAGCCTTCTTCAACTCTGCATATTTCCTTAAGGAGCTAGGGATTAACACACGACCTTGCTTGTCAAACTCAAGTTCACAAGCACTACCAAAAAGAAAACGCTTATACGCACGAACATTACTTTTATTAGATGGTAAACTTTGCAATTTTTCAGCAATTTTTGTCCACGCTTCTTCCGTATAAATGGACAAAGAATTATCTAGACCTTTAGTAACAATACAAATGTCACCTAATTGTTCACGTATTTTTGCAGGAATAATCAAACGACCTTTTGTGTCAATCGTATGTGAATATTCTCCCATGAACATAGTCTAGCACCGCCTTCCTCACTTATTTACCACTATATGGTAAATTTTACCACAATTCCCCACCATAAACAACATCATTTCATTAAAAATTCATTACTTTTATTAATTTTATGAATATTATATAAGGTTAATTAAATTCCCTACCTTTCTATACATACAAAAGGTAGAACAAATATTTGTATAATATGTAAACATTTTCAAATACATAAAAATTCATTTCTATATTCTAAAAATTTTATTAGCTCATATTTATATGCCAATGAAGATATTCAATATGGCTACTTTCAAAATTGCATACAAAAAAGGACTACCATAAGTCCTTTAATCATCATATATAAATACACATCGCATTTGTATATATGCTAAGACTATAGTAATCCTTAAAAATACTCTATTAAATTAGTAAATGCTCATATACATCTTATAAAGCCTTTTCAATAGCAGCTAATAATTCGTTTTCAGGAATAAATCCCACTTTTTTATCTACTACTTCACCATTCTTTACCACTAAAAAGGTTGGTAATACTTCAACATTATATTGACGCGCTAATTCTGGTTCTTCATCTGTATTAACTTTAACAAAATCTACTTTATCGCCAATTTTTTTATCTAAGCCTTCAAAGATAGGCATCATACGTACACAATAACCGCACCAAGGTGCCCAAAAATCAACAACTGTTACTTTTGTATTCTCTTCTACGGCCACTTTAAAGTCTGCTGTTTTTACTTCTTTCATGATAACTCCTCCTATGGTAATTGTACTAATACACAATCAGTTATTACATTGATATTTCGTTCTTTTGCAGCATTGATAACAGCATCCGTATCCGCACCAGGCTGCAGCCAAACCGTCGATATACCTAATTCCTCGCATTCGCTCATAGCAGCTACACCGACTTGCTCAGGAACTACTACATTTACAATATCTACTACTTTAGGTATATCCGTCAACGTAGAATAACATATATCGCCATCCACTTGTTCAGCATTAGGGTTTACAGGGTATACTTCATAGCCATACGATTTTAATCGTTTGTATAATTTGAAACCGAATTTAGTTTCTTTAGGCGTTGCACCTAAGACGGCCCAAACTACATCTTTTTTTAACGCTTCTTCGATTGTCATACGACCACCCTTTCTAAGTATTATTATATAAAAATATCGAAAAAAGTCAATATAATCTATTTCCTATCTGTATTACACTAAATAATTAGAGTATAATAGTAGACTTCTTCAATACATCTTGATCTAATGATACATCCAATAATTCATCTAGAGAAATGCCACTGCTCGATACATAACGAGAATCAACCAGCTTAGTCTTTTCCACCAATAATCCTATGATTTGATGTGATGAGTATCCCATCTGTCTTAGTTCTTGAATAGTAATACTCTGTTGTCTTTTAGATAATCGATGTCCATGCGTATCCATTAGTAATGGTGCATGTTTATAAACGGGGACCTTTTTCCCTAGCAATTGATATAAATATATTTGAAATACTGTAGGCTCTAATAAATCACAGCCTCTAAGCACTTCTGTAATCCCCATAGCAATATCATCTAGCACTGATGCCAAATGATATGCATACATACCATCAGAACGTTTTAGGATAAAATCATGTAATCCTTCCTCTATATGCACGCTAACTAACCCTTGCCAAAAATCTATATATTCAATTAAACAAGACTTGACTTTCAAACGATATGATGGCACCTTTTTATGCGCTATTTCATTGAAAATTTTTACACCTGCGTCACGGCAACGACCATCATAAATAGGTATCAGTTCTCCAAAATGGGGAGCAGACATAATCGTTTGAAGTCTTGATCGATTACAATAACAAGGATATATAATATCCTTACTAGACCACTCATTTAATTGGGATTCATAATAATGCCCGCGATAGCTCTGATAATATTGTTTATCGTTATTACTAACACGTGGGCCTTCATCCCATTCAAAACCTAACCACTCTAAATCATCTAGCATCAACTCTGAAAATTCTTGTTTTGACCTCTGTCTATCAATATCTTCAATACGAATGACAAACTGTCCTTTTTGCCGTCGGGTCGATAAATACGATAATATGGCAACCCAAAGATTTCCCAAATGCATTCTACCTGTCGGGCTAGGTGCAAAACGCCCTTTCATATATCAAACTTCCTTGTCATTAATCTAACATACTAGCGTAAACATCTACACAATAAGGCATTTTATCACATGCGCATATATAATCCTTACATTCATTTTATACCAATAGTATCATTTCTTCATTAGTAGCAACATATACAACGACAATATCTAGTAATAAATGATATAGCCTTATATATCCTAAACAATGTACCACTCATATAGTTATAACTCATTAATTTATATATAAGCTTTCTTATTGTTGTAATGGTACAAGACTATCAAACAATTCTTGTGTTTCTTTAATTGTTTGTTCATTCCCCATAACACATATGTGATTATCTGCCATTACGGCATGAACGACTTGAGAAAGATTTCTTATATCTTCTTGTGTGCAGGCGATAACCTCTTTTCTAAAATTAATTTTATTTTCTAAATGTGTCTCACTAAAATACAATCCCATCGCACGAGGGCCTCGTAAAGCTGGTGTCATTGGTAAGTCAAGTCCGCTCATAGTGCCAATAATATATTTACGCATTTCTCTATCTGTAATGGTAAACGTTTTTAGATACTCTGCTAACTCGTCGTATGTATCTAGTGTTTTCATGAGATTAGGATCTCGATAACTACAGAAAATCATATTTCCATTTTCATAGAAATTGGCAAATGCTCCATACGCTCCACCTTGTACACGAACTCGAATCCATAGATATTCATAGCGCAAAATTGTTTCTAAGACGCTCATAGCTCCACAATGCACAAACCCATGATCTTTAAAATTACCACCTTTACCAACATATTGAACTTTTCCAGAGGTAAGAATTCCTTCATTTACGAAAGATTGTGTCATAGCCAATTTCCCAACAGGAAGTTCATCTTGATTCCAAGTAGCTAACATAGGCTCTAGCAATGTTAGAAAGGAGTCAAACTCATGTTCCTCCCCTACGAACATAATTTCTACATTATTGGCACGGAATAATTTTTGAGCTATAGAAGCTAACTTTTCCGGTAAGTGAGAAAGAGCATCAGGCTGTTTTACCAATTCACTAATCTTTTGATAATAACTTAAATTACCTGCATCTCTAAATTTACTAATAGATGATACTTGCGCTAATACTCGTTGGGTAACAATAGTGTTACCGCGGCGAAACGCCTCTGTATCCCAAATAGCCTTACTTTCAGAAATCAATTCATGTAATCGTTCTACATTTGTAAATTCTGACTCTTGCAAAATTGTATGGATAATACGTGTCAATTCTGATAATTTACTATGTAATGCTTTCGCACGAATAATCATAAGCGGCACAAATTTATCACGATCATTTTCTTTACCAATAGCAGTAATATCTGCATTAAATCCACCTAAATTTAAATTAATATCATTTGCTAAATCAGTATAGGACATAGCAGTAGTATCAACGCGTCCTAGCAAATCACTCAATAAATCTGCATAAAATAGCTCATTTTCTGTTAAACAGTCTAACTTAAAATAAAAACCAGTATAATTAACCCCTTTGGCAAAAGTGGGAATAAAATGCACCTTAGTACCGCCAACATAGGATTCTCTTCTCTCAATGTCTTCAATATCTGCACTTAAATCTGATAAATCTAGCAACGGAATTGAAGACAGTGCTTCCGGTGAATCCGGCTCTGCTTGTCGTGCATGAAGTTTTTTAGTGGTAGCGATTACATGTTCTATTTCATCAGAGGTCATTTTAGCTTTGATAGCTGCTAATTTTTCTTTTTCTTCAGCTTCTTTAGCTTCTTGCAAACCTTTTTCTGGATAAATCGATACCAACGCTTTATGGGTATTCTGTAAAATAGCATCGGTAATTAAGTCTTCAAAATACGTTCCAGCTAACCCTTTTCTAAGAGTGGACAATATGTTCTCATATCGCAATAACTCAATTGGATCATTATCATATAACCAATTATCCATCATACGAATATTATAGGCTAATCCAATAGGCCTACCTCCAAAATCAGCCTCCCGCAAAGAAAATTCGATGTTATTTAATGATGCTTCTAACATCGTTTTATCTAGTCCTGCGGATACTAATTCTCGCAATGTATTTTCCACAATCGTTTCTACTTGTTTTTGTTGGTCCATATTAGATCCTGTAATGGAAATATTCCATATTGGTTGTCGCAAGCTATCTAAATAATAACCACTTACATCGCTACCAATACCAGCTTGTACTAATGCCTTTTTCAATGGTGCTGCTGGAGATGTTAACAATGCATGGGTTATTATTTCAAAAGCTAAACTTTTTTCTCCATTCATTTCTGGCAATACATACGTTAATGCATGCATACTCTTGTTTTCTTCACTATCTTCAGATCCAATTCCATAAGGAAAGGAACATACTTTTCCTTCTGAAAAAGGTGCTTGTAATGGAATATCAGAATGAACTGTAATGGCTTTAAAATGAGATAAATATTCATCATTAATAAATTGCAACTGTGCTTCAATATCCATAGTCCCATATAAAAATATGTAGCTATTAGATGGATGATAATATTCTCTATAAAATTTTTGAAAATTTTCATAGGTCAACTGAGGAATCACCTCTGGATCACCACCAGATTCTACTCCATACGTTGTATCTGGAAATAGTGTTTCCATCATATGACGTTCTAGGATAGAGTCCGCCGAGGAGAAAACTCCTTTCATTTCATTTAGCACTACCCCTTTATAAATTAAGTCATCATTAGGCGTTTCCATTTCATAATGCCATCCTTCTTGCATAACAATTTCAGGATCTTCTGCTACACGAGGATAGAATACGGCATCTAAATATACATCCATCAAATTATGAAAATCTTTATCATTTTTACTTGCTACCGGATACATGGTTTTATCTGGATAGGTCATGGCATTTAAAAATGTATTTAATGATCCTTTAACTAATTCTACAAAAGGTTCTTTTAAAGGAAATTTCCTTGATCCACATAACACAGAATGTTCCATAATATGAGCTACGCCAGTACTATCCTTTGGTGGTGTTCTAAAGGATATAGAGAAAACTTTATTTGTATCATCCACATCAATATAAATAAGTCGAGCACCTGATTGTTTATGGTATAATTCATAGGCTATACCATTAATTTCTGAAATTTTTTCAATTCTTTTTACAAGAAATCCTGAATACACTTTATGTAAGTCCATTATATTCACCCCATTAACTAACTCATACTATTAATCATTTTACCAAAAATTAGTAAGAATCTATTTGCGCACTATATTGATAGATTTCTAATAGTATTTAACATATACTACTAATAACATCATTTAATATTGATAATCACTAGTATTTTTAATTATAACATACTCTATCTCTATTATGTTGTAAAAACTCATTTTATTAAAATATACTACTACAATATGAAAGAACTTTTATAAAAATTCAAATTATAAATGTTAACTACTAAATGCTATCGATAATAATTAGTTTTGCTATATGACTTCTATCTATAAATACTCCCAAAACGTATATTATCGATTACAAATGAGAAATGCGTGACTAATATAAGCAGATTTTTGATAGATGTAGCAGATCAAATGATCGTTGACATACAAACAATACAGGCAGATAATACACGAGAATTCACTAATTATGGTATCAAGAAGCGAGAATATTTATTCGATAGAGTATTACAAGAATTAGGTATAAAACATAAGGTGATACACCCATTTTCACTATGGCAAAATGGAAAAGTAGAACGAAGTCATACAGTTGATGGAGAATGATTTTACAGAAGAAGTTAACAAATCTTGCTGCTTTTTCAAAAGCACATCAACGGTACGCAAGTAGGTATAATAACATAGTGCAAAAAGTATTAGTGTTTATATCACCTAATAAATATATAGCAGAGTACTTTTTACGTACATCATCAAGAGTCTGTAGCACAAATATTTGACTACTACAGAGAATTACTATAAATTATAAAAAATACATGTTGAAAAACAATTTGTATTTCAACATGTATTTCTTGATAATCTACAATACTATATTAAGATTCTAACGCCCATCGCTGTTTTCTCCTGCATGTAATCAATCCTTCAACGATAACTGCAAATTGAGCAAAATTCACTATATAATCGTCATATAAATCAGGAACTACTTTATATACAATAGTAACCTCATGAGACTCATAATTCATGCGAATGCCATGTAAATGACTGGACACAGTAAAGCCACTCTGTGCTTGTTTAAGTGTTGGTATCGGTTGTTGTTTAATATCTTTTAAAAGTGCCTCAAGAAATATGTCTTTTTTAGTATCACTATCTAGCAACATTTCATCAATAAAGCTATGTAAACTGTCCATATCCGATCCTTTCCAAAATTATCCTCGTTCTCCTAAAAACAACTTTTCATGAATCAAACGAACAGCATCTTTCACACGATTTTCTGCCACTAAACATGTAATTGAAATTTCAGAAGTACTAATAATTTCAATATTAATACCTTCTTCACCTAAGATTCCAAACATTTGTGCTGCTACACCTGGTTGTCCTAGCATACCAGCTCCAACAATTGATACTTTCGCCATATTTTCATCAATATTAATCGATTCCATTTTTATAGTTTCATGAAGTTTATCTAAGATTTCACGAGCTAATGGTACATCATCACATAAAATAGTAAAAATAATATCAGTAACAGCATCATCAGTAGAGCGAATGCTTTGAACAATCATATCCACATCAATATTTTTATCTGCTAATGCTTTAAATACAGTAGCTGCAACGCCCGGCTTATTTTCGACCCCTACCAAAGATACTTTAGCCGCATTAATATCATCAGCAACGCCAGTAATAACACGTTTATTTGATTCCACAGTATATTCCTCCCGAATGATAGTTCCTTGATTAGTAGAAAAAGTTGAGCGCACATGTATAGGAACACCATAACGACTTCCCATTTCTACCGCCCGTGGTTGCATAACGCCTGCTCCCAAACGAGCCATTTCTAGCATCTCACCATAAGTAATTTCCTGTAGTTTAACTGCATCAGATGCAATACGTGGATCTGTAGAGTAAACCCCTTCTACATCTGTGAAAATTTCGCATACATCAGCCTTCATCGCACCAGCTAAAGCCACTGCTGTTGTATCTGATCCACCACGGCCTAATGTAGCAATATCACCGTTTTCTACAATTCCTTGAAAGCCTGCTACTATTACAATATTACCTGCTTGTAATGCAGAGAATACTCGTTCTGGAAACACATCTAAAATACGTGCTTTACCATACGCCGCACTACTCTGAATACCCGCCTGTGGTCCAGTCATAGATATCGCTTGATGACCGCGCTCTGTAAAAGCCATCGCCATCAATGCAATCGTTACTTGCTCACCTGTCGATAATAACCTATCCATTTCACGTCCATATGGTTTAGATGTTATTTGTTTTGCCAAGGATACTAATTCATCTGTAGTGTCACCCATAGCAGACACAACAATTACAATTTGATCATTTTCTTTTTTCTCATTTAATACACGATCAACAATATTAAATATCTTTTCTGGTGTAGCCACGGAGCTACCGCCAAATTTTTTTACAATTAAAGCCACGGCTTCTCCCTCATTTGCATCAAATATTAAATACGATTAATGCTTACTTTATCATAAATTTCTCTCTTAGTAAAGGATATTAGCTATTTCATCTCCTCTTAATAGATAATTATTCATTCAGGATGGACATATATAAGGAAATGTACTGTCTATTTTACATAATGAAAATTTGCTCTATGAAATGTATGAATTATATCGAACTTCTGCCAATCAGTTGAAATATAGAATTTTATAAAAGTATAGAACTACACGTATCTATGATATCGCTATAACCTGTTTTCAGATAAATCATACATTATACTATTAGAATCATCTATCTGAATACTATTACTATCATGTATCTATCTCATTATAATTTTAATATACTATCCCATTCGTCAATCATCAGGATGACACTCATCTGCATCCATTTTAATTAACTGTTATATATCTTCTAGTAGAAATAATATAATGACTAATATAGCAAAATACAATAATCTACTTACATTTTTATTATAATCTATAGCAAACATGATACTTCAGGATCTATTTATACTATTATAAAATGTTATTTTTAAAGAAGCATCCCTCATAGTGATTAATTCATCTAATGTATGTAGTCTACAAGCAATCTCTTCATTCCTGTAATACAACTGTAACACCTTAATTACATATAAGGTAATTTTTTATATTATAAAATATTTTCCACAACATAGAAAATACTCTATTATGTCACCTAAAAAAGATCAACAATCAAAAGATACATAAAAAGAGCTACAATACTATAAGTATTGCAGCTCTTGTATATTTGATTAAAAGATGTATTTTATATGAAACGCAAAACTATCTACTTCAATTGGCAACTATGCTACTGTTATATCTTTTTCAGATTCCCACAAACCATGAATATTACAATACGATACAGCAATCAATTTGCCAGATTTTTTAAATGTAACTTTAAAAGAACCTTCAGCTTCAGCAAACACAGGCCCTTCATTAGCACCTGCAGCAGATTCACCATGTACATTAAATTCAATGGCCCCTACTTCATAAGGCACTTGTGTTCCTTCTGGAACAAAGTATAATTTAATCCAATTAATATGATGTTCTGTTGTATTAGGATGTGCAATTTCTTTACCTACTGCCACTTCAATAGTTGCTTTTTCTCCAACTTTAAAAGTATCTGCACAATCAATTACAGGAACATGTTTTTCATTTTTAAAATCTGCACTTTTAATATAATCATGTACTGCCATTAGGACGACCTCCCTACATATAGAATATTACTTAATAAATTATTATACTTAATAAAAATGATTAATACATCATTCATAATAATTTTAATTACACATTTATTATATCGAATTTTTTCGTAAAGGTCAATATCTTTTTCGAAATTATTCTATTTACATACTCTTATAATCAATTACTGTATGGAAATATACTGTACTTCGCAGATAACAACATATCATAAATTCTGCACAAAAATAAAATAGCTATATTCTCTCCTCCATTAAGGCACTTAAAATTCAATGCCTCTCTTAGCTTTTATTCCCTTTTGATAGGCATGTTTTACCACTTTCATTTCTGTAACAGTATCCGCTAAGGCAATAATTTCTTCTGGTGCATTACGACCTGTTAAAATCATATCTAATCGTTCTGGTTTATTTTTTAAAAGATGTATAACAGACTCAACACTAACTAATCCATAATGCATGGCATAGTTAATTTCATCCAAAATAATTAAATCCCACGCGTCAGAATTTACTTCATTCTTTAACATATTCCATGCTTCATCAGCAGCTTTCTTATGCTCATTTAATTCAGCAGTACTAACATTGTCTTTATTATGGAAAATAAACCCCTTTCCCATAGGACGAATTTCTATTTGTGGTGCTAATCGTTTAATCGCATTTAACTCGCCATAATTTTGTCCACCTTTAATGAATTGTAAAATTAACACTTTTTTATTTTGTCCAACTGCCCGCAATGCAACGCCCAAGGCTGCTGTAGTTTTACCTTTGCCGTCACCAGTATTTATCAAAATCAATCCTCGTTCTGACATAGTACACCTCCCACAGTATTAACTGATACACTATGATAGCAAATTAACACATATATAAATGATTGTATACAAATATAAATATAAAGAAGCCTATAAAACGTATCACATAATTACTTGGAACGTTTATATGTAACACAAGCGTGAACGAAATGGTTGCGAGCGATATCACAACCAGCAAAATTAATATGCAAATAGGTAGCTAATACATTTCCATTGGCATATCCACCTTTATACTCTTGTACCTTTCTACCACCTACTAATTGAAAAGCCCAAGGAAAATCGTCAACTTCTGGTATCATTGTTGAAAAATGAAATTCATGGCCTCGTAAGGGCTCATTTGTATAGGCTATTACAGAGTCCTTTAATGCCGTTGCCGTTACATATCCAACTTTCTGTAATGATGTTTCCATGACCGTACGTGCAGGTACAACTCCTACCATCTCTAATGTATGGTTTTCAAAATCCGTAATTGATTGACATAAATACATAAGACCCCCGCATTCGGCATATATAGGCATACCTTCTAGGGCTTTATTTTTAATATCTGTCTTCATACTACGATTAGCTTCTAATTGTCCTAAAAACATCTCTGGGAATCCGCCGCCGAAAATAAGACCATCCACTTCTGGCAAATGCGCATCCTTTAACGGGCTAAAATATACTAACTCAGCTCCAGTAGCCTCTAATGCAGCCAAACTAGCTGGGTAATAAAAAGAAAATGCTTCATCATAAGCCACACCAATACGCGCTACTTTTTCTGTTGTTGTAGTAGGGATAATAGGTTCGCTTACTAATGGTGGCGCAGAATGAGCAATCCTATAAAGTGTATCTAACTCTACCATACTAGTAACAGCATCTCGAATAGTAGCAATTGCCTCTGTAGGATCAAACTCCGTAACAGGTGTTAATCCTAAATGTCTTTCTGGAGATTGCATACGATTATCGCGATAAATACTACCTATAATAGGAATTCCTACTTTCTCCATGCCTTGACGAATCATTTTTTCATGGTTTTCTGATCCTAATCGATTTAATATAACGCCGGCAAAATTTACATCTCTATCATAATCTCTAAAGCCTTTAGCAATAGCTGCTGCACTTTCTCCCATGGCTTTGCAATCGATAACTAATACTACAGATGCTGCTAAGCGTTTAGCAATTTCAGCAGTCGAACTAACACCCTCGCGTCCACCATCGTATAATCCCATGACACCTTCTATAATCGATATATCGACAGAATCAGTAACTGATTCAAAAAAAGGTATCATCTTATCAGGAGGAACTAACCAAGTATCTAAATTATAAGAATCTCTGCCTGCTGCCATTTTATGAAAGCCCGGATCAATATAATCCGGGCCCACTTTAAATGACTGCACTACACGTCCATTTTGTCTATAAGCAGCTAGTAGCCCTGCTACAATAGTTGTTTTTCCAACTCCAGAATTTGTACCTGCTATTACTACTCTTGGTCTTTGTACAGTGTTCATATATTTACCTTTATTATGTATTAACATAACCTTTTACTCACAGAATTATCATATTCATCCCATGTATTATCTATATTTATCTATCTTTTCGTTTGGCTAGAATGGTCGATAAATAATTTAATTTCGTATCAGCTGGCATATTCTCAAGCCCACAAAATACTTCTTCATCAGGTAGCCCTACACGGCTAATCATAACTGCATCATCAGCCATATTATGTTTCTTTAATACAGCTTGTACTTCATCAAAATTTTTATAAACTTTCATAATAACAGCATCATCAGCTACTGCCATAACTGCGTCTATTTTTTCTTTTGGTGCTGTAGCAGGAACAATGGCCAATACCTCTTCTTTTTCAACAATTGGATAGCCTAAATGTGAACCAATTGCGCAAAATGCGGGTACACCTGGAATTGTTTCAATATCATATCCAGTATGTTCAATTAGGCGATATACATACATATACGTACTATAAAACATTGGATCCCCTAATGTTAAAAATACAACTTTTTTCCCTTGTTCTAAATATGATACAATAATATTTTTAGCTTCTATCCATGCATCACTTAATGTTTCTTCATGAAACACCATTGGAAATACAACAGGAATAATTTCTGTATGTTCTTGAATGTATGGTTTTGCAATATTTAAGGCTACAGAACCATCTTTCTTTTCTGTTTTCGGTGTAATAATAATATCAGCTTCTCCTACTAAGCGAGCCGCTTTTACCGTCATTAATTCAGAGTCACCAGGACCTACTCCAATACCATATAATTTACCTTTCATATTGTCACCTCATAATTACTATTTAATTTATATTACTTTTCTATACTACTATATTTATTAATAAAAATCTATATATTGCAAGCAGTAAAATGATACGCCACTTATTTTATATTAGGAATCACAGGACGATGTGTGCTACGTTTTCCATAACAATCATCAATCATATCTTGTACATGTTCTACATATAAATCTTGAATTGCTCTATATTCGCCTAAACCAGCGCGATGTATCTTGACTTCATATCCCTGTGCTCGCAGTTGATTGATAACACTATCATCCTCATCACCAAATAAATCATTATTCGCATGATCACCACAAACTAATAATAATGGATGTACATGAAGCACACGAGGCCGTTTTCCCCCTAATATTTCCCAATTAAACGTTGTATCTTCTAAATACGGTGCATTTTCAAGAACTGCAATACGCACATGATTCATTCCATTTAACAGCAACTTACACTGTAACATGCCGTATACGGAATTGCCAGAATCTAAACCACCATGCCCGACTAGTACTAGTCCTTCCCCCTCTGGGATTGGTAGTGTAGCAATAAATTTATCAATAAACAATTGATAATCATCAGGATGCTCCTCTTGTGCCATATAAAAATTAAGAGGTCTTCCTACTATCAGTGTAGTTAAATTACCAGCACCTTCATAATTCATAATATTGCGTTTTAATTTTTCGTATTCTCCACCACCGGCAAAATGCAATGGTTGTACATAAATTTTTTCACAACCTGCATCAATTAATTGTTCCATAGCCAATTGTTCTGTCATTATTTCTTCCCCACGATCTCGTAATCGTTTTACAATAATCCGGGATGAAAATGCTAATAGGCAATCATAGTCTGCATAGGCATCTTTAATACGATTAAATACAGCATCTATATTATTTACTCTTGCTTCTTTAATAGTTGTTCCAAAGGCAACAACCAAAATGGCTTGTTTCATAAGTATCATTCTCCTATACATAAATTCATAAAATAAAGACTATATAATGTATTACTACTTTGTATCATACCATACATATTACAGCTATGTAATAATAAAGTTTCATAATCATAACCACCCGTAGAACGGGTGGTTTGCTCTGACCCTATAAGG
>NZ_AUFY01000007.1 GCF_000426745.1 Veillonella montpellierensis DSM 17217
GCAAATTTAAAATATAAGTATGGAAATAGACATTTCTGGTGTAGAGGATATTATGTGGATACGGTAGGACGATATGAAGGCGCAATAAAAGCGTATATTCGCAATCAACTACAAGAAGATATAGCACAAGATACATTAAACCTTAAAGAGTATACCGACCCGTTTACGGGTGAGCCAGTAAAATAGGCAAAAGAAAAGCCCCCGAGTAGGGGGCAGTCAGTGATAATAGAGTGGTTGTCAGATTATTCAATGCCCTCTTTAGAGGGCTACCACTAGAGAAAGACCCTTATAGGGTCAGAGCAAACCACCCGTTCTACGGGTGGGTATGATTTAAATAGGATAGGGATATAGTTTCTATCGATGTATGAGGATTTATTTTTATATGAGTAATGAAGTAATCGCATATAAATAGTATTTTAATGATAGGATAGAGTGTGTCACTGGATTATTCTCGTGTGACCAATGAAAAATAGAATACCTATCATGAGATTACTATAGATAAGAAGATATCCATCGCTTTATAGAGCACTGATAGCAGATGCATCGTTGGTTTGTCGTTTGACGAAGCGAAAGAAATAAGTGATGATGTTACTTGTAATCTGGTAGTGAAGTACGAAAATGGGGGGACAGAGTAGCCAAGTGATGAAGATACTTTTAATAAGAATAAAAATTATTACTAATTACTTGCTAAAATTATCGATATAGTGTATTATGTAATTGTAAATGAAAAATGTTTTCATTATAAAGAGTTTTAATCATTACATGATAGTATAGTGAGGTATCAAGTATGTCAATTATTGGTAAAGAAATTCCGGAATTTTCCGTACAAGCATTTAGAAATCCGAATATTGAAACAGTAACAAAAGCTGATATTATTGGTAAGTGGGCTGTATTCTGCTTTTACCCTGCAGATTTTACATTTGTTTGCCCTACAGAATTAGAGGATTTACAAACTAAATACGCTTATTTACAAGAACGTGGTGTTGAAGTGTATTCCGTATCAGTAGATTCTGAATTTGTCCATAAAGCATGGGCCGATGCATCTCCTAATATTGCGAAAATTCAATACCCTATGATTTCAGATCAACGTCATGAATTAGCTGATTTCTTTGGTTGCTTCTCTGAAGCAGAAGGTCGTGCCTATCGCGGATCGTTTGTCATTAATCCAGAAGGTAAAGTTGTAACAGCGGAAATTCATGATATGCCAATCGGTCGTTCTGCGGATGAATTAGTGCGTAAAGTAGACGCTGCTCAATTCGTAGCTGAACATGGCGATCGTGTTTGCCCAGCGAAATGGAAAAAAGGGGAAGATACATTAAAACCTGGTTTGGATTTAGTGGGCAAATTATAATTAATTAGTATATTTCTATATGATTGTTTAAATACACTCCTCATACAAAAAGCTACTATGGATCAAGTATTTGGTTCATAGTAGCTTTTTTTTGCTTTGATGCACGATACTTTCTATAATATTGTTCAATGTATTGAGGATTTATCGTAAAAGAAGTGACTACAGATAAGATTCCTACAAGTGTGTTCATAGGTGTGGTTGATAGATGTATATAGTGTACACGATGACGTTGGCGAAGTAGATACATTATCTATATACTTCCTATAATGGTAATAGAGGCATGGAACACGTACAGTAAAAGGAGAGAGTATAATAATGTATCTATAAATGTATGAGTATGGTGTGTGATAGATGCAGAGAATGTATACGATGACGTTGGTGAAGTAGATACATTACCTATATACTTTCTATAATGGTAATAGAGGCATGGAACACGTACAGTAAAAGGAGAGAGTATAATAATGTATCTATAAACGTACGAGCATGGTGTGTGATAGATGTTGCAGTGTATACGATGACGTTGACGAATTAGATACATTGCTATATATAATTCCTACAATTTTACTAGATGTATTGAAAGTTTGCAGTAAAAGTGATAGTATAGACATGAGTTTTCTATCGGTGTGTGCTGTGTCTGATTGATAGATTGTATATATTTTATACAATGCTCTTGACGAATTAGATAAATTGCTATATCATTAACATATGAATGATTATTCATATGTTAATGATGAAGAGTGATTGCATGCAGAAGTAATGATTATATAGTACAAGATGTGTATTATATAGTAGATAGAAATGATTTTATCATATATCAAAGGAGATATACAAACATGAAGCAAGTTTATCTAATGGAAGGGCTTACCTGCGCTAATTGTGCTGCTAAAATTGAAGACCGCATTCGCCAGATGGAAGGCATTCAAGAGGCCAACTATTCAGTGGGTACACAAAAAATGCATATTGTTACTGATATAGAAGACATGGAAGAACTAACCAGTAAATTTCAAAGCATTTGTGATGCCATTGAAGAAGGGGTTACAGTAAAACCGTTTCACCGTAAGGCAGTAGGGGAAGAAAAGAAGGAACACACTTTTTTGTTGAAAGGCCTTACTTGTGCCAATTGTGCCGGTAAAATTGAAGAAAAAATTAAAACATTACCCCATGTAAGTGATGTGACCTATGCGTTTAGTACGCAACAATTACGGCTAACATCGAATCATACTACCTCGATGTTGTGTGTGGAATTACAAGGTATCTGCGATGCCATAGAAGAAGGCGTGACAGTAGAAGCCTATAAACGACTTACGAAAGCGGAAACAGAAAAGAATCGGCAAGAGACTAAAAAAAGTGACGATGGTCTATGGACACTTATCATTGGTGGTATTATCCTACTCTTTGTATCGATTACAGAATTTGTTTCAGCTTGGGCACTTCCTAAACAGTTGGAAGATGTTATACTCGTTATTACCTATATTATTTTGGCCTATAAAATATTGTGGACAGCCATTAAGAATATCGGTCGAGGTCAAATTTTTGACGAAAACTTGCTCATGGGGATTGCAACGATAGGGGCTCTATTGATTGGCGAATTCCCAGAAGCGGTGGGTGTTATTTTCTTTTATCGTATTGGTGAAATGTTTGAACACCGTGCTACAGAACGGAGTCGTAATGAAATTATGACTGCCGTTGACATGCGTCCACAAGAAGTACGCGTGTTAACAGATGCTGGAAATGTAGTGATTGTGAATCCAGAAGAAGTGGAAGTAGGACAAATTATCGAAGTCCGTCCTGGCGATTTAATTCCATTGGATGGAACAATCATAGAAGGAACGACTCGTGTTAATACGGCGCCAGTTACAGGAGAACCGGTACCAATCGCTGCTGAACCGGGCACCTCATTATTGTCAGGGTGTGTTAATGAATCTGGTCGCATTGTATTGCGCGTCGATAATGCATTGAATGACTCAATGGTTACTAAAATTTTAGATTCTGTAGAAAATGCGGCAGCCTCTAAGCCTAAGATTGATAGATTTATTACTCGCTTTGCCCGTGTATATACGCCAATTGTTGTAGTAGTTGCATTAATTACAGGAATCATTCCTCCACTATTGGGATTCGGTACGTGGGATCATTGGATTTATACAGCCTTGACATTCTTGGTTATTAGTTGCCCTTGTGCATTGGTATTAAGCGTACCATTGGCCTTTTTCTCGGGTATTGGGGCGGCATCAAAACGAGGTATTTTATTAAAAGGTGGCTTAGTGATTGAAGCCTTATCAAATATTAAAGCGGTAGCATTAGATAAAACTGGTACGATTACAACTGGTGAATTTGCAGTACAGTCAATTAATCCTGTACCAGAATCAGATGAATTAAAAGTATTAACCTATGCAGCCGCCTTGGAAGTCATTTCTAATCACCCTATTGCGATTAGTGTTACAAAAGCGGCAAAAGATCGTAATATTTTTATTAGCAAAGCGACCGATACTGAAGAAATTCCTGGAGAAGGTCTGGTTGGTATAGTTGATGGTAAACAAGTATGCGTTGGTAATGTGCGTTTGATGGAACGTTATCAAGTAGCAAATCATCCTAGCGAATTAGCACCGTATTGCAGTGAAGTGTTGGTTGGTGTAGATGGTCAATACATAGGCAATATTCGCATTGCTGATAGCCTTCGTGAAGATTCGGCAGAGGCAATTCGCACGTTGAAATCTAAAGGTATTGAAAGTGTTATGTTAACTGGCGATAATCAACGAAGTGCAGAATATATTGCTTCCCAAATTGGCATTTCTGCTGTAAAAGCGCAATTATTACCACAAGACAAATTATCAGCAGTTAAAGAAATTCGTCAACAATATGGAGAAACTATGTTTGTTGGTGACGGTATCAATGATGCGCCTGTATTGGCTGGTGCTGATGTAGGTGGGGCTATGGGATCTGGTGCCGATGCAGCGATTGAGGCTTCTGATGTGGTATTTATGAGATCGTCATTAAGTGCGATTTCTGATGTTATGGGGATTTCAAAACATACAGTACGTATAGCATGGCAAAATGTTGCGTTTGCAATCGCTATTAAAATTGTTATCATGGCATTAGGTTTGGCTGGTTATGCATCCATGTGGTGGGCTGTATTTGGTGATACAGGTGTATCAATCCTTTGTATTTTGAATTCAGTTCGTATTTTATACAAAAAATAACTACCTTCGTAGATGTACGTATGCTTGCCAAGGCACATATTTGTGGTTGATATAGCATATCGATGTGATTACATTGAGTAACTAGTTCTAGAAAATTTACTATATGATATAGCTCTAATACCGTAGAGGAGCGTTGATTCATTGTATCAACGCTCCTCTGTTTTATTTGTAGCATGGAGTTAGTGATAGAAATAATGCCCTGATTACAAGCATAATCAATTTGACCGTTGCAATGCTTGCTTTCAAGGCGATTAGAAAAAGATAAAAGCAAGGAGGGTGAAAGCCCATCCACCTTTCTAATAATATTTTAAATATAAGGAGGCAATATGTAAAGCTTACTTGTTTTATCAATTGTAACAGGTGTATTAGCAACTACATTATATATTTTATTAATAGTTAGTAAATGAATTTTATATATTGGATTTTTGCAGTAGGTTATTTTACCTAGTTTTATTACATTTTAATAAAGTAGTTCTTTACAGCAATATATCATTATATCTTGTAAAAGTGTAATGAAATGGGGTATAATTCAATAGATATAGATGAATGAGGAGGTGCGATATGCTTACGGTATATAAACATGTAGATGAAGAACTAGTTTCTGATACAACCGTTGCGGATGCAACAAAAGGATCTTGGGTTAATTTGGTGAACCCAGACCCCGATGAGTTAGCATTAATCAATATCCTTACAGAAATTCCGACAGACGTATTAAAAACAGCCTTAGATATGGAAGAACGTTCTCACGTTGAGATCGAAGATAATTATATATTTGTTGTTATTAATATTCCTGCTTTGCGCGGTAATGATGAATATGATACGGTGCCATTAGGTATATTTTTAACTCCAGATTTTATTATTACTGTTTGTTTAGAAGAATCGGATGTGCTATATCCATTTATTAATAATCAAGTTTCTACATTTTATACGTATAAAAAGACACGATTTTTATTTCAAGTTTTATATCGTACAGCAGTATTGTTTTTGCGTTATTTGCAACAAATTAATCGACGTACGGATGATATTGAAATACAATTACGTCATACGACTAAAAACAAAGATTTCTTCCAGTTGTTAGAATTGCAAAAATCCATGACCTATTTTTCATCAGCCTTACGCACAAATGGAACTGTGATGGAACGATTGCTCCGCATGCGGCGGCATACGGCATTAACACATTTGCTCAAAATGTATGAGGAAGATGAAGATTTGTTGGAAGATGTTATTATCGAAAACAAGCAGGCTATGGAAATGGTAGAAATGTATTCTAATATTTTAATGAACATGATGAATGCGTTTACATCCATTATTTCTAATAATGTAAATAATGTCATGAAAATGTTGGCAGCCTTAACGATTACATTAGCAGTACCAACGATTATTTTTAGTTTGTGGGGTACTAATGTAGGGCTCCCTTTTCAACATGATATATATGGATTCCTTGAAATTATTTTAATTGCTGTGGTGGCTATGGCGATAGCTATTGTTGTTATGTGGAAAAAAGATTTGTTTTAGGATGGATGTATACTAGCGTAGATGTATACCAGTATTGCTTCTTACTAGCGTGATAGAGATTCGTTCATGCTAGTAGGGCATGGATGGAAATTATATAGACCTAGTTTATAATACTAACAGCCCCCCGTGGATAGGAGTACACGGGGGGCTGTTTCTGTTTGCATGTATGTATAGAATGATTATTTTAATTTCATTGGTTGACCACAGCATTGGAAGTCGCAGCAGTGATCATGGTTTGGTTGACAAGCGCTATCATGATCGCAAGTACATTCTTTAATTACTTCGATTTCAAAACCACAATCTGCACAAACGTACACTTGACCTTTTTTCATTTCTCCACAAGATGCCATAATAATATACCTCCTAGTATAAATAAAATAAAATTAACTTTTAATTATTAACATATACCCGTATAGGTATCGTCTATACTTCTATTATATATTAAATTTAAAATTTGTAAAGGGGGTATATCAAATTTTTTTGAAATATTTATGTTGATACAGATATATGCGAAAAATAGGCAATCAGAAGGTATAGAGAATTGTGAGTAGAGGAAGAACATATTGGGCTATGTGTAGAAGACATACAATATATTATATTGGCATACTTGTGAAGGTTAGTAACGTTCATAGTGAGTAGACATAGTATATAGTATTTTGTATAATAGAAAAATATTTTCAAGTCTTCTTGTGAAAAGGCTGATAATACTAGCCTAATAAGGAATATGAGGCGTGTGTTTATAGAGGGGTCATTTTCCATTATGGAATATTTCTAGACCTTTGCAGTGAAAGGAATTATGATGACAAATAGAGGGATTAAAGAATTAGCAAGAACGGGTTTATTTGTAGCATTGACAGTTATTATGTCATATATATTGGCAATTCATACAACCTTTGTACATATTACATTTGGTTTTATACCAACGGCTATATTTGCAATCATGTACGGACCAATTCGTGCAGGCATTATGGCAGCCATTGCGTGTTTGATTGGAATGACACTGTTTGGACGAGGTGTATTTTTCCCAGGGTTTATGGTAACAGAATTTTTGGTGGGATGTGTCTACGGTTATTGGTTATACAATCGACCTATTACGATACGTCGCATTTGCATTCCCGAATTGATAGTAACTGTGTGTTTACATTTGGGGTTAAATACATTGTGGCTTGTAATTTATTATAATAAAGCCATATCGGCTATATTTATGAGTCGATTGATTAAAAATATTATTTGTTTTCCTTTAGAAGTAGCCTTGATTTTCGTTGTGTATAAAGGGTTAGAAAAATGGTTGCAAACGTATCGCAAATAGGGTACCTGTAAGGGGAGCAGTTCCGCCCAATGATTTCCTTTCTATACGTAGTACATTAGTATATGCGTGACTTCTTTTCTGTGCGTGGCGTTGTAGTTATTTTGCATGGTACGTCATGGGGGAATTTAGTACGATTACTTTTTCTAGGGACAGTGATGTATAGTACACGCACGCTATCATAGGCGCGATATCTGGTAACGTCCAATCGTTGATAGGTAGAGAATTGTGCATAGCAGATTGACTATATCTATGTATGGTGAGTGGATACTTTATGTGACGGACCTTCTATCAAGTAGAAACCTACTTATAAAAAGCTTGCTAAAGACTAAAATTTTTGATAAAATACATATAGTTTTGGAGAGGTGTCTGAGCGGTTTAAGGAGCTGGTCTTGAAAACCAGTGATACGGCAACGTACCGTGGGTTCGAATCCCACCCTCTCCGCCACATATATGAATTCAATTTTTATCACCTAGATTTTTTCTAGGTGATTTTTATTATATTTTTGTGTACTCATCCTTTGATAAGAGATACATAATTAACTTTCGTGATATACAAAGGGAACGATTAGTATATAATGATATAGTATATAAAAATGTGATTTATTCTTCATAAGAAAAATATGATTGATGGCAAAGAATCAATAGATGAGCATATAGGCGTGTGCATAAAAATATTACATATACATAGACAAAGAACTTTTTATTACATATAATATGTGCATACGAGTCTGTGGTTGAAAGTCGATGCCAGACGCAGGCAAAACGATCCACGTAAGCAAGTGAATGACTTGTGAGCATGGTGCGTCTTAGATGTAAGTCCTGCCGGAATAACCGAGAGGAGCAGTAGTGGGGAGCAATAGACTTATGAGCGAACCTCCCAGCAGGCGAGTGTGGGGGCAAAAACCAGGTCAGTCGTATAGAAGGCACATGAGAATTTTCTCGTGTGCCATTTTTATGTATTGGGTCAATCATTTAAAAGTATATAGATTATGGTGATATGACTGAAGAAATGGTGTTACTTTACTCAGTAAGAAGGATTTTATAGTACGAGTCTACTCATAGTTTGTGAATCATTTCTTGTACGTGTATATGCATACACTTTTAGGTGGTACATATATGATTCTAGAAAATGAGAGGGTAGCTGCATCGTATGCGTAGTATGGAGCCTATACAAATGTGTGGTAGATGCAGTGCTTAATCGTTAGGTAGTATCGGTATATATTTATGATACGATTCATGATAAAAGTTGCATATAAATTAAATCTTTATGATGGTGATAAAATATATGTAAACAGAGTGATTGATAGTTACTTCCTATGAAATCTGGTTATACTAAAGTGATGATATAAGTTGTTGACTTGTATATTCATACAATATATAATGATTTAGTGAATAAAGCTACTCCTTTGTGTGGTAGTTATTAAAGATTGTACGATGTAAATAGAAAGATAGGGATCGGCGTATGAATTTTGATTGGTCATTAATTATTGATAATTTACCACTCTTGTTGAAAGGCGCATTGGTAACAGTGGAAATTACGGCCATGAGCGTAGGGTGTGGTTTCTTTATTGGGATGGTTGCTTCATTAGCTAATTTATCTAAGTTTAGACTTGTTCGATTACTTGCTAAATTATATGTAGATATTATTCGTGGTACACCACTATTGGTACAAATTTTCTTGATTTATTTTGCACTACCTATGATTATTCATACCAAGATTAATCCTTTTGTAGCAGCGGTGACTGCTTGTAGTATTAATTCTGGTGCCTATGTCTCTGAAATCTTTCGCGCAGGTATTCAATCGATTGATAAAGGACAAATGGAAGCAGGTCGCTCTTTAGGACTTAACTGGATGCAAACAATGCGTTATATTATCATGCCACAAGCGTTTAAACGAATTATTCCACCATTGGGGAACGAGTTTATTGCAATGTTGAAAGATTCCTCTCTTGTTTCTGTCATTGGGTTTGAAGAATTGACACGGCGAGGTCAATTAATTATAGCCAAAACCTATGGTTCTTTTGAAATTTGGACAACCGTAGCTATCATTTATTTAATTATGACCATGACGATTAGCCAATTAGTAGGATACCTTGAAAGGAAATATAAAATAAAATGATAAAATTACAAAATATACATAAAAACTTTGGCAAAAACGAAGTATTAAAAGGAATTAATCTTCATGTAGAAAAAGGCGAAGTAGTTGTTATTATTGGCCCTTCCGGATCAGGGAAAAGTACAGTACTACGCTGCATGAATTATTTAGAAGTGCCTACCAGTGGAGATGTTCTTGTTGATGGGCTGAATCTTAATGATAAAAACAATGTGAATCGAGTGCGTACTGAAGTGGGCATGGTGTTTCAACGATTTAATTTGTTCCCTCATATGACCGTTATGGATAACTTAACATTGGCACAGCGAAAGGTAAGAAAAATACCTAAAGCGGAAGCAGAAGCAACTGGGTTAGCTCTATTGAAACGTGTTGGTTTAGCGGATAAGGCTGATGCATATCCTGAAAGTTTATCTGGCGGTCAACAACAACGTGTGGCGATTGCCCGTGCATTAGCAATGAAACCAGAAGTTATGCTTTTTGATGAGCCTACATCGGCACTAGATCCAGAAATGGTTCATGAAGTACTAGATGTTATGAAAAATTTGGCTCGTGAAGGTATGACAATGGTGGTGGTAACGCATGAAATGGGATTTGCCAAAGAAGTAGCTACACGGGTTTTATTTGTTGATGATGGACAAATTCTAGAAGAAGGAACGCCATCAGAAATTTTTGACCATCCTAAACATGAACGGACACAATCATTTTTATCGAAAATCTTATAACAGATAGTCATATATATTTTGATTGATATTTATCACTGTCTATGATAATATGAATCTATAATTACAATCGTAATTATGATTGTGTAGTTTTAGGAGGAATTTTCATGTTAGGTAAAGTTAAATGGTTTAGTGCGGAAAAAGGATATGGATTTATTGAAAGAGAAGATGGTGGCGATGTATTCGTTCATTTCTCTGCAATTCAAGATGAAGGATTCAAATCTTTAACTGAAGGTCAAGACGTTAATTTTGATATTATCGACGGTGATCGTGGCCCTCAAGCTGCGAACGTAGTTAAAGCATAAATATAATACTTACAATCAGACGTCTGGTGAGATAGTTTCTCGCCAGACGTTTTCCTATATGGAATGAACAGTGAATTGATTCATACAACTAATATGGAAAGAAATTATTGGTTACTGATACTAACATATATTCTTATAAGA
This sequence comes from Veillonella montpellierensis DSM 17217, assembly GCF_000426745.1. Classification (GTDB taxonomy): domain Bacteria; phylum Bacillota; class Negativicutes; order Veillonellales; family Veillonellaceae; genus Veillonella; species Veillonella montpellierensis. Next base: position 10,651 of record NZ_AUFY01000007.1, read on the forward strand.
ATATGTATGAGAAATTTAGTAGAATTGCTAGTCATCTATATGGAGAATTAAAGGCAATCAACATAGATTCAATAGTATGTTAGAGAGTATCGTTAGTGGCAGTGATGTAAGAATTTACACGGAAACTATGAAAAATATAAACAAAAAAGAGGAGTTTAGTAGTTACTTATAGAATATATATAATATATAAACATTATAATAATGAGAGAAATCTCATATATATAAAAGAAAGGGTGTTTATTATGAAAGTAACAGTACGAGGAAAAAACATTGAAATTACAGTAGCTTTACGGGAATACGTGGAAAAGCGTGCCGATAAATTGGGGCGTTATTTTGATGGTCCTTTTGATGTAAATGCGGTGTTATCTAGCATAAAAGGTGAAAATGTTATTGAATTGACTTGCTTCGTAGAGGGCGTTGTCTTGCGAGGCGTTGAAAAAAATAATGATATGTATGCAGCCATCGATTTGGTAGTGGATAAAATTGTACGACAAATTCATAAACATAAAACGCGCTTAGCAAGACGCTTTAAGAAACAAAAGACGTTCATTGCCGCTGCTAGTGATGCATCGATCGAAGAAGATTCGTTAGAAGTAGTAAAACGCAAACATTTTGCAGTGCGTCCTATGGATGTAGAAGAAGCGATTATGCAAATGAATTTAGTAGGACATAATTTCTTTATGTTCTTTAATGCAGAAACTGAAATTATGAATGTTGTATACCGTCGTAATGATGGTAAATATGGTTTATTAGAGCCAGAATTATAAGATACATAGAGTAAATTTGTGATATAGCTGGTTGATTAGGAATACATACTATATATTCCTAATCAATCAGCTTCTTTGTTTTGACTATTCTAGGCTTTTTTGATAGAATTAATTAGATACATATGTCGTTATACTCATTAAGGAGTTGATTTTTTTTGTTCGGTTTTATTGAAAAACTGTTAGGCAATAATAGTGCTAAAGAAATAAAAAAGATGCGTAAAATTGTAGATGAAATTAATGCGCTAGAAAATACATATATTGCATTGAGTGATGCTTCTTTAGTTGCTAAAACAACTGAATTTAAAGAGCGTTTAGAAAAAGGGGAAACACTGGATGACTTATTACCAGAAGCGTTTGCTGTTGTTCGTGAAGCTTCTAAACGCGTATTGGGAATGAGACACTTCGATGTCCAATTAATTGGTGGTATTACATTACATAAAGGCAATATTGCAGAAATGAGAACTGGGGAAGGTAAAACCTTAGTTGCCACATTGCCTGTATATTTAAATGCCTTGACTGGTAAAGGGGTTCATGTGGTTACGGTAAATGATTACTTAGCATCTCGTGACTGTGAACAAATGGGTAAATTGTACAATTTCTTGGGACTATCGACAGGTTTGATTATATCTAACTTGGATTATCAACAGCGTAAAATCGCCTATGCCGCAGATATTACGTATGGAACCAACAATGAATTTGGCTTTGACTATTTGAGAGATAATATGGTTAGTGATGTGAGCCAAATGGTACAACGACCATTGCACTATGCCATTGTGGATGAAGTGGATTCTATCTTGATTGATGAAGCTCGTACGCCATTGATTATTTCTGGCCCAGGTGAGCGGTCTACCGATAATTATTACACATTGGCTAAGATTGTGCCTCGTTTAAAAGCCGGCGAAGATGAAGATTATGTAATTGATGAAAAACAAAAAACCATAGCGCCTACAGAAAAAGGGATTGCGAAGGTAGAAAAAATGTTAGGCATTGAGAACTTATATGATCAAGAAAATCTTGAGCTTAATCATTTATTAGGGTGTTCCTTACGAGCTTATGCGATGATGCATCGTGATACAGACTATGTCGTTAAAGATGGCGAAGTAGTTATCGTAGATGAATTTACAGGACGATTGATGTTTGGCCGTCGTTACTCTGATGGATTGCATCAAGCCATTGAAGCAAAAGAAGGATTGAAAGTAGAACGGGAAAGTCAAACATTAGCATCGATTACGTTCCAAAACTATTTTCGCATGTACGATAAATTAGCAGGCATGACAGGGACAGCTAAAACTGAAGAAACTGAATTTAGTAATATCTATGGTTTAGCAGTGTGGCCTATTCCGTCTAATAAACCATTAATACGACTTGATTTACCAGACTTAATCTTTAAAACGAAAGCAGCTAAATATAGAGCCGTTGTACGTGATGCAGTAAAACGACATAAAGCAGGACAACCAATTTTGATTGGTACTACTTCTATCGTTCAATCAGAAGAACTGAGCGATATGTTAAAACGCAGTGGTGTGCCACATAATGTGCTAAATGCAAAACATCATGAAAAGGAAGCAGAAATTATTGCACAAGCGGGACAAAAAGGAATGGTTACCATTGCTACTAATATGGCTGGTCGTGGTACCGATATTGCCTTAGGTGAAGGTGTTCCTGAATTAGGGGGCTTGGCTATTTTAGGGACAGAACGACATGAAAGTCGTCGCATCGATAATCAGTTGCGTGGTCGTTCCGGTCGTCAAGGCGACCCAGGATCTTCACAATTCTTCTTATCCTTAGAAGATGATTTGATGCGTATTTTTGGCGCCGATAATATTGCGGGTATGATGGATAAATTGGGCATGGAAGAAGATGAACCGATTGAACATGCTTTGATTACTCGCTCCATTGAAAAAGCCCAGAAAAAAGTTGAAAATCGAAATTATGAAATTCGTAAACAAATTCTTGAATATGACGATGTTATGAATCAACAGCGTGAAGTGCTTTATGAACAACGTCACAAGATTTTACAAAATGAATCGTTGAAGGATACAATTATTGGAATGGTTGATAAAATTGTATTTGAAGCGATGGATCGGTTTGCCGATGAAAAGTTATATCCAGAAGAATGGGATTATGAAGGACTTTCAAAGCATTTAAGCAATTATTTCCTTGATACGAAAACGTTCACTGTTGCGCATATGGAAGAATTAGGCCGCGGTGAATTAGAGGAAAAATTATTAGATATTGCTCATGTAGAATATGAAGAACGGGAATCTTTACTCGGTGAATCTATGATGCGCCAGCTAGAAAAAGCGATTATGTTGCGCGTTGTGGATAGAAAATGGATGGAACATTTAGATAATATGGATATGTTACGCGAAGGTATTGGCCTTCGTGCGTATGGACAAAAAAATCCATTGGTGGAATATAAATTTGAAGCCTATGACATGTTCCAAAATATGATTGAATCAATTCAAGACGAAACAGTTATGTATTTATTCCGTATTCGTGCTCAATTTATTGAAAACGTAGAAGAAGAAAAACCTGTTGATTATTTACATGATGCACAGACCCACCATGACGATGTGTTGGAGCCACAAAACATAGATTAAGACTTGTGTGAATGGCACATTGCCAAGGAGAAACATCTTCTTGCAAGTGCCATTTTCTGTATGTATCATGATATGATGCGGCTAAAGTTGATAATGTATTGAGTAAAAGATAAATAGAAAGTGGGTGAACCAATTGCTAGAAGATTTAAAAGGTGTCATTGGCAATTTGGAGGAGCGTATTTATGGAATGAGGGATTCACTTTAACATTGCTCAAAAAGAAGATAGAATTTTTACATTAGATGTAAAAATGAGTGATCCTGAATTTTGGAATGATCCAGAAAAAGCTAAAGAAATTTCTCAAGAAGCGACTGCGTTGAAAACGGCAGTAGATAATTATAAAACATTGGTTAATGATATTGACGATGCAAAGTTGATGTTAGATATGGCGATTGAAGAAGATGAGCCATCGATGGAAAAAGAAATTTCTCTACATCTTGAACATATTGCAGAGTTGGTAGATAAACAAGAGATATTATTATTGTTAAGTGGCGAATATGATCATAATAATGCCATTTTAACATTCCATGCTGGTGCTGGTGGTACTGAAGCACAAGATTGGGTATCTATGTTGATTCGAATGTACTTGCGATGGGCAGAAAAAGCAGGCTTTTCAGTTACCATGATGGATGAACTACCTGGTGATGAAGCGGGGATTAAAAGTGCTACTTTCATGGTGTCAGGAGAAAATGCCTTTGGGTATTTGAAATCAGAAAAAGGAGTCCATCGATTGGTACGGATTTCTCCATTTGACGCGGCTGCACGACGACATACTTCGTTTGCAGCAGTTGATGTTATGCCTGAAATTGATGATACAGTAGATATTAATATTGATATGAAAGATGTTGATGTAGATACATTTCGTGCTAGCGGAGCAGGCGGACAGCATATTAATAAGACCAGCTCAGCGGTGCGTATGACACATAGACCGACAGGCATTGTTGTTCAATGCCAAACACAGCGCTCTCAGTTGCAAAATAGAGAAACTTGTTTAAAATTATTGAGAGCTAAATTATTCGAAATTGAATTAGAAAAACAAGCCGAGTTAAAAGCTAAAATTGGCGGAAATTATCAAGCTATTGAATGGGGCAGTCAAATCCGTTCCTATGTATTCCATCCGTACAATCTAGTGAAAGATCATCGAACTAGTGTAGAAACAGGCAATATACAAGCGGTAATGGATGGCAATCTTGATATGTTCATGGAAGGCTATTTAAAGAAAGAAGCTAATTTAATAGTATAATTACTATTGAGGAGAAGATAAATGAAAAAGTTAATTGTTTTTCTTGTAGTGGTGGCAGCCATAGTAACAGCGATAGCACAAGTGGTATTGCCAACATTTGTTAGTCATCAAATGGAATCCTTACTGGGCGATAAACTACATGCAGAGTCACGGTATGTAGACATACAATCTTCTCCAGCTATTAAAATGGCATCAGGACAGATTGATTCATTTGTAGGTGAATTTGAAAATGCAAAATTAGGAAAGTTAAATTTTGCAGAAGTGCGGGTGCATGTGAACCATGCATCGGTTGATCCGATTCAACTTATTATATCGCAACGCGTAGTCTTAACGGGGCTAGGAACTGGTGAGATTGAAGGAACGATTACATCACAAGATTTAGAATCGTTCATGGAATCATCCGTTAAAGGCCTAGATAATGCTCGTGTTACTGTACATGATGATACGATTGAATTGACTGGTAATATTGATGTAGGCGGATTTTTGCGAGGAAAAGCTACGATTGCGGGCGTGTTGGCAATTAAAGAAAACCAACTTTATTTTGTGCCTCAACGATTTGCGATTAATGGCATCAATGTAGGTGGACTTAATTCAGCTTTATTAAAAGATGTAGCGATTTATGATTTCTCGAATTTCCCTATCGCCGCACAAGCCGAACGGGTTGTGTTAGAGAATGGTGAAATTCATGTATTTGTTACACCAGGTGCTAACTAGGAAGGAATTGTTGTGAAAAATATTCAGAAACGACGAAAACTATATTCGCCTATACTATTCCTAATCATTGTAATAGGCTTACTTTCAGCGTTATATCTTGTGTATGAACGTCATCATTTGGAACATGCACAAAATCATATTGAAAATATTGTAGACTATGATGCAGTACTTCGTGCATCTTCCTATGAGAAAAGACCAGCTAGTGAGGCCTTTAAAGATTTGAAAGAGGCTGGCGTTACGGCAATGGCCATCTATGATCGTACGTTAGAAAAAGCAAATGATGCAGGGCAAGTACGCGTTATGCATGCCATTGATGCCAGTCATGTTGAGTTTATTGGCGCTCAGGTTGCTGATGGGGCCACATATATATTCCCCGTTGCAGGAAAAGAAGGCTATTTTAAAGAAATCCGCGAGGATCTAGAACATCGACTAGGGGCTAATCGTGTGGTTATATTGAATAGTGTATATGGTCCTGTTATAGAAATTAAGGGAATACCTTTTGACTCATTGAAGAAAATGAAGTTAAGTATTTCTCGCTTGCAAGCGGAAGAAGTGATTGCTCATGATTTTAATGTGGTGGTGCGACCATCGAACTTTAAAAATGAAACACGAAGTGACGTAGAGCTAGTCTTTAAACGGATTGACGGATTATCTCGTATAGATGGAATTGTGTTTGTTGGTAAAGAGGTATTAGGATATCCTAATCATTTAGATGTGATGCAGACATTGTTACAACAGCACCAAATTCCTGTAGTAGGAATTGAAGCTGTTAATCAATTGCAGTATGATCCACAAATGGGCTTTCATGAGTTAGCCGTAGGCAATCAGTATAGTGTAGGTAGACTGTACACTGTTACTAAAGAAGAAATGAAAAAGCTATCGCCTAATGAAGTAGCGCAATGGTTTTATATTAGTGATATTGAACGTAATATTCGTTTTAATTTATATCCAATTTACGAAGAGGGCGTCGGCAATCAGACTGCCTTAGCTACGAGTATTGGATATATGAAAACGGTGAAAGATAAGTTAGAAGAACGTGACTTTGTTTTTGGCGCACCATCTATATACCCACCATATAATCCGAGTCCTATTCTAGTAGTGCTTGTTATGGCTGGATCGATTGCCTTATCTGTATTCATGTTGTCTATGTTAGTTGTTATCGGACAACGACAACAGGTAGTGTTGTTATGTACATTATTATTACTATCTGTGGTTTTATATGTAGTTACAAATGGTACGGTGATTACACAATTATGGGCGTTGGCGGCGGCAGTGGCAGCTCCAGTAGTAGCGATTACGGCTGCGATGGATCATATGAAACAGAAACAGAGCTCATATCAAGGTGGTTGGAAACAAGCAACGGTTCGTGCGGTCATTTATTTAGTGGTTGCTGCATGTTTAGCCGCCATTGGAGGTATGTTCATTGCAGGTATGTTAGGTAATACAAGATTTTTTATGGAGTTTTCAATCTTTAGAGGTGTGAAACTAACATTTGTGTTACCGATTATATTGACCGCCATTGCGTTCTTACAACGCTTTCCACTGTGGAAAGGTAATACGATTACTACGGTAGATGAAGGTAAGAAATTTTTGGTAGAATTTTTCACCATAGATATTAAATTATATGTACTCGTTTTGGTAGCTGCATTAGCTGGTATTGCATGGATTTTTGTGGGCCGTAGTGGACATACAGCTGGCGTACCTGTACCAGGTATTGAAGTGGCATTGAGAAGGTTCTTGGAAAACACTTTGTATGCACGACCACGAGAAAAAGAATTTTTGATTGGACATCCTGCTTTCCTTATCGCTGTTGTAGCATGCTTACAAAAATGGCCAGTTATCGTACATTTTATCGCTACAGTAGCTGGTGTTATTGGTATTGCATCTATGGTAGAAACCTTCTGTCATATACGGACACCTGTTTATATGTCTATTATGCGTGGCTTGGATGGCTTGTGGATGGGCATTGTGATTGGTATTATCGCCATCATAGTTATTCGTTTTATCATGTATAGCATTCATTGGTATCAAAAAGAGGAGTCTCATAATGAATAGAATTATGATTTCTGGTTATTATGGCTTTGGGAATGCTGGTGATGAAGCTATGCTATCTGCTATTTTAGAAGCTATGTTAGAAGTAATTCCCGATGCAAGAATTACTGTCATTTCAGGTAATCCAAGAGATACAGCCGCCAAACATGGTGTTACATCGATAGGCAGATTTTCATTGCTATCAATTATACGCTCTTTATGGTCTTGCGATTTGCTCATTAGTGGCGGTGGCAGTCTGTTGCAAGACGTAACGAGTCACCGCAGCTTATACTATTATTTAAGTATTATTTTTCTTGCTACTGTATTGCATAAAAAGATTATGATTTATGCGCAGGGGATAGGGCCACTCACAAGACAATTGGCGAAAAGGGCCGTGGCAAACGTGTTAAATCATGTAACGATGATTACTGTACGCGACCAAATATCGAAAGACGAATTGTTAGAGTTAGGCGTTCACAAACCACCTATCAAAGTTACGGCAGATGCAGTATTATCTATGCATGCAGTAGATACGACGATTGGCAAACGCTTGTTGAAAGCGTATAATTTATCAGGTGTAAAGTATCGTATTGGCGTGAGTGTGCGCTCGTGGAAACAGGCAACGAGCTATAGACATTCATTAGCTAAGGCTTTGACTACTTTACAAGAAGAAATGAATGCGGAAGTTCTTTTTATTCCCATGTCGCATCCAGAAGATACTCTGGAAGCACAGAAAATAAGTGAACTTATGAAACATAGACCGATACTATTGGATAGAACCTATACAACTACAGAATTATTGGCGTTGTCTGGATGTGTAGATGTGATGATTGGCGTTAGATTACATGCGTTGGTATTTGCGTCACTCATGAAAAAACCAGTAGTGGGTATTTCCTATGATCCTAAAATTATTAATTTTTTAGACATGATAGGACAAGCCCCCATAGGTACATTAGACTCGCTAGATGAAACCTTATTAGTGGAGCGGGTGAAACAATTATTGCTTGATAAATCCGTATATGAGCAGTCTTTTAAACAGATTGAAACTTTGCAAGAAGAGTCATTGAAAACTGCACATATTGCATTGTCGTTATTAGATTAGAAAAGTATCTATCACAGCTATTTTAGAATGGAGGTCCTTTGACTATGCTAACAGTTGAAGAAAAACAATTAGTTCAAGAAAAAGCAAAACAAATTCGTGCTAGTATTGTAAAGGCTGTTACGGCAGCTAAATCCGGTCATCCTGGTGGCTCTTTATCTATTGCAGATCTTATGGCATTACTATATTTTAAAGAAATGAATGTAGATGTAGAACATCCAAAAATGTCCAACCGTGATCGGCTTGTACTTTCTAAAGGACATGCAGCACCTGCTTTATATGCTACGTTAGCAGAAAAAGGCTTTTTCCCTAAAGAAGAATTATTGTATCTTCGTAAAATCAATCATATGTTACAAGGACATCCAGATATGAAACATACACCAGGTGTTGATATGTCTACTGGTTCTCTAGGACAAGGAATCAGCGCAGCATGTGGTATGGCATTAGCTGGTAAAATTGACCATGCAAACTATCGTGTATATAGTATTTTAGGCGATGGTGAATTAGAAGAAGGTCAAGTGTGGGAAGCGGCTATGTTTGCAGGTCATTATAAACTTAATAACTTAACAGCTTTCATAGATTTTAATGGATTACAAATTGATGGAGATGTGACGAAAGTATTGTCGCCATTACCAATACCAGAAAAATTTGCGGCCTTTCAGTGGAATGTGTTAGAAGTAAATGGTCATGATATAGAACAATTACATGATGCCATAGAGAAAGCGAAAGCATGTACAACGAAACCAACTGCTATCGTTATGCACACTGTAAAAGGTAAAGGCGTTTCTGAGATGGAAGGTCAAGCTGGTTGGCATGGTAAAGCACCAAGTGAAGAACAAGCTGTAGTATTTGTGAAAGAAATTTTGGAGGCAGAATAATGGGAAAGGCAACTCGTGAAGCGTATGGACAGGCGTTAGCAAAAATCGGTAAAGAAAATACCAATATTATTGTTTTAGATGCCGATTTATCTAAATCCACTAAAACAGATGTATTTAAACAAGAATTTCCAGAACGATTTTTTAATGTGGGCATAGCCGAACAAAATTTGATTAGTGTTGGCGCAGGTTTGGCAGCGGCTGGCAAAGTACCATTTGTATCGTCGTTTGCCATGTTTGCCACAGGGCGTGCTTTTGAGCAGATTCGTAATGCCGTATGTTATCCTAAATTAAACGTGAAGATTTGTGCCACTCACGCAGGTATTACCGTAGGAGAAGATGGGGCTACGCATCAAAGCTTAGAAGATATTGCTTGCATGCGAGTTCTACCTAATATGACGGTAGTTGTGCCTGCCGATGGAAAAGAAACAGAATCTGTGATTCGATGGGCAGCTACCTATGAAGGTCCTGTATATGTACGGCTTGGTCGTGCTGGTGTAGATGATACAACACCAGATGATTATCAATTTGTGTCAGGAAAAAGTCAACAATTAATAGATGGGACTATGGCTACTATTATTGCTTGTGGCGCCTTAGTTGGACCAGCGATGGAAGCAAGTCGTCAATTAGCTAATAAAAACATTAGTGTTCGCGTTATTAATATGGCTTCCATTAAGCCAATTGATAAAGAAGCCATTATACGAGCTGCTCGTGAAACAGGTGCTATTGTTACTGCGGAAGAACATAATCGTATAGGCGGCCTTAGTGCAGCTGTTGCCGAAGTAGTAGTAACTGAAGCTCCAGTACCAATGCAATTCGTTGGCGTACAAGATACATTTGGCGAATCGGGCACACCGAAAGAACTTATGGCAAAATATGGATTGACTGCTGAACATATTGTAGCAGCTGTAGAAGCTATTATTGCTAAAAAATAGAAAAGGAAGTTACCTATGATTGAATTTAAGAATGTCAATAAAGTCTATGATAATGGGTCATTGGCTTTAGACAATGTATCCATTCACATTGATAAGGGAGAATTTGTACTTATCGTTGGGGCGAGTGGCGCTGGTAAGTCTACATTTATAAAACTTTTATCCCATGAAGTATTACCTGATACGGGTACAGTTGTGGTTAATGATATTGATGTGAGTCGTATCAAAAAACGCAAGATACCCTACTTGCGTCGCAAGTTAGGTATCGTGTTCCAAGACTTTCGCTTACTACCTAATAAAACGGTCTTTGAAAATGTTGCATTTGCATTAGAAGTAATTGAGGAAAAACCATCAATTATTAAACAAAAGGTAAATGAAGTGTTGGATATGGTTGGATTGTTACATAAATCCGACGACTTGCCAGAAGATTTGAGTGGCGGTGAACAACAACGGGTAGCAGTAGCTCGTGCGATTGTGAACAAACCATTAGTATTGATTGCTGATGAACCTACAGGTAACCTCGATCCTGCTACTAGTAAAGAAATTGTTGATTTATTTAAGGAAATTAACAATCTAGGTACAACAGTGGTAATGGTGACACATAATATGGACTTAGTGACCTATTTGAATAAACGAGTAATTGCATTGAGTGAAGGCCGTATTATTAGTGATAATTTGAGAGGTGCTGAATTCAATGAAAATTAGAACAAGTAACTATTTTATTAAAGAAGCCATTAAGTCGATGAAACGAAATGGACTTATGACATTAGCTTCCATCTCCACCGTAGCATTATCATTATTTATGCTAGGCGTATTTATTTGTGGCGTTGTTAATCTAAATAATATGGCAGCCAGTCTTGAAAATGAGGTGCAAATTAGCATCTATTTGAAAGACGATCTATCAACGGACCAAATTATGGCAGTCGGCAAAAAGATTAAGGCAATTCCACGAATTAAGGAAATTAAATTCGTTAATAAAGAAGAAGCTATGAAAGAGTTTAAAGAACGTTTAGGTGATCAACAACAACTCGTCAATGCCTTAAATGGTGTTAACCCATTACCTAATTCCTACGTATTGACCTTTGAAAATCCAGAAGATGTAAAAACTACCGCTAAAATGGTAGCTCAATTTCCTGGAGTAGAAAGTTCTCATTATGGACAAGATGTGGTGGAAGAATTATTCAAAGTTACACAAGTTATCCGCATTGGGGGCATTATTCTAATCGCATTCTTAGCAGCAGCGACTTTATTTATTATCTCTAATACGATTCGTTTAACCGTATTTGCTCGTCGTAAAGAAATTGCGATTATGAAATATGTAGGCGCTACCAATAGTTTTATTCGTTGGCCATTTTTGATTGAAGGCATGCTGTTAGGGGCTATCGGTGGATTGATTGCCATTGCCTGCGTATGGGAATTCTACCATTTTATTACCGTAGAAGTATCTGAATCATTAGCCTTTTTCCCATTGATTCCAATGTACCCATTCTTCTATCAACTTATGGGCGTTTTATTGGGCGTGGGCATTGTTGTAGGAGCTATTGGTAGTACGATATCTCTAAAACAATACATGAAAGTATAGATAAAGGGGTACACATGAAACAAGGTAAACTTACATCTCGCTTAGTGGCAATGGCACTTTGCGGGGCCATTCTTATGACACCTCTTTACATTTATGCAGACGATGAAGACTTAACCAATCAATTGACGGGCATTCAACAACAAATGGATGCACAAAATAGCAAAAAAGCAGATGCAGAAACTGTAATAGGTACGGTGTCTGAACAGTTAAAAGCCATTGAAGAAGAATTGAATCAAGCAAAGACGGCTTTGGCTGCTATCCAAAAACAACGTGTAGCCACTGAAAATGAAATTACGGTGACACAGAAAAAAATGGAAGAAGCACAAAAGCGTTTAAAAGGTCGTGAAGCTGTATTCTATAAGCGCGTTCGCGATATTTATATTAATGGGCGATTGAGTTATTTAGATGTTGTGATTGGTTCCAAAGACTTTAGTGATTTTGCGAATCGCTTAGAAATTTTAAAGCGTATTATTGATTCTGATATTAACTTATTAAAATCAATCAAGCAAGAACGGGCAGAAATTGAGGAACATAAGAAAACATTAGAAGCTGATAAAGCAAAGATTGTAGAATTAGAAAAAGATGCACAAGCAAAGCAGGCACTCATAGAAAAGAAAAAGGCGGAACGAAATGCTGTCTTAGAACGAGCACAAAATGATAAAGCTACGGCGATGGCGGCGATTGAAGAATTAAAGGCTTCGTCAGCACAGATCAGTGCATTGATCAAACAACGACAACAAGAACGTGCTGCAGCCGCTTCCTCTGCACAGGGGTCTGGTAGTGCTGGTTATGTACAAGGTACGGGCACATTTAGTTGGCCTGTTAACGGCGAAATTACATCACCGTATGGATATCGTATTCATCCTATTTGGGGAACACGTATTTATCATTCCGGTATTGATATTGGTGTGGATGAAGGAACACCAGTTCATGCAGCCGATGGTGGTACAGTTATTGCCGCTGAATGGTATGGCGGATATGGCTATGCCGTTGTTATAGATCATGGCAATGGTCTATCTACATTATATGGTCATAATTCTGAATTGGCTGTATCAGCAGGACAAACAGTGTCTAAAGGTCAAGTTATTGCATACGCAGGTAGTACAGGAAACTCTACAGGGCCGCATGTTCACTTTGAAGTGCGTGTAAATGGCGATGCTGTGGATCCTATGGGATATTTATAATATGAATAGGAAATATTTACAACAATGTAGAATTTGGATATATAGAGTATTAAAAGTTCTCATATCGGGTATAGTCGTGATGTGGCTTACTTTTTGGTATATATCGGGCTCTCCATTGGGAGCGGTGAAATTCTTCTTTACCTACTATACAGCAAGTCAGTTTTTTATGACACCAGTAACTAAAGATGCCTTATTTACGGGTGCTTTAAAAGGTATGATGGAATCACTAAATGAGCCACATAGTATGTATATGAATCGAGAGGAATTTCATGAATTGTTATCGGCCACATCTGGTACATATAGTGGCGTTGGTATAGTTTTGGGAGCTGCTGAATCAGGTGGACTTGAGGCTATGAGTGTTATTGAAGACCAACCAGCGGATCGAGCCGGGATTGTAAGTGGCGATAAAATTATTAAAATTGATGGCAAAGATATTACGTCAATGCCACTTAATGAAGCGGCTAGCTTAATCCGTGGTGAGGCTAATACGCATGTAACGTTAACGGTTGTTCATAATGGTGGTATGGAAGATATTGATTTAATTCGAGAACAAATAAAATTACCTACTGTAAAAGGTAAAATGTTAACACCTGATGTAGGTTATATACGAATTAGTCAATTTGCAGAAGATACGGGCAAAGATTTTGCACGTACCTATGAAGAATTACAAAAACAAGGAATGAAAAAATTAGTATTGGATTTACGAAACAATCCAGGTGGATTACTTAATGTAGCACAAGAAGTATCTAATTATATCATTCCTAAAGGCATATTGGTAACGGTGCAAAGTCGGACGGGTACGATTGATTACTATGAATCTGAAGGGGTAGAACCATCCATTCCTATGACGGTATTAATTAATAAAGGATCTGCTAGTGCATCAGAAATTATTGCTGGTGCGGTGCAAGACCGTCAAGTGGGAACTATCGTTGGCACTACTAGTTATGGTAAAGGTACGGTACAGACCGTATTGCCTAGTGTTGGCGGTGAAGGTATTAAAGTAACCATTGCTAAATATCATACACCTAATGATAGAGTGATTGATGGAATCGGGATTCAACCAGATGTAGAATTTCCTCTACCAGAAGGAGAACGACCAAGTTATAAAGATGTATTGGATAGTCAAATACAGAAATGTTTAGAAATTTTAGATAAGAAATAGTAATAGGCGGTTAAGGTTTATCGAATACAGGATATAGGCTTGACCGCCTACTTAGTACATGAATAGAAAAGGAAATACAATATGTTTATAGACCGTGCTAGAATTTTTGTAAAAGCTGGCGATGGCGGCGATGGTATGAGTAGTTTTCGCCGTGAAAAATATGTGCCTAATGGAGGCCCTAGTGGTGGTGATGGAGGCAGAGGTGCCGATATCATTTTACAAGCCGATAAAAATATTAATACCTTGGTAGACTTTCGATACAAACGGTTATTTAAAGCACCAGCTGGAGAAAATGGACAAAGTGCAGGTAAGTATGGGCGTGGTGCAGAACCTATGGTTATCCCCGTTCCCTTGGGTACAGTCGTTAAGGAAGAAGAAATGGGTAAGATTTTTTGTGATCTAACAGAAGATGGACAAACCTTTGTGATTGCTAAAGGTGGTCGAGGTGGTCGAGGCAATATTCACTTTCAAACCAGTGCGAATCGGGCCCCTACATTTGCAGAAAAAGGTGAACCAGGTGAAGAGTTTTGGTTACAATTGGAGTTAAAAGTATTGGCCGATGTAGGCTTATTGGGGTATCCGAGCGTAGGCAAATCCAGCATTTTGCGAAAAGTGTCAGCTGCACAACCTGAAGTGGCGGCCTATCATTTCACGACATTGACACCGGTGTTAGGTGTTGTGAACCTAGTAGATCATCGCAGTTTTGTTATGGCGGATATTCCAGGATTAATCGAAGGCGCCAGTGAAGGTGTTGGATTGGGGCATAATTTTTTGCGTCATATAGAACGTACGAACATTTTAATCCATGTCCTTGATGTATCGGGGATGGAAGGCCGTGATCCTAAAGCTGATTTTGCAGCTATTAATGAGGAATTAAAAAAATACTCTGAAAAATTAAGCCATAAAATGCAGATTATTGCATTGAATAAAATTGACCTAGTTGAAGACGAAAAACAGATTACTGCTGTACGAGAATACTTTGAACATAAAGGGTATGAAGTATTTCTTATTAACGCCCTATCTGGAGAAGGGCTAACAGAATTAATGGAACGCGCGTATTATTGGGTAGAAAACTTTGTGCCGGATCCAGAATCGAATGAGGATGTAGTTGTGTACGAGCCAAAACCAGAAGTGGAATTTGTGATTACACGAGGTGATGATGCAGCATTTGTTATCACTGGTAAGCGTATTGAACGACTTGTGGCTATGACAAATATGGACGACGAACAATCACTTCGACGATTCCAACGCATTTGGCGATATATGGAATTGGATAAAAAATTGAAAGAAAAAGGCTGTAAAGAAGGCGATGAAGTGCGAATTGGCGATGAAGTATTTACGTTCCAAGAGTAAAGGAGATATGATGAAAGGTAAACAAAAAAGATTTTTACGGGCGTTGGCAAGTACGATGGCACCAGTTGTTATGATTGGAAAAAATGGTTTGGAAAATTCCGTAATTGATAGTGCTAGAGCTGCTTTATTAGCACGAGAACTGATTAAAGTAAAAAACTTGTCAAATAGTCCAGAGGATAAGGATGTATTTCAAACGCTAGCAGATATGCTAGGTGCAGAATTAGTACAAGTCATTGGCAATAATGGCGTTATCTATAAGGCAAAACAAGAGCCTAAGATTATTCTTCCTAATTAGTAGTTACTGGTAGAGCATTTGAGGTGTATATATGAGAGGCGCATTGCAGCAGGCTAAACGTATTGTTGTTAAAGTAGGAAGTAGTACATTAACATATCCGAGTGGCCATTTGAATTTACATCGTATGGAAGCCTTGGTAAAAGAGATTTCAGATTTAGCCAATCAAGGTAAAGAGATGATCCTCGTTTCTTCGGGCGCCGTAGGTGCAGGACTAGCACCATTAGGGTTTGATAAAAAACCGACAGATATGATTTTAAAACAAGCTGCCGCTGCTGTGGGGCAAGGCGTTTTATTGCATATGTATGAAAAGCTATTTCGTGAATATGGTAGAACGGTAGGCCAAGTATTATTAACTAGAGAAGATAGCGTATCACATCGTCACTATTTAAATTTGCGTAATACCTTGATGGCCTTGTTAAATTTAGGTGTTATTCCGATTATTAATGAAAATGATGTGGTAGCCATTGATGAATTTAAGATTGGTGATAATGATCAGTTATCGGCACATGTAGCTAGCATTGTGGAAGCAGACTTGTTAATTGTTTTATCAGATATAGATGGATTGTATACGGCGAATCCTCAGAAGGATAGAACGGCTACCATCATAGAAACTGTTGAAACAATTACACCTCATTTGTATGATATTGCTGGCGGTGCCGGCTCTGGATTAGGAACGGGAGGCATGTATACTAAAATACAAGCTGCACATATTGCTACTAATTCGGGCATTCACATGGTCATCGCTTCTGGCGAACGAGAAGAAAATATTCGTGATATTGTACTAGGCAAACCGGTAGGTACTCACTTTTTACCTATCGATACGCATCCACATACTAAAAAGCGATGGATGGCATTTGGGGCCCGATTAAAAGGGTCTATTACCATTGATGAAGGATGTGCCAAGGCTGTTCTTGACAAAGGATCGAGTATTTTACCAGCAGGTATTATCGGTACGACAGGTACTTTTAGTGAAGGCGAAACAGTTAGCATCTATCATAAGGATAGAGAAATTGCGCGAGGAATTGTTAATTATTCGTGTCATGATATTAATGCGATTAAAGGTGCACAAACTAAAATGATTCCTCAACTTTTGCAAGTGAATACGGTATATGATGAAGTAATTCATCGTGATAATTTAGTGATATTGAGGTAGAGTCAGTATGGACATAGAAATAGATGTAATGAAAGAATATACTGCTATTTGTACTTCTATGGGACAAGCAGCAAAACAAGCCGCCGCCACACTGCAACTCTTGTCTACCGAGGATAGGAATGGCATTGTCTTGGCGATAGCCGACACATTGAAACGATATAGTGGTGATATAGTTAAGGCGAATGAGCTTGATATGAAGCGTGCTAAGTTAGCTGGCATAAGTACGACGATGCTCGATCGCCTGCGGGTCGATGAAAAACGAATTTCAGAGATGGTGGAAGGCGTACGTCAAGTAGCTGACTTGGAGGAGCCTATCGGTGGTATATTAGAAACTATTCATCGTCCGAATGGACTAATGATTGAAAAGAAAGCTGTACCATTAGGGGTAGTGGCTATGATTTATGAAGCAAGACCCAATGTGACGGTAGATGCGGCCGTATTATGCTTGAAAAGTGGAAATGCAGCTATCCTTCGTGGTGGAAAAGAAGCGATGGAAACAAATAAGGCCATTGTCGCATTTATTCAAAAAACATTAGTGGACGTAGGACTTCCCAAAAAAGCGGTTCAATTAGTACCTATAACAGATAGAGCTGTGGTGCCTATACTATTAAAACAACGAGAGTATATTGATGTGGCTATACCTCGTGGGGGTGCTGGCTTGATTCAACGTGTGGTGGCCTCAAGTACCGTGCCTGTCATTGAAACGGGAAGTGGAGTATGTCATATTTATGTAGATGAACAGGCGGATTATAAGAAAGTATTGCCGATTATTATCAATGCAAAAGTGCAGCGTCCATCGGTGTGTAATGCGGTAGAAACCTTGTTGATACACCGTGATAGAGTGGAAGATTGCTTGTTACCTATTTGCGAGGCCTTAGGAGAACAGGGCGTCATTATTTATGGTGATACTACTGTATGCAGTTACTATGATAAAAGTAATTTGGCGAGTGATATAGCGTGGTCTACGGAATATAATGATTTGATGATTAATATCAAAGTGGTCGACTCACTTGCACAGGCCATCGAACACATTAACACATATGGCACACATCATTCAGAATGCATTATTACAGAAGATGAAACAGGAGCGACAGTATTTATGAACTCTGTTGATGCGGCAGTGGTATATGTGAATGCGTCTACACGTTTTACTGATGGATTTGAGTTTGGCTTTGGTGCAGAAATTGGTATTAGTACGCAGAAGCTGCATAGCCGTGGACCTATGGGATTACAGGCCTTAACATCCTATAAATATTATGTACATGGCAAGGGGCAAATACGGTGATACAGCGATTCATAGCTATGGTAGAAGCATATTATAAATACATACAAACAGATAAAGGTCGTTATGAGTGGATATCGTATGGACAAGCAATCTTAATGGTGCTAATTATTAGTATTCTTATCTATGCTGTACTTGTATATATAGAAATAGGTACAGTACCATATAACTTAGTAAAACCTATAGGCACATAGTCTTGTTGACCATATGTATTCTAGTATGGAGCATGTATACATTGCTAGATATGAGATATAGGGCATTACGTAGTATGAATATAGTACGTATTAGTGGCCTATGAAGATTAGACAAGTTTGTGTATACAGTGGAGTATCAATTATAAGTGTGAATACAATGGTTGTATGCGTAGACTGTTGTATAGAAGACTTAGCGTATCTAATAGTATGAGTGATATTACTTATTATAGGTGTATGATATATCTAGATTAGTGTGATACATCATCTACCTATGAAAACAGAAAGGTTCTAGGACAGTGACATTTGAAGAAATTTATCAAGATTTATCGAGAAAACTCACACCGAAACGCTTTACCCATAGTATAGGTGTGACTGATATGGCTGAAACACTAGCTAAGCGCTATGGTGCGGATCCTACACAAGCTAGATTGGCAGGCTTGTTACATGATTGTGCTAAAGAACTTTCATTAGCAGAGATGCATAGATGGTTACAAGTGGCGAATGAAGTGGTCGATTCACAAATGATGAAAGATGGGGCCTTACTACATGGTGTTGTAGGCGCTATTGTGGCGAATTATGTTTATCATGTGACAGACACAGAAATACTCGAAGCTATTCGCGTGCACACCACAGGAAAAATAGGTATGTCAACCTTAGATAAAATTATATTTGTAGCAGATTATATCGAAGTGAATCGTGATTTTGACGGGGTAGATAGATTGCGAGAATTAGCTAACACTGATCTAGATCAAGCTGTATTAGGAGGCTATGATAATACGATTTCTTTTTTAATACAACAAAAAAAAGAAATTTATAGCACCACTATATTAGGTCGCAATGATATTATTTTCAGACTTCATCATTGTCATGTGAGTGAGGGTGCATTCTATGAATAAGGAAGAACAAGAAATAGAAAAGGACCAACAACGACGACGAAAACGGCGACGTAGACAGCGACGCTCCACATCGTTTCGTTGGAAACGGTTATTTGGAATTATATTGGCCTTGTTGATTATTTGTGGTGTTACGATAGCAGGTGTTAACCATGTGGTATCTCTATTTACTGATAAAAATGAGACGGCCTCTACTACAGAGACACAGACCTTGATGAGTACTACACCATTAAAACAACAAGCCTTAGATAAGCCTATGTATATATTAGTTGTGGGGCGTGACAATGAACATCCAACTCAAGGTGATGCTTTATTTTTAGTATCTGTCAATAAAGAACAGAACAATGTAGATGTTATAGGGATTCCATCAAATAGTAAAATTGAAAGTCGCGATAAGAAAACGGCAGAAACAATTAATACTATTTATAGTACCGGAGGCATAGATCTTACAAAGGCTGTTGTAGAAGACATTTTTCATATTACCATTCCATACTATATGATTGTAGATGAAGATTCTTTTAAACAATCTTTACAAGTGTTAGGAACACCAGATTTCTTCGTGGAAACGGATATGTACCATACAGATGCTACTAGTGGCATACAAGATATTCAAATTGCTAAAGGGTATCAGGCTTTGTCAGCGGATAGTGCCTATGGCTATATGCGCTATGCCGATGATGGCAATGATATGTTAGGTCGTATGCAACGACAAGAACGATTTATGAAAGCCATATTAAATTCCTATGATGCATCCTATACGATTACTAAACTATGGCATATATGGCGTATATGGGATCATTATGAAAGTAATATTAGCACATTTGATATGATGCGCTTAGCATTTTCTTTGCGTACATTGCCTCAAGATAATATTCACTACTATATTTTGGCAGGTACTAAAGAAGTATTGCCATCAGCACAGGAAGTATGGACTATTAATCCTACTGATGCACAACGGTTGATTGGCATTACGATGGGCACTGTATCTCCAGATGAAAATACTGATGAAATGGAAGTGGTTCATTCTTCTAAAAATAAAAAAGTAGATGATGTGGATACGGATCTGACTAAGGAACAAGGCATATAGTAGTAATAATTGTTGATAACACATAGAAAGGAGACGTATAGTGACGAGCGTACGTACCTATACGATATAATAATGAAAAATAAATTAGATATTCAAGACAGTGTATTAAATTTAGCACAAGCAGCATTTGATAAAAAAGGGACTGATATAAAAATACTCGATATGGAGACAGTTTCCTTTATGAGTGATTATTTTTTAATTGCCACAGCGAGTAATAGTAAACAATCACAAAGCATTGCTGATGAAATAGAAGATAAGGCTGCATTAGAAGGCCTTACGGTTCTGCATCGTGAAGGATACCGTGAAGGAGAGTGGATCTTACTGGATTTTGGCGATATTATTTGTCATGTTTTTGGAAATGATGAATCGCGTAGATTTTATGGGTTAGAACAACTTTGGAGTGATGCTATAGAAGTAGAATTTGAGGGGGTTTAATCTATGGCGAGTGCTTTATTAGAAAATACGATTGCCACCTTACAAGTATTGCGTACTAGTGAACAAGGTGCCTTTCTTGATGGAAAGACGGGCAATACTAATGACGACATTTTATTGCATAAGGATCAACAAGTGCACCCCGTATCTATTGGTGATATGGTAGAAGTATTCTTATATAAGGATCCTAAGGGACGCCTTACAGCGAGTATGAGATTGCCTGCTATGAAAATAGGACAAATCGGTTACACTCATGTGATTAATACGACTAATTTTGGCGCCTTTGTAGAAGTGGGGACAGAACGGGGAATTTTTATGCCCCATGCAGAAATGCGTGGTAGGCCACAAATTGGGGAAAAAGTTTGGGTACGTCTGTATGAAGATAAATCAGGACGATTAGCCGTATCCATGGATGTAGACGATGCGATGCGACGGGCCTCTAAACCAGCTACAGAAGCAGAAATTGGTCAAACTGTACAAGGAGCTGTGTATAATATAACCAGTGATGGGGCTTTTGTTATCACTCCAGAACGATGGATTGCTTTTTTACATCGTTCTGAAATGATAGGTTCTATTAAAGTGGGAGAAATGATTTCTGCACGCATTACATTTAAGCGCCACGATGGCCGTGTGAATGTATCGATGAGACCAGTTAAAGAAAAAGCCTTAGTAACTGATGGAGATACCATTATGCATTATTTATATATACGTAATGGTAAGATGCCCTATAGTGACAAATCGGCAGCCGATATTATTAATGATACGTTTCATATTAGCAAAGCGGCTTTTAAACGTGCCTTAGGTCATCTTATGAAAGAACAGAAAGTGGTTCAAAAGGATGGATGGACATTCTTAACAGAAATAGGATCTAACTTTTTAAAAGAAACTATGACGCATAGAGATACTAATTGAGATTAGAGGATATGTAGATGAAAATTATTGTAGTTGGTGCTGGTAAAGTTGGCTATTCATTGGCACAAAGACTAATACAAGATGAACATGATGTCTATATTATTGAAAAATCAAAAGAACGGATTTACACATTAAAAACTACGTTGGATGTAAATATTGTCCAAGGAAATGGAGCTAGTTTATCACTATTACAAGAAATCGGGATGGATGATGTAGGCATGCTGATTGCTGTGACTGATTCGGATGAAGTTAATATGCTAGCCTGTGCCATTGCTAAGATTGGTGGCATTCCAAAAACGATTGCACGTATACGTGATAATGACTATTTAACTAAAGAAAATGAATTGATTCATGAACAACTAGGCGTTGATTTATTTATTAATCCTGAGATGGTAACGGCCCAAGAATTATTTCAAATATTGGAAACACCAGCTGCTTTGGGCGTAGAAGATTTTGCTAAAGGTGCTGTACGTCTTATGGAATTTAAAGTACGCGATGACTTGCCTATTTTAGGTGAACCATTAAAAAATATTCAATTTCCTGGGAGTGTACTGGTGGTAGGTATCTTGCGTGGAGGAGAGATGATTATTCCTCATGGTGAAAGTTGCCTATATCCTAATGATAGTGTCTTTTTCTTAGGTTCCACAGAAGGCATTGAAGAATTAGAAAGCACCTTATTTGTAGAGTCGCGCACCTTAGTCAATCGTGTATGTATTGTAGGCGCTAGCTTGATAGGGAGAAATTTAACAAAACTGTTAGAGAAAGCGGGCTATAAAGTTAAAGTCATTGAAAAAGATATGGCTCGATGTGAACAGTTAGCGATGGAAGTGACGGATGCTATGGTCATTTGTGGCGATGGCACTGATGCGGACTTGCTCGTAGCAGAAGAAATTTCAGACTGCGATGTCATGATTTGTTTAACCAATGATGATAAATTAAATTTATTAGTGGCCTTATTAGGAAAGCATTTAGGAATTCCTAAAACACTAGTTCGTGTAGGACGACCTGAATATATTACCCTTATGGAGCAAGTAGGAATTGATGTTGTGTTCTCGCCACGGTTATTAACATCTGGAGAAATTCTTCGATTTGTTCGTAAAGGAGAAGGATTGATTAGTATATCTACGTTTGAAGGTGCTAAAGCAGAGGCAGTGGAAATTAAAATTAGTCCTACTTCTCCCGTTGTAGGAAAAGCATTAAAAGATGTGAAATTGCCAGGGAAAGGCTTGGTAGGAGCTATTGTGCGTGACAATAAAACGATTGTTCCTACAGGGGCTACTGTTGTCTTTGAAGGGGATCATATTATTATTTTTACATTACCAGAATTCGTCAATAAATTATTGAAATATTTGCAATAAATTAAGTGAGAATCATTATGCGTATTCAAATTGTTATGAAATTGTTAGGTTACTTAATATTGATATTTTCCGCATTACTCCTGGTTCCTTTTGGGTATAGTATCATATTTGAAGTACCGTATCTATCATTTTTAATAACTGCTGTTTTGGCTGGTTGTATCGGTGGTTGTTTATATTATTATGGCATATCATCGAAAGCGTTTAGTTTGCGAGATGGGTTTTTAGTGGTAGGAGCCACATGGGTCATAACTTCGTTGCTGGGTGCACTTCCATTTCTGCTCAGTGGCATTATCGATACAGGAGTGAATGCACTATTTGAATCTGTATCGGGCATTACAGCTACAGGCGCCAGTATTATTAGTAATGTTGACGACCTACCAAAAACATTTGTGTTGTGGCGAAGTCTTCTCCATTGGATGGGGGGCATGGGGATTATTGTCCTCGTATTAGCATTTTTGAAAAATTTAGGAGCCGACTCGGCACATCTATTTAATGCAGAAGCGTCTGTGCCACGACCTGGTGTGGTGTTGCCGCGCATTCAGTCGATGGCTGGTAAATTATGGAGCATTTACGTATTTTTCTCAGTTATTTGTGCCATATTACTGATGTTAGCAGGTTTGAGTGCATTTGATGCGGTTAATTTAGCCATGTCATTAGTATCAACAGGGGGATTTGCCCCCAATCAAAATGGTGCATTTTTATATACCGATAATTATCTAGTTCGCTATATTTTCATCATATTTATGGTGTTAGCTGGAGGTAATTTTACCGTTTACTATAGTGTTTTGAAAAAAGGAATTAAGGCGGTTTGGAATGACTTTGAGTATAAAATGTATCTTCTTATTTTATCGTTGAGCATTTCCGTTATATTTATATCAGTATATTTTCAAACGAATAGTACTTTATTCCGCGCCGTGAATGACTCGGTTTTTACACTCATATCGATGCAAACGGGATCTGGTTTTGCCGTAGTTGATTATGATAAGTGGCCACCGTTAGCGCAAACTATGTTATTGTTGTCTACATTTTTTGGCGGTTGTAGTGGTTCCACAACGGGGGGCATGAAAATTATTCGCATTATACTCCTCTTTAAAAGTGGCATTCTGTATTTGCGAAAAGCAATCCATCCGGATATGGTCCAAACGATTCGTGTGAATGGTAAACCCATGCCCGAAAAGTGGTTGGCTATGACCCATCAATTCTTTTTTCTTTATTTATGGGTATTTGCATTATCGATATTAGGCATGACGGCTACGGGGATTTCTGTAGGTGAGTCTATTCAATGCGTAGCCGGACTATTAGGTAATGTGGGTCTTGCCTTTGGCGAGTTTGGGCCTACCGATTCCTTTGAAAGTTTGTCAGGTGTCGCTAAATGCATAGGCATTGTTGATATGCTCCTAGGGCGTTTAGAATTATTTACATTTTTTGTTATGTTTCACCCTACATTTTGGGAAGGATATTTTACGAAAACGCGGACACAACGGTATAAAGTGGTTTGGAAACGACGTCATTAATGGGCTATCTTCAATGATGATTGTTTGCCATCACCGATGACTTTCATTAGGGGAAAGCATGTGATTGGTTTGTGGGTGGAAATATTGATGAGAGGTGATTTCTATCATTTCTATTGTGAAACGTCCATTAGGACTATATAAAGCGAATTGTTATGTACTCAAAAAAGGATCTGTATCGATTATTATTGATCCTGGCTTTCATGGGGAACAGATTAAAGCAATGGTAGGCGATACGACACCACTAGCAGTGTTATTAACACATGGCCATTGTGATCATATAGCCGCATTAGATGATATATGTGAGTATTATCAGATTCCAGCCTATTTGCATAAGCGCGATCATGAATTGTTGCACGTGATTAGACGGCGCCCATCAGCGTATAAAAAATTGATTACTACGGCTTGTAAGGAGCTTGATAAGGGAGAGTTAGTCATAGGACCGTTTCATTTTTTCATACATGAAACACCTGGACATAGTGCAGGATCTGTGATGATTGAAATCGAAGGGTACTTATTTACAGGGGATACTATATTTCGTAATCAGATAGGTAATTTTGATAATTACAATGGAAATCAAAAAGAACTGAAAAGTACACTACAACGTGTGCTGGATTGGGATGATAGACTTTGTATTTTACCAGGCCATTCAGAAAATAGTGTGCTAGGAGAGGAGAAAAAAAACATTAAAAATTTTGTTGACAAAACACCTTAAACCATATATACTTACAGAGTACCACTTAGCTGACAGCTAGGCGGTAATAAGTAAGTGGCCCCGTGGTGTAGCGGTTAACATGTCGCCCTGTCACGGCGAAGATCGTCAGTTCAAATCTGATCGGGGTCGCCAAGTTGCCTCGGTAGCTCAGTCGGTAGAGCAACGGACTGAAAATCCGTGTGTCGACAGTTCGATTCTGTCCTGAGGCACCATGTATATGCGGGAATAGCTCAGTGGTAGAGCACCGCCTTGCCAAGGCGGGGGTCGCGAGTTCGAATCTCGTTTCCCGCTCCAATAATGTGGCGGCATAGCCAAGCGGTAAGGCAGAGGTCTGCAAAACCTTTATTCCCCAGTTCGATTCTGGGTGCCGCCTCCACATTCAAATAAAAACTATACCGCTCAATACCCATGCCGGGGTGGCGGAACAGGCAGACGCAACGGACTTAAAATCCGTCGATTGGAGACAATCGTACCGGTTCGATTCCGGTCCTCGGCACCATGTATAGACTAACAAAAGTTAGTCTATTTTTTTATCATTATTAAATGGTAGAATTCTTTTAACATGTAAAATAATTAATCGTTCCTATGAGGACAGCACTGATTAGTTGTATACTAGAATAGTAAAGTAGCTCAATGTGCATTATATACAAAAAGCGATTATAGGGCTAACTGCTAATCTATTGTAATTGTAGAGTATCAGTGTAGTTAATAGATTAGAAAGGCATCATTATGAAAGAACCCTTACTTATTAGCGCGTGTCTATATGGTATTGCTTGCCGTTATGATGGAAAGGATAATCGGATTTCCCATATAGAGTTATTGCAACAGCGATATACATTGATACCTTGTTGTCCTGAAGTGATGGGCGGATTGCCTACACCTAGAACGCCAGCTGAGAGAAGGGGTAGAGATGTTATTACTCGTAAGGGCGTAGTAGTCACTAGAGAATTTCAAAAAGGCGTTTGTCAGTCGGTACAATTAGCTAAACAATATGGCTGCAAAGTAGCACTTTTGAAAGCGAATAGTCCAAGTTGTGGATGCGGTTTTATTTATGATGGTACTTTCACACATACTTTAATCGCTGGTGATGGCATATTAACAGAAGCACTAAAAGATGAAGGAATTCATGTATTTACAGAAAAAGAAATTGAAAAACTATTATAAATATTCTTTGTAAAGCAGGAGTTTATAGTAGGAATGGAGAAATATTATATTATAGATTTATTTAATTATATGGTATGATGAATTTAGTAATAGATTCTATTATTAATATGGCTCCATATATAATTGTACATATGGGGAATGGTGTGATAGGAGGCATATGTATGAATTTTGAATTACGAGATGGTCATGAACATTTAGAAGAAACTAAGCAATTGTTTACAGAATATGTTCGATCCCTAGGCGTAGGGTGTGATAGTAAAGAATTCAATGATTTAGGCGATAAGTATAAATCTGAAAGAGAACGACTCTATATCGCTTATATGGATGGAAAGCCTGCTGGTTGCGTAGCAATTCGAAAAATTGATGCAGCACATGCTGAAATGAAACGTTTGTTTGTACGACCAGAGTTTAGAAGAACAGGGTTAGGCATGAGTTTGGCTAAAATTGTCGTAGAAGAAGCTAAAGAGTTAGGCTACAAAGAATTGTTACTGGATAGCTTGCCTAGTATGGAAAGTGCGGTAGAACTGTATAATGCATTAGGTTTTAAGAAAAATGTAGATAAATTAAGCCCTCAAAAAGTGACAACTGTTGTACACCTTCGCTTACCATTGGTATAATAGCGTATTAGTTACTATCTACTTATTAACCGCATATACTATAAAAGCGTATACCTTGTACATAGGGTTTCCTATGCATAATAGGGTATATGCTTTTTATTGCACGATTCGCTGAATGTGGGTTATAGGACAAAACGTGTTGTTTTGATTGCCGATAGAGCTAGGAAATACCTAGCTCTATCGGCATTTTATCTTTTTAGTGATTTACATGTAATGGAATTGTTAGTTAATTAGGATCATTGGTTAATGGTTGTGTTCCTAATAAGGTAGTTAGATTATATAGATTAAATCGATACGATGGATCTGAAAAATCTCGTGTTTTATCATAATGATCACTTGGAGCATGTAATATACCTACTAATGCATCATAGAGCAAATCATTTGTGAAGTATTCATGTTGATGTGCATTCAATGCAGCGATTGTATTCGGATAGTTTGCTCGATAAGCCGGTGATAAATACATCCAGAATGGAATCCGTACCATTGTAAAGTCGAAATTATCTGGATTATGGGATTTATCTACACTTTCACCATGATCCGAAAAATAAATCATCGCTTGTAGGTTCAAATTGTTTTGTGCATAAGTATAGATGCTTTGTAATAACCAGTCTGTATATAGTTGGCTATTAGCATAGGCTTCTAAGCCTTCTGGGACAGGCCCTTTTTTCCATTTGCTAAATTCTGATGGATAGCGATCATTATAGTAAATGTGACTGCCCATAATATGAATTACAATAAAGTTGTTTTTAGTAGGATCTACTTCCTTTAATAAAGGTAATAAATAACCATCATAGCGATCAGAAAAAGCATAGGATTCATGAGCCCATTTTGCAGTATCCGATGTTTTAGCAATTAATGAAATAGCTGTATCATATTCGCCGTATACACCTTGGTTACTAAACCAGGTTGTAGTGTAACCAGCTTTTTTAGCCACATCTAAAATGCTAACAGATTCTAAGAATGGTTTATCATCGTATTGGTTGCGTTCAGTTAATGCTCTTTCTAAACTTGGTACTGTTTGAGGATATGATGAGTAAGCTTTGTCAAAAAATGTAAAATTAGGATTATGACTCATTTCACTTTGCCAAGGTGTATCTTCGTAAGGGAAGTTTGGATTATAGACTTTCATATAATCACGAGAACCAGATTCGCCGATGACTAGAATGACTGTGCCAGGCACTGTTTGTGCAGCAGTGGTTTTAGTGCTTAATTGGAATGAATCAAAAATCTGATGATGGTTCGTGTTATATTGTTGCATTTGTTTTACATAATCGATTACTTGACCCCAATTAGAAATAATGCATGTCTTAGGGAACAAGAAGATAGGTGCACAAATAATAAATAGTACACTGAGAATAGTTGCTATCGCAGTACGGATAGGCCGTGTGGTATGTAAATCGACAATGTGTATCACTTGTTTATGACACCAGTATAAGAATAGAAGGTAGACGATTTGAAATATACCAATGCCGACTAAACCTAATATACCTGCTGTATTTTTTAAGAATCCCCAGGCTTCTTCAGGGTTGGTCATATATAGAGCCATTAAACTGGCAGGTGTTAAGCAATGCCAAGTAGACACGTAATAGCCAATTTGAAGTAAAGGAATTTCTGATAATATAAGACTGATAATTGCAAATATAGCAGCAATGATACGCGGATAGCGTTGAGGAATAGTGAAAATATATTGTAATAAAAACATACCAATAAAGAGAACTAAGCCAAAGAGAAAATCATTGGCAAATTCATAAAAATACAAGGGCTTAATATAGGACCAATGAAAGAGAACAGGAAACGTAACACCCCAAAGAATAGCCACAATTCCATGACCTATAAAGGAACGATGTAATAGTGTGTGACCAAGAAAATATTGAAATAAAAACAAGCCTACAATAGTTGGTACGGCTAGAATAGTAATATCTTCTACGTCTAACCCTAGTGTGATAGGAGTATAAATGATTGTTAATATACAGTAAATAATAATACCGATAACTCCATACCCGAATAATGGGTTATGACGCAGTTGCCTTAATATGTTCGACATAATAGGACGCCTTTCTTTCATAACTAAAACAGAAATATTGTGTAGAGATTTGATATATATTTTCACTATATTTAAAGATAGCAGATGAAATAAAAAAAAACAATATGGGGAGCATTATTTATACTACTAGAGTTTTCTAGTAAATTACTTTATAATTAGATAGAATGTATAGAATATATGTGATATATGAGTTGGCGTAGGAGCGTATGAGTGATTATAGTTATAAATTAGATGTTTTTGAAGGCCCGTTAGAATTATTGTTACACCTTATTGAAAAACATAAAATTGAAATTTGTGATATTCCTATCGTAGAAATTACATCTCAGTATATATCGTACTTAGATAATTGGAATCACTTTGACATTGACTATAGTAGTGAATTTCTTGTTATGGCGTCCACTTTATTACAAATTAAATCGCGCATGCTATTACCTAAACTAGTCACTACTTGTGAAGAAGAGGACCCTCGAGATGAATTAGTATCACGATTAGTTGAATTTAAGCATATTAAGGAATTAACGGCTTTCTTAATCGAT
The DNA here is from genome assembly GCF_000426745.1 of Veillonella montpellierensis DSM 17217. Taxonomy (GTDB): domain Bacteria; phylum Bacillota; class Negativicutes; order Veillonellales; family Veillonellaceae; genus Veillonella; species Veillonella montpellierensis. Next base: position 40,387 of record NZ_AUFY01000007.1, read on the forward strand.
AAAAGTGACAGATATGGCTATTCTTTTACGCGTCCTGAAGAAGTAAGTGTTATTGGCAAAGATAAAGTGTATCGATTAGAACTAGCACATTTATACGAATTGTTTACGGCAGCGTATACAAGAAAACCAGAAGTGGTAGAGGCCTCTCCCAAAGTGCACGTAGAAAAAGAAGCGCTGAGCCTTGATGAAATGATGCAATTAGTTAGGATGCGAGTTCAACAAGAAGAAGAGATACTATTTTCTATACTTTTACAAGAGGCCAACTCACGTAGTGAAATGGTTACTATATTTTTAGCCATATTAGAGTTACTTAGGCAGCACCATATAACATTGTATAGTGATGAGAAAGACCAAGATAGTATATTCATTCGAGCAGTAGATGATAAGGAGTTAGATAATGAGCACCATGATGAAAGACGAAGAAATTAAAAGTGCTTATATAGAAGGCGTATTGTTTTCGGCAGCTAAGCCTATATCATTAGACATGTTAGCAGATATATTTTCTTGTTCTTTAGATGATATAAAAGAGAAAGTGCAAGTGCTATCTGAGGAGCTAATAGCGGCTGATCGAGGGCTTAGAATTAGAATATCTGGAGCAGGTGTGGAACTAATTAGTGCCAGTGCATGTCACAAATACATTAATAAAATTAGAAAGAAAGAAGATACCTTATCATCAGCAGCTGTTGAAACGTTAGCGATTGTAGCATTTAAGCAACCTGTTACAAAAGCAGATATTGAAGAAATTCGCGGAGTAAATAGTGAAAAAGTGATTAAACAATTAGTATCACGACAACTTATAGCAGAGTTGGGACACAAAGATACAATAGGGCGACCTATATTATATGGCACTACAGATGAATTCCTGCGCAGTGTGGGAATTTCTTCATTAGATGATTTACAGGAAGAAATGGCTGAGATTGTAACTAAACATACAAAGGATACATAGAATTTGAAAGGATTATGGATCGACATGGAACGATTACAAAAATTTATTGCTAGTTGTGGCATCGCTTCTAGACGGAAAGCGGAAGAATTGATTAAAGAAGGCCACGTTCAAGTTAATGGTAAGTATATAACTGAATTGGGTGTGAAAATTAATCCTGCCCGTGATCGTGTGAAAGTAGATGGTAAATTATTAGCTACAGAACCATTTGTATATTATTTATTTAATAAACCGAAAGGGGTTATTACTTCTGTTGGTGACCCAGAAGGGCGCACGACTGTTATGGATTATATGAAAGGATGTCGTTTTCGGATTTATCCAATCGGACGACTGGATTATAATACAGAGGGATTATTACTTCTTACTAATGATGGACAGTTAGCGCAAGAGTTAACACATCCGTCGAAAGGAGTAGAAAAAACATATGAAGTTAAAGTGAAAGGGCCTATGACAGATGAGCATATATTGATGTTGAGTCAAGGTATTCCTTTAGAAGAAGGCATGACATCGCCGGCGGTTGTGACAGATATGGGCTATGATGCACGGCGGAATATAACAGAAATTTTGATTACCATTCATGAGGGACGTAATCGACAAGTTCGTCGTATGTTTGAGCATTTTGGCTATAAGATACATAATTTAAAAAGGACCATGTATGCAGGCTTGACTTTATCTGGCGTGAAACGTGGATCTTTTAGAGAATTGACAGACACGGAAGTGCGCTTATTAAAACAGAATGGAACGGTGTTAGACCTATGAAACGTGTCGTTGTAATTGGTGGTGGCGCTGCAGGTTTAATGGCGGCGGCTATTGCTGCCCGTGAAGGTGCACTTGTTCATGTGATAGAAAAAATGAATAAAGTGGGCATGAAAATGGGAATCACAGGAAAAGGCCGTTGCAATATTACGAATGCCGCTCCTATGAGTGAATTTATAAAACATACGCCAGGTAATGGTAAATTTTTATATGGTGCTTATGAGCGATTTACAAATCAAGATTTATTGGATTTATTGCATAGTTGGAGCTTAGTAACGAAAGTTGAACGGGGTGGCCGCGTGTTTCCCGTTAGCGATTCTGCTATTGAAGTGCGCAATATGTTTATGAAAGTGTTGCGACAATATGGTGCTCATGTGCATTTGGGAGAACGGGCTACGTCTATTAAAGTAGAAAATAATAGGGTAGTAGGCGTTATAACAGATCGTGACACATATTACTGTGATGCGGCGATTATAGCGACGGGTGGAAAATCCTATCCGCTAACAGGTTCTACGGGAGATGGATATGCTATGGCTAATGCTGTAGGGCATAGCGTAACACCGCTACGACCATCATTAGTACCCATTGAGATAGAAGAATCATGGGTTCGCACTGTTATGGGACTTAGTCTTCGCAATGTGGAAGTATCTGTCATAGGAAAAGGTAAAGTACAAGCCAAACAATTTGGAGAAATGATGTTTACTCATTTTGGCGTTACGGGTCCTATTATATTGTCATTGAGCCATACAATTGGTAAATTAGATAAAAAACACATACAGCCCATCTATTTGGAGATTAATTTAAAACCAGCTCTTTCAGCAGATGTATTGGATAAACGATTACAAAAAGATTTTTCCCTATATTCAAAGAAACAATTGGTAAATGGTATGAAAGATATATTGCCAAGTCATTTAATCCCTATTGTCATATCGTTAGCAGGACTAGATGAACGTAAGTTCATTAATCAAATCACAAAAGAAGAGCGGTTGACCTTAGTTCGTGTGTTACAGCATATGCGAATTACTTTTAAAAAGATGCGTCCCATTGAGGAGGCTATTGTAACGGCTGGTGGATTATCCTTAAAAGAGTTTAATCCTAAGACGATGGAGTCTAAGTTGGTCACAGGATTGTATGGTGCTGGTGAAGTACTCGATATTGATGCTTTCACAGGCGGTTATAATTTACAAGCCGCTTTTTCTACCGCCTATGTAGCAGCTATGCATATTACGCATGGGGATGCAATGTGAGAACTAACTATGTTCAGCGTATGAGAAACTTTTATGATGTAGGATGTGCTTTTTTAAAAAGTACACACTAGTACATCATATAGGTAGGACAGAGAAACTGTTGATTATACATACTTATAACACGATTAGTAGATTGCTATTTTTAGAAAGAAAGGACGTATGCAGTGGAACATCCAAAAATCAGCATTGCTATTGATGGACCAGCAGGAGCTGGTAAAAGCAGTGTTTCCAAAGAAGTAGCTAAGAAACTACATTATTTATATATTGATACAGGCGCTATGTATCGTGCCGTTACATGGGCTGTATTAGATGCAGGCGTTGATCCATCTAATCAAGCTGCCGTAGAGGCCTTGTTGCCAGAATTACAGTTGATTATGAAACCAGTGGACGATACATTTCGGATTGAAGTGAAAGGTGTTGACATTACGCCTTTAATTAGAACACAAGAGATTAATGATACAGTGTCCACAGTAGCTTCTTATAAAGGTGTTCGCCAATATTTAGTGGAACGCCAACGATTTATGGCACGCTCTGGTGGTGTTATTTTGGATGGACGCGATATAGGATCTATTGTGTTACCTCAGGCAGAATTAAAAATATATTTAACCGCTTCTGTAGAAACAAGGGCTACACGTCGCTGGATAGAAGTGCATGCAGTGGATCAGTCCGTGTCATTAGAGACGATAAAAGAAAGCGTAGAAAAACGAGATTATATGGATAAACATCGTGATGAATCTCCATTGATGTGTGTAGACGATGCAATCGTGGTAGATTCTAGTCATTTGTCTTTTGATGAAACGGTGAAGCGTATTTTATCATTAGTACAGGAGCGAATCAAAGATGAATAAATTTGGTAATTTTTTATGGCGCAGTGCATTTAGCATTGTGTTTGGTTGGTATTATAAAACAAAAGTCTATGGTCGTGATGAGTTCCCTAAAGAGGGCCCTGTTATCGTTGTTCCGAATCATTTGAGCAATTTTGATCCGCCTGTATTAGGGTATGCCATTCCGCGTCATGCACATTTTATGGCTAAGGCGGAACTATTCGTTAATCCCATTTCACGATTTTTTTGTACTTGGTTAGGCGCATTTCCTGTGCATCGAGGTACAGTTGATAAAATTGCTATACGTCATGCGATGGGGTTATTGAAACATAAAGAAGTGTTGGGAATTTTTGCTGAAGGATCTAGACAAAAACCTGGTAAATTAGGCAGGTTTCATGATGGTGCTGCATCTATAGCACTACGTACAGGTGTTGGCATTGTACCGATTGCTACGATAGGAACCTATGATATACAACGACATGGTGTGGCTATTATTATTGGCGATTTGATTCCTGTACGTAAAGATAAAGCAACAGCTGAAAATATAAAGGCCGTTAATGAGACGGTAAAAAGTGCTATTCAGCGGATGATAGATGATTATGAAAGCGGACGTTATGAACATACACCATATCGCAGTGGATTTATGTTATAACCGTATGTACAATAATCAGTACGATTAGAAGCATTTCTATTCATCATAAGAGTATTGGTAAAACTAGGTTAGTATTGAATAGTAAATGTTAGACTTTTTAACTCCTGTGTTTTCAGTTAGTGGGAGTAGAGTATCATTGAATAGGAAAGAACTATACTAGAAATTAGAATAGTTTATGTAGAGTGATGTGTGCTAGCAGATTACAGTATATATCTAAATATATAAGGGAATTATTAGGCATACTATAACACATAATAGTGCTACATCATGCACAATAGTAAAATACAGTAGAAAGGTTATGCTATATGGAAATTAAAATAGCAGAGAATTGTGGCTTTTGCTTTGGCGTTAAACGAGCAGTGCAAATGGCTCTAGAAGCAGCTGATAGTGATAGAGAAAGTTATACCTTGGGCCCGATTATTCATAATCCTCAAGTAGTGGGGAAATTAGCTGATAAAGGGGTGGGGAGCGTTGATACGTTGCAGGATATTCCAGAAGGGACCGTTATTATTCGATCTCATGGAGTGGGACCTGCTGTGTATGAAGAAGCAAAATGTCGAGACCTCGATGTGATCGATGCAACGTGTCCTCACGTGAAAAAAGCACAACGTGACGCAGCTTCCGTTGTTGAAGAAGGTATGACGTTGGTGATTTTGGGTGAAAAAGACCATCCTGAGGTCAAAAGTATTAACTTGTGGTCTGGAAACAAAGCTATAATCGTTGAAACGGAAGAAAACGCCAAAAATCTACCAATCGTGGAAAAAATGGGAGTTGTTGTACAAACCACCTTTTCACAATTTAAATTTCAAAGTATAATAGACATATTAGAGACTAAGTCTAAAAATCTTAAGGTTTTCAAAACTATATGCACGGCTACACAGGAACGACAAAGTTCAGCAGTAGCACTTGCTAAAGAGGTGGACCTTATGATTGTGATAGGTGGTAAAAACTCGGGCAACACGACTAGACTTGCAGAGGTCTGTCGCGATGTTGGCTGTACTACATATCACATAGAAACCGCTACTGAATTACAACTGGCGTGGTTTAAAGACACACAGACAGTAGGGGTCACAGCCGGAGCATCAACTCCTGACTGGATAATTAAGGAGGTCATTAAGACAATGAAAGAATTTGAAGAATTATTAGCAGCTGAGTCTGCGAAAGCAGAGGATCTAAAAAAAGGTTGCGTAGTTGAAGGTACAGTTGTACAGATTGAAGATGAACGTGCTTATGTATCTATTTTTGGTTTAAAGACAGAAGCAGTTTTGAATAAATCTGAAATTGCATATCCTGCACCTGCATCTGCTAAAGATGTTCTTCATGATGGCGATGAAATTAAAGCTGTTATTATGAACCATATTAAAGAAGATAATCCTGTATATCTTTCTATTACTCGTTTGGCTAAAGACGAAGATTGGCAATATGTCATCGAAGCACAAGAAAAAGATGAACCAATCGTATGTAAAGGTATCGACGCTATTCCTGCAGGTTTAGTGGTTACTGTTAAATCTTTACGTGGTTTTATCCCATTGAGCCAAGGTGATGTACATTTTGTTAAATCGCTTGACAGCTTAGTAAATACTGAATTTGAAGCGAAAGTATTAGAAATCGATGAAAAGAAAAACCGTTTAGTTCTTTCTCGTCGAGCTGTACTTGAAGTAGAACGACAAGCTAAATTAGAAGAAGCTTTGAAAAATATTACTGTTGGCGAAACTTACAAAGGTATTGTTCGTAAGATTATGCCATATGGTGCATTTGTTGATATTGGTGGCATTGAAGGATTACTTCACATTTCCGATATTTCTTGGCAAAAAATTAAAAAAGTTGAAGATGTGTTAACTGTAGGTCAAGAAATTGAAGTGAAATTACAATCGTTTGAACCAGAAACTAACAAATTATCCTTATCATTAAAAGCATTAAGCAAATCTCCTTGGGATGTAGCGGAAGAAACATTGCATGTAGGCGATGTTATTACAGGTAAAGTGGTTCGCTTAGTTGCTTACGGTGCATTTGTAGCTGTTAATGATGACATTCAAGGTTTATTACACATTTCACAAATCACTAAACAACGAAATGCTAAAGTAGAAGATTACTTGACTCGTGGTCAAGATATAGAAGTTAAAATTATTTCTTTAGATAAAGATGTTAAGAAATTAGGATTGGCATTAACTGAATTAATGGAATCTAAAGAAGTTGCTGAAGAAGCTGAATAATTTGATCTTACCATTCAGTTGATCGGTAAATTATATAAGGCTACACAGTATGTACTTCGGTACGTATTGCTGTAGCCTTTTATTATTAGTGTAACCAGTCATTGTATGGTAAAATATATAATGAATTAATATGACAAGGACAGAGGTGATGAATATATGGCAAAACCTTTAGTGGCAGTAGTAGGGAGACCTAATGTGGGAAAGTCTACACTATTTAACGCTATCGTAAATAAACGCATTTCTATAGTAGAAGACATTCCTGGTGTCACTCGTGACAGAATTTATTTTGATGGGGAATGGTTAAATCGTGAATTCACGATGATTGATACAGGGGGCATTGAATTCATTAATGAAGATAGCCATGTGATTCCTAAAATGATGCGCTTGCAAGCCGAGTTAGCCATAGAAGAAGCAGATGTAATTTTGTTTGTTGTAGATGGTAAACAAGGCATTGTACATGCAGATGAAGAAGTGGCTACTATTTTGCGTACTAGTGGCAAACCGGTGATACTCGTGGTTAATAAAATTGATAGTATCAACCAAGAACCGAATATTTATGAATTTTACAATCTGGGTATTGGAGATCCTATTGGTATTTCTGCTAAAAATTTAATGAATTTAGGAGATTTACTAGATCAGGTAGTTAGTTACTTCCCTGATGGAACTAATGAGCAAGACGAAGAAGACACAATTCATGTGGCGTTAATTGGGCGTCCTAATGTAGGAAAGTCGTCCTTAACGAATGCTCTATTGGGACAGGATCGGGTGATTGTTAGTGATGTAGCAGGTACTACACGAGATTCTATCGACACCCATTGGACGCATGAAGGACAGAAGTTTGTATTAATTGATACAGCTGGCATGCGGAGAAAATCAAAAATAGAAGAAGCCGTAGAGCGCTACAGTATTGTACGTTCCTTGCGCTCTGTAGATAGGGCTGATATAGTTGTGCTTGTGATTGATGGCGTTGATGGAGTTACAGAACAAGATAAAAAAATTGCTGGTTATGCGCATGAAGCTGGAAAGGGCATGATTATTGTTGTTAATAAATGGGATTTGGTAGAAAAAGATAGTAAAACAACAATTCACTATACAGAAGATATTTATGATGAACTAGGCTTTTTACAATACGCACCCATTCTATTTGCATCTGCATTGACGAAACAGCGTATTCATCGGTTAGCAGATATGCTGAAATTTGTATCCGAACAACAGTATCGACGTGTTGCTACAGGTACATTGAATCAATTATTAGCAGATGCACAAACGGTCAATCCTGTGCCATCACGAAATGGTAAAACGCCTAAAATCTACTATATGACACAAGCAAGCGTAAAACCGCCTACATTTATCTTGTTTGTTAACGATCCGACATTGATACATTTTTCTTATATGCGCTTTTTAGAAAATCGATTGCGTGAATCCTTTGGATTCGAAGGGACACCGATTCGTCTTATATTGCGTGGTAAACGAAGGGACGATGAGTAATGGATGAAAGTATGCTTATAGGAAAATTTATACTAGCCTATCTATTAGGATCGATCCCTAGTGGGTTACTCATTGGCAAACTTTGCTTTCACACGGATGTACGTCAATTTGGTAGCAAAAATATAGGTGCTACTAATACCTATCGTGTACTGGGCTGGCGTGCAGCATTACCGGTTTTTTTCTGTGATGCTATAAAAGGCAGTATTGGTGTATGGCTGATGATGGGTACCTCACCACTATACATGATATTAGGTGGCATTATGGCGATGATTGGTCATAATTGGTCCATCTTTTTAAAAGGAAAAGGCGGTCGTGGTGTAGCTACTGGATTAGGTGTTATCATTGCCTTATCTCCAGCAGTAGCAGGTATTGCGTTTGTTATTTGGGGTATATTAGTTTTACTATTTAAATTTGTATCACTAGGCTCTATTGTGGCGGCAGCATCAATTCCTATATTGATGTATGCTTTTGATGAGTCCGTAGAATACATTATATTCGGTGCTATTGCGGCTATATTTGTTATTTTTCGTCATCGTGAAAATATAGTGAGATTATTACAAGGTAAAGAATTAAAAGTAGAACGAGTGAAACGTGGTGAATAATATGAAAGTTGCAATTATCGGTTCTGGAAGTTGGGGGACAGCCTTGTCCATTAAATCGGTGGAAGCAGGCAACGATACGTATTTATATTGTCGTCGTCCAGAATTTGCGAATCTATTAACGAACAGAAGAGAAAATACAGAATACTTACCAGGTGTTATGTTGCCTACTGCGTTATCCATTACTTCATCTAGTGAAGAGGCATTACGAGATGTGCAGATTGTGTTATTGGTAACGCCATCTGTATATGTACGAACTACATTACAGTCTATAAAAAAGCAAATTCCTAACAATGCTGTGTTAGTGTTATGCTCGAAAGGTATTGATCGCTCATCAGGGACCCTATTGTTGAAAGTCATCGAGGAAGAACTAGGTGATGATTGTCACTTAGCCATTCTATCAGGACCTAACCATGCAGAAGAAATAGGTCGGGGACTACCTGCGGCTACAGTCGTAGCGGCTAAAGATATGACGATTGCTAAACAAGTACAAGGCGCATTAAATTCTAGTAATTTTAGAGTCTATGTGAATGATGATTATATAGGATTAGAGCTAGCAGCAGCCACTAAAAATATTATTGCCTTGGCAGCAGGCATTGTGGATGAATTGCAGCTAGGGGACAACACAAAGGCCACTTTGTTAACAAGAGGACTTTATGAAATGACAAAGTTTGGCGTTGCTTTTGGCGCTAAAAAAGAAACCTATGCTGGGTTGGCTGGTATAGGAGATTTAATTGCTACGTGTATGAGTCAACATAGTCGAAATCGAGCTGCAGGACAGCAACTTGCTATGGGACAATCTATGAATGATATTATGAGCCAAACCAATATGGTGGTAGAAGGCTTTTATGCGGTGGAAATTGTACATCGTATGGCGATGGAACATGATGTTGATATGCCAATCACACAAGCTTTATATGATATATTATATAATCATAAAACACCATTGGAGGCATTAGCAGAATTAATGCAACGAGAAATGAAAGTTGAATCATATTTATAAAAGATAAGACTTTTATTTTATATAGTTATATACTATAATTAATAATATCGTCAGAGTGAGGAAGTTATGAGAATTATTTCAGGTATTGCAAAAGGACATACATTGAAAGCACCTAAGGGGGTTACTACAAGACCTACATTAGATCGGGTGCGAGAAAGTATATTTAATGTAGTGGCGAATTACGGGATACCGGGAAAACGAATATTAGATTTATTTTCAGGAACAGGGGCCATGGCACTTGAAGCATTAAGTCGGGGTGCTAGTCATGCAATAGCGGTAGATCGAGTGACTAAACCGTTGATAATAGAAAATGCAAAGCATTGCCATTTAGAGGATAGACTACATGTTGTATCATGCTCCTTAGCTCGCGTGAGTCAATTTTTAGAAGGACAACAATTTGATTATATTTTTTCTGATCCACCATATGAGAAAAATTATATTAATGCTACAATAGAAATGGTAGTGGGTTGTAATATATTAGCACTAGATGGAATGCTTATTTTAGAACGACATGAAAAAGAAATTCCTATATTGCCAGAAGATTGGGTTTGTATAAAAGAACAAAAATTTGGCTATACCATGGTATCTTATTGTGTTAAAAAATAAGCTTGGAAGGAGTTGCTTTTGTGCGCATAGGTGTTTGCCCAGGAAGTTTTGATCCTGTTACACAAGGTCATATAGATATTTTTGAGAGATCCAGCAAATTGGTGGATAAATTAATTGTAGCTGTTTGCGAAAATCCGGCTAAACATTCTTTGTTTTCGATGGAAACACGGGCAGAGCTAATTCGTCGATCGGTTACGCATATACCGAATATTGAAGTGGACTTTGCCACAGGCCTATTAAATGATTATGTGAAATCTAAAAATAGTCATATCATCATTAGAGGCCTTCGTGCATTAAGTGACTTTGAGTATGAATTTCAACGGGCCTTATTTGCTAAATATTTGGATGATGATATTGAAACGATGTTTATTATGACGAATAATAAATATTCTTTTGTAAGTTCTACAGGTATTCGAGAATTAGCTAAATTCGGCGGTTCATTGGATGGGTTAGTACCAGAGGAAGTTAAACTTGCTTTAGAATCTAAATTTAATGGTGAGAATAATAGGAGTGAATAGAATGAAAACTGAAAAATTACTTGAAGATTTAGAAAATTTAATTGAAACAAGTGGTCGTATTCCAATGACGACAAAAAAGATGATTGAAGAAGATGATATCATGCACATTCTTGACTCTATTAACGAATCGTTGCCATTGGAATTAGAAGAATCACGTCGAATTGTTAATGAAAAAGATAAAATTTTAGCCGATGCACAACGTCAAGCGGATACGCTAATCGCCCAAGCTAAGGATTATATTGCGAAACTAACAGAAGAAAGTGAATTGGTGAAACAGGCACAAGAACATGCGAATGAAATCATTACCTATGCAAATCAATCCTCTGAAGAATTAAAAAGTAGTTCCATTCAATATGCTGGTGATGTATTAAAATATGTGGAAAGTAATCTAGAAAAGACCTTAGAAAGCTTGCGCCAAAACAGGGAAAGTTTGAAAAATTCTGGCCGCAATGAGCAAGCCAAATAATATACCATAATATAATAAAAGAGTACGTATACAAGAGTGTCATAGAAATCAATGATGACAGCTTGTATACGTACTTTTTTAGTCATGAATGAGATGTTAGCTCTTGGCAATCAATTCTAGTTCTGGTTCCACTGGGTCTACATATAGCGTTTTTTGATTCGTAAACGTAACAAATCCTAATGGAGAAGCAGGCGGTTTTTTGATATAACGAACGCGTACATAATCAACAGGTACTTTTGAAGAATCTTTTGCCTTGCTATAAAAAGCTGCATAACGGGCCACTTTAATAATGGTATCCTCGCTTGGTTCGTGACAGGATCGTAAAATTACATGGGAACCTTGTATGTTAGTCGTGTGAAACCATAGATCAGTAGGTTTAGCAAATGTATGGGTTAAATAGTCATTTTGCTTATTATTTTTACCAATATATACGTCACCATCATCTAAGGTGAGGTGTATAAAGTTTTCTTTCTTTAACTTATAGGAAAGAGGCTTTTTAGATTTTTTTATAATGCCTAAATCCATACATTCATTATAAATTTCTTGTAATGTCATTTTATCTTGGCAGAGAGACAGACTATATACGATAGATTGGAGATAGTCTAACTTGCGGCTACTTTGTTCTAACTGAAAGCGACCACTTTGGATACGGTTTTTCAATTTCGTATATAATTTATAATAGCGCTGAGCATTTCCAGATACGGTTAATTGAGGATCTAAAGGTATCGTTATAGGTCTTGTAGGTGATACAAGTAAATTATCGACCGTGATTTCTTCTTTGTAATGGACAGGTAAGTGCGCATAAATCATGAGTAAATCACCGTATTCTTTATATTGATCCATGTGAGATGTATCATCTAATTCTTGTTGAATTTTGCTATGCCGTAATTCTTCTTTTTTGATGGCCTGTAAAAGCTTTTTTTCGAGTTCTTTATCTGCCGTAGCAATGGCTCCACTTTTTTGAATAGCAGTAGCGATAGCTTTCGATAGAGTATCATACATGATAGGTTCATCGAATGTGTCGTATTGCAAGGGAATGGGAGAAATCACTGCTTTATTCATAAATGTATATTCATACAGTTGGTGAGAACTATTAATTTCTTTTCCTAGCTCATAGAGGTTACTAGCTAATGCTTGACACTGTTCTTGGGTGATTTCATCAAAAGCGATGGACTTAGATAATTGACTTCGATAGAGTACTTCTTTCAGTAAAGGCGTACCAAATCCATTAAAAATAGAACGAATCGTATTGCTTAGCGTATCTTGATGAAATGCATGAAGTAAATTTTCAATTTCTGTGACATTAAAGTCGAATAGGCTGACCCGATTTGCATTAGGTGGTAAGTCGTAAGATATTTTGGGCATAATTGTTCTTTCTCGATTCATTAGTGGTGTTACATGAATGAGTGCATCTAATATGATGCCGTTTTGCACAAAAATACAGTTCGAATATTTTCCCATGAGTTCAATATAGAGGTTAGTCCTCAATATAGTACCATTTAGTTCGAGTTTATCCATGTGGATACAGATAATTCTGTCTGAATGAATCTGCTCTACTGTAGTGATGCGACTTCCCTCTATATGTTTGCGTAAAAACATACAAAGCGAGGTAGGCTCTTTTGGCAAATCTTGTAGGGGCGGGCTTAGATATATAGCCGGCTTGTTGCCAACAGTGATTACTAGGTCATGATTTTCCTTGCCAGTATGAATTTTACACACTAAGGTTGTTTTATCTATTTGATAGATCCGTTGTAATTGACCGTCTAATAAAGCCTGTGATAATTCTCTAGTCAGAACGGACATAGTTAAGCCATCTAGGTTCATATATATCATCCTTTCTATTTACATAGTATAATAGTAAATAAACATATATTCAAAGAAATTTTATAAATGATCTCAGTGCGACGTACAAATATTCGCTTATACTAGGAATTGCTGGCTAGTATCGAATACAATGTATGGATGTGTTGCATGTCAATTATTGCTAGTTGTTAGGTAGTATGTTATGAAAGTCTATAACGTGTTATGATAAGCTTATATAGAAATATATGTAATATCGTAATGCAATAGGCGAATTAGAAAATATAGGCTATATGGCCCATGAATGAGGAGGCTCTCTAATGAAAAGTATGACCGGCTTTGGTCGTGGTAGTGCTGTTATGGGTGACATACAATGCATTGTAGAATTAAAAACTGTCAATGCAAGGTATTGTGATATTTTTATTAAAACCGATCGACCCATAGGATCTATGGAACAGAGGATTCGCAATATGATACAAACATCTATCCAGCGAGGCAAAGTAGATGTAGCGATTACTCTAGTAGATGATCGTGCAGATGGAAAGAATATTGTGATCGATCGTTCGTTAAAAGAAAAGATTCAAACTATGCTAGTGGAAGAAGGATTTTTTACATCTATCGAAGACGTGCCATTTGAAGCTGTTACGAGTGTATCGAGAGAGTGGATATGTGTGGATGCTATAAAGATAGATGAATCTACCATGGTACCATTGATAGAAAATGCCATGGAAGAGGCACTCATGAATTTAGTACATATGCGGCAAGTGGAGGGAACTTGCATAGGGAAGGACTTGTTGAAACGAATCGAGTATATTGAACATCTGTTGTCTGATATTGAATGTCATAAGGATGATGTGGTGGCTAAGTATCAAGAGCGGATTACGCATAAAATTCTTTCTATGATAGACACTATGAAACTGGAAAGTACGAAAGAACGTATATTAGAAGAAGTTGCTATTGTGGCAGATAAGACAGATATTACAGAAGAGATTGTAAGATTTAGTGCACATGTGGTACAATTAAAAAATACTTTAACAGATACTAATGCTATAGGAAGAAAATTAGACTTTCTATTACAAGAGATGAATCGAGAAGTTAATACGATGGGGTCAAAATGTACAGAACTGATAGTTACCGATAGAGTTCTACAATTAAAATGTGAATTGGAGAAGATTAGAGAGCAAATCCAAAATATTGAGTGATGGCAAGGAGTGTAGCGTATGGGCATTAAACTGTTGAATATAGGTTTTGGTAATATGATAGCCGCTAATCGGGCGATTGCCATTATTAGTCCAGAATCGGCACCTATTAAGCGTATGATACAAGATGCAAAAGATAAGGGCTTGTTAATTGATGCTACCTATGGGCGTAAAACGCGGGCTGTCTTAGTTATGGACAGTGGACATGTGGTATTATCGGCCATACAACCAGAAACAGTATCGCATCGTATTATACAACAAGATGCAGTAGAAGAAACTACAGAGGCATAAGCAGATGATGAAAGAACGAGGTTTATTAATAGTCATATCTGGTCCATCTGGTGCAGGTAAAGGAACCATTTGCTCCGAATTACGAAAAGAAATGCCTAACTTAGTGTACTCTGTATCTATGACGACACGAGATCCACGAGTAGGTGAAAAAGAAGGCATTAACTATTTCTTTAGAACAAAAGAGCAATTTGAAGAATTATTGGCACAAGGTGATTTTTTAGAATATGCTAAGGTATATGATAATTATTATGGTACACCGAAAGCACATGTTATGGACTTGTTAGATGAAGGCAAACATGTGATTTTGGAAATTGATATTCAAGGGGCAATGCAAGTTAAAGATGCCTTCAGCGATGGCGTATTTATTTATATTGTGCCACCATCTTTGAGCGTGCTTTCAAATCGCTTAAATGGGCGGGGGACAGATGCACAAGATGTTATCAATAAGCGATTGTCCTTAGCCTCATCAGAATTAGCGTTAGCTCATCGGTATGATTATATTGTAGTAAATGATATACTAGATGAAGCAGTAGAAAAAGTAGCTTCTATTTTGCGAGCAGAAGCTTGTAAAATTAGTCGCAATAAAGAAAAAATTCAAGATATTTATAAGCAATACATGACAAAGGAGTGATTGAATATGATGGTAACACCACCATTATTAAAATTAGAAGAAGAAGTGGACAGCAAATATACATTGGTAACCCTTGCTGCGAAACGGGCAAGAGAGTTGACAGATGGAGATCCTGTATTGGTAGATGAAAAAGGCTTGGATACAGATAAAGCAGTATCCTTAGCGTTTCATGAAATTGCAAATAAAAAGATTGGCTTTGTTCGTACTAAAGAAGGCATTAAATAAATTGGCTTGGAGTTGAACTCATGATGGCAGTATTAAAAGGTAAACATATTATTGTAGCTGTATCTGGTGGCATAGCTGCCTATAAGGCGATTGAAGTAGTGAGCCGCTTACGGAAAGCCGGTGCTGAAGTTAAAGTGATTATGACGCAAAATGCCACACGTATTGCATCTCCATTGACCTTTGGCGAAATTAGTGGATATCCTGTAGCGGTTAGTATGTGGGATGAAATCCATAATTGGGATGTAGAACATATCGCATTGGCCACATGGGCAGATGCTTATATCGTTGTGCCTGCTACAGCTAATGTGATAGGTAAAATTGCTAATGGTATTGCGGATGATATGCTAACCACGACGATTATGGCTACAGAAGGTAAAAAATTAATATGCCCAGCCATGAACTCTGCCATGTATAAAAATCCTATTACTCAACGTAATTTAGCATATTTAGAAGAATTAGGATATGCCATTATGGAACCAGCTGTAGGACAATTAGCATGTCATACAGAGGGAATTGGTCGATTACCTGAGCCAGAAGATATTGTCAATTGGTTAGAGCTACAATTACATGAAACAATAGATCCTACACGATTGGCAAATAAAACAATATTGGTAACAGCAGGTGGTACACAAGAAGCGATTGATCCTGTCAGGTATATTAGCAATCGATCTAGTGGAAAAATGGGCTATGCCATTGCAGAACAAGCGGCTATGTATGGGGCTAAGACCATTCTTGTGAGTGCTCCTACATCATTAGAGGTGCCTAGGCACGTAACGTATATACCAGTGGATTCTGCTATGTCTATGAAAGAAGTGGTAGATGAGCAGTATCCTCAAGTAGATGCAGTTATTATGGCAGCAGCAGTAGCTGATTTTTGCGTGGCACAAGTAGAAGAACATAAGATCAAAAAAATGGAAACTATGACCTTGAAATTAGTTAAAAATCCAGATATTTTGGCAGGACTTGGTGCTACTAAGAAACATCAAGTGTTGGTGGGCTTTGCAGCAGAAACTAAAAACTTATTAGAATATGGTTTTGGCAAAGTGAAAAAGAAACAGTTAGATATGTTAGTTGCTAATGATGTGAGTCAATCTAATGCAGGATTTAATGTAGATACGAATGAAGGCTATTTTTTATATCCAAACGGAAACACAAAAAGAATACCGAATATGACAAAGCGTGAATTGGCACGATTGATCATTGAAGAAGTGGGAAACTTATTAGAAAAAAGGTGAGTCTATAGACTCACCTTTTTTTATATCCCACATAGTATGATTGCGTATTGAATCTAATAGAAAATTGATATATAATAATAATTAATTAATAGAAATCTTTTTATTAGGAGGTCTAAAAAATGAAAGAATATGTTCCTTTTAAATCTGGTAAAGTGCGTGAATTATATGACTTAGATGATAGTTTACTGATTGTTTGTACCGATCGCATTTCTGCATTTGATACTATTTTAAAAGATACAATCCCTCAAAAAGGAGCAATTCTTAATAAAATGTCATTATTTTGGTTGGATTTTACAAGGGATACAGTACCAAATCATATGATTAGCGTGAATCTTGACGATATGCCAGAATACTTTCAAAGGCCTGAATTTAAAGACAAGACCATGTTAGTAAAAAAATTAGAAATGATTCCTGTAGAATGTATTGTACGCGGTTATATTACTGGTAGTGCATGGGAAAGTTATCAAAAAGATGGACATGTTTGTGGAATTTCTCTTCCTAGTAATTTACAAGAGTGCGAAAAATTACCTGAACCTATTTTTACACCTTCTACGAAGGCACCCGTCGGTGAGCATGATATGAATATTTCTATGGAAGAAGGAGAAGCGTGGATTAATCAATTTTTCCCTGGCAAGGGTAAGGAATACATGGATAAGTTGGCGAAATTATCTCTATTGCTTTATTATAAATGTGCGGACTATGCTTTAACACGAGGCATTATTATTGCGGATACTAAATTTGAATTTGGCCTTGATGAACATGGAGAAATCACATTGGGCGACGAGATTTTAACACCTGATAATAGTAGATTTTGGCCACTAAAAGGCTATGAAGTGGGACATGGTCAACCGTCGTATGATAAACAATTTGTTCGCGATTATTTGAAGGCACATCCATCGGATACTTTACCACAGGAAATTAT
Organism: Veillonella montpellierensis DSM 17217; assembly: GCF_000426745.1. GTDB lineage: Bacteria > Bacillota > Negativicutes > Veillonellales > Veillonellaceae > Veillonella > Veillonella montpellierensis. The sequence continues at coordinate 58,005 of NZ_AUFY01000007.1, forward strand.
CGATAAAACAATTAATAAATACAAAGAGGCCTATTATTTATTAACAGGGGCCGAATTTGAATAATAGATACTATCATACGATAGGTATTATTAAGCGAAGTACTCGTCCTTTATAAAACAGATTGCTTAGGGGCTGTAAGGAGATTTCAATCACATTTCCTTACAGCCCTTTTTATAGGTTTATGTATATGTAGCTATAAACATGTGTAAATTTGACGATGTACAATGATTGGGACTAGTTAGTATTCGATAGTTTCCTAATTTACACATAATTACTGATACCTAGCAATTTTAAAATAGCGGTTGTATAATAGTTTGTGTAAATGAAAATTGATATCATAAAATGGAAAAATAGAATAGATGATATATCTAATCGATTAGTGATTGTAGTGATAATTGATATGAAATTTGACGACCGTAATATATATGATAAATCTAATATATATGAAAGTTTAGTGTTGTCATATATACGATTATGATTTATAGTTAGTTGATATTTTTTAATCCTTGTTTGAGCATATAAACATATAAAAATTTTTAATAAATATATAATTTTATTCTACCTATTCATTTATTAAAAATAGTTTTATTATATTGATAGACTAAAATTAATTATCAGATAATGAGAAGGTGACCTATATATGTTAAAGAAAGCAATACTGAAAAATGCATTAAAATTATGGAAAAAGGCTAATTTCAACGTAAAATATTGGGATGGAGAATTAGTATCCTATGGAGACAACCCTAAGTTTACAGTGATATTTAATCAAGAACCATCTACAGAAGATTTGCATACAGATTTAGTTCTTACAATCGGGGAAGCGTATATGAAAGGCATCGTCGATTTTGAAGGTAGCATGGATGATATTATTAAAACTATGTATGATAATAATCATAGTACGCTTACTATAAAAGAGTTAGAAGACAAGTTAAAGCTATTTGCAGTAGATGAAAAACAGGAAATAAAAGCAGAAAAAGATAATATTCATAGTCATTATGATTTAGGAAATGATTTCTATCGTTTATGGTTAGACCCAACTATGTCTTATTCGTGTGCATATTTTGAAAACGATACAGATACGTTGGAAACAGCACAATTACAGAAAATTGATCATAGTTTAGGCAAACTTAACTTAAAACCAGGTGAGCATTTATTGGATATTGGTTGTGGTTGGGGCTGGCTAGTTATTCGCGCTGCACAAAAATACGGAGTTAAGGCTACGGGGATTACTCTTAGTGAGGAACAATATGCTGGTGCCACTGAACGAATTAAAAAATTAGGCCTAGAAGACTTAGTCGATATTAGATTACAAAATTATATTGAAATTGATCATACTAAAGAACAGTTTGATAAAATTATCAGTATTGGTATGTTTGAACATGTAGGTAAAAAACGATTGGCTGCCTATTTAGCTAAAGTTAACTTAATGTTAAAAGATAAAGGTGTATTTTTACTTCATGCTATTATGTGCCAAATGGAAAGTGAAAGTAATCCATGGATTGTTAACTATATTTTCCCGGGCGGATATATTCCAAGCTTAAGCGAAACATTGACGGCTGGATCTAACATGGGGTATCAAGTACAACATATCGAAAACTTGCGCCGCCATTATGCTAAAACCTTGGATAAGTGGTATGAAAATTATAAACAAGTAGAAGAAAAGGTTATCCAAACATATGGTAAAGAATTTAGCCGTATGTGGGGACTATATTTGTCAGGCTGTGCTTCTGCATTTAGAATGGGAAATATTGATATTTATCAAATCTTATATACCAAAGGTACTAATAATGATATGCCAATGACCTATGGGTATATGTATAACAAATAAAACTATATTTTTGTTTTGACGATTCTTAGATTTTTTCATGATAGACTATGCGTAGTGTTGCTTAGTAGTATGGTACAAAGGCAAATGGTTTTGAAAGAATGATAAACTATTTTTGGTAAATAGTGTATAATAAGAGATAATTTATTATAGTTTGTTAAGGTATGATTTGTTTTAGTGCCAATCGATTACCCATTGTGAAGTTAGGACTGATATTCGTGAAAGAATTTAATAAATCGCAGAAGTTGGAACATGTAGCCTATGATATTCGTGGCCCCGTGTTAGAAGAAGCCAATCGCATGCGTGCTAATGGAGAAAGCATATTACGTTTGAATACAGGAAATCCCGCAGAATTTGGTTTTGAAGCACCAGATGAAGTGATTCGCGATTTAATTCTTCATGCTCGTGAAAGTGAAGGATATTCTGATTCAAAGGGTTTATTTTCTGCTCGTAAAGCCGTTATGCAATACTGTCAGCTTAAAGGGTTTCCTCATGTTGATGTAGATGATATTTATATGGGAAATGGCGCATCTGAATTAATTTCCTTATCGTTGCAGGCCTTGCTAGATAATGGCGATGAAGTGTTAGTGCCTATGCCAGATTATCCATTATGGACTGCCTGTGTTAGCTTGGCTGGCGGTAATGCGGTTCACTATCTTTGCGATGAACAAGCGGAATGGAATCCTGATATTGAAGATATGCGTAGCAAGGTGACAGATCGGACAAAAGCTATTGTTGTCATTAATCCTAATAATCCAACGGGTGCTTTATACTCGAAAGAAGTGTTAGAAGAGATTATACAAATTGCTAGAGAACATGGCCTTATTTTATTGGTGGATGAAATTTATGACCGATTAGTTATGGATGGACATGAACATATTGCATTGGCTAGCTTAGCTCCGGATTTGTTTGTCGTATCAATCAATGGTTTGTCGAAATCACATCGCGTAGCTGGTTTCCGTGTAGGTTGGATGGTGCTATCTGGCCCTAAAACACATGTAAAAGGATACATTGAAGGCATTAATATGCTCGCTAATATGCGCTTGTGTTCCAATGTGCTAGCCCAGCAAATTGTGCAAACATCCTTGGGCGGGACTCAATCTATTGACAAGCTCTTGTTGCCGGGAGGACGCATTTACGAACAGCGTAACTTTATCTATGAAGCGGTGAATGCGATTCCTGGTTTATCGGCTATGAAACCGAAAGCAGGGCTCTATATTTTCCCTAAAATTGATTTGACCATGTACGATGTGCAAGATGATGAACAATTTGTATTAAACTTTTTGAAACAAGAAAAAGTTATGCTCGTTCATGGGCGTGGGTTCAATTGGAAAGATTCAGATCATTTCCGCATTGTCTATTTGCCAACTGTAGAAGAATTATCGCAGGTACAAAGTAAAATGGCACGATTCTTGCAACAATATAAGAGATAGTATAGTCTGTATCATTGTACTGGATATCGATGATTTGAGGGTAACGCTACTGGTGAGTGGCGTTGCCCTTTTATTACTCTTGGCGTAATTGTTAGTGTTAATTCTATGTTGCCACAGTAGACTAACTTTCAATGGGGGAGAAAATAGGCTATAGGACAAAGCGGTTCTTTTCAATGTCGGTCAAACTAGAGTACACCTAGTGCTATCGGCATTTTATCTTTTTAGTGACCGTAAAGGGTGAACCAATGTGTTGAAAAACAGCTGCAAGACCTTACTTTTACTGGTCTAATATGATGCGATACATACAATGAGCGGATGGGAACTTGTTGAAGCAATGTGATATAATAAATCTAATATGAAAGATTGCGATACTATATATGATATGGATAGAATGATAGAGTAGTATATTATAAGTTATATCTTTAGTGCAGGGTGTTTACTAAGTAGTGAAGTAATCCTGAATAGATACTAGTTTATTGGACTTAGTATACTAGGTATGAATTACTCTAGCATATAGTCTATACCATTTCTCGTAGTATAATTGTATAAGAAAGTAGGTTGGTATATATGAAAAAAACATGGCTAATTATTATTGGTGTCATTGTATTAGTTGGTATTTGGTTAGTTAGTGGCTACAATGGGTTAGTCGCTATGGATGAAGCTACTAATAATCAGTTTTCTCAAGTGCAAACACAGTTGCAACGACGTAATGATTTAATTCCTAATTTGGTAAGCACCGTAAAAGGATATGCTGCGCATGAAGAAAAAAGTATTCAAGCCGTAGCCGATGCGCGTGCTAAATTAGGAGGGGCGAAAACAGTTGATGAAATGGCACAAGCTGATGGTGAATTATCTAGTGCGTTGAGTCGATTGTTGATGGTAAGCGAAAATTATCCGAATTTGAAAGCGGATCAAAACTTCCGTGCCTTACAAGATGAATTGGCTGGTACAGAAAATAGAATTGCGGTGGCACGTAAAGATTATAATAGTTCTGTTAAAGAGTATAATCAAGCAATTCGCACATTTCCAAAATCTATCTATGCAGGTATAATGGGCTTTACACAAAAAGATTATTTCCAAGCTGAGCAAAATGCTAACGCGGCTCCAAAGGTATCTTTCTAACTATGAGGAGAGCGTTATATGATACTAACAAATAAGAAGTGGCGTTGGTGGGGATGTATTGCTCTATTGGTAGTAATTTTTTCTTGTTGTCATGGCATGGGACAAGCGGCGATTCCTGCTAAACCTAGTGCGGGCACTTATGTGGTCGATCAAGCACAAGTGCTATCAGAAACAACGAAACAAACTATCAATGCCATGGCGGCTGAACTTGATGAGAAAACATCGGCACAAGTGGCCGTTGTTACAGTTGACTCATTGGACGGACATACAGCAGATGACTATGCACTGTCTATATTGCGTGATTGGGGCGTAGGCACTAAGAAAGATAACAACGGGTTAGTATTCTTGTTAGCACCTAAGGATAAACGCGTGTATATTAGCGTTGGATATGGATTAGAAGGAATACTTAATGATGCGAAGGCTGGACAAATTATCGATGACTATGGGCTAGCTTTATTTAAAAACAATAAATTTGATGCAGGCACGTTAGCCGTGTCAAAAGTATTGATGTCAGTGATTGCTCAAGATAAAGGCGTTGATTTGACGGGTCATGTAAAAGTTAATAAGAAATATATGGCATCGCCACAGGCACAGCCTCTTTCCATATGGGAACTGCTGATAGGTGGACTCATCGTTGGGTGTTTAGTAGTGGTTGACTTTAAATTCTTTGGCGGTACCATAACGTACTTAATTATTTCCCTCATACTATCTGGCAGAGGCGGTGGCTCTAATCGTGGGTCTGGTCGAGGTTTTGGCGGCGGATCCGGTGGTGGCGGTGGCGCTGGCCGTGGATGGTAACCATGATAGATTATTTTGCACTAGGTATACAGAATAGAATATGAAAAAAACATTAATATGGGTATATATAACCAATGATTGCCCGTATAACAGGTAAATAGAATAGAATATTCGTAAAAGGCATATTCAAATTCATATAAATATATGTATAAAGTATTGGAAAATTTCGATATTATTGTTATACTAAGGTTAGATAGTAAATAGTTTATAAAAGTACTTAGATAAGTATCTTTAGGATATGTTATATGGATGAAGGGAGTTCCTATTATGAAAAAGTACGTATGTGTCGTATGTGGTTGGGTATATGATCCAGAAGTAGAAGGTATGGCTTTTGAAGATCAACCAGATGATTATGTTTGCCCATTATGCGGGGTTGGCAAAGATCAATTTGAAGAAATGTAATCGAAAAAGCTGCTAGAGATTTTCTCTAGCAGCTTTTTAATGGCGTATATTGACAAATAGACGCTTAATCGATATAATATCATAGTCGAGGTAAAAATTATGAAACTGCAAGTAGAGCAAGCAAAAGAACATATGGGAAAGAAATTTCCTTATAGTTATACAGAACCAGCTATTGTGCTTGGGGATGTAACTGCTTTTCCTTGGAGCGGTCATGATATAACCATTAGTGGTGAGTTTTGGTATGATGGTCAGAACTATATTGTTACTGGTACAGTAGGCACTGTAGGCACCTATGAATGCACTCGCTGTTTAACACCGGTGGAACATAGAGCTACAGTCCCTTATGAAGAAGTATTTGTTCCTTTTTCAAAAGAAATAAGAGGTATTAGTGCTGATGTAGAGGCCACTTCATTTGATGGAGAATGCATTGATTTAACAGAACTCATACGGGATACATTAATCATCAATGAACCCTCTCAAGTGTTATGTCAGGATGATTGCAAAGGATTGTGCGTTCATTGCGGAGCAAATTTAAATGTTTCACCTTGTTCTTGTGAATCCTTTGTGGTAGATCCTCGATTGGCAGTGTTACGAACATTGCTTGATACAGATGATGATTAATTTAACCTAATGATTATGTTAAGGAGGTGCAGATAATGGCAGTACCAAAACGTAGATTATCAAAATGTCGTCGCGACCGTCGTCGTGCTAACTGGAAATTGGAAGCTCCTGGTTACGTAGCTTGTCCACAATGCCACGAACCAATGATGCCTCATCGAGTTTGCCCTACATGTGGCTATTATAAAGGAACTCAAGTAGTTGCTAAAGCGTAATACGCCGATATGTATAATCCTTGTAAGCATAGTGCTTACAAGGATTTTTTGCATACTATCGTTGTATGAGTCGTAGCATATCTCGTATACTCTGTAAGAGACAAGAAAATTGATGAGAAGTATTATTTTCACAGCATGCACATTCGTTATACTTTGGGGAATGGATGATATATGTTTTGTAGAGAAACCTTATTATATTGGCTTGTTATAGAAAGGAATAAAAATGAATAAAATAAAAGAGGCTCGCTTAAAAGCGAGTCTCACAATCAGAACAACAGCTGAAAGCTTAGGTATCCCCCAACGCACATATGAATCGTGGGGGGCAACGTAAGCCTACAGAATATGTTTTACGTCATCTTTTAGATGACATAGAAAAGTTAGGAGAAAAAAGGACTATCGAATATGATAGTCCTTTTTTTGATGGCAAAAACTAATTGTATTATATTGATATTTAGTGAATGAATTTTAAATATTGAATTTTGGCCATTAAGTTATTTTAAATAGTTTTATTACATTTTAATGAAATTGGGTTTTACAGTAAAATATATTCAACATATGAGAAAGAGAAAAATATGTTATACTTGATAACTGAAGAAAGTTAGCGATAGATAATAATTATTCATGGTACTTTATCATTGTGGCTTTGAATATATAATGCATTTATATGATTGGATTGGACAGCATAGTGTGATTCGACCATTTTTATTGTATAAACTACAAATAAGTAATCTCTATGACCTGTGAAACAATTCTAATAAAAAGCCTGCCTTGTACATTGCACAAGGCAGGCTTTTGTATGTTTTGTAAATAAGATTAGTATTTTTTTATTATGGATGTATGGGTATGAGATATATGTATTTTAATTAATAGATTTTTATATGATTTATCTATTAACCCTGTGTACTATTTATCAAGTGGGAAGATTAGTAGGAACATATCAACTGATAATAGATCGTAAGAGATTCTATTGATGAAGATAGCTAGTAATTTCAAGATTTATAGAAAGAATGTGTGGATTGAGTCAATTTTTCTAATACGGATGTTTTATCAGAACTTCCATTCAGCACCAATATTCCATTGATATCCATCTAAATAAATATCTTTCACTTTTTTGTTTAAGATATTATCAATGCCAGCATATATAGAAAAATTAGTATTGAATTTTTTGTATACGGATAGATTTAAGGTATTATAGCTATATTGATTATTGTTATAAATATAGTTGCTATAGATTTCATTCCACAATACGGCATGTGTTCCTTGTTTTTTTAGATTATCGTACTCTAGCATAATTTTTGTTAGATGACGTACACGGTTATCTAGTCGCTCGTGCGTATTTTTATTGATAGCGTCAATAAAGTTATGAGTGAATTTTATGGTCCAATGTGGATCTAAGTGGCGACCAACCATAAATTCTAAGCCGTTTATTTGAGCTTTTTCAATATTTTGATATTGATAAACAAGATGAGGCCGTCTCATTGGAGGACGAGCAGGTGAAGAAGGTTGATTTGGAGTACCGTGAGGCATTCCTGTTGAAGGATGAGCAGAAGAAGAGTCTGGTTGTGCTGCGATTAGATTAGTTATTAAATTGTTGTAATAGGTAATCTTACCAAAGCTTTTCCCACGATCTTCTTCAATGCTGAAATCAAAGCTACGAGATTTTTCAGGATTTAAATTTTCGTTCCCAAGAATAGTAACAAATCCATGATCCCAATTCATATATAGTTCACTAATGCTTGGAGCCTTATAGCCATAGCCATAATTTGCTTTGAATCGCGTGTGAGGAGTTATAGTATATGTGATGCCTAATTTGGAGGTAGCGTTGCTACCAAATTGACTATTGTAATCAAAACGAACAGATGGAGTCACAAATAATTTAGAGTTAATGTGCCACATATCTTCAATATAGGCTGCTAATGTAGTAATAGTATGTTTTTTTAGCAAGCCTCGTATTTTTGAAACACGGGTACCTTTGTAAGTACTAGTTTGAATATTTCCACCTGCAGTAATCGTATGCTTATCGTTTACATAGGATGTATTTTTTCCTTCTAAAGCCCAAGTATAATAATTGGCATAATCAATATCGTTAGGATAGAAAATATCTTTTTTTATATCATTCGTATATTTAGTTTCTTTATCCATTTGATTAAAATAAGTTTGAATCTGATAATCGTTATTTTTAGTTTTTCCTGTATAAGTGACATCAAAACTATAACCATTATTATGGAAGATATTAGCGTAATTCTTCTTAGAGTATTTGTTGGTAGATTTTGTTTTAACGTCAGCAAATGTGGTTTTCATTCGCTCTGTAAAATAATTATATCCAACTCGCAACTTATTTTTATTAGTGTTTTGTAAGTCATAAATGAGATCTAGATTATAATAACGTTGTTGTCCAAAATAATGTTGATCATAACCTTCAAATACTTTGATTGTTTTCATAGGTCCATGTGCTTCTTCTACTTCTCCAGATGCATCATGTTTTTGAGGTCTAACATTAGTCAGACGCGTATTGAAAGAAAGTTGCCAAGGTCCAACCTTTCCTGTAGTATAACCAAACGCTAGATTCTGATTGTCTGACCCGGTAGAAATATTAAACCGCGTTTGTTCTGTATGTGGGATTTTAGTGATTATATTAATAACACCACCCATTGCATCTGAACCATAGAGAGAACTGGAAGGTCCACGTACAATTTCGATGCGATCAATGATATCTATATTATTGCGATTCAAGGCGTATACATTGGTGGTAGAGCCGCTATCTTCGCCAGCAATACGTTTACCATCTACTAATAGTAGCGTATGCCTGGTGTCAAGTCCACGAATCATTACTTGATTACCGGTCATCCCTGCTTTTGTGACACTAATGTTATCAGCCATACGTAATGCTTGCCTTACGTCGGTGGCTGAAAATGTATGAATTTTCTCTTGGTCGATTGTTTCTACAGCTTGCGGAACGATTTTGGCTAATTGTTCTGTTCTATTAGCGGTTACAACAATACTATTTAATTGATGGTTGTTTGGTGTAACACTATCCATAGCAGATACTGAAGATGTATAACAAATGGAAGTACCAAGGGCCATAAAAATGCCAGCGTGAAGTATTCTTTTTTTAGACTTATAAGATAAATAATTCATTTTTTACATCCTTTCTATGATAGAAAAATAAGTTATGGAATGTCTATACTTATAAACATAGATTGGAACTGTGATAGTGAATACTTACAATATTGCAATTTTCTATATATACTACATACTTTAATCTTGTTTTGTTAAATACTTATTAGTATAGTTGATAGTAATGCTTATTATATAGTTGTCACCTTATGGTATACTTTCGAGATAGATTATATTATAAGAAGATTTTTTTATAGTTTGTAAATACCTGATTTGGATAGGCAATTTATATAATTTCATAAGGAATACAAACTGGATAGGATATATCTTTTTGCTGTCGCCATAGAATATCTACTCGCAACCCAAACCACTTGGCAATGGCATCTTCTGTTATGAGTGTGGAGGGAGGACCATCTCCAACGATTGTGCCATCCTTGATAGCAATAATGCGATGACTATATTTACATGCTAAGTTTAAGTCGTGTAAGACCATGATAATGGAAATGTTTCTCTTTTTATAGGTTGATTCGATTAGTTTCATTAGTGCTAGTTGATGATATCCATCTAAATATGTAGTAGGTTCATCTAGTAACAGTATCTGAGGTTCTTGAGCTAAACTTAGGGCTAGCCATACTCTTTGTCGTTCGCCACCAGATAATGAGTATAGAGGAGTGTGGCGATACTGAAATACATCTGTTGCACGCATGGCATTATAGATAATCTCTATATCTGCATCATTTATATTTTTGAAAAAGGGTTTATATGGATTGCGTCCCATGGTTACTAATTGCTCTACTGTCATATCTTCAGGTGCTAGTGTTATTTGTGGTAGCAATGCAATTTTTCTTGCTACTTGTTTAGAAGATTCTCGATAAATGTCTCTTTCGTCCAGTAAGACAGTACCACTGTGAGGTTTTAGTAACCGTGCCATTGATTTTAAAAGAGTGGATTTTCCTGAACCGTTAGGACCAATAATTGAAACGATTTCTGGCTTAGTAAATGTTAGTGTTAAATTCTGGAGTACTACTTTTTTGTTGTAGGTAGCAATTAGTTCGTTAATTTCTAGTTTTGTACTCATCGTTTTCCTACTCCTTTTAGTAAATATAAGAAAAAGGGGGCCCCTAGAAAACTCATTAATATGCCAACTGGAATTTCTGCAGGAGGCATGATTAATCTTGCAAAAGTATCAGCAAAAATAATTAATACACCGCCTAATATTGTAGTGGTGGGTAAAAGATAACGATAGTCTGAACCAACTAGTAATCTCGTTACATGTGGGACAATTAACCCAACAAATCCTAGCATTCCAGCCACACTGACTGCAGAGGCGGATAACAGTCCTGCTAATATGAGCAATATGAGCCTAGCACGCTCCACATGTAACCCTAATGTTTTTGATACTTCGTCACCAAGATTTAGTAGCGTTAATGATTGAATAGAGAACATAGAAGCAATAATACCAATAATAGTATAGGGTAAGATTAGCCAAATATCATTCCAACTTCGGCCTACAAAACCACCAGCCATCCAACTAACAGTACCCTGAATACGATCCGGGAAAAATACAGCTAGAATTGTATTAAATCCCCCTAAAAATGTGGCGACTGCAACACCAGCTAAAATTAAGCGTAATGGATTTAAACCACCTTGCCAAGAAATACCATATACTAAAAAAGCTGCTAGTATAGCACCTAAAAAAGCACCTATGGGGACTAAGGATACAAAAGAAGGAAATAGAATCATAATAACCATAGCAGCTAAACCAGCGCCCGAAGTAATTCCAATGATTCCTGGATCAGCAAGTGGGTTTCTTAAAATACCTTGTAAAATACATCCTGCTAATGCTAAATTCATGCCTGTTAAAAATCCGATAATGATGCGAGGTAGTCGTATATTATAGAGAACCTGTGCAGTTTTTGGAGAATCTCCATATATTATTATGTTATATAGATCGGTCCATGAAATAGAAATAGCACCTAATTTTATACTTAAAATTAAGCCTAGCATAAAAAGAAAAATTAATATAGGAAACATAAGTACAGAAGTTTTCTTTGTGCTAAGGCCATAGTCAACATAGCAAGTAGCCCTCTTTTTATAAGATTGTTTTTTCTTAGATCTTTTAGTGTCATATATATTATTATTTTTCATACAATACCTTTTCTGCTGCCCACATTACTTCATCCATTCTTGCGGTTGTAACAAATGTAAATAAGTTGCTTGGGAGTACTTTGAAATTTCCTTTTTGAACTGCTGGAATATTATTCCACGCAGGAGTGCGAAATGCATTTTTAAAGTTGTCAATTTCCTGTTTAGAGTTCCCGTAAACAACTAGATACACTTCATCACAATCTAATAATGCCATCGTTTCTAAGTTTAAAGGAATGAATCCAGACATGATATCGTTGGATTGGGAGGGTTTATTTTTATTGAGTATAAATTGATCAGCCACATTTTCGGCACCAATTTGCTTAAATAAATCACCTATATATGTATTAGATGTTGCTAATTGATAACTAGTAGGACTACCAAAAACAATTATTATTTTTTTCTTTGGTGTATCTTTGTGTTTACTCTGAATATTCTTTAAAACTTTCTGATAATGCGTAACTAATGATTGTGCTTTTTCCGTATATCCCGTTATGTATCCTACGGTGAGAATATGATTAAAACTGTCATTTAAACTATTAGACACATGGAAGATAGTAGGAATATTGTTGGCTTGAAAAATGGGTTTTGCTGCTGTTTGAAATGGAAGGTTAACTCCTAGTAATAAATCTGGATCTGATTGGATAATTTTTTCTATATTGGGAGTTATAGCCGTATTCATGACATTTCGCTTATTAATTTCTTTTTGCACAGAATTAGGTAATTCTTTAGAGTTAACTAGTCCTACAGGTTCGATACCTAAAGCAAGCAATAATTCACTATCTGATGAAGAAATAGCCACTATACGTTTAGTAGGAATATTAACTGTAATGGATCCATTATAGTTGTCCGAAATAGTCGTAATTGTAGTTGCATTTGTTTTGCTCTGAGAATTAGAATGACTTATATTTTGATAATATAGAGAACAAAGGCCTAAAAAAAAAGTGAGGATAGCTAAACAAAGCATTTGCTGATTCATAATAGGCTCCTGTGAGTATTGGAAATAGAATTAAATAATGATAAATTTTATCATTTACAGATAATTATATTTTAATATGAGGAATATGTCTAGATTTTGTTATATTGATTATTAATAGGGCATGATCAATGTATATCTTACTGAAATATATAGAAAATATTAAAAATTATAAAAGTAAAATAGTATCTAGTAAGTGAAAAGAAAAGTTAAATTAATTTACATATAGATTGAGGTAGACTATATATAAGTCCAATTTTTTGATAGGCTTAAATAAAAACTTGTTGATACGTATTATATTCTTTTATTAATTTAGAGATATAAAAAATTTATTATAGTACAATTCTTGTGACTTGCCTTATTCTCAAAATTTTGTTATAGTAAGTAGGAAGTATTATTACTAGGTCATAAAAGGTGGTCTCATGAGTCGGTTAAAAAAACAAGAGCGACAACAGCTGTTAATTGAAAAACTAAATACAGTGCCTTTTGTTACAGATGAAGAGTTAGCAAATACATTTAACGTCAGTGTGCCAACAATTCGTTTGGACCGATTGGAATTAGGGATTCCCGAATTGCGTGAGCGGATTAAAGCTATGGCTCAGGAACATACCGTCGGTTCAACGTTGGCTAACCATGCAGAAGTGGTTGGTGATCTTGTAGACTTGATAGAAGGCGAACAAGGATTATCCATATTAAGAACAACAGACAGTATGCTAGATCAATCAGGCTATATTGATCCTCAATACTTGTTTGCTCAGGCTAATTCGTTGGCTAAAGTGGTAATGGGAGTGCCATCTGCTGTAGCAGGCGTAGGTAATATTAAGCAAAAAACGCTTGTGAAAGCAAATTGTAATTTAGTAGCTAAAGCAGAAGTGGTTCGGCGACGAGGTACTAAATACTTTATATGGGTTACCATTAAAAATCGAGTGAAAGAAGTCTTTAGAGCTAAATTTATTATGGAGTCCGTAGAAATTAAGGTGTAAGAATATGAAAATAGCAGTAGATGCAATGGGTGGAGATTTTGCACCCTTAGAAACCGTACGAGGTGCTATTGCAGCAGTGAGTGAACAGGATGATATTCATGTGGTCCTCGTGGGGAATGAAAAACAGATTTTCGAAATCTTAGAAGCAGAAGGCGAACGAAATAATAGCAGATTGTCAGTACATCATGCTAGCGAAGTTATAGAAATGGACGAGCATCCTGGAGTCGCATTGCGTAAGAAAAAAGATTCTTCAATAGTAGTGGCTACATCGTTGGTTAAAAATAAAGTGTGTGATGCGGTGGTGGCACCTGGAAGTACTGGAGCTGCTGTAGCAGCAGCACTGTTTGGATTAGGACGCATTAAAGGCATTGATAGACCTACAATTGCTACACCGATTCCTACGAGGAAGGGCATTACCGTTATGTTAGATTCTGGTGCTAATGCGAATAGCAAACCTAAACATTTAATTCAAGGGGCTATTATGGGTACCGAATATGCTAAATTATTGCTTGGTAAAGATAATCCCACTGTAGGACTATTAAATATAGGAGAAGAATCTACTAAAGGCAATGATGTGGTGTTAAGTACCTATCCTGTGTTAGAAAATATGAAGAGTATTAATTTCTATGGCAATGTGGAAGGACGGGACATTCCAAAAGGCACTGTTGATGTAGTTGTATGCGATGGCTTTGTGGGAAATGTAGTCCTTAAATTTGCAGAAGGCTTAATTACGCAATGTGTGGAATTGATTAAAGATGCTATTATGTCTGGTGGTATTTTTGCTAAATTGGGCGCATTGATGGTTAAGCCGGCTTTAAAAAAACTAGCGAAACGATTAGATTATACAGAAAATGGCGGAGCTCCTTTGTTAGGCGTTAATGGCGTTTTCCTAATCTCTCATGGTAGTTCGAAAGCGAAAGAAATTAAAACGGCTATAACGATTGGTAATGATTTAGTAAAACGTAAAATTATTGAGCATATCGCTGATCGTATCGGTAAAGAAGGAGCAAATGATAATGAGTATGCTGAGTAAATCAATTGGCATTATAGGAACGGGCCATTTTGTGCCTGATAATGTAGTGACAAATTTTGATTTAGAAAAAATGGTAGATACGACGGATGAATGGATTCGTACACGTACAGGCATTAAAGAACGACGTATTGCTCCTGAAGGAATGAATACATCGGATATGGCTACAGAGGCTGCAAAGCGTGCGTTAGAACGTGCCCATATGACAGCGGACGATTTAGATATGATTATTGTAGCTACACTGACGAGTGACATGTCGATTCCTTCTTGTGCTTGTTTAGTACAGGCTAATTTAGGAGCTACAAAAGCGGCTGCCTATGATTTACATGCAGCATGTTCTGGCTTTGTATATGGATTGATTACAGCTGCTAGTTATATCAATACAGGCGTTTGTAAAAATGTATTGATCATTGGTGCCGAAATTCTATCGCGTGTAGTGAATTGGAAAGATCGAAGTACATGCGTTCTCTTTGGTGATGGCGCTGGTGCTGCGGTGGTATCTGCTGTTGATGAAGGCTATGGAATTAAAGGCGTCGATTTTGGTTCTGATGGCGCTGGTGGTATGGCTTTATGCATCCCTTCAAGTGGTACTAAACTGATGCCTAATGATCAACGAATTGAGGAAGGCTTAACGTTTATTCATATGGAAGGCCCTGAAGTTTATAAATTTGCCGTTAAAACAATGGGAAAAACAGTGTTGACGTCGTTAGATAAAGCAGGGATGGCATTGGAAGAACTTGATTATTTTATTCCACATCAAGCGAATAAACGAATTATCGACTCTGCTGCGCACAAACTAAAATTACCAGCAGATAAGGTATTTGTAAATTTGCCTAAGTATGGAAATACATCTGGCGCATCGGTGGGGATTGCTCTTGACGAAGCGGTACGGAGTGGATTAATAAAAACAGGTGATAATGTGGCATTAGCTGGCTTTGGTGCTGGATTAACATGGGCTAGTTTAGTTATGAAATGGTGTTAAGGAGGAACAATAATGATTAAAACTGATATTTGTGATTTATTACAAATAGAATATCCTATATTGCAAGGCGGTATGGCTTGGATTGGCACAGCGGAATTAGCAGCAGCTGTCTCTGAAGCAGGTGGTCTTGGCATTATCGGTGCCGGTCATATGCCTCCTGACGTGTTTCGTAATGAAATCCATAAATTAAAAGAACGTACGAGCAAACCATTTGGTTGTAACATCATGTTGATGTCCCCTTTTGTAAAGGAAGTTATGCAAGTTGTATTGGATGAACGAGTTCCAGTAGTAACTACTGGTGCAGGCAATCCGAGTACCTATGTACCAGCTTTAAAAGATATTGGTAGTAAAGTTATACCTGTTGTGGCATCGCCTCTATTAGCAAAGCGTTTGTTGCGTGGTGGTATTGATGCAGTTATTGCAGAAGGTACTGAATCGGGCGGACACGTAGGAGAAATTACCACTATGTGTTTGTTACCACAAGTATTAGATGCAGTGAATGTACCTGTTATAGCAGCTGGCGGTATTGCTGATGGACGAGGTATGGCAGCAGCTTTGACAATTGGTGCTCAAGCTGTACAAATGGGAACGCGTTTTGTACTTTCAGAAGAATGTATTGCTCATAGTAACTATAAAGAAGCCGTGTTGAAAGCAAAAGATCGTTCTACCATTGTTACCGGATTAACAACAGGTCATCCTGTACGTATTTTACAAAATGCCTTAGCACATCAATATCAAAGCTTAGAATTCAGTGGTGCGCCTAAAGAAGCATTAGAAAATTTGGGAACAGGCACACTTCGCGCAGCGGCTATTGATGGCAATGTTAAAGATGGTTCTGTGATGATTGGTCAAATTTCTGGCATGTTGCAAGATATTAAACCATGTAAGGCAATTATTCAAGATATTATGAGAGAAACAGAAATGGTTCTTTCTAAGGCACAATCATTAATACGATAATCGCTATAAAGGAGTTATATTATGAAAACAGCATTTGTGTTTCCAGGACAGGGATCCCAAAAAGTTGGTATGATGCAGGACTTATATAATGCGTATCCGATTGTAAAACAACGATTTGAAGAAGCTGATGAAGCATTAGGTTATTCTATTACAAAGCTATGCTTTGAAGGACCGGACACAGAACTTGTGAAGACTGCTAATACACAACCAGCTATTTTAACAGCGAGTGTAGCCTGTTATGAAGTGTTAAAAGAGAAAGGCTATACACCTGATATTGTCGGGGGACATAGCTTGGGCGAATATAGTGCCCTAGTAGCAGCAGGCGTACTAGATTTTAAAGATGCCGTATATTTAGTTCATAAACGTGGTCAATATATGCAGGAAGCGGTACCATTAGGAGAAGGTTCCATGGCTGCAATTTTAGCATTGCCTCGGGAAAAAGTTATTGCTATATGTGCTGAAGTTGATGCAACAGTAGGATCGGTACAAGCAGTTAACTTTAATTGCCCTGGTCAAATTGTTATTGCGGGCGCAACGAAAGCTGTAGAAATAGCAGCAGAAAAAATGAAAGCTGCCGGTGCTAAACGCGCCGTTATTCTACCAGTCAGTGCACCATTCCATAGTCGATTAATGGAACCAGCAGCACTTCGTTTAGAAGAAGAATTAAATACAATTACAATACATGATGCACAGATACCTGTTGTGGCTAATGTGACAGCCTCTATTTTGACAAAAGGCGCTGATATTAAGAAGTCTTTGGTAGTGCAAGCTGCACATCCTGTATTGTGGGAAGATTGTGTAATGCAGATGGTTAACTATGGTGTGGAAGTGTTCGTAGAAGTAGGACCAGGCAAGGTGTTAACTGGTTTCACTAAGAAAATTAATAAAGCTATGCAACTATCCAATGTGGAAGATATTGCATCATTAGATAAAACTCTTGAATTTTTAGAAGGGGTTCGATAAAATGCATTTAGAAGGTAAAGTAGCTCTTGTTACAGGAGCATCTCGTGGTATAGGTCGTGCCGTAGCCATTGGTATGGCTAGAAATGGAGCCGATGTGATTGTCAACTATAGTGGGAATGTAGAAGCTGCTCAAGAAACAGTGGATGCGATTACAGCACTAGGACGCAAGGCACTTATGATTAAGGCTAATGTGGCGAATCCTGAAGAAGTAGCAGCTATGGTTGAAATGGGTCATACAGAGTTTGGCCATATTGATATACTCGTAAACAATGCAGGAATTACTCGTGACGGCTTGCTTATGCGTATGAAAGATGAAGATTTTGACGATGTTATCGATATTAATTTGAAAGGTGTTTATTTAGTTACTAAAGCAGTTTCTAAGATCATGATGAAACAACGCTCCGGTTCGATTGTCAATATGACATCAGTAGTTGGCGTCATGGGTAATGCGGGGCAGACTAATTATGCTGCTTCTAAAGCAGGCGTTATTGGATTTACAAAAGCCTGTGCGAAAGAAATGGCGTCACGTGGTATTCGTGTAAACGCTATTGCACCGGGTTTTATTCATACTGATATGACAGACGTATTATCTGATAAAGTACGTGAAGCTATGATTCATGAAATTCCATTAAAACGCATGGCTGAAGCCGATGAAGTGGCTAATGTAGTCATATTCCTTGCCAGTGACTTAGCAGGCTATGTAACTGGACAAGTGATTAATGTTGATGGTGGCATGGTTATGTAATTCCATCATATAGATACATTCCTATTTGAAAGGAGGTGAACCACCAATGAACACTTTTGATAAAGTTAAAGCGATCGTTGTGGAACAATTAGGCGTTGATGAAGCTGAAGTTACAATAGATTCTACATTTATCGATGATTTAGGCGCTGACTCCTTGGATATCGTTGAATTAATTATGGCATTTGAAGAAGAATTCAACGTTGAAATCCCTGATGATGTTGCTGAAAAAATTAAAACCGTTAAAGATACAGTAGAATACATTGATTCTGCTAAATAAGCTTAGTAGCTTACTCATATACTGGATGGGAGGTTTCGGCCTCCCAAAAGGTTTAGTTAACAGGAGGAATTGATAGTGAAGCTCCCTGAACTTCGCATTGGTAATTTAATTGCGAAAGTGCCTATTATTCAAGGCGGTATGGCGATTAGATTATCTACAGCTCGCTTGGCAGCAGCTGTTGCTAATGAAGGCGGTATTGGCCTTATTGCGGCATCTGGTATGCCGTTTGATGAATTACGATATGAAATACAATTAGCTAGAAAATTATCACCTACGGGGATTATTGGTATAAATGCGATGGTAGCAGCCACTCAATTTGCAGGGCTCGTTAAAACCGCCATCGAAGAAGGCATTGATTTGGTAGTAGCTGGTGCAGGCTTCTCCAGAGATATGTTTGCAATGGGTAGAGAATCTGGTACACCAATTGTGCCAATTGTTTCCTCTGCTAAATTGGCAAGAATTTCTGAAGGATTGGGTGCTTCTGCAGTGATTGTAGAGGGCAGCGAAGCGGGTGGTCATTTAGGTACTGACCGCTCCTCAAGAGATATTGTGCCAGAAGTAGTGGCAGCAGTGAAAAAAATTCCAGTTATTGGTGCTGGTGGCGTACTAGAAGGTAAAGACATTGTAGAAATGATGAAATTGGGAGCAAACGGTGTACAAATGGGTAGTCGTTTTGCTGCTAGTGAAGAATGTAATGCATCGGATGAATTAAAAAAGATGTATGTACGTGCTACAGAACCAGAAGATATAGTGTTAATTCAGAGTCCTGTGGGATTACCTGGACAAGCCATTAACAATAAATTTGCTCAATCTGTTTTAGATGGTACAGTACCGCCACCTACAGTGTGCGATAACTGTTTAAAACATTGTTCACATAAATTTTGTATTATTCGTGCTTTATCTCGTGCACAACAAGGTGATGTTGAAACGGGTCTAGTATTTTCTGGTAATAATATGCGTAAAGTAGAGAAAATATTATCAGTGAAAGATATTTTTGCAAAATTATTAAAAGAAGTTGCTGAAATTGATTAATATATAGCAATAATTCCTAATTAAGAGGTGGAAGAAGTGAAAAAACGCGTTGTAATTACTGGTTTAGGTGCAATTACACCTGTAGGTAATGGTAAAGAAGCATTTTATAATGCCCTATTAGCTGGTAAATCTGGCATTGGGCGCATTACTCGATTTGATTCGACAAATTTTGCAACACAAATTGCAGGGGAAGTTAAAGATTTTGATGTCACTGACTATGGTATTGATAAAAAAGAAGCTCGTCGAATGGACCGTTGTACAGCATTAGCTGTTGGCGCTGCGGTTATGGCTGTTGAAGATGCAGGACTTGATTTAGAGAGAGAAGACCGCGATCGTTGTGGTACTGTTGTTGGTACTGGTATTGGCGGTATTAACTCCATTCATGAAGTATATAAAACATTATTTGATAAAGGACCAAGTCGTGTTAGTCCATTTGCAGTACCGATGATGATTGCCAACATGGTTTCTGGTCGTGTATCCATTCGCTTAGGATTAAACGGTCCATGTATTACCGATGTAACTGCTTGTGCATCAGGTACTAACTCGATTGGTGATGCATTCCGTGTCATTGCCTATGGTGATGCAGATATTATGATAGCTGGTGGTACAGAAGCAGCTGTGGAAGAAGGCGCTGTAGCTGGCTTTGCTTCTATGAAAGCCATGTCAACACGCAATGATGAAC
Source organism: Veillonella montpellierensis DSM 17217 (assembly GCF_000426745.1). Lineage (GTDB taxonomy): Bacteria > Bacillota > Negativicutes > Veillonellales > Veillonellaceae > Veillonella > Veillonella montpellierensis. The sequence goes on from NZ_AUFY01000007.1 coordinate 78,308, forward strand.
CAGAAAAAGCATCTCGTCCATTCTCGGCAGATCGTGATGGATTTGTTATGGGGGAAGGTGCTGGTATCGTAGTTCTTGAAGAATTAGAACATGCAAAAGCACGAGGCGCTCATATTTATGCGGAAGTGGTTGGCTATGGTAGCAATGCAGATGCGTACCACATTACAGCACCAGCACCAGGCGGAGTGCAAGCTAAAAAATGTATGGCTATGGCCATCAAAGATGCGGGGATAGCACTTGAAGATGTTAACTATATTAACGCACACGGCACATCTACTGGTTTGAATGATAAGAATGAAACATTAGCTATTAAAGATTTATTTGGTGACCATGCGTACCATATCGCGGTTAACTCTACTAAATCTATGACTGGTCATTTACTAGGTGCTGCTGGCGCAATTGAAACTGTAGTAGTTGCTATGGCAATTGAAACAGGCAAAGTACATCCTACTATCAATTTAGAAAATCCAGATCCTGAATTAGACTTAGATTATGTAACAGAAGGTGCTCGTGATTTAGAAGTAACCTGTGCTCTTTCAAATTCTTTCGGATTTGGTGGTCATAATGCGACACTTTGTGTACGTCGCTATGAGGACTAATTGAAGGCCCGGAGAAACCATAAGGCGATGATAGCTCGAGCTCGTGAAGCTGCTCTTCATGAGCTTGTAGTGCGTTTACATCTTCCTGTTACAGATGTTGGTTTATTAGATCGAGCGTTTACTCATACGTCTTATGCGAATGAACATAAGGAACGGTCAGTTCAACATAATGAACGGCTTGAATTCTTAGGAGATGCGGTACTTGATTTAATTATTGGAGAATACTTGTTTAAAACATATCCTCAAATGACTGAGGGTGAACTAACAAAAACAAAAGCGGCTATTGTTTGTGAGTCATCACTAGCGTCTTGTAGTGGTGCTCTAGGCTTTGGCAAGTATTTGTTGTTAGGAAAAGGGGAAGCTACGTCTGGTGGCAGACAACGGGCCTCTATATTAGCAGATACCTTTGAATCTGTAGTTGGGGCCTTATATTTACACACATCCTATAAAGTAGCTACCGAGTTTGTTTTGAGTCATTTGCAAGGATATATTAAACAAGCCATATTAGGCAATTTAGGAAAAGATTTCAAAACATTATTGCAAGAATTTGTACAACAAGATGGGGAGAAACATATTCAGTATTCCCTAGTTGGAGAATCAGGACCGGATCATGATAAAGTATTTCTAATGGAAGTGTGCATTGATGGCATTTCTTACGGCAGTGGATCTGGTAAAAATAAAAAAGAAGCTGAGCAACATGCAGCACAAGAAGCATTAGAGCATATAAAAAACTCAACCATATAGTAGTAAATCATACAATTTGCATGTATATTATGGATATTTCATAGAATAAGTACAATAGTATAGAGAAAATATATGAGGTGGCATACGTATCATGTTACCTCATTTTTTATTGTAGGCCTCTATTAGGCTAGATGCTCTATATGGCGTGTAGCGATATAGGGATCAGTGTATAGATAGGGGATAGATGAATTATGAAAGTAGTAGTCGATAATGAAAGATATAGTAAAGGACTTTGATAGGAGTCAACCTATAGTAGAAAAGAATAGTGTAAGAAATAAGAAAAATAAGCATAAAATTATTCCGTTTTTTATTCCTCATATTGGATGTCCACACATTTGTGTGTTTTGCAATCAGCCTCATATTACAGGACAATCTATGCCAGTTAAGGCGTCTATGATCGCACAAGTGATAGAAGAATATGTCACATCAATAAAGACGGATACGCATTGGGAAGTGGCCTTTTTCGGAGGGAGTTTTTCTGCCATTCCGCGGTCGATACAAAAAGAATTGTTAACACCTGCATACGCTGCTTGGAAAGAAGGCTTGATTGATGCAATTCGTTGCTCTACCCGTCCTGATGCAGTAGATGATGAAGAACTTGATTTTTTATATATGCATGGATTGAGGACTGTTGAATTAGGTGTACAGTCGATGGATGATGAGATATTAGTACGGTCAAAACGTGGGCATACGAGTGAACAAGTAAAAGAGGCAGTACAACGCCTACGGCAACGAGGATTTCAAGTAGGATTGCAATTATTACCAGGACTACCTGGAGAAACGTGGACTACGCTCATTCGTACAGCCGTTGCCATTTCCGCATTACAACCAGATTTTGTGAGAATATATCCCGTGTTAGTCATTGAACATACAGAATTGGCAGATATGTATAGAGCAGGATCCTATACACCACTATCTATAAAAGAAGCAGTGGCCTATAGTGCTTTTTTAAAGTCTTGGTTTGAAATGCATCACATTCGAGTAATTAGAACAGGATTACAAAGCACGGAAGACTTGGATGCAGGAACTCATTTAGTAGCAGGACCCTATGAACCAGCCATGGGTGAATTAGTGATTAATCAGCAATGGAAAGAGAGACTGTTACAATGTATAGACCAGTATATGGAGGTATATAATGATAGACCACGTACTATTACTATCGGGTATCCTAGTCGATTGACATCGCAAGTTCGTGGTGTAGGACGGAAGAATATGATAGAATTACAAGCCAAATATCCAACCGTACAATGGGTGTGGCGAGAAACAGATGTGTGTCACTTGGATCGTATGATTACCTGTACGATTGATGGGAGTACCTATATATTGCATCGTTTTATGCTATAATTAAAGGATAGAAAGTATTCGTTATAATAAGATTGATTTGGAGGAATGGTAGGGTATGCAACTTCTGCGGTTAGAGATGAAAGGGTTTAAATCCTTTGCTGATAAAACTGTAGTCACATTTTCACCAGGCATGACTGCCATTGTAGGTCCTAATGGTAGCGGTAAAAGTAATATTACCGATGCCATACGCTGGGTATTAGGAGAATCAAATATTAGAAATTTACGCGGGCAAAAAGCGGAAGATATTATTTTTTCTGGTACTGAACGACGGCGTTCCCTAGGTGCAGCGGAAGTAACACTGGTATTTGATAATACAGATGGACAATTGGGTGAAGAACTGGCAGAAGTCGCTCTGTGTAGGCGTATTTATCGTACAGGAGAAAGTGAATTTTTTATTAATAAACGCGCTTGTCGACTAAAAGATATTCACCTATTGTTGGCAGATACTGGTTTGGGAAAAGATTCCATGGCGATTATTGGTCAGAATCGGATTGATGCTATTTTAAATAGTAAACCAGAAGAAAGACGACTTATTTTTGAAGATGTAGCTGGCATATCTAGATTTAAACTTAATAAAGAAGATGCATTGCGACGGATTCATGGGACTGAACGGAATATGGAACGGATACAAGATATTCTGATTACCTTAGAAGAACAATTGGATCCATTACGTGAAAAGGCAGACAAGACAAGACAATACATGGCTTGGAGCCGCGAAAAACGATTGATTGATGGAGCACTCGCATTTCATAATTACAAGACCGCAGATCGTTTATACACACGGTTTGAAAATGATAATTTATCATATATTGCAGAAATAAATGAATTAGAAGCAGAAAAAACGCGGCTAGATGCGGATCGACAAGACTTACAAAGTGAGATGAGTCGGGGGCAGGAACAACTGAAAGAATGGGAAGCATCGTTTGCCTCTCAGCAACGAGAAGAAGCACGCTTAGCGGGAGAACGTAAGTTACTAGAGGAACAATGTAAAACGGCAGAACGAGATAAGACGAATTGTGAGCATCGTATTAGTGAATTAGAAGCTACAAGAAAAGCAGAAGTACAGCAAATTCTCATTTTACAACATATGTTGACCGATGAACGACAGACCTTAGAAAGACAGCAAAATGAGACGGTAATGCTAGAAAATAAGTATCGAGAAGCGTCTATTACCTTGCAAGAAGCACAAGAAAATCTACGACAATATCAAGAAACATCAGATTCTCGTCATCAACAACACATTGAACTTGTGGCGGCTATGGAAACGAATAAATCTGATATGAAATCGCTTGTAACTCGTATCGAAGAAAGTAAAGAATTAGAAAAAAATATAATAGCTGAAACGAAAGATTTAGAAATTAAGTTGGCTAAGGCGAGAGCGGAACATGAACAGATTACAGAACAATATGAATCGAGTAAAGCCAATAGAATCAGCTATATAGAACGAGATAAAGCACTGACTAGCCGGATGAAAGATATGAATCAACAATTGCAAACGATACGGCGAACGCTACAGAAAACAGAAGGTCGTTTAGAATTATTGACACAATGGGAAGAACAACATGAAGGCTATGTAGAAGGCACTAAAAATATTTTAAAAGCAACGGCGCCGTGGAGAAATCAGGTTAAAGGTGCTGTAGGCGAGTTGTTTACGGTGCAAGAAACCTATGCTATGGCGATTGAAATAGCATTAGGCGGTAGTATAAATCATATTGTTACTACCTCCTCATCAGTGGCGGCGGATTGTGTACGCTACCTAAAAGATACACAAGGTGGACGCATTACATTGCTTCCTATGGAAACGGTGCACGGTCGTGTGATACATACAGAAGCGTTACAAGAAGAAGGTGTTAAAGGGTTAGCCGTTGATTGTATTCACTTTGATGAAGCATACAGAGGCATTTTTACCTATTTATTGGGACGCATTCTCGTGGTAGATTCTATGACACGAGCGATTGAGATTCAAAAAAAGTATCATCAACAATTGCGAATTGTCACCTTAACGGGGGAACAATTTTCTCCCGGTGGTTCTTTAACAGGCGGTACTAGTAAAAAAAGAAAAGGATCCGTGGTGGCTCGTAAAGAAGAAATGCGTCACTTAGAACAAACGATGACATCCCTACAAGAACAGCAAGCACAATTAGTAGAAACGCTAGCTGCTTCTGAAAGGGAACAGGAGGCATTGCAACAAGACCGCAAAGAGATAGATGATAGACTTCAACAGTTGCATTTAGTATATACATCGGGTGAAACAAAGATCGATACGTTGACGCAACAGAGAAAGAGAAACAAAGAAACCTTAGAAGCACACAGAGAGAAATGTGAAGTATATACTAAGACAATCAAACAATTGCAAGAAACCGTCGATCATTGTCAAGGTGAAATAGATGATATACTCTCTTCTAATCGGGAGCAAGACATGTCGCAACAGATGATGGCTAAGGTAGAGGAATTACAAGCTATACAGCAATCAGCCTATGAATCATTTACAACGATGCGTATATCTTGTGAAACGTTAGAAAAAACGATACATGACCGCGAGAAGGAAATGCAACAAAAGGAAGAAACTCTTGTTTCTTTAGCAGAGCGCATGGCACCCTTAGCTAACGAAGTCTCATCCTTAGAACATCGTATGATAGAGGTATTGCCACAACAGATGGAAGAATTACAAAAACAATTAGAACAAGTAGCTTCTGAAACGAAACGATTGGCAATAGGACGCCAAGATGCCTATACTATGGCTACCAATAGACAAGCCTCTATGGAAGAGATGATAGAAAAGCAGCAGACGTTAGATAAACGATATAAGCGCGTGCAACAACAATTATTAGACATGGAAAGCCGCTTAACGCGCTATAAGCTAGATTGTGAACGATCGGTTGCATCGCTGGATGAATTAGGGTTTACCTTAGAAGAGGCACAAGCGATTATGATGAGTGGATCGGTTAGTGAATGGAAAGCAAGTCAAGCTGATTTATTGGCTCGTATTACAGAATTAGGACCTATTAATCCAGCGGCCATAGAAGAATTTGAAGAAGCTAAGGAAAGACATCACTTTTTACAAACCCAGTTGGATGATCTTGATACAGCTAAACATCAGTTAGAAGATGTTATTGTTGAAATGGATACGGCTATGAGTACGCAACTAGTGGACGTGTTACATGTAGTAGGTGAGCAATTTCAACGTGTGTTTAGTCAACTTTTCAATGGTGGTACAGCACAAATTGTACAAACGGATCCAGATAATATTTTGACCAGCGGCATTGATTTTTACATTCAGCCACCAGGGAAAAAACGGCAACAATTGACATTACTTTCTGGTGGAGAACGGGCATTAACGGTGATTGCCTTATTATTCTCATTTCTTTTCTATCGGCCAGCTCCATTTTGCGTATTGGACGAAGTGGATGCGGCACTTGATGAAGCTAATGTGGAACGATTTAGTCAGTATTTGCGGCAGTTGGATCAGGCCACACAATTTATCGTTGTTTCTCATCGTAAAACAACGATGGAAGCAGCCGAAGTCTTACAAGGTGTTACTATGGTAGAACAAGGTATATCACGATTGTTAACAGTGGCCTTTGAAGATGTTAAGGAGGATTTAACATAATGGCATTTGGATTTTTGAATAGTATAAAAGAAGGATTAGAAAAAACACGGAAACAGTTTGTGAGTAATGTAGAACATGTGATTATTGGATACGCACAAATTGACGATGAATTTTTAGATGACTTAGAATCTGTTATGTTGACAGGTGATCTAGGAGTTAAGACAACGGAATATTTAATGAAAGAAATTCGCCGTGGCGTTACAGAAGGTATTATTAATGATACTCGTGATGTTATGCCATTTATGGAAGCACGCATTTCGGAAATATTAGATAGTCAAGAAGAAGAATTACCTCTACATCATCCAGAAGTTATTTTGGTAGTAGGCGTTAATGGGGTAGGTAAAACGACTACCATTGCTAAGCTAGCACATTACTATACAAAACAAGGGAAAAAAGTTGTTATTGCTGCAGCGGATACATTTCGTGCGGCCGCAGCGGAACAATTATGTGTATGGGGAGAACGAGTAGGTGTTCCTGTTATTAAACATAAAGAGGGGGCAGATCCAGCTGCCGTTGTCTATGATGCGATGGAATCGGCCCTAGCTCGTAATGCGGACATCGTGATTGTAGATACGGCTGGCCGATTGCATACAAAAGTTAATTTGATGGAAGAACTTAAAAAAATTGGTCGTGTTGCCAGCCATCATGTAGAAGGAGCTCCTCATCAGACGTTATTAGTATTGGACGGTACAACGGGTCAAAATGCGGTAAGCCAAGCTAAATTGTTCGGGCAAGCGGTCCCTGTGAACGGCATCGTAGTTACGAAACTTGATGGCACTGCGAAAGGCGGTGTTGTGATTTCTATTAAAGAAGAATTAGGCGTACCCGTTCGATGGATTGGCGTAGGTGAAGGTATGGATGATTTACATCCTTTCAATGCAAAAGATTTTACAAATGCATTATTTGATAAGGTGTAACTACTATGAGTCAACCTACACATACCATCAATCACACCTTTTTGTTAGACTATGTGAGCCGAGAAAATACACATCATAAGTGGCATATTACTGATGAAAACATTCAGCGTATCGTGGCCATCATTGAATATTTTGATGTGAACCTATATAGACCGATGACGCGCTTATTGTTGTGTAATTGGCATGAGATTAGTGAACGCCTTGCCAGATATACTGATAAACAGTGGCACTCAATCGAGCAAATTGAAGAAGAAATACACAAGAAACTCGATCGAGTTTCCATTGCCATCCTCTTAGAAGTGTTTGATGGTGACGATACACGACAACAATATGAAAGTCAAACATCATCAACGGTAGAAGAACAATTGGCGTATATTAGAAATATACATAAAGACGGATAGTATGAATCAACAAGATATAGAAAAAATCAATCCTTTTAAAGTAGTAGCACCCTTTGAACCCATGGGCGATCAGCCAGCGGCGATTGATTCATTGGTGAATGGCATCAATCGTGGCGATTGGGCGCAAGTGTTATTAGGTGCTACAGGTACGGGTAAAACCTATACTATGGCAAAGGTGATTGAAGCAGTGCAAAAACCTACGTTAATCATCGCGCATAATAAAACATTAGCAGCTCAACTATGCAGTGAATTTAAAAGCTTCTTTCCCAATAATGCAGTAGAATATTTCGTTTCCTATTATGACTTTTATCAACCAGAAGCGTATATCCCATCTAGTGATACATATATTGAAAAAGATGCTTCTATTAATGATGAAATTGATAAATTACGCCATAGTGCTACTATGAGCTTATTTGAACGACAGGATGTGATTATTGTCGCATCGGTTAGTTGCATTTACGGGTTAGGAAATCCAGAGGATTATAGCGAATTAGTGTTGTCATTGCGGTTGGGGCAAGAAAAAAGTAGAGAGGAAATCTTACATAAGCTAGTAGATATTCAATATACACGCAATGATATCAATTTTACGCGCGGTACGTTCCGTGTAAAAGGGGATACGATTGAGATTTTTCCCGCCGCCTATAGTGAACGAGTCGTGCGTGTAGAGCTGTTTGGTGATGAAATTGATCGGCTCTTAGAAATTGATGCACTTACAGGAGCCATCATTACAGAACGAAAGCACATTGCTATCTATCCTGCATCGCATTATGTAACAACGAAAGATAAGCTACATACGGCGATTCAAAGAATTGAAGATGAATTAGATGCACAACTTGCCATGTTAAAAAAAGCCGATCGCCTATTAGAAGCACAACGATTAGAACAGAGAACACGCTATGATATAGAAATGATGCAAGAAATGGGCTATTGCTCGGGCATTGAAAATTATTCACGCCATATGTCAAATCGACAGGCTGGTGATGCACCGTATACATTAATTGACTATTTCCCCGATGATTTTTTGATTATCGTTGATGAATCGCATGTAACGGTTCCTCAAATACGTGCTATGTATAATGGGGATCGAGCTAGAAAAGAATCGCTCATTGAATATGGATTTAGATTGCCCTCGGCACTCGATAATAGACCTCTCACATTTGATGAATTTGTTCAGCGAATCAATCAAATTATCTATGTATCGGCTACGCCTGGACCTTATGAAATGGAAGTAGAAACAAATGTGGCGGAACAAATTATTAGGCCTACAGGATTATTGGATCCATCTATTGAGATTAGGCCGATACAAGGACAAATGGATGATTTGCTAGGAGAAATTAAAGCCTCTGTTACACGTGATGAACGGGTTCTCATTACTACGTTGACTAAAAAAATGGCGGAAGACTTAACAGATTATTTAAAAGAAATGGATATTCGTGTTCGCTATCTTCATTCAGATATTGCCACGATTGAACGGGCTGATATCATTCGCGATTTGCGAGCAGGCGTATTTGATGTGCTAGTAGGCATTAATTTATTGCGAGAAGGACTTGATATGCCGGAAGTGGCTCTCGTGGTGATTTTAGATGCAGATAAGGAAGGTTTTTTACGGTCCGATACAGCTATGATTCAAACGATTGGACGCGCTGCTCGTAATGAGCATGGACGAGTGATTATGTATGCAGATCGTGTTACGGGGTCGATGAAACGGGCGATGACAGAAACAGAACGCCGCCGTCATATACAAGAGGCGTATAATGAAGAACATGGCATTGTGCCTACTTCCATTCGTAAGGATGTTAAAGATTTAATTGAACTGACTAAATTTGATGAAGAGGCAACCTATGCAGATGGTACATCGAAACTGGGACAACCAATAAAACAGAAGGCACAATCACATGACACATCTACGGTACATACGGATCAAGTGGATGCTGAGCCATATGAAGCATCTGATAGAGTAGCACTGCCAGATATATCACCAGAGGATTTGTATAATCAAATTGAAAAAGTCAATCAGGATATGCGCAATGCGGCGAAGAGGTTAGAATTTGAACAGGCGGCTATGTTGCGCGATCAGTTGAGTGTATTACGCCAACAGTGGGCCCATATGCATGAAGCCAAGGATAGTCGGATTCATAAACCTTCTAAGCGTAGAAAGTCACCTAAGAAAGAGTAGTATATCCCTATAGGAATATAGTTATCCCTATGTAGGTTACTAGGTATATAACGATGTAAAGATTAGTAGAGAAAGGACATGATGTATGTATACATCATTATATCAGTCATGAGAGACGAATTAATTATAAAAGGAGCAAGACAACATAATTTAAAGAACATAGATATTTCATTACCTCGCAATGCGTTGATTGTATTGACTGGCTTGTCTGGATCGGGTAAGTCATCGTTAGCATTCGACACGATTTATGCAGAAGGTCAACGGCGATATGTGGAGTCCTTATCGGCTTATGCACGACAATTTTTAGGACAAATGGATAAACCAGATGTGGATTATATTGAAGGCTTATCTCCAGCTATTTCGATTGATCAAAAAACGACGAGTCGTAATCCGCGATCTACTGTGGGTACTGTGACAGAAATTTATGATTATTTACGATTATTATTTGCGCGTATTGGACATGCCCACTGTCCAAGTTGTGGTAAGCCAATCACATCGCAGACGATACAACAAATGACAGATGATGTAATGAGTTTACCAGAACGGACAAAAATTATGGTAGAGGCACCCTTGATTCGTGGCAAAAAAGGAGAGCATAAAGCCTTATTGGAGCGTATGCGTAAAGAGGGCTTTGCCCGTGTTTGTATTGATGGTACCGTATTTCCTTTGGATGAGGATATTCAATTAGATAAAAATAAAAAACATGATATAGAAGTAGTCATTGACCGTCTTGTGGTGAAACCAGGTATTGAAACTCGCTTAGCCGACTCGATGGAAACCGCTGCACAATGGGGCGATGGACTCGTATTAGTGCAAGAGGTAGATGGATTGCAGCATATGTATAGTCAACATTTTGCATGTCCCGATTGTCATATTTCGATGCCTAAGATTGAACCACGCATGTTTTCCTTCAATAGTCCTTTTGGTGCTTGTCCTGCTTGCGCTGGATTGGGAAGTACTATGGAAGTTGATGAACAGCGCGTCATACCAGATAAGACAATACCATTTAGAGATGGGGCGGTAGTTGCGTTAAGTGCCAATCCTAATGCTTGGTTTATGCGTCAATTAGAAGGCTTGTTAGTACAACATGGGTATAGCTTAGATAATTCATTTCAAGACCTTTCAAAATCATTGCAGAAACAAGTTATGCATGGATCTACAGAAAAAGTTACGTTTGACTATGAAAATATGCGTGGTGAAGTAAAGAGCTTTCATACAGAGTACGAAGGTATTTTGCCGATGATAAAACGTCGTCACAGTGAGGCTACAAGTGATTCTCTTCGTGAAGAATTTGAAAAATTTATGTCTGTGAAACCTTGTACTACTTGTCATGGAGCGCGATTGAAATCAGAAGCACTATCCATTTTAGTAGGGCATAAGACGATTGAAGAAGTAACGAATTTTACCATTCAAGAAGCGGTCGCTTTTTTTGATCAATTAGTATTAACCGATCGCGAATTAGTGATTGGAGAACAGATTTTAAAAGAAATTAAAGCACGGTTAGGCTTTTTAAATAATGTGGGATTAGATTATTTAACACTTAGCCGTAGTGCAGGTACTTTGTCTGGTGGTGAGGCACAACGCATTCGGTTGGCTACACAGATTGGGTCTGGACTAGTGGGAGTATTATATATCTTGGATGAACCTTCTATCGGGCTACATCAACGTGATAATGATCGCTTAATTGCTACTTTACAAGGTCTGCGTGATTTAGGTAATACTGTATTAGTTGTTGAGCATGATGAAGATACTATGCGTGCAGCAGATTATTTAGTGGACATTGGGCCAGATGCAGGAGAACATGGTGGACAAGTAGTAGCAGCAGGTACGGTAACAGAAGTGATGAACTGTAAGAATTCTATTACAGGTCAATATTTATGTGGTCATCGGTATATTGCATTACCAGAAACTAGGCGAAAAGTTGGCAAGGAATGTATTGAAATTCGTGGAGCTAAAGAGAATAACTTACAGAATATGACGGTTAAATTTCCTATAGGCGTGTTGACTGTTGTTACGGGCGTTAGTGGGTCAGGTAAATCGACGTTGGTTAACGATATATTATATAAAGCCTTATCAAATCGTTTACATAGAACATATCATCCTGTAGGATCCTATAAAGACATTAGAGGAATAGACTATGTAGATAAAGTGATTAATATTGACCAAAGTCCTATTGGGCGTACACCACGATCAAACCCTGCTACGTATACGGGTGTTTTTGATGCCATTCGCGAATTATATAGTCAAACGCCAGAAGCTAAAATGCGTGGCTATAAGCAAGGACGATTTAGTTTTAATGTAAAAGGTGGTCGTTGTGAAGCTTGTCGAGGCGATGGCATTATAAAGATTGAAATGCATTTTTTACCAGATGTGTATGTACCTTGTGAAGTCTGCAAAGGGGCTCGTTATAATAGAGAAACCTTAGAAGTGACGTATAAAGGCAAGTCCATTGCCGATGTGTTAGATATGACCGTAGATGATGCAGTAGAGTTTTTTGCCTCAATTCCTAAAATTTATCGTAAATTAGTGACCTTACAAGAGGTAGGGTTAGGTTATATTCGATTAGGACAACCAGCCACTACTTTGTCGGGAGGCGAAGCACAACGTGTTAAATTGGCTACAGAATTAGCACGCCGTAGTACAGGAAAGACCGTATATATTTTAGATGAGCCAACGACGGGGCTTCATGCAGAAGATATTAGAAAGCTTTTATATGTATTGCAACAATTAGTTGATGCAGGGGATACAGTCATTGTTATTGAGCATAACCTGGATGTGATTAAAACAGCAGATCATATTATTGACTTAGGGCCAGAGGGGGGAAGCCGTGGTGGCAAAATTGTGGCCACTGGTACACCAGAAGAAATTGCTATGGTAAAAGAAAGTTATACAGGGAGATTTTTAGGCCCTGTATTAGAACGAACTAAGGCGTATATGAAAGAAAATGCTAACGAGTAGATAATTATCTATGTATTATTTTACGATGGTGGATTACAATCTAGTACTATCTATAGGGCATGTTGCCTTGCATCAATCGATAGGCATACCTGCTATTAGACAGTAGCCGTAGCTTTCATGAAAGGAGGGAAGCGATGATAACGAATGAATTATTAGAAAAGGTACGTCATTTACCGACAACGCCGGGAGTGTATTTATGGCATGATGCATATAAACGCATTATTTATGTGGGAAAAGCGATTAATATACGCAATCGTGTGCGTTCCTATATTCGGCAAGATAGTAATCGCTCTCCTAAAGTGGCAGCTATGATGAAGCATGCTGTGGATGTGGAAATTATACAAACAAAAACAGAGATGGAAGCATTAATTTTAGAATGTACCTTAATTAAAGAACATCAGCCTAAATATAATATTATGCTGCGAGACGATAAGACCTATCCGTATATAAAAGTCACGGTAGAGGAAGAATTTCCTCGTGTGTTTATGACACGGCAGATGAAGCGGGATGGGGCTAAATATTTTGGCCCCTTTACAGATGTTACCGCCGTACATCAAACATTAAAAATCATTCATCAAACATTTCCCATTCGCACCTGTAAATCGATGCAAGTAGATAGACCTTGTTTGCAGTACCATATGGGATATTGTAAGGCTCCCTGTGCAAAGTATGTTACGGCTGATACGTATAGAACCTATATTGATCAAATCATACAACTCTTTGAAGGAAAATCAATTTCTTTAGTAGATGATATACGAAAAAAGATGGAACAGGCTGCAGAAGAATTAGATTTTGAAACAGCCGCTGTATATAGAAATCAGTGGCAAAGCATTCAAAAAATACAAGAGAAGCAAAGAATGGTTACACAACGCGGTGATATGGATGTGCTAGGAATCGCTTCTGATGATCATTTAGTATGCGTACAGTTATTTTTTATACGGGCTGGACGCGTATTGGGTAGACAAAATTATTTTACTCATACGAATGGCGATAGTGAAGAAGTGATTATGACAGAATTCATTAAACAATATTACGGGGCGTCTACATTTATTCCGAAAGAATTATTATTACCTATGATGAGTTCTGAACAAGCGTTATTGAGTGAATGGTTTTCTCATAGAAAAGGGCAACAAGTAGAAGTATCAGTACCGCAACGAGGCTATAAAAAAGATGTATTGCAAATGGCAACGGCGAATGCGCAGTCATTTTTACAGGAAAGAAGGCGACAGTGGCAACATCAGATTGATAAAACGGAAGGCGCTGTAAAACGGTTAGCACAAGTGCTGGATTTGCCGCGTTTGCCAGAGCGGATGGAGTGTTTTGATATTTCTCATACGCAGGGAGCTGAAACGGTGGCCTCTATGGTAGTATTTGAAGGGGGCAAACCAGCGAAGAAAGAATATCGACGATTTAAACTGAAAACGGTACAGGGCAAACCAGATGATTTTAAGTCGATGGCAGAAATTATGGAGCGCAGATATGGCAATGAGGTGGATTGGCCCAAACCAGATTTAATTATCATTGATGGCGGTAAAGGTCAATTACACGCATCCATACCATTAATTCGCCAAGTAGGCGTTACCGATGTACCAGTTATTTCGCTGGCCAAGCGCATTGAAGAAGTTTTTGTGGAAGGGCAATCAGAAAGTATCATCTTATCACACCATTCTCCTGAATTACAGCTATTACAACAAATACGAGATGAAGCACATCGATTTGCTATCACCTATCATAGAAAATTGCGCGGTAAGAGAAACTTAGTCTCTGTGTTAGATCATATTGAGGGGATTGGACCAAAACGTCGGAAAGGATTGCATAAGGCGTTTCCTACATTGCAAGCCATGCGAGAAGCTAGCGTAGAAGAATTGGCACAGGCAGAAGGAATGAATAAGGCTAGTGCGGAAAAAGTGTATCAATTCTTTCGTTTATCAAAAGTGGATAAACAAGAAGTATTAGATAGAAAAGCTAAGATATGATGGCTATAGACGGATAGGTTTTACATACTTACTATTATAGTAATATGATGCATGACCGTAGTATGATCATGTATCCATTTCAAGCTCTAAGTTACATATTACATGACCACCGTATGATGCAATTAGTACTATATATGCATCATACGGTGGTCTTTTATATATCTGTGATTAATAGAGAAATGAAAGTGTCGCTAACGGAGTAATCTTGTCTCATAAAAATATGTAACTTTTATATATCTGGCATTAATAGAGGATGAAAGGGCGACTAGGTCATTGACTAGAAAAATGGCAATAAGTGACATAAAAATCACCTATCTCAGTATACTAGCGGTGTATGAGTCGTAGTATACAAATTAGATAGGTGATTATAAAATCTACAGTATTGTAAGAGTATAATTGGAGGTATAGAAACGATTATTGTATCCTGTTTTTATGAGATAGTGGGAAAATCTTGTGTTGAATATAGTAGGTACGGAACGTGAATAAAACACCGGCCATGATGACACTGCTCAATAGACCTACCCAAATACCATAGGGACCAAATGATGGAGTGCGACTAAGAAAATAAGCAATTGGTAAGCCGACGCCATAATAGGAGAAAATGGCAATATAGGAAATGATTTTCACATCTTTATAGCCTCGTAAAATGCCTTGTAATGGGGTGCCGAATGCATCGATGACGGCAAAGAATACGGCATAACTTAAGAAACTAATGATTAATGTGGCTACGGTACTATCATTGGTAAACATATGGGCGATAGTTTCCATATGGGTAAATGTATAAGAACATATAGCGATGGCAATGACAATGGCCAATCCACGAGCTACATAGGAGTAGTGCAAGGCGTCTTTAGGCCGATTAGCGCCTAATTCAAAGGCGACGGCAATCGTAGAAGCCATGCTAATACTTAAAGGAAAACAGTAAAATAAATTAGTAAATCCTAACGCAGCTTGATGAGCAGCTACATAATTGGTGCCAAAATGAACCATGAGGAGACCAGCAATAGAAAAAATACTTACTTCCATGAAAATAGATATACCGATGGGGATACCCATTTTTAATTGTTCTCGAATATAGGTCCATTGTGGTGAGACCCAGTGCGTGAAAATTTTATAATGGCGAAAGGCTTTATTGTATGTAAGAATAGCGCAATAGATGAGAAAGTTAAGCCATACAGAAAGAGCGGTTGCGAAACCAGCACCCATTCCGCCCAGCGCAGGCAACCCAAATCGCCCAGCAATAAAAATATAGTTAAATATGATATTAATAATACAAGTAAATACAGTGACATACATAGAGTAGTGTGTGTATCCATGAGAATCTACCGTGTTTCTAAGAACACATACCCATAGCAAAGGAAGAATAGCAAACGCGATACCACCTAAATATTTTAGAGCGACTACATAGGCATCATATTCCATATGTAAAAAGGTTAGAAAATTATCCATACATAAGCCACAAACAAGCAATAGGAAAATTCCCATAGCAGTAGCTACATATAAACCGTGCTGAATAATCGTGCGCATAGATTCTAACTTATTAGCTCCTAATAAATGAGATATAATAGGAGTAATCCCTAAGAGAATTCCCATGCACCCTGTATAAATAGAAATCCAAATATTATAGCCAATGGATACACCGGCTAAATCAGCTGTACTATATTGACCACTTAAAAATAAAGCTACGAAGGATCCAGCCAATAAGGAAAACTGTGTAATAGCCATAGGCGTAAATAGTTTTAAAAACTGAATGATCTTTTGTAGATACGTATAGGTTTGTTTCATATATAAGTATTTTGTATAGTCTATAACTATACAGTCCTTTCTAATAGATTGATAATAGGCAAACAAGAAAAGGACTTAGTTGTCACATTGTTACATAGAAATGATGACAATAGTAAGTCCTTACAATACATATTATTGTAACAAAAAATAATCATTTCTGCAATGAATTGATAGGCCGATACAGTGTATTTCTCTGTAGTAGTCAAACATGTATGACACATGTTACTATCAATACATATGGCATATGGAGAAGTATTCTAGTAAGTTCAATGATGCATTGAAACTAAGAATTATATAGTATTGCTTTAGTATTTACATATTATAGTGGTTTTTATATAATAGTATTTACATATTTTTCATATATTATTTACATGTTAAGGAGGGGATACTATGATTGGTGCAGTTATTGGTGATATTGTGGGGTCACGTTTTGAATGGCACAATATCAAAACGAAAGAATTTGATTTTTTTGGTAAACGATGTCGATTTACTGATGACACAGTGATGACCTTAGCTGTTTGTGACGCATTAATGACTTGCGACAACTATGATGAATTATCATCGTATGCCATTAAGAGCATGCAAGAACTTGGTAAAGCATATCCACGTGCAGGATATGGGAAACGTTTTAAAGCGTGGATAAAAAGTAAAACACCAGAGCCATATAATAGTTGGGGGAATGGTGCAGCTATGCGTGTCGGTGGATGCGGTTATGCAGGGGAGTCGATAGAAGAAGTAATGAATCTGGCACAGACAGTGACGGCTGTGACGCACGATCATCCAGAAGGCATTAAAGCGGCCAAAGCGGTAGCGGTTGCCGTATTTTTAGCGCGTACGGGCAAGAGTATGGATGAAATATATACATATATTAATGATACCTATTATTCTATCGATTTTACATTAGATGCGATACGAGATACCTATAAGTTTGATGTTTCTTGTCAAGGCAGTGTACCACAAGCATTCGCAGCTTTTTTTGAATCTAAAAATTTTGAGGATGCCATTCGTAATGCCATTTCTATCGGTGGTGATAGCGATACGATTGCAGCTATTACGGGTAGTATAGCAGAGGCCTATTATGGTGTACCAGATGCTATTAGACAACAAGCAGGTACATTTCTTGATGAACGATTAACTCGTATTTTAACAGCCTTTGAAATTAAATATACTGCTCATAAAAAGTAGAATCGTATAGGTAGTGTATAGCGTATGGCATGAAGATACTTACATCTAACGTAGGTGCTATAGGCATTATATGCTAACGTCTTGTCATATGCAGTCATAGAGCGTTAACGAATGACAATGCAGTACAAATAATTGTAGGTATGCCTATGGGTATGTTGATACCATTATCCGTGTTGATAAGGGTATAACTACTGTAGGCATACTATTTTTATATGTGACGGGCTATGAATCATGGTATAATAAAACTATCGATGATGTTCGATGTATGGGAGTGGATACGCCATAATTATGGATGGAGGATACAACATGGAAATGTTTTCGTTAACCGGGTTATTAGTATTATTGCAAATTTTAATCATTGATATTTTATTGGCCGGCGATAATGCGATTGTTATCGGTATGGCGGCTAAAAATTTACAACCAAAATATCAAAAACGTGCTATTTTTTGGGGCACTGTTGGTGCCATCCTATTGCGCTTGGTAATGGCATTTCTTTTTATAGAAGCAATTAATACAATTCCTGCATTGCGATTGGTCGGCGGTGTGTTGTTACTTTGGATAGCCTATAAATTATTATTAGATCAAAACTCAGAACATACAGTACAAGCAAAAGATAGTTTATTAGGAGCTATTACAACGATTATTATTGCTGATGGTATTATGGGTGTTGATAATGTGCTAGGCGTTGTAGGCGCTGCGGATGGACACATGACCTTTGTAGCCGTTGGCATGTTGATTACCGTACCTATTATTGTATGGGGGAGTACCTTATTTGTAGATCTCATTGAACGGTACCCTATTATTTTATATGTAGGTGGTGCTATATTAGCTTGGGTTGGAGCAGGTATGATGTTAGAAGTCCCAATTGTAGAAAGCATGCTATCGGCGTATCAAACCATCATTAGCATTGCTTGTGTTATCCTAGTGGTCGGTGCTGCCATCATTACCAATCGTTTGAAAAAAGCATAAATACCTATCTATAGGTGATATAATCGATAGAAGTACATCGCTCATTAGATTGTGCGTATAGTGATACTATGCGTAATGGTATATAATAAATATATACTACATGTGTAACGCTCTCTTTACGAGGCTATGGTAAGTGGATGTTACAGCGACAAGTGGATAGAATAGAGAGGAAAGAGTATGACTGAATTTTTAGAAATCGCCACGTGGTTAGTCATTGGTAAAATCATTATTATTGATATTTTGTTAGCAGGAGATAATGCGGTTGTTATCGGTATGGCTGCTGGAAAATTGCATCCAGATTTACAGAAAAAAGCTATCTTTTGGGGGACATTTGGTGCTATTGCCTTACGATTGTTGATGGCGACTGTATTAGTAGAAGCCTTACATATTATTCCGGCCTTACATATCATTGGTGGACTCGTACTGTTATGGATTGCTATACAACTGTTAGCAGATAGCGATGAAACCAAAGATATTAAAGCTAGAAACTCGTTGCGTGGTGCTATTATCACAATTGTTATGGCTGATGCGATGATGAGTATTGACAATGTATTGGCCGTTGTGGCGGCGGCACAAGGGCATTTAGAACTTGTTATTGTAGGCATGTTGATTACCGTCCCTATCATTATTTTCAGTTCCGCTTTATTTGCCAAGATTATTAATCGATTTCCAATTATTCTGTATGCCGGTGGTGCTTTATTAGGTTGGGTTGCAGGCGAAATGATTATAGAAGATGCCTTATTACAACCCTACATTATAGGGTATGAAATATGGATTAAGGTGCTTTGCATCATTATAGTATTACTACTTGCTTCTATTGTTAAGTATAAAAATAGAATTGGTGAAAGTCATGACTAAGCATATGAAAGTACGTAAAAAAACAAAAAAAAGTAAATCTACATGTACAAGCACTGGGACGGCGAATCACTTGCCAGCTCCAGTGCTTGTTGGCCATACCTATATCGTATCTGTTCATGGCATGGGGACTAGTGGTGAAGGAGTAGGACGCATCGATAACTTTACTATATTTATACCTTTCGCCTTACCACATGAAGTGGTGGAATGCCAAATTCAAGTGGTGAAAAAGAACTATGCCACGGCAAGGTTGATTCGTGTCATAGAACCTAGTAAAGAACGAGTAGAGCCTATGTGTGACATATATGGCAACTGTGGGGGCTGTCAATTGCAACATATTTCCTATCATGGCCAATTAGACTTGAAGACACAAAAAGTAAAGGATATGGTGGAACGTATGGGACATATGTGTCCTGACGTGGTGCAACCTACATTGGGACCTACTAGCCCATGGCATTATCGGAATAAAATGCAAATGCCTGTAGGCGGTACAATCGATACGATTCGTATGGGATTTTATGCAACGGGATCACACGATATCGTGCAAGGTACATCGTGTCATATTCAAAGAGAAGAAAATAATCAGATTGCACAGGTTTGCTATGATATTGCATGTCAATTACAGATTGAACCATATAATGAAACTACGGGAACAGGTGTTTTGAGACATATTGTTGGACGTATTGGTCATGATGCATGGATGATTATATTGGTAACGGCTACTAGTACATTGCCTCAAGCGGATACATGGGTATCGATGATTCGTGAACGATTGCCAAAAGTTACATCGATTGTACAAAACTATAATCCTAAACGGACAAATGTGATTATGGGGCCCACAAACACCTTATTATATGGCAATGAAACCATTGAGGATACTATCGATAATTTAACATTTACCTTGTCACCCCATTCGTTCTTTCAAGTGAATCCAGAACAAACACGCGTTCTATACCAAACAGCCTTAGAATTGGCAGAGTTAACTGGTAATGAAACGGTTATCGATGCGTACTGTGGAACGGGAACGATATCGTTACTATTGGCTAAACAGGCAAAGCGTGTTATTGGTATTGAAATTGTAGAGCCAGCCATTATTGATGCGAGAGCAAATGCCAAGACCAATGGCTTTTCTAACTGTGAATTTATTGTTGGTGATGCGGCAGACGTAATGCCACAACTGTATAAAAAAGGCGTTCGCCCAGATGTGATTGTCTTTGACCCCATTCGGGCAGGCTGTAAAGAACCAGTATTGCTAGCAGCTGTAGCCATGCAGCCTAGTAGATTGGTATATGTATCCTGTAATCCTGCGTCTATGGTGCGTGATATAGCAATTTTAAAAGAATACGGCTATGTAACAAAACTCATTCAACCAGTGGATATGTTCCCTATGACGAGTCATGTTGAGTGCGTAAGTTTGTTGACTAAAGTACAGAATTAAAAGTGTGTAAAAGCTTAGTAAACATAGGTTTTTCGAAGACTTGATGTGGCCAAAATTTGAGATGGAAAAATGGCCTGAAAACCGTATAAAGTCTGAGGCTTTTTGAAGGTTGTATAGATAAAACTGTTGAAGTAGGTTGTATCGACAAAAATGTTGAGATACTTTTTAGACGATATTTAAGTGGAAAAATAACCTACTTAACATATAAATATAAGTGCAAAACATAGTAGACTATTTTAGAGGTAAACGATTATGCCAGGCGAGGTAAGAGCGATGCCTGCTCATAAAATAGGAAAGCTTTGGAAATTTAAGAGGTCTGAGCTGGAAGAGTGGGTAAAGAGTGGAGATAGCGCTTTGAAATGAATAAAGCACATAAAATCACTTTGGTCGCGGACAGCAAAGCGATAGTATATCTAAAGACAAAAGATAGAAGAATTGCATGGCTGATAGATAAAATTGGATATATCGAATGTTCTTACCATGACAATCAGTACGATTTTGTAATAGAAGAAATAATTGGACAGATGCTTTCAAACAAAGTTGCAGCAATTATTACTAAAAGACTAATTGGTTTATGCAACGGTGATGTAACTCCAAATCACGTAAAGGCATTGAGTTATGAGCAATTGCGTTTAATTGGTTTGTCTAATTCAAAGACCAACTATATTCAAATATTTACTGATGCAGTCTTAAATTGTGACATTAATTTGGCAGAATTAGACTCCTACGATGATCAAGAAGTGATACAAAGGCTAACAGCTATCAGAGGCATTGGTCCATGGACTGCCAAGATGTATCTGTTGTTTGATCTTCAGCGATTAGACATTTTACCGACAGAGGATGCTGCATTCTTACAAGCATACAAATGGCTGTATGATTTAGATGAAATATCAAAGCAAGATTTGTCCCCAAAATGTTCTATATGGAGCCCTTACTCATCTATAGCTGCAAGGTATTTATATAGAGCGTTGGATAGTGGACTTACAAAAATTGAAAGATATGAGGAATAATTATGTTAAAACATTTGTCGTTATTTGCCGGGTGTGGTGGTATTGATTTGGGATTTCAATGGGCTGGATTTGAGACAGTAGCAGGTGTGGAAATCAAGCAGTTTGCTTGTGATACGTTAAAGATGAATCATCCCAATATTAAAGTTTTCGGCCCACCTGATTGTGATGGTGATGTCAGAAAGTTTTCCCTTGAAACGTTAAAGGAAATGCTTGGGGATACTGAAATTGATATTATCAGTGGAGGCCCCCCTTGTCAGCCTTTTAGCGTGGCGGCTTCTCAACGTTTTTTTAAAGATGACGAGAGGTATAAAAGAAAAGGAGACCTGGATAGTGAGAAAGGAAATCTGCTGCCTGAATATATCAGGCTCATTAATGAAATTCGTCCAAAGGTATTTGTGATTGAAAATGTTGCAGCACTGATTTCCTGGAATGATGGCAAATTCCTTTCTGAATCACTAAAAGCCTTGAATCCAGATTATGTATATTCAACTCCATGTGCTGTTCATGCACATGTTTTTGGAGTTCCACAGTACAGAGAGAGAATGATAGTAATTGGTACTCGTATTAAAGGGAAAATTCCAATGTTTAATGATGAGACAGTAAAGATGGATAGAATTTTTACCGTGGATGATGCATTAGCAGATTTTCCGAGCAATCCTCTTAACCATCAGCTTAGGAAACATACTCCTGAATCAATCGCGAGATATGACAAGTTGAAATATGGTGAGCGGGATTATAAAGGAAGAGTTGACCGCTTAGACCCTCATCGGCCAGCAAAAACAGTAATTGCTGGTGGTGAAAATGGTGGAGGAAGATCACATCTACACCCTTATCTACCGCGGACAACTTCTCCGAGAGAATGCGCTCGATTTCAGACATTTCCTGATGATTTTGAATTATGCGGCACAATGTCAAGACAGTTTACACAAGTAGGAAATGCGGTTCCCCCGTTGTTGGCATATTTTATTGCCTCTTATGTGAAGTCGTACATTTTGGATATGGATGTTGATTTTGACGCAGATCTCAGAAAAGTTCAGCATCCAGTTGTGAAAGAAGTTCCAAAGCATATTGTAAAGTTTAATGCAATTGGAGGGAACAAAGAACCTAAGCAATTAACATTGATGGATTATATGGGAGAAGTGTAAATGATAGAATGGCAATTTGAACACTTCAAGACTTTTACTCCCTATGAAATAATTCAGCAAGCCGCGGCCTCTCTTTTGTTATTTGAGGGCGAGAATACAGACGGTGCGAATTCTAAAATGAGCCGTCTTACAGATGAGCTTACGTTGAATACTGGACATCCGGCATGGATGCCAGATCGAGAGAGTGGAAATCTTGATATTAACAACGAAGGGTCTGTTTTTAGAAACAAGGCAAGACTGTTTAGTGCTTTTTATATTTGCGTTCCGCCAGACTTGCTTAAAACTGAAGGTTATGGAAAACAAATCATGATGACAGGATTTGGAAGAGCTTTAGCCGAAGGCAGAGTTAGTGAACAAGAATTCTATAAATATATTATTAAGACATTTGCTTATCCGCATCTTGCGTATTCTGATTGTGAAGCCTGGGTGGAATCTGGACGTCGAATTAGACCGCTGTTGTTGATAATAAAAGCGTTAGTGACTTTGTTTGAAAAGAAAGGAAGAGACGCTTCATATATAACCGCAGCAGAGATTTACTCTTTTCTGCAACCTCTTCCTACAGAGGATTGTAGTGAGGCAGTGGACAAAATTATTGATGCTCGAGAGGTTGGAAATGGCTCCGCGTTTAGTTCGGATAAGGTAAGAAAAATCAATGAGATGTTAGCTTTCTTAGCTATAGCAGGATATGTGTATATAGATTCAACAGAAAGAAATGAGGATAAATACTGGTTGAATCTAATAATGAAACATCCAAAAGAAAAGACTTTTTTTTACCTTCAGAGATCAGCTGGCGGGGCAGGAACTGGAACAAGTAAAGAAAAAGTTAATATTGTTGACATATATAAAAGTTTATGGGAGGAGTAATAATGCCAAATAAAGTAGAGCAATTTTTACAACAGGCAGAGTTTAGTGCCGTAAGCATAGAAAATAAAATTGAAAATACAGATATCAATCAGTTGGTAGATGTGGTTCTAGGTAGAAGTGATTGTATCTTGTTTGGACCTCCTGGAACAAGTAAAACTTTCATGATTGATTCTCTGGCTGATAGATTAGGAAACAATCTTGGTCTGTTTAAAATAATCCAGTTTCACACAGGTTATTCTTATGAAGAATTTATCGAAGGTATAGTTCCGGATGTAGATAAAGGTGGCTTTAAATATGAAAGTGGTGTATTTTTAAATTTTTGTATTGAGGCGGCAAAGAATGAGTATAAGGATAAGATTTGTTTATTTGTAATTGATGAAATAAATAGAGCAAATGTAACTGCTGTTTTTGGTGAAATAATGTATCTCATGGAAAACAAGGGTAGGCGTTCTTTGAAAACATCAAAACAAAAAATAGATTTTATAATTCCTCAAAATGTTGTGATTGTAGGTACTATGAACACAGCGGACAAAACATTGGCTAAGTTAGATTTTGCATTTAGAAGACGTTTTAGATTCTTGGCAGTATATCCGTCTGATACAGTGCTACATACTATAGTTTCTAAGGCGTCTTTTGCACCTGAACTTGACTTGACAATCGAGGAGTATGTGGATTGTTTTAATATTTTGAATGCAAAAATTACAAGGCATCCGCTGTTAGGTAAAAATCTTACGTTGGGGCATGTGTTATGGATTCGCAAGAATGACATGATTACTCCATATACAAAAGAAGACATTGGAAGAATATTTACTGAGACTATTTTTCCTCAAATTGAGAGTTATTGCGGATTTAATAAAGAGGTATTAGGTGCTTTGCTTGGACCAAAACTCAGGGACAAAATTATGTATGGATATTCTATTAACTGTGATGAAGTTATAGAATTCTTATCTGGGTTAAAGAATAGCAAGGCGGTGAATGCATAGTGTTACTAAATATAAAACAATGGGAAAGTAAGTATCTTCGTGATTTTGATGCTGTAAAAAATGGCGAGATGTCGGAAGAAATATTATATCGAATTGTTACTGCAATGTATTTTGACTACGTCAGTACAAATGGAATAGAACCTTTTACTATTTCATATGGAAGAGGAAAAGGCTTTTGCATGAATGCCAATTCCCACGTGGGTGTAATTGTTTATGACGAAGTAACGTTATTTATTAATTCAATGATTCCAGAGTTGACACTTGGCAAGATTTTGTATCTTCAATCGCAAGCAGAGGACGTCTCATCTGCAGCAGACACGAAAAAGGTTATTGTCGATAATTTGAACGATGAAGAGAACATCGCTGCTGTAGATTACTTTGTTGTTTCATTACTTCAAGCAACAGAGGAGATTTATGCGAATGGTTTGTTAACGGAGATTGACTGTAACAATACTATTAGTCAGAGAATAACTGGAAGACTAAATATTCAGAAACAGGTCGATAAGAATCCGGCTTATGATTCATTTCATGTTCAAAAATCAGAATCCGTAAAGAATATTCTAATTAACCAGGTGATTAAAAAGGCACTTCTGTTTTCAGCTGAATTGACCC
The DNA here is from genome assembly GCF_000426745.1 of Veillonella montpellierensis DSM 17217. Taxonomy (GTDB): domain Bacteria; phylum Bacillota; class Negativicutes; order Veillonellales; family Veillonellaceae; genus Veillonella; species Veillonella montpellierensis. The sequence continues at coordinate 103,879 of NZ_AUFY01000007.1, forward strand.
AATTAGAATGGATTCGACCACTTTTGTTATGTGCCGCTGATTATTTCGAAGATGTGGAAATAATCGATGAAGTGGTAAAAGACGAATTTCCAAATGTAAGTGATGCCACAGCGTTGTCAAGAGATGACTATGAGAAAGCATTACGTTTTTCAAAATTCATCCTTTTGGGCTATGACCCTTTAGCTGGAAGCGGGGCGTCAAATTTCCCAGAGTTTCTTCTAGATATGAATGAAGTGTTTGAATTCTATGTTAACGTAGGTCTAAAACGAATCTATAAAGATGGATTTGAAAAAAAGAAGACTTTTACATTAGGGGTTGGTCCTGTAGACATTCCGATTGATAAGAAAAATATAGAACTGGATGGCTATTATGATAAAGACTCCCATCGAGTTGTTATTGATACAAAGAATAAGTACCGAAATGTATTAGATAGGGATGTGCCAGATTTTATTGCTGCAAATCCAGATATCTATCAGCAGTATTATTATGCGTCTCGTGTAAATGCAAATAGCATTGTTCTCGTATATCCAGCAAGTAGAAAGAGAACGGCACCAATCGGCCAATATCAATTAAATTTTGCCGGAAATAAAGATATAAATTTATACTTTTGGGCTTTGCAGATAACAGCTACACCAAAAGAAAATAAGAGAGCTTTAATTAATCTTGCTAAGTTTATTGAAGCTCTGTGAGGTGGGCTACTCCTATGTCAAGATTTTGTGAAAACTAAAATGAGATTCCTTGGATATAAAAAAATGCTTGATTAAGTAATTTTTAACTGTTTTTGTAGCTTCTTTCGGTAGAACTTTTCAAACTCCGCAATGGACATATAATTGCAATGGCCTTATATCCTAACGGTGTTGTAAAAAGACTCTATATACTCGAAAATCAGCTTTTTAGCCTAGTTGTAATCATGGATATATACCCACTTATAAATCTGTAAGTAGTGTCAAGTACTTTACAACGAAAACATTGACCACTGTTATATATTTTTTTAAAATTAAAGTCATCAGTGATAGATACAATCATAAAACCGTCTCAATTAATCTTTTATAGTTTCCATGATATCTTCTAATTTACAATCCATAGCTTCACAGATTTTAAGTAGAACATCGGTAGTGATATTTGCACCCTTACCAAGTTTTGCAATAGATGCTGCACTGATTCCAGCCGCTTCCTTTAAATCGTTTTTATTCATTTCTTTGTCTATTAACATTTTCCATAATTTGTTATAGCTGATTCGCATTTTATATTCTCCAATTAATCTGTAACATCCATAAGGAATCCGTATCTGCCTGGTTCAAAACCTTTTGTAAAGGTGATAACATTGGCTCCTGTGGATTCAAAGTCTATATCCGGAACATTATTCATATTATCAAGAAGTATTACTTGGCCACAATCTTGATGATTTGTGAAGAAGGTGTATAAGGCTGTTCTCATGCTTTCAGGGGACAAATCAGATACACCTTGGTCTAATCCCAGAAGAGGCGTATCTATCACAAGGAATCCGGGGTCGTGGACTGCTTTTTTTGCAAGATATTGCCTGAAGGTCATTGCTGTAATCTGGTTATTTACATTAATATTATGTCCCTCCTGTTTGTTGGACAGTCGGTGGGGCAGAAGTATCGGTTATTAGAGTATCTTTAGTATCCATTACGAATGCTCCTACAACTTAATGGTTAAAGTTTCGTTATTTGTCATGTTGACATTAGTATTTCCGTTTTGAATGATATTAGTTTGTTGTTGAATAGTGGTATTTTCAATCTTGGTATCATCTTCAGGAAGAGGATATAAACGTATATATAAGTTGCGCATCTCTGTCCTTAATCGAATCGTTTCAGGACGAAGCACTTCTCGTAGCTGTTGGCCTTCTTCTGCTGATTCATTTCTAAACCATAGGAAATTTTTGGAATGATGTAAGCGTAAGAATTTATCAGAAATATAATATGTGTATTCATCGAATACTTTCATAATATCATTTAACAAAGAACGAAGCGTGAAATTACTTATTTCACGAATTTCGTATTGCCAATCATGATTAAAAGCAGAAAGTTCATCAGAAAGTGACAGTTTAGTGTATTGCCCAGTAGGATCGGTATCAATACAATATTTTAATAGAGGCTTAGCCTGTTTTCTGATTTGTTTTAAATATTGGAGGTCTTCTTTATTTAGCTCATCAATATTTAATGTTAGTTTTTTTGTAGATACAGGTTCAGTATAGTTTTCTATAGTTTCTGCCGATTTACTAGAGTCGCTGCTCATGATTACGTTTATTGGAGAACTTATAGTATTACCAATATTACTAATATATACCCATTGGGATTTTGTGCTTTTTTGCTCATGCCAAGCTTCAAATGTTGCACGCCCTTTAGTATTATCGGCTCGCTCATTTAAAATGAAATTCAAAACGGAAAGTAATAAGAAAGGAAGCTCGACCTTTGTAATACTTTGTATGTCCTTTTTCGTTATATTCGTAGTTGCTGAAATCATGAAATTAGTATTATCTTGGATTTCAGTATCATTTTGCAGCATTTCTAGAATAGCCTTAACTAGCCATTCAGCCTTTTTCTCATTAATAAATTTTTCTATAAACCCTGTTATTCTTTTTAGAAGAACAGGGTCTTTTTTATTTGTTAGAGTTCTAAAAGAGTTGATAACTAAAGGATCAGTGAATGGAATATAAGTTGTCCCGTAATCCTGGCAAGTTTTGAACATTGTAGTGCATTTACTAAAAGTTGAACCTTGTGCATTATCAAAACAATTACCTGTCACTACTTCGACTAACCCCATCATTACATCGGTGTCTTTCAAACCGTCAGATCCACCTTTAAGTTTATTTCTAGCTTTTGTTCGTGGTTTTCTTGCTTGAAGGATCAGTGAAAATAGTATTCCTCCGCAAAGATATGGTGTATTTATTGGGGTCATCTTTACAACCTCCTTAAATTAGTAAGCTTAGAAAGCTTAGAAAGCTAAAAACAGCATTTTTACTTGTTGACGGAAACCTTAGCTACTATAGGTTTATAAGTGAAGATTGAGATAGCGTAGTTCAGTTTTACCGTATTAGTCACTTTAAAATTATTATATCTTAAAAATATGTGTAAATCTACATTCTGCAATATAAACTACGTAAATGCGAAGAAATACTCGTGAAAATAATAAAAATCTTCAAAAAGAAAGTGAGGTGGATGGCAATGGCTAAGAACTCAAAGCAAACATCCAAAACAGTTGTTTCTAAAGCAAGTAAAGTTCTTCGTGATGGACGCTACAGTAAGACATCAAAATCTGTAGCAGGAAGTGCGTTAGCACAGACAAGAGCAAGCAGACGTAAGTAAGTATGGTAATTATCGTGGCCAGTGACAGATTTGATAATCAGCCTGTCCACTTCCCGTTAGGGAAAATATTAAATAATAAATATCGCCAAGGCCTGATTAGCTATAAGGGCATTGGGATACAGATATCGGTACCATCTATAGAAAATCTATGGATGAGTACGGATAGAAGTACCCTTAGTTCCTTATGTCTAATTTAGGCGTCTTAGACTTTTTAGGTCGGTACTTCTATAGGTACCGGCCTTTATTTGTTTCCTATGCCCCTCTGCAAGAACCAGGCAGAAAGGGTAGGAACACTATGAAGATTAAGATGCGTTACGAGAATGCATACCAGACCATTGAAGTTGAAACAACGGAGCTTGAAGAATGGTTGAACATCTCTATCTCAGAAGATGAAAGTGAAGAGGATTACGAAAAGAGAATCCAAGAAGAAATTGAAGTTCAATTCAATAGACCCGACTACAACAGTTGGCATAAGTTTGACCGTCATAGAGGGAATAGTAATGCACAACTTAATGATGATGCTGATAGCTTGGATGTTTCTGAACCTTTGATGGATGAAGTTATTGATTCTAGGATTTTTTGCAAAGAATCTATTGAGCGTGAAAATCAGTGGGAGTATGAATCTGTTTGTAAAAAAATTCGTGAAGTCTTAAAGCCTGATATAGCAGATATGGTTATTGCTATTGTACTTGACGGACAAACTGTGGGTGAATATGCAGCCTCTATCAAGGATAGTGCTAATAATGTCAGTCATCGATATAGACGTGCTCTCAATACATTAAAAAAAGTTTTTTCAAAAACGTCCTTTTGACCCTTTTCCCAAGGCTACTAAGTAGGAGGGAAAAGACCCTCCAATCATTTGATTTGATTAAGGAGGTAATTCGAATGGAATTACAAGTATTTAACAATGCTGAGTTTGGCTCTGTAAGAACCGCAACGGTAAATGGTGAGGTTATGTTTGTCGGTAAGGATGTGGCAGCTATCCTCGGGTACCAAAACGGTAGTCGAGATATTAACCGTCATGTTGCAGTAGAGAATCGACTCAAGACCATGATTTTTGATGGTAATCAGAATAAGGACACAACTCTTATTAACGAATCGGGACTTTACAGTCTTATCCTGTCCAGTAAGATGCCGAATGCTAGAAAGTTTAAGCACTGGGTAACGGCAGAAGTTCTTCCGTCTATCCGCAAGCATGGTATGTATGCTATTGATGAGATTTTGGAAAATCCAGACTTTGCCATCGCGGCTTTTACCCGGCTTAAGGAAGAACGGGAGAAACGAAAACAGTTTGAATGCTTAAGTTTAGCTCAGCAACAACAAATAGCGGAAATGCAACCAAAAGCAAGTTACTATGATTTGATTTTGCAGAATACGAATACTGTACCGATTACACAAATTGCAAAAGATTATGGAATGAGCGGTCAAAGATTCAATGCGTTACTTCATGCTCTCGGTGTTCAGTATAAGTTTAGAAAGACCTGGCTTTTATATCAGCATTATGCAACGTGTGGCTATACGCAGTCCAGAACCTATGCTATCGATGAGAACAGAAGTGTGATGCATACCTATTGGACGCAAAAGGGTAGATTGTTCCTATATGACCTTCTTAAGAGTGAAAATATTTATCCGCTAATCGAACGGGAGGACTAGGCTATATGAGCATTGATAAGTTTAACTCTGAGGGTTATTACGACCCGACCACCTATGAGGCACTTACCAATATTTATCGTGAGGAAACGGTAGCTGATAAAAAGGCTGCCTACCTTCCCTTGGTATATGTATGTAGCCCCTATGCAGGTGACGTGGAAAACAATGTAGCTAATGCTAAGAAATATAGTCGTTTTACAATGGATAGTCATGCCATTCCTGTAACGCCACATCTTTTGTACCCACAATTTATGGATGATGCCAATGACTCAGAACGAGAACTAGCCATGCACTTTAACTATGTACTTCTTGGTAAATGTACAGAGCTTTGGGTCTTTGGTGGTATTGTAAGCCGGGGTATGGCTCATGAGATTGGTCTTGCCAGGAAGCGGAGAATGAAGACCAGATGGTTTGACCATGCCATGACGGAGGTAGAGGCATATGCTTGATTTTACACTTTATACAGCAGACTGTACCGGTAACAGTGGGAATTGTCTGTATCCTAATAAGATGTGTATTACAGATAAAGACTCTTTTAGCAAGGCTACGAAAATGGATCATGTGACGGCCAAGTATAAAGGTTACTACCGCAGTAAAGACAATTTTGAAGAGTCGGATTGTATTCCCTTTGATTGTGATAATGACCATTCGGAGAACCCGGAAGAATGGCTGACGCCTTTTGATATCGCATTATCGATTCCGGAAGTCGCCTTTGCAGCCTCCTATAGCAGACATCATAACTTGGCGAAGGGAGATAAAGTCGCAAGACCTAGGTTTCATGTATTCTTCCCTATTTCAAAGGTGACTGATGAAGAAACGTATGCAGCCTTGAAACGAAAGGTTGCCCAGGTTTTTCCGTATTACGATACCAACGCTTTAGATTCCGCCAGGTTTCTCTATGGCAATGATTCTAACAATGTAGAAATCTATGAAGGCAACAAGACAATTATTGAATATCTGGAAGAAGATGAGTTTGCAGATTTTGATGCGGCTACAGAAGAAATCAAAGAAGGCAGCCGTAACAGTACCATGAGCCATATTGCAGGGAGAATTATTAAGCGGTTTGGCAATACAGCTGAGGCTTATCAGTTGTTTCTTAAAAAAGCTGAACATTGTAATCCGCCATTGCCGGATAGTGAACTTCAAGTTATCTGGCGCAGTGCATCCAAGTTCGGTGATAAGGTCAGCTTGCAGGAAGGATATATTCCGCCCGAACGGTACAATTCCGGATGCAGGTTAAAGCCCGAAGATTTTTCTGATGTAGGGCAGGCACTGGTTTTGGCTAATGAATATAAAGATATTCTTCGCTATTCTCCGTCCACGGACTATATGGTCTATAACGGGAGCTTTTGGGAAGAATCGAAACCGAAGGCACAAGGTGTTTCACAAAATTTGACGGAACGACAGCTGCAAGAGGCTGAAACCGAAATGCAGAAAGCCATGGAGGAGATGGTTAAGAATGGCGGTATGGAGATTTTAGTGTCGGTCGGTGCGAAAAAGGCGGCTCAAATGATGAGTAAACCGCAGGTTCATGCCTATGACATGTATGAAGATGCGGTAGCGTATAAGAAGTATGCCATCAAGCGAAGGGATTCCAAGAATATCGCAGCTACCTTAAAAGAGGCACGGCCGATGCTGGAAGTAGAGCAACGTACTCTGGATGCCGATGAGTTTCTGTTAAATACACCCACTTATACCTATGACCTTCGCCGGGGCATCCATGCTCCCCTGGAACATAAGCCGGAGCATTTTATTACGAAACAGACAACGGTTGATCCGTCAGAGGTTGGGGCTGATATCTGGAAGGCGGCACTGGATACATTCTTCTTAGGTGATGAAGATCTCATCGAGTATGTGCAGAAAATGGTCGGATTATCCGCTATCGGTAAAGTCTATGTGGAAGCCCTTATTATTGCCTACGGAGAAGGACGAAACGGTAAGTCGACTTTCTGGAACGTGATAGCCAGAGTCCTAGGTACCTATTCGGGAAACATCTCCGCCGATATGCTGACCGTAGGATGCCGGAGAAATGTCAAACCGGAACTGGCAGAGGCTAAGGGAAAACGGATGCTGATTGCGGCGGAACTTGAAGAAGGTATGCGTCTTAATACCGCCAATGTAAAACAGCTTTGTTCGACTGATGAAATCTATGCCGAGAAGAAGTATAAAGATCCTTTCTCCTATACGCCGACTCATACACTGGTACTGTATACAAATCATCTGCCAAAGGTAGGCGCCATTGACAAAGGGACATGGCGAAGACTTATCGTTATTCCTTTCGATGCCAAGATAGAAGGCAGTGCGGATATTAAGAATTATGCGGATTATCTGTTTGAGCAGGCAGGTGGGGTCATTCTTGCCTGGGTCATTGAGGGAGCAAGAAAGGTGATTACGGACAACTACAGAATAGAACCGCCACAGAAGGTGCATGATGCCATTGAGCATTATAAGGAAAATAATGACTGGCTTTCAAATTTTATAGCTGAGCGTTGCGAAGTAGATGCAAAATATTTTGAGAAATCCGGTGACGTATATAACGAGTATCGTATTTTCTGTAATCAGATGGGTGAGTATGCAAGAAGTACATCCGATTTTTATACCGCCTTGGAAGTAGCTGGTTATGACAGGTTTCGAGACAGAAAAGGCAGATACATCAAGGGGTTAAAATTGAAAGCTGACTTTATAGAAGAAACGTAATAACTATAGGTGTGTCACTTTATGACAGCTATTTACTATCCTTTTCTATAGAGCTAAAAAATAAGTCTATATATAAGTATAGGAAATGACAGTCGTAGGGTGGCACCACCCTTAATAAATTACTGATGGAGGTGGCACGAATGCGTGAAAAAGACATAGAACAAAAGCTTGTACAGACTGTAAAACTGGCAGGCGGTATGTGCCTTAAATTTACATCTCCCGGGTTTGATGGCGTGCCTGACAGATTGGTACTTCTTCCCTTGGGGAGAATGGCTTTTATTGAACTTAAAGCTCCCGGGCGGAAACCGAGAGCCTTACAGAAACGAAGAATCAAGCAACTGACAATGTTAGGTTTTTCTTGTTATGTAGTGGATAATCGGGAGATGATTGGAGGTGTCATTGATGCAATACAAGCCTCATGAGTACCAGCAATATGCTACGAACTTTGTACTCAAGCATCCTGTGGCGGCAGTATTCCTTGATTGCGGTATGGGGAAGAGCGTCATAGCCCTGACAGCTATCTACGATTTGATGTTTAACTCATTCGATGTGAGTAAGGTTTTGGTTATTGCTCCATTACGGGTTGCCAGAGATACATGGCCCAGTGAAATTAATAAGTGGAATCACTTGAAAGGGCTAACCTATTCGGTTGTAGTAGGGAGTGAAACGGAAAGAAAAGAAGCACTCAGAAGAAAGGCAGATATCTATATTACTAACCGTGAAAATGTGGAATGGCTGGTGAGTAAGAGTGGATTTCCTTTTGACTTCGATATGGTTGTCATTGATGAATTATCGTCATTCAAGTCAGCATCGGCGAAACGATTCAAGAGCCTTTTGAAAGTCAGATCTAAGGTTAAACGGATTGTTGGCTTGACGGGAACACCCGGCAGTAACGGACTCATGGATTTATGGGCAGAGTTCAGACTGCTTGACAGGGGAGAACGGTTGGGACGATATATTACCCATTATAGAAATGCCTTCTTTGTGCCGGATAAACGAAATCAGCAGATGATATTCTCCTATAAGCCACGCCCTGGTGCGGAGGATGCCATCTACCGTCTGATAGCGGATATGACCATTTCCATGAAATCAGTGGACTTTCTTAACTTACCGCCATGCATGATGAACGAAGTGGAGGTCACCCTTTCCGATAGGGAACGTGCGGTGTATGATGCCTTTAGAAAGGAAATGGTGGTGGCGTTAGGTGACGAAGAAATTAATGCAGCCAATGCGGCTACGCTTTCGGGAAAACTCTTGCAGATGGCTAACGGTGCTGTCTACAGTGAGGATAAAACAGCCGTACATATTCATGATCGTAAGCTGGATGCGCTTGAAGATATTATCGAAGGTGCTAACGGCAAACCTGTACTGGTAGCCTATTGGTATCATCATGATTTGGAGCGAATACGGAAGAGGTTTCATGTTCGTGAAATAAAAACCTCAAAGGATATCAGGGATTGGAATGAGGGTACTGTTCCTGTGGCCGTGATTCATCCTGCCGGTGCAGGTCACGGCTTAAATCTACAAAGCGGCGGTTCTACACTGGTATGGTTTGGACTTACCTGGTCCTTGGAACTCTATCAGCAGACCAATGCGAGATTATGGCGACAAGGGCAGAGGGATACTGTTGTTATTCATCATATTATTGTCAAAGATACGATTGATGAAGATGTCATGCGGGTGTTACGGATGAAAGCGAAAACACAAGACGATTTGATTCAGGCCGTTAAAGCAAGAATCGGTGGAGGTCATGATGGAGTCTAAGGAATTCTTGAATCGGCCCTATGTTTTGCAACGAAATATTAGCATCAAAGAGCAAAAGGTCTTGTATTATAAAGAGCTTGCCTGTTCTGTATCGCCCCCGGGATTTAAAGAACATTATGCGGCTTCACGCAATACGGAAGCACCCTTTGTAAAGTATCTGCAAAAAGCGGAAGACCTGGAGCATGAAATTAAAGCTGATTATCTGGAGCTGGCAAGAGTAAAAGCAGAAATCGACAGTGCCATTGATGTTATTCAGGATGAGAGTGAGGCTATGGTTCTTCGATATCGCTATATTATGCTGCTATCTATGAAGGAGATTGCCGAGAAACTGCATTATACACCCCGGTGGACACAAATGATTCATGTGAGAGCGGTTACGCATTTTGAAACACTTCACCCCAGTTCACCCTAGTTCACCCCACTTCATCTAGAATTCGCAGCCTGGGGTGTGATAGTATTAGGCTAGAAAAATAGACAAAAGCAAAAAGCCTTCACAGGAGTAATCCTATGAGGGCTTTTATTGTAGCAAGAAGGAGGAAGAGATGCCGAGAAAACCAAGGCGTCCCTGTGCTTATCCGGGGTGTGCGAGATTGGCAGAAGAAAATAGTACGTACTGTGATGAACATAAGAAAGTCATGGATAAACAGTATCAGACCTATGAGCGTCCTACCGATATTAACAAAAAGTACGGTAGAGCATGGAAACGAATTCGTGACCGTTATGTTAAAGCTCACCCATTATGTGAGATGTGCCTTCAACATGGCAAGGCAGTCCCTGTAGAGGAAGTCCATCATATTGTACCACTGTCAAAAGGAGGAACGCATAGTACAGATAACTTGATGTCCTTGTGCCAGTCATGTCACACAAAAATTCATCTTGAGATGGGAGATAGATAAGATGGATGACGGTCGGGGGCGGTCGCATCTCTAAAATGGTTTTATGTGGACAACGGCGTGGGGTCTTACGTATAAAAACGGCGAAATCAAAAGGGCAATTGAAGGAGGTGTGCAAAATACCTACAAAATCAAATAATATTGGAGGCCGTGGAGGAGCCAGACCGGGTGCCGGACGAAAGAAGTCGGCTGTTAAAGATAAAGCAAACAATGGGAATCCGGGAGGTAGGAAATTAGAGGTCTTGGATATTCCCGAGGTGGAAGGTGTGGATATGCCGAAACCGCATGATTTTTTATCGGCTGAGCAGCGTGATGGTTCACAGCTGCAGGCATCGGAAATTTATGAGGAAACATGGCGGTGGCTCAAGAAAATTGGCTGTGCATCTAAAGTATCGACACAATTGATTGAACGATACGCCATGTGTTCCGCACGTTGGATTCAGTGTGAGCAGATGACTAATAAATTGGGATTTCTGTCCAAACATCCAACGACACAAAAGCCGATACCATCATCGTTTATTAATATTGGTATTAACTATATGAACCAGGCGGTACGGCTTTGGAATGAAATATTCCAAATTGTAAAAGAAAACTGCAGTACCGATTATGATACAGCACCGCAGGATGATTTGATGGAACGACTTTTAAGAGCCAGGGAAGGAAGGTAATAATGAGTAAGACGACAACAAAAATGCAGCTGGTATCGGTTTCTAAGCTTATCCCTTATATCAATAATGCCAGAACTCACTCTGCAGAACAAATTATGAAACTTCGTTCCAGTTTACGAGAGTTTGGTTTCATCAACCCTGTGATTATCGACAGCGAATATAACGTCATTGCCGGACACGGCAGAATTATGGCTGCAAAAGAAGAAGGCATCAAAGAAGTTCCGTGTGCCTTTGTTGACTATTTAACGGAAGCACAGAAAAAAGCTTACATTTTGGCAGATAATAGAATGGCCATGGATGCAGGATGGGATGAAGAATTGCTGCGCATTGAAATTGAGTCACTTCAAGGGGAAGGTTTTGATATTGGATTCACGGGTTTTGATGAGAGTGAGCTTGCTGATTTGTTTGGCAAGGATGATACATCTGACGTGAAAGACGATGACTACGATTTATCTGCAGCCCTTGAAAAAGCAGCCTTTGTGGAAAAAGGCGATATCTGGACAGTGGGAAGGCATAGGCTTATGTGCGGGGATGCAACTGTAAGTGAAGATGTTGTGGCACTGATGGACGGTAAGAAAGCGAACCTTGTGATTACGGATCCGCCCTACAATGTAGCCTTTGAAAGTTCGGACGGACTGTCCATCAAGAATGACAAGATGGATACCGACAAATTTTATGAGTTTTTACTTTCCGCTTTTACGAATATGGCCAATCATCTGGAACATGGCGGTTCGGCATATGTGTTCCATGCGGATACGGAAGGCTTGAATTTCAGACGGGCTTTCATTGATGCAGGTTTTCGTTTAAGCGGCTGTTGTATTTGGGTGAAAAATTCACTGGTATTAGGTAGAAGTGATTATCAGTGGCAGCATGAGCCTGTCCTTTATGGTTTCTTACCTGGTAAGCATTACTGGAGCAAGGCTGCAGGCAGAAGTCAGACTACTATTTGGAACTTTGATAAACCAAAGAAAAATAAAAATCATCCAACTTCAAAGCCGCTGGATTTACTTGCTTATCCTATAGGAAACTCCAGTCGTGAAAATGCCATTGTTATAGATACATTTGGTGGAAGCGGTTCTACGCTGATGGCTTGTGAGAAAACGAATCGAATCTGCTGTACGATGGAACTTGATGAAAAATATGCCTCTGTTATTCTTCGTAGATATGTGGAAGATACAGGGGATAAAGAGAATGTATTCACGATTCGAAACGGAGAAAAATGTACTTACTCCGACCTCGTCAAAGAGGTGGAGGATATGTATGAAAAATAATACCGGACTAACCCTCGGAAGCTTGTTTGATGGCTCCGGGGGTTTTCCTTTAGGCGGATTACTTGCCGGTATTACTCCGATATGGAGTTCGGAAATTGAACCTTTCACGATTCGGGTTACTACCAAACGACTACCGCAGGTTAAGCATTACGGGGATATTTCTAAGATGAACGGCGCCGACATAGAACCCGTGGATATTATTACGTTTGGCAGTCCCTGTCAGGATCTGAGTGTTGCAGGGAAACGTGACGGTCTTGGCGGTGCCAGATCCGGTTTATTTTACGAAGCCGTTCGCATCATAAAAGAAATGAGGTATAAAACCAATGGTCACTCCCCAAGATTTATCGTCTGGGAAAATGTCCCGGGAGCATTCAGCTCCAATAAAGGAGAGGACTTCAGAGCTGTCCTCGAAGAGGTTTGTAAAATTAAAGACAAATCAGTGTCTGTGCCTAAACCTGATAAGTGGAAGTCGGCAGGCAAAATCCTGGGAGATGGTTACTCCGTTGCCTGGCGACAATTTGATGCTCAATTTTGGGGAGTTCCCCAGAGAAGAAAACGTATCTACCTTGTCGCAGATTTTGCAGATTGGTGTGCCGGAAAAATATTATTTGAGTCAGAAGGCGTGTCTGGGTATTCTGAAAAGAGCTTCCCTACGTGGAAAAATACTTCCCGCACTTTTGGAAAAGGCACTGAAGATGCAGGCTGCGGTCTGATGTTTGAAAATCACGGACAAGATGCCAGGTATAGGGGACCTTTGACTGTATCGCAGACCGTCTTATCTACCTATGGAACAGGGGGAAATAATCAGCCTTTTATCGTAGAAGATATAAAAAGCTTTGATGTGCGATTCACTTCTGAAGGTTCGAGAAACGCAAGACATAACGTATATGAAACAGAAAACTTTGCTCAATACCCTTGATAGAATCGATTTGCAGTTGAAGCGGCTGGATGAGTGTGAAAGTAGTGGTATGTGGGAATGTGCCGCATATTTTCTTTCTGATAGCCAAGAAACAGCAGAAATGGCAGCAGGAACTTATAAAGCTCTTATGAAAGGCTCAAAATCTGGTGTAGAAACTTCTGCTATTAACTATTGGGGACGTCAAAACAAAGCTAAGTTACCATTTTTGAGAGAGTACATTACAAACTTTCTTCATCCTATATTTGCTTATACAACTGAGCAGGGATACTTGCCTGTTACTGCATCTTCTCTTTTGAGCAGTAACGAATTGGCTATTCAGATGGGGCTACCGAGAAAATCTGTATGCGGTTTTCCTGTAATTGAGCACGCAGATTTTGGAAAAGAAGTTGTTTCTTATGGCAAGAGAGTAAATCAACGTGAACTGTGTCTCGGAAATATCTTCACTATGGGAACAGAAACTAATACTCCTGTAAATCTTGATATAAACTCTCTGACAATGCACACTTTTGTTACAGGGTCTACTGGCTCTGGTAAAAGTAATACCGTGTACGAGATTTTGAATCAAATCCATAATATCTATGGAATCCCGTTCCTTGTTGTGGAACCAGCAAAGGGTGAATATAAGAATATGTTCGGACAATTTGCAGACGTGTCTGTATATGGTACAAACCCTAAAAAAACTTCATTACTGAAAATCAATCCATTCAGTTTTCCAGATGATGTTCACATATTGGAACATATGGATAGACTTGTAGAAATTTTTAATGTGTGTTGGCCCATGTATGCTGCAATGCCTGCTATTTTGAAAGATGCTATCGAACGTGCTTATGTAGCTGCAGGTTGGAATTTGGTTTCTTCGGAAAACAAAAACGGACATAAGTTCCCGAATTTCGCAGATATACTTGAGAAAATTGAAGCAGTTATCAATGAATCTAAGTATTCCACTGACAGTAAGGGCGATTATTCTGGTGCTCTTTTAACTCGTGTTCGTTCTTTGACAACAGGACTGAATAATCTTATCTTCTGCAACGATGAAATATCTAACGAAGACTTGTTTGACAAAAGTGTGATTGTTGATTTGAGTCGTGTTGGATCTACAGAAACTAAATCTCTCATTATGGGATTGCTCATAATGAAGCTCAATGAATACCGGATGTCTTCTGGAAAGATCAACAGCTCCTTGTCACATATTACAGTTTTGGAAGAAGCACATAATCTGCTGAAGCGTACATCGACTGAACAAACCTCGGAGGGGTCCAATCTTCTCGGTAAGTCTGTAGAGTTGCTTGCCAACTCAATAGCAGAGATGCGTACTTATGGTGAGGGCTTTGTTATTGCAGACCAGTCTCCTGGCTTATTGGATATGTCTGTCATTAGAAATACTAATACCAAGATCGTTCTACGTCTACCAGACCGTAGCGACCGTGAATTAGTCGGATATGCCGCAGGACTTGATGATGAACAGATTGATGAGTTGTCAAAGCTGAGACGTGGTGTTGCTGCAGTTTACCAAAATGATTGGGCTGAGCCTATTCTTGTTCAGGTAAATAAGTGTGAACTTGATGAAAAAAACTATGACTTTTTAGTTACTGTATTGGGAACGGAAAAAAACAACATTCGTGAGCAGTTGGTAAATCTATTACTTCAGGGCAGAGTTCGTGAGAAACTTGATTATTCTATTTTGGATATTGAAAAGGGACTTGGAACACTTGCTCTTTCTACTGATAACACAGAATTTGTCGAAGAACAAATCGCAGAGTATAAAGAGAATAAGTCCCTTAAATTATGGTCTGATGAAAAATTCTGTTGCTTATCCAGACGATTGACCGACATTCTTGGTGTAAGAACTAAGGTAGAAAATTGTGTTCTCACGGCAGCTGATGATGACGAGTTAACAAATATGCTCAGAAAAATTGCACTGCAGATTTCACCAGAAGCATCTAAAGCAAAAATTATTGCGTTGAGTCAATGCTTTATGAAAGATATGAGTACTCAGCAGGACGAGAGCGAGATTAGACAGAAGCTCTATCTAAAATGGGTGAACTATATCAAAGAAAGGGGTGTAAGATAATGATCGACAATTTCAAGGATGTTACTGAAACACTCCAAAACCGTTTTGCTGAATCTCCGATTGGAAAGCAGCTTGCGGGGATGAACTTTGATAATATTGACAACACTGATGATAGTTCGTTGGCAGCTTATGTGAGCGATATTCCTGATGAACTTTGTGATGATAACGGTAAGCAATATCATACTGAGGATAGAGGATTGATTCCCAATAACACCTATGTGTTGAATGAGGTAAGCTACAAGACAGATGATAACGGAGATGTCTACAGTATTGATGGCAAGCTCCAACCTAATACCACTTACGAGCTGAATGGGAATGTCTATACAACTGATGAAAATGGAAGAATTATCAGTTGCGAAGCAAAGCCTGTGCGTAGTCCAGAGAATCCTCGTGATAATGAAGCTCAACGACAGGCTGGAGGCGAAAACCGCCGTCCGAATGACCAAGGAGGCCATATCGTTGGTCGTGATATGAATGGAGATGGTGGCATTGGAAATCTCGTTGCTATGGATTCTAAAATCAACCAAAGCGACTACAAACGTATGGAAAACGATATTAAATCTGCTTTGGATGAAGGAAAAGAAGTAACGACAAAGACTGAAATGACGTATAGCGGTGATTCTGCGAGACCTGATAAAATCACCACAATCGTTACGAATGATGGTAAAGATACCGTGTATAAGTTTGATAACAATTTGGATGGTTCTCTTAGAGATGAAGTTCCAGAAAACGGCAAAGAAACTGTTCAAGACCGATTGGATGAAACCGATGGTGAGATTTCTTCTATCAAGGAAGAATATGACGAAACTGGCAATCTGGTCGAAACAACGGTTTACATCACATACAAAGATGAAACTGGAACCAACTATCGAACCAGCGTTATTATCGAAAATCAGTAAGGAGGCGAAAAGTAATGACAGAATTAGAACTTTTTGTGGCAAAACAGATAAAGACACTCGTGCCGAGCTACGATATAGTGGAATTGAATGCGACAGTAAGTGCATCCAGTTTTTCTGTGGAGTTTTTCGTAACTGCTAATGGCAAGAAAATGCAGTGCTTTGAAATGATTGATGAAGGTATTTTTACCGAGAAGAATTTCAATGCTGCATCTAAGGCTATTGCAAATTATTTTAGAGGATTGCCTGACTTTAACGCAAACGGCATCAATAAATATTCAGTGGTACTGAAATAGAAATGGTTAATTGTATAATGAACTTGAGGGTTATAGGATAAAACGTGTTGCAAATTTAATCCCATGAATTGTTAAAATAATAATCATAATTATGCAAATTACTCCATACAATGGCATCTCCCCATGTTGGAATCGAGTTGTCTAACCTGGACTGTACAATCATGGTATTATATATATCAGAGATACTTTTATTGGTCGGCATAACCTTAAGTATTTCTTTGAATGAAAGCGGGTTCGGTGAGTGCATATAGCACCACCAGAACACCGCTTTTATTTTTCTTTCGATTGACATACCACGATGATTTCGTAGCATAGTACGTAATTGTGCATTAATTCCACACTCAATTCGATTATTTGCAGTAGGGCATTCAAAGCATAAAGATTCATCTAAATATGTAATGCCTGTTTATTGATTAATTTGATTAAGGAATTTTCTGCCTTTATTAAGCGTTCATGTTTAGATCGTATCGTACCATATTCATCTATGGTTGTTTCAGCTAGAAATATTTTATGTCGAATCTTCCAAACCATTACATTTTGAATCCATACTCGAGCCTGATCTTGTGTTTTTATTGTTAATAAAGTTTTGATTAATTGTAATATGAAATTGAATGCTAAAATAGATTGTGAGTTTAAGCGTTTTTGTAAGGCTACCCACTAAAAATTTATTGCAAAGTGTGTTTATATAGTGTCAGGCATTTATAAGTGGTATAGTGAAGTTGTAACAGTTCTCTCTCATTCGTTACACTATGAATAAGAGAGGTGTCAGTTACACATTTTACAACAAACTAATTTTATGAGGCTATTGTATGCAAATGCTCACGATAAATATGCTCAAGCTCAAGTTATAGTCTATTATTCAGCATTAAGAATATAATAATAAACACTATGATGGGATGGAAGAAAATTATGTAGAAGGTGGACTAGCTAATGCATTGATTGCAGCTGGAGGACCAACATTAGAAGACACAAAAATGGGTATGAACTATACGCTAAATAAAAGTCTTAATAGCTTTACGAAATAATTATCTATTTGGTAATTGGTAAACTAACCTTGAAAAGATGGGACAAGGAGCAGACAGAGATTTAAAAAAGAATATCAAAGACATGATTCATCACGACTCATAATGAAGAGACCGACTTTAGAATGATATCCGATATTTCTGATGGTCAACTTTTATTTCTATTAAATGCTATGTCCAAAATGAAAAATACAGAAATGGGGTTTTGCATTGTAGAAGTGCATAATGGCTCAGCTCTTTTACTGATGGGGGTGGTAATTTTGAATTTATATCTAAATTTTCAAGAAAATGACAAGAGTAAACTATTTGCCAATGAAGAATTTGGTTACTAGCAAGTGACAGTTGAAAGACCGCTTAGACAAAAAGTGAGTGTAAATAAAGAGATAATCTCAAAGTTTGAAGAAATCGTAAAAAAACTTGGAGTTCTTGAAGGTAAATTTGATAAAAAGAAAGTGAAAGAATTTGCTGACCTTGGAGCAAAAAACATCAAGTGGTCAAAAATCAATTGTCAGATAAAGATAAGATGATAAGCTATCTAGAAATATTAAAAGACTTACAAAGGGATGAAGACTATCTATCTTATACAATCCATGGTAAGCGATACATCAAAATCGAATGGAGCGTGAAAGAAGTGAACATCAAAGAAGAATTATTGGCATTGCAGGATAGTTCATATGCTGATTTTCAGGCGAAATTGGTCCCAAATATTCCGAGAAACCTATTTATAGGGGTTAGAGTTCCAGAGGCTAGAAAGCTTGCTAAAAGAATTGTAGAGGATCCAGAAACATCAAAATTTCTTAAGGATTTACCCCATAAATATTATGATGAAAATATGCTTCACGGACTCCTTATTTCTGAAATGAAAGACTATGATGCCTGTATTAAGGCGGTCGATGAATTTCTGCCTTATGTAGATAATTGGGCTGTTTGCGATAGTATGTCTCCTAAGATATTCAAGAAGAATACAACAGCACTGTTGGAAAAAATTAAAGAATGGTCTAAATCGGAAAAGGAATATACTATCCGCTTTGGGATTGAGATGTTAATGTCTTACTTTCTTGATGATGACTTTAAACCTACCTATTTGGAAATACCTCGGTTGGTTAAAAGTGAGGAATATTATGTTCAGATGATGATTGCCTGGTTTTTTGCAACGGCCTTGGCGAAAGAGTGGGATGCGACTATACAATATTTTGAAGAACAGCGCTTAGATACATGGATTCATAATAAGGCAATACAGAAAGCACGTGAAAGTAAGCGCATTACAACGAAACAAAAAGAATATATAAAGTCACTTAAACGATGACGAATTCCCGTTGATAGGAAGCTTTGACTTGCATCTATTAGCGCATATTTTGTGACTTTCGCCATACTAGGCCTATTATAACTCACTTTTGCAGTATGCGGACCATTTAGCCTTACACATGCCGAAATTGTTGTGTGTTAAGAAAATAGAAAATTTAAGTCGTGATAGTCAAGCCCGATGAACCATGGGAAAGTGAAATAGAGAAATAATATTATATATGATATTGTTAGCCAAAGAAGACAGTCAGTATGTACCGTATCAAAATGAACGTATGAAACATATACATAGCGTTGATCCTTTGCGATGTAGTTTCGAACGTGGTTACAAGAAGCTCGGAATATGAAATCAGATTTAAAAATATGTTATAGATAGATGTATGGGGGAAGTGGTGTTATAACTATGGAAATATATTTTACCAGTGATTTACATTTAGGGCATCGAGGTGTTATACAATTTCAAAATAGGCCCTTTCAGGATGTGGAATCGATGAATCGAGAAATCATTCACAATTTTAATTCGGTAGTGCATGCAAATGACATGTTATACATATTGGGTGATGTGACCCATCGCATACCAGAATCAGAGGCGAATGTGTTAATTGGGAAAATAAAAGGTCGTAAAATTTTGATTCGTGGTAATCATGATGTGGAGTATGATGCGAGCTTGTTTGAAGATATTTGTGATTATCGAGAATTGAATCATGAAAAATTAAAATATGTCCTTATGCATTATCCTTTGATGGAATGGAATCGGAGTCGTCATAATAGTAGCATTCATTTACATGGACATATTCATTCTGACGGACGATATAATGAGGAAAATCGTGCAAACGGTATACTTCGGTATGATGTAGGCGTAGATGCAAATCATTATTATCCAGTATCGCTTAGATACATTCAGCAGTATTTTAGAGATGCCATTCGCATACGTAAAACAGGTGGCGTTTAGTATTAGGTAGGTTAGAGGTAGGATATGTATTGATACTTTCTTAGAGGCCATCAACGATATGCACGTAGCTATACTAGGGTGGCACAAACAGTATCCTCTGTTATCCATCCTATGAATCGATAGAAAATCCTTACTACATCCATATTACGGGTCTGTGTCACAAATGTTTGACTACTACAGAAAAATCGCATAAAAATAGTATGAATACAATTGAAAATCATTAGATGATTACGATATAATAATAAAATAGATATTTTAAAATTGAAATTATCTAATACAGATATGTATTGTAAATAAACAACAGATAGTAGTATGGAGGTTGTATGAAATCGAGTCAAATTTTCTTGGAATGTGAACGGTTTTTAAAACGGGCATTAAAGGATAAAGGACGGTATAGCAAAGGGGCGGTAATTGCCTTCTTGATTACAGGGAGTATTGGGGTCAGTGTGCCTACCATGGTACAAGCGGTCATTCCACCTTCATTGCTAGGATTGGCGTTTGAACAAGCTGGACTGGCACCTGGCGCCACATATGGCGATACAACGAAGAAAAAGACAGAAACCATATTGAGTAAGACGCCAGCCGAATTAAAGCTTACGCTAGGACAATTGTATGCTCTATTCTATCATGAGCCATTAGCAACGAAAACGACATATTTTTCAGGTAGTAATGCACAAGGTGAGTTAGCAGTCAATCGAGGATACGTTACCTATCAGGAAAGTAATATTACTGGTGGTGAGGATACGATTATACGAGGAGCTGGGGCGATTGCATTAGGGGGGAACTCTAAAGCAATTGGTGTTGGAGCTATTGCACTAGGTCAATACGCAGATTCAGCGTCTAAAGCAATAGGTTGGGATAATCAACTTCGTAAGTTTGTGTATGCACCAGATACGCATGATAATGTTGCCATTGGGTTTAAATCTACCTCTAAATCTAATTTTTCCGTAGCCCTAGGGGCCCGCTCTGGCGCGAATGAAGACGGTAGTAATGCAATCGGATTTAATACACAGGCAACGGGAAAATCCTCCTTGGCAATTGGCTATAACACCTTTGCCAATACCAAGTTTGGACCACGTAACAACTTGATTTCGACAATCGAAGGAATGAGTAGTCGTTTAAACGCGAATACTCTTGATACTTTTTCTAAATTATCTGCAGAACAAGAAAACAAGAGACAACTTGAACACGATTTATTTACTGCTACACAGAAGGGTGATACGAAGAAAGTAGAACAATTAACAGGCGCCATTAACGTATCGAATGCAAGAATCGGCTCCTACCAACAAGCATTGGTATATTCGCCAGACTATGCGGCTCTAGTAGGCGATGCAAATTCTGCTGCAGGTGAACAGGGCGGCGATCATATATTAGCAAAGGCCTTACGAGAACAGGGCGGTGTATCCAAATTATTGGATAAAAAACTCAATCAAGCCTATGTGGCAGACTCTACACACAATGCATTAAATTTAGACGTGGCGAAAGATATCATACAAAATCCGAATGTGGCAGATAATTTTATTGAAAATGTGGCGAAAGAGGGCGACAATGCCATCGCCGTTGGTAACTACACATCGGCCAGTGGGAATGCCAGTGTTGCACAGGGTGTAGGTGCCTTTACCAAAGGTGATGCTAGCATTGCCTTAGGATCTCTTGCGCATACTACGGAAAAAGCGGCTCAATCGGTGGCGATTGGTACAGGGGCGCAAGCGTTCAATAAAAACTCCCTTGCGTTAGGCACATTGTCTAGTACGTATGGAAAGAATAATATCGCTGTAGGTAACCGAGCGGCGGTGTTAGGAGATAACTCCTCCGGTATTGGTGTAGACACGCTCGTATTATCTGAAAATAGCGTAGCCTTAGGTAATAAAAGTAGAGTAGAGCAAAATGCGAATCGTTCCATCGCTATCGGCGATAGTTCAAACGTAGAAGAAGGCGCAGAAGATAGTGTTTCGTTGGGAAGTACGGCGCGAGTAGGCACTGGTGCGAAACGATCGATAGCGATTGGTGCTCAATCACAAACCTTGGCACAGGGCAGTGTTGGTATCGGTACCAATGTACAAGTGGATCAGAATTCGTTTCACACTGTTGCTATGGGGAATGGTATTACAACGCATTCTAAAAATTCCGTTGCCATTGGTCAATACTCCACGATTGGTTCTGCTTCAGAAAATGCGATTACCATCGGTAATACGTCGCATGTACAAGGGAAAGATTCAATTGCCATCGGAACGAAATCGAAAGCTTATGGCGAGGATAACGTGGTCATGGGGAACGGTGCAAGTTCTGGTAGCGTAGCTAATGGGGCGTATCAGATGGTGGACCGTGCCGTTGTAATTGGTAAAGGGGCCCATGCAGATCACGATAATAATGTGGTCCTTGGCTATGGGTCGACCGATTATTACCGTGGATTAGCACCTAAATTGAAAGTGGGCGTTGACCCTTATGATCCTACACTAGAACCTAAAAATTTATATGAATACGATGCACATGGCGCCGTCATATTAGAGGAACAAGATGGCATTAAGGTGCCAGCGTACTTACCAAAAGGCTCAAGACTTAATGACAAGTTAAAAGAATTAAATGATTTAAATCGTGGCATTGTATCTGTTGGTGGCGAAGAAGTTACCAGTGATGTAGATGGGGTTAAACGAACAATACATACCCTTCGCCGCATTACGAATGTAGCTCCTGGTGCGTTAGATAATGATGTGGTTACCGTAGCACAATTGCGCGATTGGAAGTCTTACGATGCTCATTTCTTGTCGGTGGATAATAATCGCAAGGAAAACGGCGGTAAAAACAAGACCGATGAAAATACGAAGATGAAGGCGGGCTACGCAGAAAATGGCATAGATATTGAAGACCGCTCTTCTAACTATAATAATGATCAAGCAAGTGGCAAGTGGGCAATGGCATTAGGTCCTTTTGCAAAAGCGATAGGAGAAACGGCTGTTGGCGTAGGTTATGGCGCAGGTGCATATGGTAATGATAGCATTAGCATTGGTAGCGCTTCATATACGGGCAATGCGAACGCGGTGGCAATCGGCACGCAGGCAAGAACAGCTAAAATCGCAAAAGAAGCTGTATCCATTGGATATCGTAGTAATGCGTTACATGAGGGCGCTGTTGCTGTTGGTCGTTTTGCTACG
Source organism: Veillonella montpellierensis DSM 17217 (assembly GCF_000426745.1). Lineage (GTDB taxonomy): Bacteria > Bacillota > Negativicutes > Veillonellales > Veillonellaceae > Veillonella > Veillonella montpellierensis. The sequence goes on from NZ_AUFY01000007.1 coordinate 126,761, forward strand.
GCTAATAGTGGTAGTTCCGTTGCTGTTGGTAGTAATGCTGTTGCTAAGAGTGGTAGTTCCATTGCCATTGGAGATAAAGCGGTAGCACAAGCAGATGTAGACGATAAGGCCACCACTTGGAATGGCACATGGTCAGGCAATAATGCGGTGGCAATTGGCGTAGGGGCGAATGCAAAACGAGATCAAGATGTGGCAATCGGTAAAAGCGCAACGGCCAAAGGGGGCGATGCGATAGCATTCGGATCTGGTGCGAAGACATTGGGAGAAAACTCTATTGCCATTGGATCTAATGCACAGGTAGAAGACAATAGGACGAACCCAAGTGATCTAACAATTCGTGCTAATAGTATTGCTATCGGACGATATGCCTATACGAATCAAAAAGAAGCTATCGCCATGGGTACTCATACAAAAGTTAATGCGAAAGAAAGTGTCGCTATCGGTAAAGGTGTAGAAATAAAAAATGGCGCCACTCATAGTGTTGCTATCGGTCAAGGCGTTATGATTAAAGATGATGCTAGCTATGGCACAGCCATTGGTCAAGGCAGTACGATTAATAATAGCCAGGGAACGGCTATTGGTAAAGGTGCAACGGTATCTACTAACGATGGGGTTGCGCTTGGTTCAGGCACCATAGCTAGTACTGCCGCAGGTGTACGTGCATGGAATCCAGCAACGAATCGAGGCAATAATTATCAAGGAATAACAAATGGCGCCGCAGCAATTTCTGGATTGGGCGCCGTATCCGTGGGCAATGGAAATCATACACGACAGATTACGAATGTAGCTGGCGGCACGCAAGATACGGATGCGGTAAATGTAGCACAGGTAAAAGCGATTAATTTGAAAATTGCTGGTAATACTACGGATACTAAGAAAGCGGATGTACGATTATATGATCAAACACTAACCGTGAAAGGTGATGGCACATATATCACTACAAAGGCAGAAAATAATACGATTTCTGTAGGTTTGACACAAGCTACGATCAATAAAATTAATGCAGCAGCGAATCCAGTACATTTCTTAGCAACAAATGGAAGTGATGGAACTAATCAGGTAGTTCATGGTATAGCAACTAGCTCGAACTATCATAATGAAGGCGCTGTAGGAAGTAATTCTGTGGCGATTGGTGGTTACGCACGAAGCGTAGGCAATAATACGGTTGCTATTGGTTATCAAGCTGGTACGGGAGCTATGAATTCTGTCGCTATTGGCAATAATTCCTATGCCAGTGGTGCTAGTTCGATTGCCATCGGTGATGGTACATCAGTAGGAATCAATGGTGGGGTTGCTCTTGGAAGTCAATCGGTAGCAAATACGAATAAAGGTGTTGTAGGATGGGATCCTGCAAAAGGCAGAACAAATACCTATAGTCCTGTCACAGCTGGCGGTATTGCCTCTACTTCTGGACTAGGCGCTGTATCGGTAGGCGCGAAAGGTAAAACACGTCAAATTACGAATGTATCTGCCGGCACAGAAGATACAGATGCAGTGAACGTAGCTCAATTGAAAGGACTAAACCTTAAAATTGAAGGGGATGGAAAAACTTCCGGTGATTTACTAGTTCATAAAGATGCGTTAAAAATAACAGGACAATCTGGTTATGTTGTAACTAGTGCTGATGGTAATACCCTTTCTGTAGGGTTAACAGATACTGTGAAAAATACACTTAGCAATGTATTTACACCGAATTTCAAAGGCGATAATAATGGCGTAGTTACGCCAACTAAAACAAGTCCACAAGTGGCACTCGTAGGCAGTGCGGTTAATGAAAAATGGGGATCTGGTGCTGGTCGATTTGAAACAAATAATATTGGCACCTTTGCAAGAGATGATGCGTCTCATGGTAAACAAATATTACTTGGACTCAAATCAGATTTAAAATCTAGAAGCTTTAACACCTATAAATATAATGGTGATATTGCAACTGATGAGGCAGGTCCATCGATTTCGTATGCCAACATTAATATGAATAATAAGCCGATTACGAATTTGGCTGCCGGTCAAAAGGATGGCGATGCAGTTAATAAATCGCAGCTAGATGCTATTACATGGAATTTGGGGGCTAAGAACGTTGTTAGCGGTACTATCAAAAATGTCGTTCCAAACACAACAAATAAACGTGTTGACCTTGTAGGGGCTGATGGTGTTTCTGTTACTGCTGAGGATAGCACAGTAACAATTAGTGGAAAAGAAATCATGAAAGCCTTTCCTGTAGTGTATACGGATGTTAGTGGTAATCGTGTGTATAAACATACAGATGGCAAATTTTATACAAATGAACATCCACAGACTGGGGTAGATAAACCAGTTACTGATGTACGGACACGCCTTGTAGATGGAGCGGGAAGTACCACATCGTCTACGGTAACAGCCCCTACATTATCTAATGTAGGATCTAGTATTAATAAAGTGCCTGCACCTGGTGGCGGTGAGGCTACTTATACGAAAAAACTAGAAGCGGCGGAAAAAACATCTCCAACAGGTGCGGTCAATGTATATGATTTGAACATGACTGTCAAGGATTTAAAAGAACACTTAGGATGGAAAGTTACGTCCGATGTGGATGGTGGCACACGTGTTACAGGTACACAGGCTACTGTTGAGAGTGTTACTAATGATAATACGGTAACGTTTAAAGCCGGTAAAAATCTTGCTATTAAGCAAGATGGAAAGAACTTTACTTATAGTTTGCATGATGAAGTTACAGGTTTATCAAAGGTAGAAGTTAAACAAGGAGATACTACGACTACGACTACGATTACGCCAGGTCAAGTTAATGCGGCTGGTGTAGTTGTAGGTAAGCAATCTGTTACCCCTAGTGCCGATGGCACCACACCAGCACAGGGAGCAAAGGAAACCACTGGTAACTTTGTCACAGGATTAGATAACAAAGACTGGAATGTAACAAGTCCAACCTTTGTATCAGGTCGTGCCGCCACAGAAGATCAGTTGAAAACGATATCTGATGAAATCGCGAAGAAATCTAGTACAGACTATCGACTTGTGGCAAATCCGAATAACAATACAGATGGTAGCTATGCAGTAAATGATGACAATACAGTTAAGTTGATTGTAAAAAATCCTGCCGATACGGATGCATCGCATGAACAAACGGTAACCATAGCAGGGGTAGCAAAAGCTTCGGATGTAACTACCATAAAAGGACAAGTGGCACATACCATTGCTCTTGGTGCCGATAGCAATCAGAGTACAACGGCACAATCGCTAAAAGATGGGAATGTTAAGTTCAACATCAAAGGCAATGATAAATACATCACCACTTCGGCGCAAGGCACTGATGTCACCTTGAAATTCAATGACAGTGCCTTGGCAAAACAAGCCGATCAATGGGGTCTTGCGGTTAAAAACGGAAAG
>NZ_AUFY01000008.1 GCF_000426745.1 Veillonella montpellierensis DSM 17217
ATTGTAATACCGCGTTCACGTTCTTCTGGAGCTTTATCGATCATGCTGTAGTCTTGGAAATCAGCTTGACCTTTTTCAGCCAATACTTTAGTAATAGCTGCTGTTAATGTTGTTTTACCATGGTCAACGTGACCGATAGTACCAATGTTAACATGCGGTTTTGTACGTTCAAATTTTTCTTTTGCCATTTTAAATTGTCCTCCCGGATAATTAAAGTAAACTTTGTAACCCTAATCGATTACCCATTTTTCTTTGCTTGAATTTCTTCAGCAATTTTCTTAGGAACTTCTTCATAATGATCGAATGTCATGGAGTAGTTACCACGGCCTTGTGTTTTAGAACGAAGGTCGGTGGCATACCCAAACATTTCACTCAATGGAACATAGGCTTTAATATGTTGGCTACCATTACGTGCTTCCATACCTTCCATACGACCACGGCGAGAGTTCAAGTCACCGATAACATCGCCCATGTATTCTTCTGGCACATCCACTTCCACAGCCATGTATGGTTCCAATAAGCAAGGATCTGCTTTGCGAGCACCTTCCTTGAAGCCCATAGAACCAGCAATTTTAAACGCCATTTCAGAGGAGTCAACATCATGATAAGAACCATCATAAACGATAACTTTAATATCAACCATTGGATATCCAGCAATAACACCAGATTCCATAGCTTCTTTTACACCAGCTTCAACTGGTCCGATATATTCACGAGGAATAGCACCGCCTACAACTTTATTTTCAAATTCAAAGCCTGCGCCTGGTTCTTGTGGAATCAATTCCAACCAGCAATGGCCATATTGACCTTTACCACCAGATTGGCGAACAAACTTACCTTCTGATTTAAGTTGTTTGCGAATTGTTTCACGATATGCAACTTGTGGTTTACCCACATTACATTCAACTTTAAATTCGCGATTCATACGATCCACGATGATGTCCAAATGTAATTCGCCCATACCGGAAATGATTGTTTGACCAGTTTCTTCATCGGTACGAACTTTGAAAGTTGGATCTTCTTCCGCCAAACGAGCTAAGGCCATACCCATTTTTTCTTGGTCAGCTTTAGTTTTTGGTTCTACCGCTACAGAAATAACTGGTTCAGGGAATTCCATCGATTCAAGAATAATTGGTGCTTTTTCATCACATAGTGTGTCACCAGTTGTAGTATCTTTCAAGCCTACAGCTGCCGCAATATCACCAGCATATACTATGTCGATTTCATTACGTGTATTCGCATGCATTTGAAGAATACGACCAATACGTTCTTTCTTGCCCTTAGTAGAGTTGAATACATAAGAGCCAGATTGTAATGTACCGGAATATACACGGAAGAAAGCAAGTTTACCCACGAATGGGTCAGCCATAATTTTAAATGCTAAGGCTGCAAATGGACCTTCATCGGAAGATTCACGTACTTCTTCTTCTTCTGTATCAGGGTTAACACCTTTAATAGCTGGTACATCTAATGGAGATGGCATGTAGTCAACAACTGCATCCATCATCATTTGAACGCCTTTATTTTTGTAGGAAGATCCGCAAAGAACTGGGAAAATCAAGTTTTGACAAACAGCTTTACGAAGAGCTGCTTTCAATTCATCGACTGTTAATTCTTCACCTTCAAGGTATTTTTCCATGATGGTATCATCTGTTTCAGCGATAGCATCAACCATCATTTCACGACGTTCATTAGCTACGTCAACGTATTCTTCTGGAATATCAGTGATTTCATATTCTTTACCATCTTCAGATGTATAAATTTCTGCTTTCATAGTCATCAAATCAATGATACCAGAGAAAGTATCTTCCGCGCCAATTGGCACTTGGATAGCAACGCTATTCGCACCTAAACGAGTTTTCATCATGTCTACAACATTGAAGAAATCCGCTCCTACAGTATCCATCTTATTGACATACGCAATACGTGGAACACCATATGTCGATGCTTGGCGCCATACAGTTTCGGATTGAGGTTCAACGCCACCTTTAGCAGAGAATACTGCTACAGATCCATCCAAAACACGAAGAGAACGTTCTACTTCTACAGTAAAGTCAACGTGACCAGGAGTGTCGATGATGTTAATGCGATGTTCTTTCCAATGGCAAGTAGTAGCCGCGGATGTAATAGTAATACCACGTTCTTGTTCTTGTGCCATCCAGTCCATCGTAGCAGCACCCTCATGCACTTCACCGATTTTGTGAACTCGACCTGTATAGTAAAGGATACGTTCTGTAGTAGTTGTTTTACCTGCATCGATGTGAGCCATGATACCGATATTACGAGTTTTCGCTAAGGAAAATTCTCTTGCCACTATAGTCACTCCTTATTAATTACCAACGATAATGAGCAAATGCTTTATTAGCTTCTGCCATTTTATGAGTATCATCTTTCTTCTTAATGGAAGCCCCTGTGTTATTGAAAGCGTCCATTAATTCGCCTGCTAAGCGTTCTTTCATAGTGCGTTCACCACGAAGACGAGCATAGTTTACCACCCAGCGAATGCCTAGTGTTAAACGGCGATCAGCACGTACTTCTACTGGCACTTGATAGTTAGCACCACCGATACGGCGAGCACGTACTTCTAATACAGGCATTACATTCTTTAACGCCTGATCAAAAACTTCCATAGGATCTTGTCCCATTTTGGAACGAATAATTTCAAATGCATCATATACGATAGTTTCAGCAATACCTTTTTTGCCATCGTACATAACTTTGTTAATAAAACGAGTTACTAGTTTAGAATTGTACACCGGATCTGGAAGTACATCTCGTCTTACAACAGGGCCTTTTCTTGGCATGTCAATTCCTCCTTTAACGATGTGTGTTTACTTTGTTGTTAGCTAAGATTATTTTTTAGCTTTTTTAGCGCCATATTTGGAGCGACTTTGCATACGATTTTGTACGCCAGCAGTATCCAATGCACCACGAACAATGTGATAACGCACACCTGGAAGGTCTTTAACACGACCACCTCTAATAAGTACTACACTGTGTTCTTGTAAATTGTGTCCAATGCCTGGAATGTAAGCAGTTACTTCAATAGCATTTGTCAAACGAACACGGGCAACTTTACGAAGCGCGGAGTTCGGTTTTTTTGGAGTAGCTGTGTATACACGAGTACATACACCACGTTTTTGTGGAGAGTTTTGAAGTGCTGGAGCTGTAGATTTTTTACTCAAGCTTTCGCGACCTTTACGTACTAACTGATTGATTGTTGGCATTTGGGCACCTCCTTTCTAAATGTGAGATTTATAATTGATCTATCATGGTGAAATACCACAACAGATATTACCAAATTAATCCAGAATCCCTACGGCTGAGGCTTTCACCTTAATGTGGCACGCCTTACCAAGTTCTTCCATCGTATGCTTTTCTTCCACCGGCACATTATATTCTTTGCAAAGTTCAAGAATAGGCGCCGTAATAGGTTCGTCGCCATCTACTGCCACTAGGACCAACTTAACCTCGCCACGTTTGATGGCTTTAGAAGTTTGTTTAGCTCCAATGGTTTTATGTAGCGATTGCAACGTATCGATTTCCATAGGTTCACTCCTTACGGTTTCACTCAGTTAATCCTCACCCTACTTAAGCACTATACAAGTATATCAATACATGTTCATCATGTCAACAAAAAATCACCTACAAATTCAATAAATATCAATGTTCTTTATACACACGTATCGGCGTGGTTCATTTCTTAAAAAAATAATGAATATTTTGCATAAAATTACTAATTTCTAATCTTTTTATTATATTTATAACATTTATATGTATTTAATTTGCAATCATACATCTTCATTATGCCAATTTGATATAGCTTTTGTATTTTTTTCTATATATAACATGGCTAACCTGTGTAGACTCATAACCATTGCTATACCCCTTCTCCCTTATCATATACGCTAGCAACGCTTCACATATACGATATTTCTACACGTACCGATAATGAACGCTCTGGCGTTTACGTCTCTATTCTCTATAGTTAGACCAGTAACCGTAAGGGTTTTCAGCTTTTTTGCGACACATTTTCTCCACCTTTTAACGTTCACAAAAAAGATAAAATACCGATAGAACGAGGTATTTCCTAGTTCTATCGGCATTCAAAACAACATGTTTTGTCCTATAACTCTACTTTTTTCACATTCTATAGTTAGTAATCTATTATGTTCGCACTTAAAAGGTTGCAACACTATAACAAGCATATTAAAAGCCACGTGAACAGTATTACCTGTTCACGTGGCTTTATAGTACCGTTCTATAGGAATTCTATCTGTAGGTATAGTTAATCTATATATAGGACAATATAGACTTATCCACCATAACTAGCTATGTCTGTAGTCAATGGATATATAAACTATTATAAACGTATGAACTACAATACACTACCTCCTACATCCATAACATATTACTATCTATGGATCATACAGATTGAGCGATAGGTACCGCAAGTCTATACATGTGTAGCCATAGTATTGATAGGAACACTATAGCTACACTATATAAATAGTCATAGTCTATCCACAAGCATTCTCGTGTAGATATACCATAAAATCTATAGAAGTTTTATTTTTCTTCTTCATCAGTAGATTCTACATCAATGATGTGAGGTTCTTTTTTGACCACTTCAATTTTACGATAACGGCTCATACCTGTACCAGCAGGAATCAACTTACCAATAATGACATTTTCTTTTAAGCCCAATAATGGATCAATTTTACCTTTTATGGCTGCATCAGTAAGAACACGCGTTGTTTCTTGGAAAGAAGCTGCTGATAAGAAGCTATCAGTTGCCAATGCCGCTTTCGTAATACCTAATAAGGTGCGTTTACCAGTCGCTGTTGTTTTACCATTTAGTGTTAAGCGACGATTTTCATCATTAAATGTATTTACATCAATCATATCGCCTGGCAACATATCTGCATCGCCTGCTGTTTCAATTTTAATTTTATGTAACATTTGGCGCACGATAACTTCGATATGTTTATCATTAATTTCAACACCTTGTGATTTATATACTTTTTGTACTTCATATACCAAGTAACGTTGTGTTGCTTCTGTTCCTAATACGCGCATAATATCATGAGGATTTACAGAACCTTCAGTCAAACGACCACCAACTTCTACCATATCCCCATCTTTTACGATAATCCGAGAACCATATGGAATTAAATAATCTTCTTCTACGCCATCGTTACTAGTAATAAAGATTGTATTCGTGCCTTTTTTATTATCATTTGGCACTACACGGACAACGCCTGCTATTTCACTAATAATCGCATTGCGTTTAGGTTTACGGGCTTCAAACAACTCTTCAACACGAGGCAAACCTTGTGTAATATCATCACCAGCAACACCGCCTGTATGGAATGTACGCATCGTTAACTGTGTACCTGGTTCGCCGATAGATTGCGCAGCAATGATACCAACAGCTTCACCCACTTGTACTTGACCGCCTGTACCTAAATCACGACCATAACACTTCATGCACACACCATATGGAGATTTACAAGTTAATACAGAACGAATTTTAACAGTATCGTAGTATTTTACCACTTCGTCTGCTAGTTCTTCTGTAATTTCAGCGTTCAACGGAACGATGACTTCGCCAGTTTCTTTATTAACTAATTCTTCTGCTGCAGTACGACCTACAATGCGATCTTTAAGTGGTTCAATAATACCGCTACCTTCTACGATAGCTTCTACTTCGATACCATGAATTTCATTGTTGCGAACTTGTACTTCTTTTACATCGGATGCCAAAATAGCTTCGATGCCTTCTTCGGTTAATTTAGTAGCTGCTGGGAATATTTCATTACCTTCGCTATCAATAACGGCTGCTACCGTATCTTTTCCAAGCATATTTTGAATCATAGTCGTGCGAAGTGTTTCACGAATACTATCATCTGTTTCACCTAATATCACTTTTTGTACCATATTAGTGTGATTAATTTCTGTATCACTACCTAAATGTACACCGCGTAATGCGATGGCTGGCACTTTATGGTTAGCGATTTCTTCTAACATCTCAGCTGTTAATATAGATTCTGCTGGAATAATAACTTCATTAGTATCTACATCAACGACTTCTTTATCAAGTACTCGTCCAATTAGTTTATCTTTCAATAACTGTACGGCTTGACGAGAGGATGTAGCCAATCGTGCTCGTTCACGAACTAAGTCAATGCCGACTACGTCACAGTCTTCTTCACGGACGATAACATCTTGCGATACGTCTACTAAGCGACGTGTTAAGTAACCAGAATCGGCTGTACGAAGTGCAGTATCCGCCAAACCTTTACGGGCACCATGAGACGATGTAAAGTAATCCAACACAGTCAAACCTTCTTTAAAGTTTGCCTTGATTGGCAAGTCAATGATTCGACCAGATGGATCGGCCATCAACCCACGCATCCCCGCTAACTGACGAATCTGTTGCTTATTACCACGGGCACCAGAAATAGCCATCATATATACAGGATTAAAGCCACGTTGGTCCGCTGCCATATTATCCATCATCGCATCAGTTACTTCTTCAGTCGCATCATTCCACAATTCAATGGTTTTACGATAGCGTTCTTCTTCTGTAATCAAACCACGACGATACAAGCGGGATACTTTGTTAACTTCTGCGTCCGCTTCATTGAGAATATTAAATTTATTTTCTGGTACTTTAATATCTGCAATGGCAATCGTCATGCCTGCACGACGAGCAAAGGAGTAGCCAAGCGATTTTACGCGGTCTAGTAATTCAGCGGTTTCTTCGTTACCAAATTTTTGGAAACATTCATCCACTAATTTACCTACTGCTTTTTTATCCATAACTTTACCCAATGTATAGTGGCCATCGTCTTGTTTTATAAACTGACGAATTTCAGGATACAAAGCGTTGTTAAAGATTAAGCGACCTGCTGTTGTTTCTACACGGCCATATCCTTCAAGGCGAATGTATAGAATATCTTGTAAGCCGATCACACCTTGGTCATAGGCTAGCATAACTTCATCATAGTTACTGAAATATCTTGCTTTTTCTTTCGTTTCTGGACGAATAACTGTTAAGTAGTATGTCCCTAGAATCATATCTTGTGATGGTACTGCTACTGGTTTACCATCTTTCGCTGCCAATATGTTATGGGATGATAACATCAATGTCCGCGCTTCCGCTTGTGCTTCCACCGATAATGGTAAGTGACATGCCATTTGGTCGCCATCAAAGTCCGCATTGAATGCTGTACATACTAATGGATGTAATTTAATAGCGCGTCCTTCCCAAAGAATTGGTTCAAATGCTTGAATCCCCAAACGGTGCAATGTAGGGGCACGGTTCAATAATACAGGATGTTCTTTAATAACTTCTTCCAATACTTCCCATACGCCAGAATTTACTCGTTCAATTTGACGTTTAGCCGCTTTAATATTGCTAGCTTGTCCACGTTCTACCAATCGTTTCATAACAAATGGTTTGAACAATTCTAAGGCCATTTCTTTTGGTAAGCCACATTGATGCATTTTCAATTCTGGACCAACTACGATAACGGAACGACCAGAATAGTCAACACGTTTACCCAACAAGTTTTGACGGAAACGACCTTGTTTACCTTTTAACATGTCGGACAAGGATTTTAATGGACGATTGCCTGGGCCAGTCACAGGACGGCCACGACGGCCATTGTCAATCAATGCGTCCACTGCTTCTTGGAGCATCCGTTTTTCATTACGCACGATAATATCTGGCGCACCAAGTTCTAACAAACGTTTTAACCGATTGTTACGATTAATCACGCGACGATATAAATCATTCAAATCAGAAGTGGCAAAACGACCACCATCAAGTTGTACCATTGGGCGTAAATCTGGTGGAATGACAGGAATTACATCCATAACCATCCATTCAGGACGATTACCAGATTGACGGAATGCTTCCACCACTTCTAAGCGACGAACTGCACGGATTTTACGCTGTCCCGAAGAAGATTCTAATTCTTCACGAAGCTCTGCATTCAATGTTTCTAAATCCAATTCGCTCAATAATGCCTTAATCGCTTCTGCACCCATATCGATACATACAAACACCACATGATCGGTCGCATCCAATGCAAATTGTTCTTCTTGAGTTACTTCTTCATAGACTTTATCGTCTTCATCAATGAAAGTATCTTCTTGCATAGCTGCATTCGATTCGATTTTGCGTTTTGCTTCTTTCACTAGTGCCAATCGATCACTTCGCTGGGAAACCGTTTCGATAACGACTTCTTTGCCGCCGATGGTATAGTTAGAATCTGAAAATTGGGCTTCATATTCTCTATATTCTTGTTCCGATAATAACTGACGTTTCATCAACGGGGTTCCCGCTGGATCCACCACTACATAGGAAGCAAAGTATAGAATTCGCTCCAAAGAGCGTGGGGAAATGTCGAGAATAAGGCCCATACGAGATGGAATCCCCTTAAAATACCAAATATGGGATACTGGTGTAGCCAATTCAATATGTCCCATACGTTCACGACGCACTTTTGCTTTTGTTACTTCTACACCACATTTATCACACACTACGCCTTTATGGCGAATGCGTTTATATTTACCACAATGACATTCCCAGTCCTTTGTAGGTCCAAAAATACGTTCACAGAATAATCCATCACGTTCTGGCTTGAGCGTACGATAGTTAATCGTTTCCGGTTTTTTAACTTCCCCATGAGACCATTCTCTAATTTGTTCTGGAGATGCCAACCCAATACGCATGGAGTCAAATTCATTAACGTCTAGCACGAATATCGCTCCCTTCCTTATTAGTCTTCATCATCTTGAGAGGATTCAACAGAAGTGAAAGAACTAATTCCTAATTGGCTGATAACATCATCATCTTCGCCAGCGGTGACAGGTTCTTCTTGTTCGATAATAGCAGTCGTTTCATCTACTGTTTCAGATGGTTGACTTACTTCTTCGCCCATTACTTCTTTGATTGTATCTTCATTTTCACTTACATTATCATCGTCATCAAGTTCTTTAATCACTACTTCTTCTTGGTCTTCATTTAATATTTTTACATCAAGGCCAATACTTTGTAGTTCTTTTAATAGCACTTTAAAGGATTCAGGAACGCCTGGTTCAGGAATATTTTCACCTTTAACGATTTTTTCAAATGCTTTCGCACGGCCTACTACGTCGTCTGATTTAACAGTTAATAATTCTTGTAATGTATAGGCAGCGCCATAGGCTTCTAACGCCCACACTTCCATTTCACCGAAACGTTGGCCACCAAATTGCGCCTTACCACCTAATGGTTGTTGTGTAACTAAGGAGTATGGTCCTGTGGAACGAGCATGAATTTTATCATCAACCAAGTGATGAAGTTTTAACATGTATACGTATCCTACGGTAACGCGGTTATCCATTGGTTCCCCTGTACGACCATCATATAAAACGGTTTTACCGTCTTCACTCTTGCCGGCCAATTGTAATGCTTCAAACACATCCACTTCACTGGCACCATCAAATACAGGAGTCGCAATATGAATGCCTGCTACATCAGGTTTTGGCATGCCATATTGTTCATAGTCATAGCCAATTGCTTCTAAGGACTTACGAATTTCAGAGCGTTTTTCACGCGCTTCATCGATAGTTTCCAATATGCGCACTGTCGATTGTAATCTACCTAGTTCTTTTTCTAGTTCAGGATCCATATCTGGTACCGATTCATCCGTATCGAAGCATTCGATTTGCTTAGCCATATGGGAGCGTTCGATGTCTTTCAGTTCACGGTAACGAGTATATCCACCTAGAGCCGATAGTTGACGTTCTGTTTCCACTTTCACTAAATCCATAATGTCATTAGTTAATTGTGTAATTTCTTCGTCCACATCTAAATGAGCAACTGTCACATCTTGAGCAATTTGAGCTTTCAATTCGTCTAGACGTGCATATAAGCCCTTTAATTCTTCAATGTTATCCCAATAGGACGCATCTGTTTTAGCTCGTTCAAGGACTTGTTTAATTTGCATATCCGTATCTTTAATTTTCATGCCAAGGCCTTGGACAGCAAAGCCCAAATGTGTTTCCAATACCTGACCAATGTTCATACGAGATGGTACGCCCAATGGGTTCAACACGATTTGTACTGGTGTGCCATCTGGCAAGAACGGCATGTCTTCACGGCGCATAACGCGGGATACAACACCCTTGTTACCATGACGACCCGCCATTTTATCGCCTTCATGAATTTTACGTTTTTGTGCAATATATACGCGAACTAATTTATTAACCCCTGGTTGCAATTCATCGCCATTTTCACGAGTAAACACTTTAACGTCAACGATTTTACCAGATTCACCATGTGGCACGCGCAAGGATGTATCGCGCACTTCGCGTTCTTTATCACCAAAGATAGCACGCAATAGGCGTTCTTCTGGTGTTAATTCAGTTTCTCCTTTTGGTGTTGCTTTACCTACGAGAATATCGCCTGGTTTAACTTCTGCGCCAATGCAGATAATGCCATCTGCATCTAAGTTTTTCAAAGAGTCATCGCCTGTATTAGGCAATTCACGGGTGATTTCTTCGGCACCTAGTTTGGTATCACGCGCATCACATTCATACTCTTCAATATGAATGGATGTGTAAATATCTTCTTTACAAAGATCTTCGGATAATAAAATCGCATCTTCGTAGTTATAACCTTCCCATGGCATGAACGCAACAAGAATGTTAAATCCTAGTGCTAATTCGCCGCCATCGGTAGCTGGTCCATCCGCTAATACTTGTCCCGCCACCACGTGATCACCACGATGTACTATTGGTTTTTGGTTAAAGCAAGTAGATTGGTTAGAGCGCAAGAATTTATTCATCTTGTACACATCGACACGACCATTGTCGTCACGCATTACGTGAATTTGGTCGCCCCAACAGCGAACAACGGTACCTGCTGCTTTTGCCAAAATACATACGCCCGAGTCGGTAGCGGCTGTATATTCCATACCAGTACCAACTAATGGTGCTTGTGCTCGTAGCAATGGCACCGCTTGCCGTTGCATGTTGGCGCCCATTAATGCACGGTTCGCATCATCATTTTCCAAGAATGGAATCATCGCTGTACCGATGGATACCACTTCTTTTGGACTTACGTCCATATAGTCTACTTTATCAGGAGTTACTTCCAATACGTCATGGCCAGAGCGGCAAGCAATATGATCACTGACAAAGCATCCTTCTTCATCTAACACAGAGTTAGCCTGTGCAATAACCATGCCTTCTTCTTCGTCGGCTGTCATATATGCGACTGTATCGGTAACACGCACTTTAACAATTTTATCTGCTTCATCACCAGTACCATAAATTTTTTCAACTTTACGATATGGAGCTTCAATAAAGCCAAATTCATTCACTTTCGCATAGTTGGATAAAGAGTTAATCAAGCCGATATTTGGACCTTCTGGTGTTTCAATTGGACACATGCGACCATAATGGGAATGGTGAACGTCACGAACTTCAAAGCCTGCGCGCTCACGAGATAAACCGCCTGGTCCCAATGCAGACAGACGACGTTTATGTGTTAATTCACCTAATGGATTGGTTTGATCCATAAATTGTGATAATTGTGAAGACCCAAAGAATTCTTTTACCGCTGCTACTACAGGACGGATATTAATCAATGCCTGCGGTGTAATCATATCGCTTTCTTGTACGGTCATACGTTCCCGCACAACACGTTCCATACGAGTTAAGCCAATACGGAATTGGTTTTGCAACAATTCTCCTACGCAGCGAAGGCGACGATTCCCTAAATGGTCAATATCATCCGTATGTCCTACGCCATCCATCAAATTAAGTAGATAGCTAATATTAGCAATCATATCTTCACGAGTAACGGTGCGGAATTCATATGGCAAGTTACAGTTATTACAGATAACTTTGGCATGAACACCATCGATATCGATGTAGAATTCGGCAAAGCCTTCGCCTGCAAATACGCCTGATTTTTCTACGATTTCAATTTCTTCTTCTCCAATATGAGTGCCTGCATCTAAGATGACTTCCCCAGTTTCTGGGTTGAAAATAGGTTGTGCCAATAGTTGACCAAACATACGTTGTTTCCAGCCTAATTTCTTATTCACTTTATAACGACCTACGCGGGCAAAATCATAGCGGCGAGGATCAAAGAATAAGTTGTCAAATAAATTTCTTGCACTTTCTACTGTTGGTGGTTCACCAGGGCGTAATTTTTTATAAATCTCTACTAACGCTTCTTCAGACGATTCTGTCGTATCTTTTTCTAATGTACGAAGTAAGCGTTCATCGTAGATTGGATTGCCATCTTCATCAAC
This sequence comes from Veillonella montpellierensis DSM 17217, assembly GCF_000426745.1. Lineage (GTDB taxonomy): Bacteria > Bacillota > Negativicutes > Veillonellales > Veillonellaceae > Veillonella > Veillonella montpellierensis. Next base: position 12,321 of record NZ_AUFY01000008.1, read on the forward strand.
TTGACCATTCCAGAATAATTCAAGGATAGATTCATTCGTATCCCATCCAAGAGCGCGCACCAAAATAGTTGCTGGTATTTTACGATTACGATCGATACGAACCGACACAACTTCATTCGCATCAGTTTCTAACTCAATCCACGCGCCACGATTTGGGATAACTGTAGAGGCATATAAACGATTCCCCATAGTATCGATTTCTTTATCATAATATACACCAGGAGAACGAACCAATTGAGATACGATAACACGTTCTGCCCCATTAATGATAAATGTCCCTGTATCGGTCATTAATGGAAAATCACCCATAAATACTTCTTGTTCTTTAATATCCATATTTTCTGGGTCATTATTAACTAGTTGAATGTTAACACGCAATGGCGCCGCATACGTAGCATCACGATTCTTACACTCATTAATATCATACTTAGGTTCTCCTAAGCTGAATCCTTTAAAAGAAAGTACTAAATTACCTGAATTGTCTTTAATAGGAGAAATATCGTCAAAAATATTTTGTAAACCACTCTCCAAAAACCATTCGTACGATTTTCGTTGTACATCTAACAAATGCGGCATTTTAATAACTTCGTTAATTTTTGCGTACGTATAACGAGTTCGTTTGCCTACCTGCTCAGGTTTGAACATACTAGCTTTCACCTCTCATCTAATTTGGGTCTACCATATTCTATAACGTTAATGAATAAAGACATCCATCAGGTCTCAGTTTTCCTGCTAAATAAGACGACAAATAAGCAAGACTCCTCTCATAAATTTTGGGGCCTTGCTTGACGTTGCTAGCACAACCTTGAAAGATTAACCTCTTCACAAACAGAGTTATAGGCTAAAAATACACTTTTGCAATTAATAATTATAGCAATAAAATCATTCGTTGTAAAGGAATATTTCTCATAGATAGCAATACATGTTCGGTAGTAGTCAAACATGTGTAACACAGACTCGTGACTATATATGCAAACACACGCCTTTACAAGTTGCTTGTCCCACTGTTCTTTGACTACTTCTTATCAATCCAAAATCCCTATCGCGACGACATATCTTGTCAAAGCAACTATAAAAAGGGCGCTTTCTCTATTAGCTAGAAAAGCACCCTTGTATATGTACAACTTTTAAGGCCATCAATAAACTAGATACACTAAGTTGATTGGTATCTGTATGCTTGAACAACATGTGACATCTATGTCTTGTAATGCACGATTGGCTGACGATGCTAAATTATTCTTGACGATACGCGATATCGCGGAATCGTGTAAGTTCGCCTTGGAATAACAGTTCCACCGTTTTCAATGCGCCATTACGATGCTTACGAATGATAATTTCTGTAATATCTCCTTTTTCTGAATTTTCATCATAGTATTTATCACGATACAAAAATGCTACAATGTCCGCATCTTGTTCGAGTGATCCAGATTCACGCAAGTCGCTTAGAATCGGTCGCTTATCGGTACGAGATTCTACAGAACGACTGAGCTGAGATAAAGCGATAACTGGCACGTTGAGTTCACGGGCAATCAATTTTAAATTACGGGAAATTTCAGATATTTCTTGCTGCCGATTGTCATTGCCCCCATGTGAGCGACCTTGCATCAATTGAATGTAATCTACGATGACAAGATCAAGTCCATGGTCTACTTTTAAACGGCGCAGTTTAGAACGCATATCTTGTGGTGTCAACCCCGGTGTATCATCGATGTAAAGAGGAGCTTTACTCATAATGTCTGCCGCCTTAATCACCCGTTCCCATTCAGCTGGTTCTAGGTTGGCATTGCGTAATTTTTCCGCACTCACTTCCGATACGGATGACAAGACGCGGCCTACCAATTGTTCCTTTGACATTTCCAAGGAAAAAAATGCCACTGTGCGGTTACTTTTAATAGCGATATTTTGTGCAATATTCAAGGTAAATGCCGTTTTCCCCATAGATGGACGAGCGGCTACCAAAATCAAGTCTGATTTTTGCAGACCGTTAGTGCATTCATCTAAATCGCGAAAGCCAGTAGAAACACCGGTAAGAATACCTTCCATCTGCTGAATTTCATTCAATCGTTCCATGGCACTCAATACGACTTCTCCCATAGGGGCAAACGACGTTTCACTACGAGATTGACCACTCACACTCAACACTAACTGTTCCGCTTCATTTAAAATTTCTATTGGTTCTTCCTTGCCTGCATACGTCATGCCTACAATTTTATTGCCTGCATCAATCAAACGTCGCATTTGTGCTTTTTCACTGACAATCCGTGCATGTTGTTCCACGTTATAAGTTAATGCCGTATCGTTAGCCAGCGATGTAATGTAAGCAATACCGCCCACTTGTTCTAGCTTATGACGACGATTTAATTCCTCCGTCAACAGAACAAGATCAGCCCGTTTATAACTATGAATCACTGCCATCAACGCTTCATAAATAACGCGATGTGTATCGCGATAAAAATCTTCCGTTTTCACGATGTTCATAACACTATCACTAGCATCTTCACTCGTCAACATGGCACATAGTACAGCTTTCTCTGCCTCGAGATTGTGCGGTGGAATTCTAGCATCTATACTACTCATTTTATAACCCTCTTTATATAATCAATGACCCACGATGTGTCTACTCTATCACGTAGCTAAACTATTTTCCATAGTGTGAAACTACACACTGCTCATAATTCTATCATACCAATTGTATCCCATCTAGGCAATGGTTATCATACGCCTACTGAGGATGGTAAGTCTAAATAAATAAGAGAAATTTCTATAAAAAATGTGGTGCCGACTTCCATAGAGAAATCTAACACCACATAGCATGTCACTTATAAAAAGTACTTTCTTATTGTTCTGCCACTACTGTAACCGTAATGGTTGTTGTAATTTCAGGATGTACGCGAATGACAACATCGTGAACACCCAATGTTTTTAACGGTTCTTTTAATTCGATTTTCTTTTTATCTAAATCTACATCATAGGCTGCTTTCACGGCTTGTGAAATATCTTTTGCTGTAACAGATCCAAATACACGTCCTGCATCACCCATTTTCACAGGAATCGTAACAGCCACTTTTTTAAGTTGTGCTGCTAAAATATGTGCTTCATCATTGGCTACTTGTTTTTTATGAGCCACCGACTCTTGTTTTTGTTTTGCATTATTTAGATTGGTCGCTGTGCCTTCAAGACCTAATCCTTTTTTTATAATCACATTGCGTGCATAGGCTTCACTTAATTCAACAATTTCGCCTTTTTTACCAACTTTTTTCACATCTTCTAGTAATACAACTTTCATTGCTATTCCTCCTTCAATGACTGTAATGCTTCTAATGCTACTTTACGCACTAATTCTTTTGCATCACTGACGTTCATATTTGCCAATTGTGCCCCCGCCACTGTACGATGGCCTCCACCACCTACAGCTTCCATAATCAATTGTACATTTAATTTTCCTTGCGATCTAGCACTGACGCCAATCACGTGATCCGGCAATTGATAGAACACAAATCCGGCTTCGATGCCTTCTACCGTAATCAACATATCGGCAGTCTGCGCGGACACAACTGTCGGGTTATTTACATATTCTGGACATACTGTAAACGCTAGTCCATTAATACTTTCCGCGTTACTTAACATTTTAGCACGAACTTGCATCGCATCAAAGGTATCTGTAAACAATCCTCTAACAATATCTACGTTAGCACCCGATCTACGTAAGAACGATGCTGCATCAAAGGTTCTCGCTCCCGTTTGAATGGAAAAGTTCTTCGTATCTAAAATGATGCCTGCATAGATAGCGCTGGCCTCATTAATCGACAATTCAATATGTTCACCAAAATATTGAATTAATTCTGTCACTAATTCACTAGTAGATGATACGGATGGTTCTAAGTATGTCAAAAGTGGTTGTGCAATAAAATCAGAGGCCCGTCGGTGATGATCGATAACTACACATTTCTTAGTTTTATCCAATAGTTTCGGTGCCGCTACCATATCAGGTCGATGCACATCGGTAACCACAACAAGCGTACTATCTGTCACAAGTTTTTCCGCTTGTTCTGCCGTAATAAACATGGTGTCTCGATAGCCATCTTCTTCCTTAAATAAATCCACCATTCTCTGAATGGACTTTGGATAGGCACTCAACGCGATGGATACGGGTTTACCTAAGGACTGTGCCAACACGTACACACCTACTGCACCACCTAAGGCATCATAATCTTCTCGTTGATGGCCCATGACAATGATACGATCCGCATCGTTCATCAATTCTTTAATGGCCTGTGAAACAACGCGCGCTTTTACACGCGTATTCTTTTCTGACCCTTGCGTACGACCACCGAAAAATTTAACATTTTCATTTTCATACACGCATACTTGATCACCGCCACGACCGAGGGCCAATTCTAACGCAAATCGTGCCCGTTCTGCTTGCTCCTTAAATGATGGTTCATCATAGGCCATCCCCACGCTAATAGTAGCTGGAATGCGACGTGCGGTCGGAATGTTTCTAATTTTCCCCACTAAAGGAAAATTTTCTTCCTTCATTGCTAAAAAAGCTGTTTTCGATACGGTAAAAATATAGGAATCTTCTTGATAGTTACGAACAAATCCATTTCGCTTATTAATTTCATCTACAATACTATTGTTAATTTCAGCCCATAGATTGGTGTATTCCATATCGCCAAGTCCCTTGGTTACTTCTTCGATATTGTCCATTTGAATAATACCCATAACAGGCATGGCATCTACCGCTTGTTGCCGTGCTCGTTCCACATCGGTAATATCATCAAAATACAAGGCCATAAATGAATTGTCTTTCATATCAGCCGATACAGTTTCCATCTGATTGCTATCGATGTATTTATAAATGACACGGAAATAGCGATCGCCAATGAGGTCCTGAAAGAAACCGGACTTGCCCCATAATTTATCCAACCGAAGAGATGGAATTAACCCATTGAGCCGTTGTGTCTTATCCATGTCACACGATAGCCAATCACGAAAGACACTATTACTCCAACAAATTCTAGCTTTACTATCAATGACCACCATGGCTGTTGGCAAATTTTGCAACGCAAAGTTACTCCCCTGTGTAACGCCTTTAACGACACTATCAAGATATTGAATGAGTAATCGCCGACGGCGATGAATCATTTTATAGTTATATAAATATCCTGCTATAACTACAATACAGGCTAATAATGCTAATGGCCAATTTATATACGCTATAATCCCTACTAATACGGCGATAACAACAAAAATCGTCACTTCCAATGCCGTCCATCTGGATGTTATTGTTTTCATAGTTTGCCTACCCTATTATCTAACTTGTTACCCCTATCGACGCCTTCGATTGTCAATACGTGTACGCAAGTCAAAGAACAAATCAAATATTCCTAAGAAAATTAAATATGTAGAAAGAAAGAGAAAAGCAAGAATACTAATCGAAGCTCGTGCTTTTACCCCCATACCATATGATTGTAAGATGCTCCATATACAGGAAAACCCTTGCAATGCACATAAGGTGGCCCCTAATAAATATAAATTAGGGCCTAACCAAAATAAAATCTCCATAGGTCGTACCGTAGACCAAGCTTGTATGATAATGCCTAATAGCAACACATAGATAGAGCTTTTAGGCATACGCCATTCTCGACAAGGTCGAAATGCCGGTACCACATATCCAATTCTCCCTAAAATCAATGTAGCAATTTTAGAGGCACAAAAGGTGATACACACACCTACCATACATAGCATTAATACCATGGTGCGCCACAATATATTCATCATATTGCTGACGAGTTGCTCTGTGGTCGCCACTTGTTCTGCCGTGTATATGCCTTTGTCTGCCATCGCCTGTATCATAGATTGTGCGGACTCATAGCCATTGATAAATCCTTGTGCCATATTTATATTAAACAGATAACTGCCGATGACAAGTAATACCACTATACTCCCTACAAAATAGAGCGAGGGAAGTAATAATAATTTTGCAGTGCCCCATGACTTTTCATATCCATAGCCCAATACGACACCTACGCCAGAAAAGGTAAGTGCTTCCATAGTGCCTACCATAGGCCCTACCACCATGGATAAAATAAATAACTCTACCACGATAGCGGCCAGGCTATAGAATAAACCCCAACGAATTCCTATAATCGTAATCGTAGCTGGCACAAGAATGGTAGCGAACATGCCCAACATAGGCACGTTCGTTCCAATCAAAGCAAACATAATAATGATGGCTGTTAAAAAAGCCGTTTCTACTAACGCTCTTGTACTGGTCTGTTTCATAGGTTCTCCCTGATAATAGGCTATACGTCTTGAATAATCGGAAGGATCATAGGACGACGACGTGTTTTTTCATAGAAGAATTTTCCTAACGCGTCTTTCACCGTATTTTTAATGGTCAACCAATCCTTAATATGTTCTGCCGCACAACGATCCACAGCGTTTTCTGCACGTTCCTGTGCTTGTGCCATCAATTCTTCTGCATTTCGTACATACACGAATCCACGCGATACGATATCAGGACCAGATACAATGGTGCCAGTAGCTCGTTCCATAGCCATAACAACGATAACCATACCTTCTTTGGCTAACAGTTGACGATCGCGAATAACAATATGACCTACATCGCCGACACCCAAACCATCAACAAATACGTTACCTGATGGAATCCGTCCGCCTAATTTGCCACCTTGTTTAGAAAACTCAAAAATTTGTCCATTATCGCCAACTAAAATGTTCTTAGGGTCAACCCCCATCGATACAGCTAGTTCACCATGTTTACGCAACATACGATATTCCCCATGAACAGGAATAAAATATTTAGGTCGCACTAGATTTTGCATTAATTTTAAATCTTCTTGACTCGCATGACCCGATACATGAATACCATATTCTTTGCCATATACCACATTGGCTCCCAACCGCAATAGATTATCAATCGTCCGTCCTACGGCCGCTTCATTGCCTGGTATTGGTGTTGCTGAAATAATGACCGTGTCATTCGGTACAATTTCTACCGTTCTATGGTTGCTCGTCGACATTCTTGATAAGCCCGCCATTGGCTCGCCTTGTGAACCAGTGGTAAGCACCATGATTTCATCTGCCCGATAGCGATTCATTTCATCGTCACCGATAATCGTACCTTCTGGTACATTCAAATAGCCTCGTTCTTGGGCGATTTCTGTAACATTCACCATACTGCGGCCTAAAATGACTACTTTTCGTTTATACGCAACAGCTGCGTCAATAGCTTGTTGAATACGAGATACATTAGAAGCAAATGTAGCTAATACGACGCGACCTTTTGCTTCTCCTACGGCGCGCTTAAGTGCTGGTCCTACGGAACTTTCAGAGCCCGTATAACCAGGTTTTTCCACATTTGTAGAATCCGCCATCAATGCTAATACACCACGATTACCTAGTTCAGCAAATTTATGAACGTCCATCATGCGACCATCTACTGGCGTTTGGTCTACTTTAAAGTCCCCTGTATGAACCACAATTCCCAATGGCGTATCAAAATAGATCGCGCAAGAATCAGGAATGGAGTGGGTAGTTTGAATAAATCCTACTTTAAATACGCCCGCCTTAATTTCTTCACCGGCCTTAACCACGTTCAAATATTTCGTGCCAAGGCGGCTTTCTTTAAATTTACCTTCAATTAAACCGCACACTAAATCAGTTGCATAAATTGGGGTATCTGTGCCGATTTCTTTAATTAAATACGATAGAGATCCAATATGATCTTCGTGACCGTGCGTAATAACGACAGCACGTACTTTTTTACGGTTCTCGATTAGATAGCTCATGTCAGGAATGACAATATCTACGCCAGGCATATCTTCTGTAGGGAAGGCAAGGCCTGCATCCAATACGACGATGTCATCGCCATATTGAAAGATAGTCATGTTTTTACCAATTTCTCCTAACCCGCCTAATGGCATGATGAGTAATTTATCCTTACTATCTGGATGTAACGTAGTTTGCAAATCCTGCGTTTCAGTTACCTCTTTTACATTCATCCGTGGGGCACGACGAGATGATGCTGTATGTTCTTTACTTTGCCCCGCCTGTTCTGTATGACGTGCAATAGTTCCTACACGACTACGCGTTGTAGTTCGTGTTGTACGAGTTGTCGTTTCTTCACTTGTGGCACGAGTTTTAGGGCGCCCCACACGGCGTGATGTATGCGTATTGCCTGTATCCGCCGTTGTTTTACTACGAGCACTTCGCGTTTTGGTACCAGTCGTACTAGTTTTCTTATGACCTGTATCGGTATTGCTATGGCTAGTACGGCGACGAGTACGTGTAGCTGTTTCTGTTCCTTCGGTAGTCAAATGAGATGTAGTATCTCCCTTAGTCGTATTATGACGAGTACGTGTATTACGAACTTTCGATGTTGTTGTCTTGGCAGCTTTTATAGCTGTCGCTTGTTCATGTATATTATCCAATGTTTCCTCCTATACTTATTAGATATACCTATACTGTTACTATTACCGATCTTATGACATTTGTCCTTCTTAGCAAATGATAGCACTCACAACACTGTGCATGGTGTAGCAAGATTCTAAAGCCGTCCTCACTGATGCAGATTTGTTGCTATGTAGTATGTATTTGTACATTTGCCGTTCCATGTGACAAATGATATATAAGCACAAAAAAACGTACCCTTATCATCAATGTACGTCTTATCTTGACTGTGCAATTATAATCCGATCATGTTAATTTATATTTATTATACCATAGATAGTAAAAGCCAACAATACGGGGCTATCAAATTGCTTGTTAGGACCAACTCTAACAGCGATCAAACTGCTAAACGTTCTATTTTCTAAGCTACCTATGCGGTAGTTAACAGGATCGCAGCTGTCAAACAGGCATTACAAAATTTCTAAGCTACCTATGCGGTAGTTAACGTAGTAGTATTGAAGAGCTTCTGCCCACAACTTTTCTAAGCTACCTATGCGGTAGTTAACAAAGAAGAAGTAGCGAGAAACAATTTTCGAATTTTCTAAGCTACCTATGCGGTAGTTAACGGTGATATGCTTATTTTGTTCTCTAATTTTGCTTTCTAAGCTACCTATGCGGCAGTTAACGTCTTTCTTGAAATAAAACCTTTGATTTGTGATTTCTAATCTGCCTATGCGGTAGTTAACATAATAAAAAGCGTACGATGATAAGCGAAAGATTTCTAAGCTACCTATGCGGTAGTTAACTTAAGATATGCGTCATATCAAACACAATAATTTTTCTAAGCTACCTATACGGTAGTTAACTTCAAGGCATCATCGTAAGCGAAAAACAAAGTTTTCTAAGCTACCTATACGGTAGTTAACGAAATATACATGCAGAAATTGAAGAATAAAACTTTCTAAGCTACCTATACGGTAGTTAACAAGAACAGTATACCTTAAAATATGGAGTATTACTAGCATCATTTGACTATCTAATATTTTACCCTTTTTTCATCTCTTACAAAAGACTCCCATATATTCTGATGTTTTCATACTCCTATAAAATTTGGGTTAAAATTCTGGCACTGTACCATCAACACTTAGACCATATGCATTAAAACGCCCCTGTTTAGGCATGTCTGTTAGCGTTTTCTTAATAAATAGACTGAAAGATTGTTTACTAGTCAAGCTCCTCATTTTTATATAGGGCATATTGCTAATGCCTCGTTTCTGTTTCATAAAGCTAAGTGCTTCTTCATAGGTTACCCCTTCATGGCGTTTAGAAAAACGCTTCGCTTTTTGATGGACCGAGCCATCCAGTTGATAACGTGAATATGTCGCATAGCCTTTCACTCTTTTTTCTGGCACTGGACGAATCCCTTTTATGTGCAAATATTCCTCAAAGGCTTGCAATCTCCACACCTGTTGTAATGTTTGCAAATCTTCTTCCTTATCGGCAAAAATTCTAATCACATTCGTAAATGGACTGCCATCTTCTTCATTTTCGTCCTTATCCTCTGCAAATAACAAATCATAATAAGGGAAAGAAATGGCAAACTCGATGCCATTATCTATCCGCTTTGCTTCAACAAAGGCAATGTGAAGCTGCATAAACAGTTTTCCCCACAAAAAAGACATGCTTATATCTGGTGTATGGAACAATGTAATTTCTTGGTAGAATTTCATCATATTACTTCCCACCTTCACCAAAAACGCCACCACGAATTAATACGGCCATAACATAGTGTTCGTCTTCTTCGCAAGATAAAGGTTCATTTTGGGAATATTTTTTAAATAAATCATAAAAGTTTATATTTTTTTCTTCTCTATATGTATAACTTAATGGTGTAACCGCCCCAAATGGTTCAATAGCAATTGGATATTCGCTAGTGCCTTCTACATATGCAGGATACCACGTGTCAATGGTTCGAATCGCATTATTAAGCTTTTGCGAGTGCATCGCCGCAATCTGATTGACTTGATATAAAACTTTACTTTTAGGATTATTTTTACCAGAAGATCGTTCCTTATTTAATATCATTTCTTCACTAGGGTATACTTCTTGTCCCATCCCTACTAGGGCATGAGCCGTCACTTGTAACAATAAATACTTTTGATCCTTGCATACACTGGTTTCTCCTAAGAAGACTTCCGCTATATAGTGTGCCAATTCTTCTACCTGTTTATCCGTTCTATCAAAATCTTTGATGTTATACTCATACGCATTGAATGTCCAAGTTTTATCTCCTTCTGGCAATTTTGCAGTAACTATCACTTCAATCTTTTCTGCTCCCACTCGATTACGCCATAAAAATCGTCCATTCGCAATATTAAGAGCATATCGTTTAGCTAATTCAGTATAGCCATATTTTTCTGCATACGCATCGCCCATGGCTAATATTTTTTCATAGCGATCTAACAAACTACATGCTGTTGGTTTATGAACACCCGATAAGAATTTAAGGGAAAATTCTACAGTTAATGTATCTTGCTGTAACAGTAGTGATGCAAAATCAACTGCTTGTAAGTTAGCTGTTCCTAAATCTTCTTGCGATTTTGATGAATTCTTACTTTCACTTAGTGATACATAATGAGATTTAGTACCTCTCACAGATTTTTCTACGACAGGAATCGGCTCACGCTGTGTATGCCGTTCATCCCACGTGGTACCATACATATACCCATCTGATGCTACAATCTTCTTTGCAAATGCTAATACTGCTAATTTCTCCGCCTTGTTTGCCATAATTATTCTCCTTCTACTCTACTAGTATTTCGACATACATAAAAACTATTACTATCATCATACGCATAGTGCCAAAAAATAGCGTCCATATCATAAATATGATGTAACATCTTGAATTCAGCTAAGGTGATAGCGGGTTCAACAAATCGATGTAATGTGGTAGGATCTCGTTGATTTTTTACATGTTCTAATGACGTTACTCCTTTAAAACCTACCATGATAGGAATAAGCCAGCCCGGTAAGGCCTTTTTTTTATTCCACCGTTGTACATGCCCCTTGTCATCTTTCTCCGCTTCAACTGTAACCGCTAAACACGCCAATAACGTATCCAATGAAGATGCGTCATCAGGCATATCGGTAGCCATGTTATCCTTACATGCATCCATTAATACATCATGACGATCCAATATTACATACCCCGGCATAAGTAATCGTTTAATCTGCTGCCACACATCCTCTTTCCCATATAATAATAAAGACTGTATCCGCCTTCTTTCTCCACCGCCGTGCCTGTGTAATTCGAGACCAAATCGAATAATATTACCACCGGCTAATGTAATCGTCGGCATCATATACGCAACGGCCTCTTCAAGTTCTTCTTTACTATCGTTCGTAACCCCTGACACTTCAACAACTAATGATACATCTAAATGAATGCGTCCTTCTTCAATAAATGACGGTCTACCTCCATCTTTTCTCAAAGGATTCGATGTGCTTATAATTGTAGAATATAACGAATGATTCTTATACGTATGTAATCGATGATGATGACAAATAACTGCCGTTTGCACAAACTCTATTTGTGAAAGTCCTTGTCGTTCATTAATACGTCGCTGCAAGGCATGCACGCCACCTAGCCAACTTGTCATACTAGGAAATCCAATCGTATATAAACTATTCATAGCATTGGCATTTTCAATGTGTATATGGGGAATAATAAGATACCAACTCATGTGTTATGTCACCTCCTATCGAAATATGTTTCTCGCAATCTTTTTAATATAATTAGATTCCACGTCAGCCCATGCGTCACTACCCTCAAGTTTCATTGTTTGGTACCTTCGTTTAAACCATGAGGCGATATCGTCTACAAGTAACTCAATATCTTCATTCGTCAATTCATCCATATGGTTCGCATCAAGCCATCTTTTTTGATGTATTGGCAACTTGTTATATATTTCCTGATCGCTCCAGCCACCTTCTTCATTTCGTATGGCATAGACATACGTAAAGAGGCTATCAATAATGACTTCTATATGATAAGTAATACCTCTACGTATGGAGGCATTATTATACCTTGTACCTACTAACTTACCCAACTTTTCAAAGGACTTCTCTTCATGATAATAGGGCAGTACGTCTTTAAAAAAGTCACCTTTGAGCAATTGAATATCAGACCGTTCTGATAAATTTGGGGGCGGAACGGCCGGTAATAAATAGGCTTCACCATATTCACGACTATTAACTGCACTTATATTCTGAGGGTTAGCTCCCCCAAATTTAACAATTGTTGTATTAAGTATGTCTCGATAAGTCTCGCCATACCTATCTGCCTTATTATCAGTTGCTTCTTTTTTTATAGCTTCCCATTCTTTTAATACCTGTTTGATCGCAAACATTTGTCCCGATGGAGGTAGGACTGTTAACAAATGGTATTCTCCCGTCGAAACAGGAAAATAAACTTGTCGAAATCGTTCATCCGTGCTATCCAACTTCTTAGCATTTTCACTACGCAGCTTCAGCGCTTGCACCTTGGTTAACACATCATCAAATGATACACCTACAGAATTGATATCTCGCACTACGCTTTCTTCTTTATCTAAAATATTTTCTAATACTGTTTTACCATTTTCTAATACGATGTACAAAAGCTTAGAACTACCACTATAAGTAGCACTATTAGGTGCTAGATCTATTGTCCTCTTGCTACGCCGTGTCGTAACATACCCGTCAACCCCCACCACATCAGACGGAACTAGAAAATTAATTTTAGGAATACCTGGATGAGTAAATTTTCCTACATGAGTGGCTAATATGCATTCATCAATATTAGCCACCCTCTCCTCCAACCATTCCTTATCACTTTCCCCCTTCTTACCTGTACCTTCACGAATATGATCTAATAAGATACTCACAGTTATACCTCCTCACGTAGTAGATTTAAATAACCCTAATTCATCAGAATACTGCCAAGATTGATCCTCTCCATGTTGGATCGTGATTCTGCCATACACTTTTGAAAGTTCTTGTAAATTATCTTCAGTATACTCTAATTTCTTACTTCTTAGTAGCCATAGTAAACTACTTTCATAGTCCCTAGGTAACCAAATTTTATCAGTATAGGCCTCAGGCATCGTCCATCGATGAATATGCTGACTTTCTTCACATTTTTTATAACCTTCACCATCAAAGATGGAAAATGACACGCCGTCATGGCTATACACGGCAAACAGCTCAAGTTCTTCAACCTTCGTATTCTTTCTAAACGTATGGATGCGTTGAGGTATCGCCGTAAGCCACCAATACTCTTCCATCCACTTATCTACGGAATTTTTATGGCGCGCCGTTGTTTCTATACTCTTACCATTAAACTCTTCCATCACACAATGTTCTAAGTCGATGAAACGCTCCTGTGGGTGTAATACGCTAGGCTTTACAATTCTTGGTATCGCATCTATCCGCGTAGCAACAGTAGTCCCCTCTAGCAATGTTTTCATATCATGTGCATTAAGAGAATGTTCTCTACTTTCATAGCCAGGATAATTAAATACAATTGTCTTATTTCTAGTAAGACGTTCACCATGATGTCTACAATATTCAACATATCCTTTTACGTTATAGTCCAGTATATATATTAGGTTTTGTAATCTCCATTTCTACATGGCGATGTCGTAACACACGTCCCGCTAACTGAATAATCGACCTGAACGTAGACGGTTCTATGATGGTCCAGTCAAAATCATGATCTCGCCCCACCTCTTCTACAGGGGTCGCCACTAACACAAATATCACATCATTGCAACCACTATGATCTAAATGGTTTCGAAGCGTCGAATCCGTTATATCAACAGGGTCGTTTAACGCACCTTTTCGTTTTAATACGGCATCTAAATGTTTTTCTTGCATATGTCGCAACAATAATAATTGGCGACTATGGTAGGTCATAATTTTAACCGCTACCTGCGTGTATTCATAATCATATAAAGCTAGACTCAAGTCAACACAAGTACTAATATTAGCCACTCTAATCACACCAAACGAAATACGTTTTCCCGTTTTCTTGTCGATACAGTGGTGTGCCTCATGCAGTATCGGTATTTGTTTAGCAATTGTTTGGTAGTATCTCTCTCTAATCGTTTTTGTATCATCTGTTGTTTCTAAAGCGGGTATCTCTAGAATAGAACCTTTTCGAAGGGGTATTTCTTGCTGTAATTTATTAACACGGTGATCGATAAATTTAGTATGTTGTCGATGATAACTTGTCCTTTCATCGTCTTTCACCGTGTCAATAGACGTAGAAAACTCATCGCATAAAAGCTTAGCACAGTCCTTCTTATTGCTAAAAAAGCGATTATGCACTGCCAGCCCTGCATAGTAGGTCCTAAACATACCTTCTGCCAAGTCGGGTGGTATGGTCGCCGATGATAATAATACATTTCTTCCCAGCATACCGGCCGTATGTACTAATCGTGAAATGGCCACTAAATCATCTTGATTAAAATCATCGATTTCATCTAGCACTAAATCTGATGACAGTAAGCGCAAAAACGGTAATATATACCGTCCCCCTTTTTTCGTTTCCGTAGCGCCCATAATATGATCTATGGTGGTTACCAATACTGGTTTTAATAGGAATGCTTGGTTTTTACGGTTACTATTGATTGCCTTACTTTTAAAAAATAAGTCTAAAAATTGGCTCTGCTCATCTGACATATCATATTCATACAATATGTCTTCATCCATCAATTCTTGTGGTTGCCCTTGTAAACTAGCTACATCATCATTAGCTAATAACGCCTGATGGCTATCCAATCTAGTCCCCGCTTTCACAGTATGTTGTAATTCATGTAACTCTTGTACCGCACTCGAGCCAATAAGAACTGCTAAGTCATTCACATTTAAATGAATGCGCTCTCGGTATTCATCCCCCGTCTGTAAGGTCAACGTACGCAGCCCTAAGGCTAAAATAAATCGCAATGAATCATCATTTGAAATGGCCTGCATAATTTTAGCATTTGCAAATGTTTTTCCTCGACCAGTACTCGCCATATTAACGCCGAAAAAGCATGTCCTATCAGAAGCCTGATTTTTATACTCTTTAATCTTATCAATCACTTTATCTTGCCATCTAAATTTATTAGGCGTATCTCGTTGTTCTTTCAGTGCTTTATTGTCATAAACACGGCTCATCCCCTCAGTAAATCGTGGCAATTGATGTGCAATTTGTAAAGCTTGTTTAGAAACTCTCAATAAATGTTCTTCTAAATATTGCTTACATGTGCCTCGCTTTCCACACGTATTAGCCCACAATGTACTGTATTGCCATCTATGTTTTGAATGTCCATCCTTGTCTAAAGATGATACGTAGTGATCGCCTAGCATTAAACATAGCCTTGTATAATATAGTAGCAATCGTATCGAAGGGGTCCCTAATTGTGACATCCACGTATGTTGACTAATTTCATTAATAGTGCGAGCCGCCCACTTTCTAACTTGTCGTAACCACGGTCCATCCTCTAATAATATGCCTTGAGAAAAAGTAAAACATGCCTCGCCTTTATCTATCATATGTTCATCATGCGTATATCCCCAATTCGCATTAATGATGGAAATCATCGTTTCAAAGGATTCACGTATGTCATATTCAACTTCTTGTATATTTTGTATTGCTGGCAATCGATGGTGTGAAAGAATCAACCAACTTAGCATGGTCGCTACAGGCGGTAATTTAGACAGTGTTCCTCTATGAGTCCTGTTCTTTTGTAAATAATCTAATATCGCATCTTCTGTAATCGTACCTGATACCAGTTGTTCTAGCCACGGCATATCATGTTTTGTATCACCAGTACTTGCGACAAGTGCTTCAATTAATTTGCAAGATACCCATTCATGACGATAGGGGTCACCTTGTACACTTAATTCTCGCAACTTGGTTTGAAATAAATCAGACGCCTTTCCCCAATCATGGAGTAGGCCAGCTAATGCCGATAAGCATTTAACAATCGGTAAAAATTGCCAGTCATTTTCCCATTCGGCATGGGCAATATTCTTACCAGTACTCGCTATAGATACAATACCTGATGTATTAAAGCGTTGGCGATTACCTACAATCCACAATAACTCGCTATGATTTCTCGAGCGTATCCAATGACAGGCTACCGCCGTATTTTTCGTAGCGCTCCTACGTAATAAACGTTGTACACATTCTAATCCCGCTTCAGTAATAACGGTCTTCCACGTATTATCACCAATGCGGTCAGCAAAATGATCCAATATGTTTCTAACTGTATATAGCGCCTTCTTTTCGCTTACGCTGGAAAATATGACCATCATAATGTATCACCTGATTTTCCATACGATAAGCTACATTCCTTCACGGTAGAAAACATAAAATCTAACACATGATGTTCTGTAAATTTCTGTAAGCAATTATCTCGAAAGTCCTGTTCTCTGCGACCTTCTCCGGCAAATATAAATGCATATGGCAATACTACGGCATCTTTAATTAAATCGGCCACATCAAACACCAAGGCTCCACGTCTTGTTTTTCCATGCATAACAGCAAAACCATGCGGTATCCCCAATGTCCAGAGCGTACAAGCCGCTAAGCCATACGCTAAATAATTGCCATGATTTAAATAGCTATTAGTTACATCATTGCCGTCTTGATCCCTAGAAAATCCATCTAATCCCATAGTGTTAGCCGCATATTTATATACATTTTTCGTAAATCTAGCTTCTGCCGTTAGTAAGTCAGGTATAGACGTAACAGAGGCAATATCTCTTCTAAATATCCGTAGTGCTTTACTAATATCTAAACTGTCTACATCAAAATAATCTGTGATAGTCCTATCTGCACTCCAAATTTTTTCAAAAAAATTACATCGCTGTTCCTGAAATAACTTTGCCACAGTCAATCGCTTCTCATCATTAAACCAAAACGATAGCCACCCTTGTACATACTCTGTAGGCCGATATTCATTTTGTGGTAGCAACCATTCTATATCAGTGCCTGCTAATAATGGAGTGCCTCCACCGCCACAGAATCCTACGATAACACCCGCTTGGCACAATAATCTCATAGCCGCCTGTGTAATCGATGTTCCCGTTCCTAATAATATGGTAGTCGTATTAGCAATTGGTATATTCCAGTATAAATTTTCCTTATGACTTTCCGTTAAATACACCACGCGCCCATCTTTTTGCATAACTCTACATTTTTCTAAATAATAAATATTTGCTCTCTTCGAATGTAATATTGTTTTTAAATCTGATGGATTCATATCGTCTAACCCTTATTGCCTCATCACAGTATCTCTAATTTTATAATTTCATATAGTTTCTTTTATATATTCTATACTGCACCATTAAATTCCTTCCTACAACAAGGTAAAATCATATCCCCTCATAGATACTTTCCTATTCTATAAAATGTTTCTCTTATCCTACTCTATACCGATTGAATAGATACGTACTACCCTACAAATAGGATTCATCCATGGGTACTATATTTTGTTTTCTCCATTCTTTCACGCCAATAATAAAACTTATTCCGATGCTCTCACAAGCCAATTATTCATAAGAACACTACGTTTCTAAAAAAAGTTACTATTTCATTCTATTCACATCTACTACATTTCATCTATCCAATAGTATAGAAAAATTCCCGTACCTATCTGTAAAGTACCTATATAACATCTATTTAATGATGTCCCTACAATATAGATGACTATTTTTCACATTTCCTATGTGTAACCCCGATTTACATCAGTCGTATCCGCCCCTCTAGTCTTTACGTACCACCAATCGATAAAAGGCCACTACCAAAAAGCAGAAAAACAAGCTAGCCCCCATTGTGCCCGCTAGAGATAGGTGATAGATAATCGCCACAGGCATGGCAATGGCAATGGCTATGACGATACAAAGCAAGCTAACGGCGATGCGAGCTTTCATAGTACGCGTCACAAAGCTAGCCGTCACAGCTGGTATGATTAAGAAGGCAATGAGCAACATAGCTCCAATGACTTGAAAGGAGGTAACTGCCGTAAATGATGTAATGGTCATAATACCATAGTGGACAATGGCAGGAGAAATATGAATGGATTGCGAAAATTCAGCATCAAAGCTAGCTAGGCACAGTTCTTTATAAAATACGTAAACCACCACGCTCACCACCAAGCAACTAATGGCACTCATGTAGAGTGCCTTCGCCCCTAAATCGATATCGCCCCAATAAAATCGATTGAAAGGAGCAAAAGCCAAATCTCCAAATAGCACTTTATTCGTATCAATCCCCATATGCGACGCATAGTTGGTAATTAGAATGATGGCGATACTAAATAGACAAGGAAAGATGACTGCCGTCGCTGCATCACTAGCCATTAGCCTGGTCTGTATAAGCCATTCAATCATATATACGGTAGCTACACCCATAAGTGTAGCCGCCACGACTACATAGGGTGAATTGAGATCGTGCCAAATCAATACGCCTATAACAATGCCTAATAAGGCACTATGACTAATGGCATCAGACACTAAGGCTAATCCTCTTACCACTAGAAAGTTCCCAATAATAGCACAGGCCCATCCCGTAAAGAGGGCAATACAAATAATATCTACATATTCCATCATCTAATAGCCCTCCACAAAATTCCCCGTTTAGGGGCGATGAGTACGCTCACCAATACAACACAACTAATCGTCACCACGATAGCAGGTCCTGTAGGAATTGATGAATAGATGCTACTAATCCCCGTTCCTATCATAGAAGAAAAAATACCTATCATAGCACTGATGACCATCATTTGTTTGAACGTATGCGCCCATTGTCTAGCACTGATAGCGGGACCTACTAAACAAGCACACATTAAAATAACGCCGACACTTTGTATCGCTAACAATACGCCAATCGTACTAATAAGGGCTATTGCATTTTGAATTGTCCTCACTGATAGTCCAATTGATTGAGCGTAGACCGCATCAAAAATAACAGAAACGATGTGATGCCAATACACCTTAAGCGCTATAAGTATGACCACAATGAACACACTAATCACTACTAGGTCCGCTTTCATCAAGGCCGCTGGTTGACCAAACAATATGCGCGTTAAGCCTGATTGTTTGGCCCCCGCTTGCTGTTGCACCAACGACATTAATACTAATCCGATACTAAAGGACCCAGATAATACGGTCGCCAGTATACTATCATAGGATACATGTGTTCTCTCCTTAATATACTGTATTAACAAAATGCCCAAGGTAGCTGTCACAAGCGCACCGATCAATTGCACCAACACAGATTTAATGGACGCTAGGTAAAAGCTGGCAACCATCCCAGGATACGCCATATGGGCAATACCGTCGCCTAACAAACTTTCTCGCTTCGCCACTACAACACAACCGATGATGCCACATAAAAGGCCCAATAAGGATGTGCCGATCATGATCACATAGATTGTATAATAGCGCATAACATGAGCGACAATACTACTACCGACACAAGGTATCAAAAAATTCTCCATGCCTATCTCCTTCAACACTAAATGTGCGCTCCACAATTTCTTTTTTGAAAGTCCTATCCACAGGACCAGCGGCCATCAACTGATGATTGATACAAACTACATATTCAAAATACATGGGCACCGTATGTAATGCATGATGCACTACTACTATCGTTTTTCCCTCCTCACGCATCGCTTGCAACACATCCATAATGACATGCTCCGCTTGCAAATCAATGCCTTTTAGTGGTTCATCGAGCAAATACATATCTGCATTTTGTACCAATGCCCTCGCTATAAAAGCGCGCTGTTGTTGTCCACCCGACAATTCATTAATCTGATGCTTAGCCAAATCTTGAAGTCCCACCGTTTCTAATGCACCATACACCGCTTCATAATCTTCTTGTGTTGGTCGTTTACCAATACCAATATGCTGATAGCACCCCATCAAAACGATATCAAATATAGTGGCAGGAAAATCCCAATTAACGCTACTATGTTGCGGTACATAGGCCATACTGTAGCAATTAGGTTCTACTGGATGATGGTCTTTGTCATACACCGTAATCGTACCTCGATCAATCCGTTTCATCCCCATAATAGATTTTAATAACGTACTCTTTCCTGCTCCATTAGGTCCGATAATAGCCGTTACCACACCTCTAGGAATTTGTAACGAATCAATATATAATACCTGTTGCCGATTATACGATACACAGACTTGTTCCAATGCAATAGCACATTCTGTTTTCATAAAAACCCCTTATGTTCCTCTTATACACACATAGCTGCTCAATCAACCAGGGATTCTGATTGACTAGCAGCTATGATATAACTTATGTTACTATACTATTATTTTAACGCTTGTACGATGGTATCCACATCATATTGCATCATGCCAATGTAAGTACCTTGTTCTGTACCTTCATCGCCAAGAGAATCGGTAAATAATTCACCGCCCACAGTGACTTGCCAGCCTTTAGCCGCCACTGCTTCTTGTAAAGCTTCAATCGATTTTGTAGGTACGGACGACTCTACAAAAATAGCTTTTATTTTATGGTCTGCAATAAAGTTAGCCAATGCATCTACATCTGCTGCATTCGCTGCATCTTCTGTAGTCACGCCTTGAATACCTTTGACTGCAATGCCATAATCTCTAGAGAAATAGCCTAGTGCATCATGAGCAGTAACTAATACACGCGATGTTTCTGGAATCGATGCAATTTGTTCTTTCACTTTTGCATCTAAGGCAGTTAATTTATCGGTATACGCTTTACCTTGTGCTTCATAGTACGCCTTATTAGCACTATCTTTTTCACTTAACCCCTTAACAACTGCTTGGGTCGCCATTTTCCAATTATTTACAGAGAACCAAATATGAGGGTCTTTACCCACTTCTCCGTCTTCTTCAAAATCTAGCAATGTGTTTTCTGGAATTAAGGAGCTCGCATTGATGACAACTTTGTTCTTCTTCGCTAAATTTTCTAACGTTTCTTCTAACTTACCTTCTAATTCTACCCCATTGTACACGATTACATCCGCCTGTTCTAAGGCCTGTACATCAGCAGTAGTAGCCGAATATACATGAGGATCCACACCTGGTTTCATTAAACCTTGTACTTCTACTTTGTCGCCCCCTACTTGACGAGCTAAATCCGCTAACATAGTCGTAGTCGCAACGACTTTAATTTTTTTATCTGCTGGTGCCGCTTGCTTTGTAGAGCCACATCCCACATATAGAAAAGAGCAGATAAGTAGGCTAATCATAGCCACTATGATGGTCATCATAGATTTTTTAGTTGATTTACACATAGAACAACCTCCTTTATCAACAATATAGGTCATATTGTAGCACATTTCTGTAAAATGTAAATAAATTTTGTACAATTTATTATATGCATATATGACTATATATTGTTATATCTAGTTTACAGTCGTTCTACTCTAGCTTTTACAGCCCTCTAATCAATCATTGTATCGTCTAATAAGTATATAAAAAACCACAACGCAAAATACGTTGTGGTTACTCATTAATTATGGTGCGCCTAGCCGGAATCGAACCAGCGACACATGGTTTAGGAAACCACCGCTCTATCCTACTGAGCTATAGACGCATATGATATATCACTATTATACAAAATACTGATTCCTACGCAATAGAAAATTACAAATTCCAAGGCCGAGACCAATCCACTTGTACTTCAATCGCCGTCCACATACGGGTTAAGGCTAGTTTCAAATTATCTAAGGAGCTAACTGGTAATACTGTAACCGTTTCATACGTATTAAGACCTACTGCATTTTTTATCGTCTGCTCCGTTGTTAAATACGCCTTAACTTTATCGGCCCATTCTTGTTCCGGAAGAACCACGGTAAGTTCTTTTGTGTCTATATTATATGCAATATACCCATTGCTAGTTATACCATAATGAATCGCCACATGGAATACAGTATCTGCCATTTTCCAACCCTCATTTTCTATATCCTATACCTATTAAAATCATGCACATTCTATCGAGCCTCTAACGTTGACCGCTTCGTCATGTATACGCTTACTACGCCAACATATGCATATACTTATATGCGCTCATAAAATGATATCACTTCATTATATCATAGTATATACGCTATACATACTATTTTATATCTTCTATGTAAAAGTTTCTCTGTCTACTCCTCGCACAGGCAAGAACTGCCCCCACTCTTCTTGCTAGGAACATCCGACATGACAACAGGCATAGTCGTACTGCCTGTAGGCAATATGTTAATCGTAAATGCATCACCCAATATGTCTTGTGCCATAGCCAATGCTTCTTCTACGGTGGTGGCCATCTTTGCCCCTGTTTGCTCAATAATGGACCTATTTTTCTCTAAGGTTACAAAAATATGTGTATAGGTTTGTAAGTCTTCTACTACGTGCAAAGAAATAAATCCTGGCACCGTAAATCCTTTACGCAATGCCATTTCATGTTCCTTCGGATTATCATAGCGAAACCAATTGATAAATTCTGGTGGTTCCTGACTATCTTCTAATTCCATTAGTAAAATAATAACGCCGCCAGGGCGAACTGCTTTTGTCGCATTATCCTGTGTTTTAATACCTTGATATAAATTAATATCTTTAGGATACCCTCCAGCAGAGGCGATAACGCAATCGGCTTTAGCCGTAATCGGCACTTTAAAGATTTCATCCACCGTATGAATTCCATCTTCCCAAGCCTGTTGCCAATGCCCCGTCACAAAACGAGCTAATTGGTTGTCTGCATTATTAATGACGTTGATCAAAAAGTCTGCATTCAGTGCCTGTGCATGTTCCAATTGATCGGCATGCATGCGATTGGTGCTAATATTGCTACTGTAATTATCTGGATTACACCCACCGCCTACTGTATCCGATAAGCATAGTACATGATTTTTTTGAATCGCTTCATAGGACGAAATGCCTGGTAATACGGCTTTGCGACCAGCCCCATAACCAGCCATCATGTGGTATACCAAACCGCCCGTTAAAATAACACGGTCCGCATCTAAGGCTAATTCATTAATTTCAATCGGTACTCCGCGCGATGTCACCCCTTGATGGCGGTAGTGACAGTCCTCGCTAACGGCACAACTGTGTTTAATGCGTACGCGTCTACACACATCTTCACCGTAACACATGCGATGTTCTGCCTCTGATTGTTTTCGATGGGCTCCATAGGCGACTAATAAAAATATATCCGTATCTGGAATGCCTGCATCATTTAAATAGTCCAGCAAGGTTGGTAAAAATCGTTCATAGTGAATCCAAGCTCGCGTAATATCCGATACGACGATGCAAACCGTTTCACCAGGATGAACAATCATATGTAACGGTGGCGTCCCTACTGGATGCTCTAAGGCATCTACTAAGGCCTTTTCTGTATTCATAATCGCTGGATACGGCGCTCCCGTTACTACATGCAGCACTCTCTCTTCTGGTAACGATACCGTTACCGATCCTTTTCCATATTTTAATTCATACTCTGCCATGTATTGTCCTCTCTCTGTTGTATAGGCACGCCCAACTTCTACGCTATATACCATCTGTTATATATAATAATATCCTATTTGTTACGTTCTACCTCTACCGTTTTTTCAATTTCTACTTGATCGGCTTCTACTTGACGCACCGTATGCGCCTTACGTTGCCATAAATCACCGCGCATAACGGCCTGTTCTCCAAAGCGATCTGCCAAGTCATCGAGCGTTTCTGTTAACGCCTCTTGCGCGACTTCTGTGGCAAACAAGGAGGTTTGCACGACAGGCTCACATAATTGCGATACCGATAAGCCTAATAAACGAATCGGCTTGTGACTATCTATTTTATCATATAAACGCCGTGCCACTTCGTATAAAACATACTCACTATCCGTAGCGGTATGCAATGTTTTTTGTCGTGTAAGTGTTACAAAATCGTGATACCGAACTTTTATCGACACCGTCTGTCCCATCATATGTTGTTTGCGCAACCTACGTGCTACACGATGAGAAAAATAACGCCATTCGCAATCGATCAATTCTGGATCCGACAAATCCATTTCATAGGTTTCTTCATTGCCCACCGATTGCACACGCCGTTCATACTCGACGGGACGATCATCTATGCCGCGACTCATATCATAAAATCGTTTTGCCATCGTGCCACAATAAGGGATCAGTGGTCGTTCATCTGACAAGCGTTGTATATCGCCTAATTTGTAAAAGCCCCCTTCGTGCAAGCGCTTTTCCGTATGTTTACCTACGCCCCACAAACGTGATATGGGTAAGTCTTTTAAAAAATCGATTTCCTTACCATAGGGAACGATAACAAGGCCGTTTGGCTTATCAATATCAGAAGCTATTTTGGCTAACAATTTATTCGGCGCAATGCCAGCGGAAATAACTAGGCCCGTTTCCCGTAACACGCGCGCTTTAATATCCTTGCCTAATTCATAGGGTCCCTTAAACATATGGCCCATGCCAGACACTTCCAAAAAAGCTTCATCTAACGATAAGGGTTCAATGTACGGAGTATACTGTGCCATAATTTCATGAATCTGTTGTGATACTTGATGATACCGTTCCATCCGTGGTGGGACAAAGATGCCTTCTGGACAAAGTTGATGAGCCTTCATCGCCCCCATCGCCGACGTAACACCAAAGACACGGGCCTCATAGGAAGCAGTAGCCACGACGCCACGTGCAGAAAGACCGCCCACAATAACAGGGCGGCCTCTATATTCTGGATGATCCAGTTGCTCCACAGACGCATAAAATGCATCCATATCCACATGCATAATCCAGCATCTCATAGATTACTCCGGCTTGTCTTCCAAACGACAATATTTAATCTGTGCACAAATGCATTCATCCTTAGTTTTATACAATTGAGGAAGAATGTGTAGTATACTTTCAAAGGTAGATTCATTGATGGAATATCGTGTCCACAATCCACTGCGTTTAGAATTGACCACGCCTGCATCAATTAAAATCTTCATGTGGTAACTTAATGTTGATTGAGATAAATTAAAGCTAGCTAAAATATCACAAGCACATAGTTCATTGCAAGACAGCATATCCACAATGTGTAATCGTGTTTCATCACTGAGTGCTTTAAAAACAGCAGCTAAACGCTCATACGAAACTTCCATAAAAATTCTCCTTATGTTGCAAACAGAAATTTGATACTTATCAACAATGTATCTTTATCTATTTTATATTATATACAAAATAGTTAATTAAATCTATTTTTTTAAATAATTCTATATCACATTCTATGCATAGTATACATAACTATTTCATATACAGTGTATATACATCATCATGCTTTATCACGCATATACTAAATTAACCACACGCATGTATGTGTGGCACATACTATACGCATGGTTAACTTAGAATGACGCTATGCTATAAATGCTAGGTAATAACTAGCTTATTTAAATACATCTTGCACTACAATCGTTTGATTACGATTAGGACCTACAGATACGATACCAATAGCTACGCCTGTTACTTCTGCAATGCGTTCTACATAACGACGAGCGGCTTCTGGCAATGCATCATATTCACGAATACCGCTAATATCAGTTTGCCATCCTTCCATTGTTTCATAAATAGGTTCGCATCGTTCTAATTCTTTTAAATCTGCTGGGAATCCAGTTACTGGTTTGCCATCTAATGTATAGCCTACACAAATTTTAATTTCTTTAAAGGTGTCTAAAATATCAAGACGTGTGATGGCTAAGTAGTCTAAACTACTTAATCCTGCCGCATAGGATACAACGGCTAAGTCTAGCCAGCCAGTACGACGAGAACGACCTGTAACGGTACCAAATTCGTGGCCAATTTCACGAAGGGCTTCTCCCACTTCGTTGAGTTGTTCCGATGGGAATGGACCTTCACCCACACGAGTTGCATAAGCTTTTACAACGCCCACAATATTATTTAAATAGTGAGGACCTACGCCAGATCCTACAGAGGCACCACCTGCAACAGGATGAGAGCTAGTAACAAATGGATAGGTGCCATGATCTAGGTCAAGCATCGTCGCTTGAGCGCCTTCAAATAATACTTTTTTCCCATCTTTAATGGCATTAATAACGGTACTATTCGTATCAGCCACAAATTTTTTAATTTGTGCTGCATAATTTTTATAATCTCTTAAAATCGTATCAAAATCAACTGGTTCTACGCCATACACATTCGTGAACATTTTATTTTTAATCGTCACATTATATTTTAATTTTGTCACAAATAAATCTTCATCATATAAATCGCAAACACGAATACCTACACGATTGACTTTATCTGCATAGCATGGGCCAATCCCATTTTTAGTGGTCCCAATTTTCATAGTTCCCTTAGATGCTTCTTCTGCTTCGTCTAAGCGAATATGATAGGGCATAATCACATGAGCTCGATTTGAAATTTGCAATCCTTTTGCGGATTTCCCCTGTTTTTCCAAATTGCTAAGCTCTTCTAAAAAAACTTTCGGATCAATGACAACACCTGTACCGATAACATTTGTTTTATTATCATACAAAATACCGCTTGGTAATAAACGCAATGCGAATGCTTTGTCATCGACTACAACCGTGTGACCTGCATTATTACCACCTTGGCTACGCACAACAACATCAGCTTGCTCTGCTAAATAGTCAACAATTTTACCTTTACCTTCGTCACCCCATTGAGTGCCAATTACCATACTTGTTGCCATAATTATATCCTCCATTAGATAACAATCGATTACACTCTATTTTAATACATTTACCCGTGTATTGTCCATGAGTAAAGTATCCGTTCCATCACTTACCCGCAATAATCGCATACATTTCTTCTAGTCCCCATTGTAAGGCGCCTATATCTATATTCGAATAATTAATAATAAATTGATGCGTACATATATCGCGGTGTGTATTCTTTTGATAGTACTCTGAAAGTGCTTTAATATGGATGCCTTTCTCATGACAACATGTAATAAACTCCGTATCACTCATCGTCGTATCAAGGGTTATCACATAGTGTAAGCCTGAGCTATTTTCTTGAATACTCAAGTACGGATATAGAGAGCTTGCTTTCATCGTGTGAATGACTTGTTGTCGCTGTTTACGGTAATAGGTGCGCATGCGATTAATATGGCGCTCAAAATATCCTTGTTCAATCAAGTCTGCCAACGTATATTGCTCAAAGTTCGACACCGTCGAACTACAATAGGTCATAGTTTCATGATAGATGTTCATGAGCGATGGTGGTAATACCATATAACTAATACGAATGGTAGAGGCCAAACTTTTAGAGAACGTATTCATATAAATAACCGATTGACTCGTATCAATGCTCGCCAAAGTAGGAATCAGCCTTCCTGTCAGTCTAAATTCACTATCGTAATCATCTTCAATTATATAGCGATCCGAGGAAGCTGCGGCCCACTGTAGTAATTCTTGGCGGCGCCCTATGGATGTCACCTTTCCTGTAGGAAAATGATGCGATGGGCTCAAATGCAAGACTTGTGGGGCCGCGTGGATAATGTCATCCATAACAACGCCCTCCTCATCTAACCGTGCATAGGTACACGTCCGTTGATGTTGTTTGTAAATATGGGAAAGTTTCGAATAACCAGGATTTTCCAAGCAGTATACATAGTCTTGCTGCAACAAATGAATGAGAATCGTATATAAATATTCTGTGCCCGCTCCTATAATGATTTGATCAGCCTCAACGGGCATATTTCTAAAAACTCGTAAATACCCTGCCACTGCCCGTCGCAGCGCATAGACCCCTGCTGGCGGTGATGTAGCCATCAACTCTTGTTGCCCATAACTCATGCGATGACGCATCAATTTTGACCACACGCTAAAGGGAAACGCCTGTTGTGGTGTGTCGTTGGCCGTCAAATCCAATCGATACGACGGTGGAGCGATAACCGCCGATGTATCCCTTTCATACACCACCTCTTTGATGGTTGGCGTATCGCCTTTAACGATTTGTTCCATCACATAGTAACCGCGCCTAGGCTTGGTGTAAATATAGCCTTCCGCCATTAATTGTTCATACGCCGTAGTAACCGTAATCACGCTAATTTGTAAATGGTTTGCCAAATGGCGTTTCGACGGCAACTTGTCATGTGCTTTCAAATGACCATTGACTATGTCCATTCGTATATACTCATATAACTGGGCGTATAAGGGAGATGTCACGTCTTCTCGCAATTCATAGGTAATCATATAACCTCACATCTGGTTCTATCAAAAAATATCAAAATGGTTATTTTAATAATATCACATAAGTGTATACTAGACACATCACTATTGATGAACACGTAGGAGGAATTATGAACAGAGAACAACATGCATTAAACAAAGAACTAGCACAAATGTTAAAAGGCGGCGTAATTATGGACGTTACCACACCAGAGCAAGCTAAGATTGCCGAAGAAGCCGGGGCCTGTGCCGTTATGGCGTTAGAGAGAATTCCAGCGGACATTCGTGCTGCTGGTGGCGTATCACGCATGAGTGATCCCGCTATGATTCAAGGGATTCAAGCCGCCGTATCCATTCCCGTCATGGCAAAATGTCGCATTGGTCATTTTGTGGAAGCCCAAGTATTAGAGGCCATTGATATTGATTATATCGATGAAAGTGAAGTACTATCTCCTGCAGATACCATACACCACATCAACAAACGCGACTTTCACGTACCCTTTGTATGTGGCGCTAAAGATCTAGGAGAAGCGTTACGACGTATTAACGAAGGGGCCGCTATGATTCGCACCAAAGGCGAACCAGGTACGGGCAACGTAGTACAGGCCGTAAGCCATATGCGCCTTGTGAAGAAACAAATCGCTCACATTAAAAGCTTGCGCACCGATGAATTGTATGACGTGGCCAAATCATTACAAGTTCCATATGAACTTGTCGCCACCGTTCACGCCACTGGCACATTGCCGGTAGTCAACTTTGCCGCAGGTGGCATTGCCACACCAGCTGATGCGGCACTTATGATGCAACTAGGTGCAGACGGTGTGTTTGTAGGGTCTGGCATATTTAAATCTGGCAATCCTGCCCAACGAGCTGCTGCCATCGTGCAAGCGGTCACCAATTATCAAGATGCAGCATTAATCGCACGCGTATCCAGTAATTTAGGAGAAGCCATGGTCGGTATCAACGAAGCAGAAATCGAATTACTCATGGCAGAGCGAGGTCAGTAAGATGAGTAAAAAAATTGCGGTTCTCGCTTTGCAAGGTGCTTTTATCGAACACGAACGCCTGTTAGCCACGCTCGGGGTAACTACGGTGGAACTTCGTCAGTCACAAGATGTACTCCAATCGTATGACGGCTTAATTTTACCCGGCGGTGAAAGTACGGTACAGGGCAAATTATTACGAGATATGCATATGTTAGAACCTTTGCGGGAACAAATTAACCAAGGGCTCCCTACATTTGGTACCTGTGCTGGCATGATTTTACTCAGTGAAAGTACAACCAATGATCGGCGCTCCCATTTACAAACTATGCCGATTACCGTGAAACGAAACGCCTATGGCAGACAATCTAGCAGCTTTATAACGACTGCTTCCGTCACTCATGTGGGAATGGTGCCTATGCATTTTATTCGGGCGCCTTACATTGAATCCGTCGGTAGCGATGTGGAAGTGCTCGCCACTGTGGATGATATGATTGTCGCCGCTCAATACAAAAAGCAACTAGCCGTTTCCTTTCATCCAGAAGTAACAGATCATACGGCCATGCACGAGTATTTCTTATCCTTATAAAAGGAGTCATGTACATTGAACATACAGTACATATGTGTCTATATACAAGAACGTGTACATCAAGGCACCAATCCAGTTCTCTAAGTATATGCCATAAACAAGAATCCATGCAGTAGTTAACATTGACTGTTAGAGTAAACCCTACTGTTACTTTTTCTAAGCTACCTATGCGGTAGTTAACGAGCAACGCGATCCTTGACGGAGTCGCCTATATTTCTAAGCTACCTATAGATATATCATAAGTACGTATCTATAGATATATATCATAAGCGAGTATTCATAGGGTATACCATAAACAACTATCTATGATATGTATCAAGCAAGTACCTATAGGATATACTATAAACAAATATCTATAGGTGTATCCCATAAAGAAGTGCCTATAGAGTACACCATAAACTAGAAAAACAGAGGAAAGTTGATGCTGAACTGCACTCCAAAAATTGTGTTCAATTTTTGGAGTGCAGTTCATACGTTTTGATCAACTTTCCTCTGTCTTATGTAAGACTATTTTGTGATAGTCGCTTATATACTATATTGTTACGAATAGATGTAGTCCATATGATGATAAAAATTTCTTCATTCCATCATCACTATCTACTTTGTAGTGTTCATCCGTTTCGTTTATGCTACATTCTTATAGACCAAATCGTGCCATAATCGTATCCACATGTTTTAATAGTGGTTTGTAATCGAAACAAGCGTCGATTTCTTCTGATGTTAAATACTTACCTATGTTAGTATCGGACTTTAACCCCTTAGCAAAGTCTTTGCCTTCTAACCACCGCTCCATAGCATATTTTTGTACCCAGCGATACGCTTGATCGCGAACGGCACCTTTTTCTACCAAGGAAGTGAGTACACGTTGAGAGAAAATAAGTCCCCCCGTACGTTGCATATTCGCCATCATAGTATCTGGATATACTAATAATTTATCGATTACTTTCGTCGCCAATGACAACATATAATCCAATGTAATCGTACTGTCTGGTAAAATAATGCGCTCTACAGAACTATGTGAAATATCTCGTTCATGCCATAATGCTACATCTTCTAACGCCGCTTGTGCATTGCCACGAAGGACACGAGCCAATCCACAAATGCGTTCGCATGTAATCGGATTGCGCTTGTGAGGCATCGCAGAGGATCCTTTCTGTTTTGGTGAGAAATATTCTTCTGCTTCCCGCACTTCCGTGCGTTGTAAATGACGAATTTCCAACGCGATTTTATCTAAGGTGCTACCGATAATCGCAATCGTTGATAGTAATTCTGCATGGCGATCGCGTTGTACCACTTGGGTCGCTACTTTCACAGGTGTAAGGCCTAGTTTATCGCACACATATTGTTCTACAAAGGGATCCACTACAGAATAAGTTCCGACAGCCCCCGATAATTTACCTACCGCTACGGTTTGTTTTGCACGTTCCAACCGTTCTATGTCGCGTTCAATTTCTGCCATCCATAGGCACAATTTCAAACCGAACGTAGTTGGTTCTCCATGAATACCGTGCGTACGTCCCACCATTGGCGTATACTTAAATTCTTTCGCTCTACGACGAAGCACATCATGGAATGTATGCAAGTCTTTCAATAAAATGTCACAAGATTTTTTCATCATAATGCCTAAGGCTGTATCTTTCACATCTGTAGAGGTTAACCCCATGTGAATATATTTAGCTTCATCCCCTACAAATTCACCCACTGCTGTAACGAACGAAATAATGTCATGATTGGTTTCCTTTTCAATTTCATGAATGCGTTCGACTTTAAAATCCGCTTTTTCACGAATCGCTTTCGCTGCTTCCTTAGGAATATTGCCCAATTCCGCTTGTGCTTCACACGCTAAAATTTCAACTTCCAACATCGATTCAAATTCATGACGTTCGTCCCAAATACGACCGATTTCTTCTCGTGTATATCGTTCAATCATTCATATCGCTCCTTCATTGATAGCAGGGAGGGCATCGCCGTTCCCCATTAGATTATCTACGTAATAATCATATCATATGCCCCTAACAGGGTCAACGAGCCAACTTATAAAATTAACACTATTTATAAATTTGACTAATTAATACATATGTATGACTTCTACCTAATTGATGTGCTAGAATGTATAGCTATACAAAAAGTGACAGTATACACTGATCACTGATAGGCCATGTACGGAATACGACTATATGATTATGGCATTGAACTTGAACAATGCATTCTGGTAAACCATGTACGTACTATGAATACCCTCTAACAAACACATCAGAACTAACTCTATCGGAGAAACCATGTACGTCATATGAGTATATCAATTCTCGTTTTGCACCATGCGCACTAGTTAACAAACTATGTACATCATATGACTACAAGGATTCTGGTTTGGTCTTGACAATCCACACCATCGCTATTACATGAAGAACCCATACAATTCCTAAGAGACTGCGCCCCACTATACTGTCACCCATACAATAGAATCCAATGCCCATAGTAATGGTAACCGTCGTAATAATAGAAATTTTTGATTTTCTTGTGAGCGCCCTCTCTCTTTCAAAGGGTGCCACATGTTTTGTATACATACTCGTCCCTATAAACCACTGATGTAATCGCGTTGAACCTTTGCCAAAGCAAAATAAAGTAGCCATATAAAACGGTACCGTCGGCAAAATAGGTAATACCAAACCAATCGTTCCTAATGCAAGACTTAAAAACCCTACACTTAACCAACCATACCGCATCCATCTAGAGCGTTTTGTTTCTCTATCCATTGTTGTCATCTGTTTCATATCAAGCCCTTTCTAACACACTTTCTACGTACAAATCCTACATACACGCTATATATTGCGATACATGTATACCACTACCATCAATCATAGCACATGTCGATTATCATATAGGTATCATTCGTTGTCTATCACCATTACATGCTATCGCACTGAGTAGCTCCCAAATGGTATCAGTGCATAACACGATACACTCATGACAGAATATCATAGATACGACCCTCGTATCTTAATTACCGCCAAACACGTAGACCTCAATGCATACCATGCTTATTTCTTAGATTCTATTCAAATTTCTTGAGTGACTAGCGCCCTAGGTCTACGCAATACGCTTACTTTTTCAATAACCACGACAAGTAGTATCCACATACCTATCCCTATAAAAGTCAGATATAGTAGAATAAGAGATTCTCTTACCCCATGGTTAACTAATAATGTTTATCAAATTATATTATAACGAAATTTATAAATACTTGTATATAACTATTTTTCATAATCAATATGGCGATGAATGATTAGAAATTACCCATATATAAGGTCCGCAAACCTATCTATATCTATCATCTTGGACTGTTACCGCCGATTCTAAAAAAAGATTTTTCAAAGCTATCTATCATATAGCACTTATAACAATTTGATATATGTGCAATATGAATAAAACGCAAGAAAGCTAGTGATTATGTGCTTTTAGCAATTGAAGTATCCATAAATTGACAATCATTTTTTTCAAGCCTATAATGAACTCAAACAACTGAATATCAAACCTTATAGGTGCTATACACATCATATGTCACATAGTTTCAAAGTAGAGTATCTACATTTATATGTATCATATGTAGCTTAATAGAGAAGTCGGTGTAACTCCGACACGGTCCCGCCGCTGTAATAATGAGCACACTTCACAATGTCACTGGGTAACTGGGAAGGCGAAGTCAGCGTTGAATTTAAGTCAGAAGAACTGCCTATAAGAAGCATTATCGTTTGAACTGCGAGAGACAGGTAGATATGTAACATGTATATACTAATTATGTGGTATTGTATAGTGCCTATACTATAGTTAAGAATATCTACCGTTTTTCATCTATTGAAAGACGGTTTTTCTTATAATACATACCATCATAGAATGTATCTATACACATTCTATCAATGCAAACAGAATGATTTCCTTATCAACATTGTTTCTCCTCATCTCCCATGATATAGATGGCAATATTATAGGATATCAAACGTTAACTCATCGATACTGTAATTGTGTGACGATATATGAAGAGATGCGCCCTTACTACGAAAAGCAATGACAGATTGGGGTTTTGTCTAATGTGTACGCCATCGTTTCTGCGATGGCTTTTTTTATTAGTATGAGGTCCATTAATACCTTGCATTAGGTAGACGGTCCGTGAACCAATCAAGCTGTATAAATCGACATACATCTTCATCCAATTTTGGTATATACTGCCCCAACTCAAACAGAAAGGATACAGTTATATGGAACAAGATACTAACCTCACTATGCAACATGGCGAAGACAATCATCATGATTCCGCCGACAATTCGACTTGTTGTGCCTCTATGCAACATGGTGAAGACAATCTACAAGAAGAACTTCCAGCAGTAAGCTTTGATGAATTTGATGTGCCTACTTTTGAAGCTTGGAAAGAAGATGTTATCGGTTTATTAAAAGGTAAATCTTTTGAACGTAGTATGTTCACCGACACCTATGAAGGAATTACATTAAATCCAATTTATCGTCTGGAAGATCAGGAAGGTCTTACCCACAATAAAACCTATCCTGGTTGTGAAAGTAATTTACGTGGTGCTAATCCAGCAGGTTATATTCATCAACCTTGGATAATTGCTCAACGTGTAGACGGGAAAACACCAAAAGAAGCGAATGAACAAATACTCTATGAATTAAAAAAAGGTTCTACTGCCGCTTCTGTCTACCTTGACACAGCAACTCGTAAAGGTCTTGACTTTGATCAAGCAAACAAAGAAGATGTAGCCGATTGTGGTGTATCCCTTAGCACCTTAGCCGATGTAGATACACTTTTACAAGATGTGGACTTAGCAGCTAATGAACTTGATATTCATTGTGGTGCTTCTAACATTGCCTTATTAGCTGCCATCGCTACCGTTTGTGAACGTCGATCCATCGATTTATCGTCACTAACAGGTGCTATCACTAGTGATCCTATGGGAGAACTAGCACGTTTGGGCTCACTAAAGCGCCCTCTCGATGAGTATTACGATGAAATGGCGCATGCCATTAGCTGGGCAGAAACCTATGCACCACAGTTACGTACTGTAATGATTGATACCGATGTATATCACAATGGTGGTGCCAACGATATTCAAGAAGTAGCCTATGCGATGAATACGGCACTTACCTATCTTCGTGCTATGGAAGTACGTGGCATTGATGTAAACACATTCTGTAAACATGTACGCGTACACTTTAGTGTAGGTGCTAACTTCTTCATGGAAATCGCTAAATTACGTAGCGTAAAAACTATGTGGGCACAGATTATTCGCCATTGCGGTGGTGACGAAACAGCACAAAAAATTAATCTATTTGTCAGCACTTCTACATTCTGTCAAACCAAATATGACCCATATGTAAACTTATTACGTGCAGCGACTCAATCATTCTCTGCCGTTATTGGCGGTATCGACGGTATGTTTGTAAAACCATTTGATCATTGCATTCGTCCAAGCGATGAATTTTCTCGTCGTATTGCTCGCAATATTCAAATTATGGAACAACATGAATTCAACTTTATTCAACCGATCGACCCATCTGGTGGTAGTTGGTATATTGAACCACTTTGTAAAGAATTTACGGAAAAAGCATGGGCTAAATTCCAAGAGATCGAAGGTCACGGTAGCATTCTAGCCGCATTAACATCTGGCAAAGTGCAAACAGCTATTGATGAAATTTTACAAAAACGTTTCAAAAACTTAGCGACTCGTAAAGATCGTGCCGTTGGTAACAACATGTATCCAAATATGACAGAAGAATTATTGGAAATTCCTGCTGTCGATTTTGATGGTATTTACAAAACTAAACAGGCCGACTTAGCCGTTAACAAAAAAGTACGCGATAATGCATTTACTGAATCACTACTTTCTGAAATTAGTAAACGTGATTTCAGTGAACCAGGCAGCTTGATGGATACAGCAGAAAAAGCCATCCGCAGCGGTGCTACATTAGGCGAAATTGATGCCGCCTTATCTGAAAGTGCCAAAGGGGAAAGCGTAGATCCTATTGCGCCTCATCGCTGGACTGAACAATTCGAACAATTACGTATGCGTACAGAATCGTATAAAGCTGAACATAATAGTAATGTCACTATTTTCTTAGCAAATATGGGACCAATTCCACAACATAAAGCACGTGCCGATTTTGTTACTTCCTTTATGCAAGTAGCTGCTTTTGATGTATTGACTAATAATGGATTCAAAACAATCGATGACGCTGTGGCAGCCGCTTTAGAATCAGGAGCCGATGCGACAATCGTATGCTCTACCGATGCGACTTATCCAGAGTTAGCACCAGCTAT
The DNA here is from genome assembly GCF_000426745.1 of Veillonella montpellierensis DSM 17217. Taxonomy (GTDB): domain Bacteria; phylum Bacillota; class Negativicutes; order Veillonellales; family Veillonellaceae; genus Veillonella; species Veillonella montpellierensis. The sequence goes on from NZ_AUFY01000008.1 coordinate 48,854, forward strand.
TACAAAAGCCATCAAAGCTAAAAAACCTGCTATGAAAGTATTCTTAGCCGGTGCTCCATCCGCAGAATTAAAAGAACTTTGTGATGCTGCTGGCATGGATGATTACATCAGTGTGAAATCAAATTGTTATGAAACATTGCGTCATATGCAACAAGAAAAGGGGATGTGCTAACTATGTCAAAAATTCCTGATTTTACAACCATTCCTTTTGCAGAAGCCAGCCAAGACCCAAAGGCATTCACTGCATGGGAAGAAAAATTAAAAGCCGAAACTGGCAAATCCTTTGATGATAGCTATTATCGAACTATGGAACAAATTGATGTAGCGCCATTATATGACCAATCCGCTTATAAGGATTGCAATCACTTGCACTACGTTGCTGGCATACCTCCATTCTTACGCGGACCATATTCCACCATGTATGTCACTCGTCCATGGACAGTTCGTCAATATGCTGGTTTCTCTACCGCCGAAGAATCTAACGCCTTCTATCGTCGTAACCTAGCAGCTGGTCAAAAAGGCTTATCCATCGCCTTTGACTTGGCTACACACCGTGGCTATGATTCAGACCATCCACGCGTTGTTGGTGACGTTGGTAAAGCGGGCGTTGCAGTTGACTCCATCCTTGATATGGAAATCTTATTCTCCGGTATTCCACTTGATCAAATGTCTGTATCCATGACAATGAATGGTGCCGTACTTCCTATCATGGCGTTCTACATTCTAGCCGGTGAAGAACAAGGCGTTGATAAAGCCGTTATGGCTGGTACAATCCAGAATGATATTCTAAAAGAATTCATGGTACGTAACACATACATTTATCCACCAGCTGCTTCCATGCGTATCATTGGTGATATCTTTGAATATACATCTAAGTATATGCCTAAATTTAACAGTATTTCTATTTCTGGCTATCATATGCAAGAAGCCGGTGCCACAGCGGATATTGAATTAGGTTATACATTGGCAGATGGACTTGAATACTTGCGTACTGGTACAGAACATGGCTTGACCATTGACCAATTCGCACCTCGATTGTCCTTCTTCTGGGCCATGGGTAAAAACTACTTCATGGAAATTGCCAAAATGCGTGCTGGTCGTATGTTGTGGGCTAAAATTGTTAATTCCTTCCATCCTAAGAAAACTAAATCAATGGCATTGCGTACACATTCGCAAACCTCTGGTTGGAGCTTAACAGAACAAGACCCATTCAATAATATTACTCGTACTTGTATCGAAGCTATGGCGGCCGCTCTTGGTCATACACAGTCATTGCACACCAATGCGCTAGACGAAGCGATTGCCTTGCCAACTGACTTCTCCGCACGTATTGCTCGTAATACACAATTATATATTCAAGATGAAACGAAAGTATGTAAGGTTATCGATCCTTGGGGCGGTTCCTACTATGTAGAATTCTTAACTAACCAATTGATTCGCAAGGCATGGGCACATATTCAAGAAGTCGAAGCCTTAGGTGGTATGTCAAAAGCCATCGATACAGGCTTGCCTAAGATGCGTATTGAAGAAGCTGCAGCTCGTCGACAAGCGCACATTGATTCGGGCTCTGAAAAAATTGTAGGCGTTAACTATTTACGTCTTGATAAAGAAGATCCTCTTGATATCTTGGAAGTTGATAATACTGCCGTACGTTTATCACAAATCGAACGATTGAAAAAATTGCGTGCTAACCGTGACAACGATAAAGTTCGTAGCTGCCTAGAAGCTATTACTAAATCTATGGAAACCGGAGAAGGAAACTTACTTGAATTAGCCGTAGAAGCAGCGCGTGCTCGTGCTTCTAAAGGTGAAATTTCCGATGCTGTAGAAAAAGTATGTGGTCGCCATAAAGCGATTATCCGCTCGATTTCTGGCGTATACTCTAGTGAATTTAGTGACGATGATGTCATTGCTGAAGTTCGTCAAATGACCGATGAATTTGAAAAGAAACAAGGTCGTCGTCCTCGTATCTTCATTGCTAAAATGGGTCAAGATGGTCATGACCGTGGCGCTAAAGTTATCTCCACTGCCTTTGCCGACATGGGTTATGACGTAGATATTGGACCTTTATTCCAAACACCAGCTGAAGCCGCTAAAGATGCGGTAGATAACGACGTTCATATCGTTGGTATGAGCTCCTTAGCCGCTGGTCACAAAACATTGATGCCTCAATTAATTGAAGAATTAGCCAAATTAGGCCGTGAAGATATTATGGTTGTTATTGGCGGTGTTATTCCAGCACAAGACTATGATTATTTATATGAACATGGTGCCGCTGCCATCTTTGGACCTGGTACCATCATTCCAGTATGTGCTAAAAAAGTACTTGAATTATTAAATGAACGATTAGAGGAGGAATAAACTCACGAGGGGGGCTAATCTATGACTGAAACGTATAAACCCGATTGGGTTCCTACAGAGGATGATAAACAATTTGCTTGCCGTGTTATGCGTGGTGTTGACGGTGGGCATGATGGCATGTCAGAACACACACAAGCAGCCAAGCCTGCGCACATGCCTAAAGTGATTAAACGTAAAAAGTTAACTGTCGATGATTATGTGCAAGGGGTTCTTGCTGGCGATCGCATGATACTATCTCGTGCTATCACATTAATTGAAAGCAATGCAGCTGCCCATTTTTCTATAGCCCAAGAAGTCATTCAACGACTATTACCGTACACTGGTAATTCCCGTCGTATCGGTATTACTGGTGTTCCTGGCGCTGGTAAATCAACTTTCATAGAAGCACTAGGCACCAAATTATGTCAAGATGGTCATAAAGTAGCCGTATTAGCCGTTGACCCATCGAGTACTGTGACTAGAGGGAGTATCCTTGGTGATAAGACTCGCATGGAACAATTATCTCGTGAACCGAATGCGTTCATTCGTCCATCTCCATCAGGTGGTACACTAGGTGGCTTAACTCGTAAAAGTCGCGAAACCCTTCTATTATGTGAGGCCGCAGGATACGATACCATTCTAGTGGAAACTGTCGGTGTAGGACAAAGTGAAACAACCGTACGGTCCATGGTGGATTTTTTCTTACTCGTCGTATTAACTGGTGCTGGTGATGAACTACAAGGGATGAAAAAAGGCGTTATGGAATTAGCCGACGCCATCGTTGTCAATAAAGCGGATGGCGATAATCTACCTCGTGCGAAAGTGACTCGCGCTGAATATGAACGAATTCTTTATTTCATTCGAAAAGCGACAGAACAATGGACAACCCATGCCTATACATGTTCTGCCTATACGGGTGCTGGTATCATGGAACTTTGGAACAACGTAATCGAAGTATTCATGAAGCAAGGCACTGAAAATGGTGTCTTAGCCGCGCGTCGTAAACAACAAACCCTTTCTTGGGTATATTCTATGGTCGAAGAACACCTCCACAATTTATTCTATCGATCACCGAATGTTATTGCTAGTAAGGATTCCATTGAAGAAGATATCATTTCTGGTACTATGACAGCCACCATGGCGGTCAATCGTTTTATCGAACTATTTGCACAAACTGATATATCTGAAAATAGTTATAAAGCATCATCTCCTTTTGAAATTAGATAGTCCTAGGGTAGGGATGTTGTTGATGATGAATTGATAACCATCATTACTATTTTTATGAATGCAAGTGCTAATTTTTCTATACAACAACCTTACAAATACTATATGCATCATAAAATTTCTTCCCTTCACAAGCCCTACCCTACGTACATCTATTTTCACCATACATATTTATATTTTATAAGTCTCCTCAACACTTATAAAAATGTACATACTAAGGAGAGATGAACTATGGCATCAGATTATCCAGCGCCTAAAGCCTATATTGAACTCATTGAAAAACGATACAATCTCAAAGTAATAGATAGCCATTACATACTAGTTGATACACAGTATGATCGCTACAATATGATGCTCGACGTGCAATTCAATGATAAAATGGCGCAGGCCTTTAAGACAAAATATGGACAAGTAAACTCAGCACATCATGTAGCTTGGGAACCATGTCCACATACAAATAGTATTCGATTTCACGCAGAAATTGGTAATAACATTTTACTTCTTTGGGATACTTTACTATAGATACGTGGTATACTACTCATAAGTATCTACCACTTATACCTAAAAAGCACAAGCTCCACTTGTATTATCAAGTGGAGCTTGTGCTTTTATATGTTCCTATGCCTGTAGTAAGCTAACTAGTAGATACTTTCCTTTCATAAAAACATCTACCTTCTACATTATATCCTATCGTATCAATGTTTCTACTTATATCATAGGTTTCACAAAAATCCAGCAAAAGCTCTTTATGAAAGTAATCGTTCCTCTACTACGTACTACATCATGCTACCTATACGATTTATATTGCTATATCAGTACATACGCATAGGCCTAAACGAATTAAATATCCTATTTATTTAATGTAGCTCGTATAAACCATAATTGTTTTTCATAATAAGCAATATGATCTTCCATCATATTAGCTAGCGCAAAATTATCATCTTTATCAGCGGCTTCACGAATTTGTTTTGCCAAATTACTCATAAGCTTCATATCGCTTTCCAAAATAGTGATAGCTTCTTCAATAGAGAAATCTTTCCCATCAATTTCTTTAATCGATGCTAATTGTAAATAGTCCGCTGCTTTCACAACAGGATTAACCCCTTGAATTTTCAATAATTCTGCTACTGCATCATAGTATTCAAAGGCTTCATCGTATACGCTTTCCAAAAATTCATGTACACTTTTAAAGGCTATGCCTTTTACATTCCAGTGTAAATTATGCAATTTAAAATTCCAAATACCTAAATTCGCTACATATTCATTGACTTGTTGTTGATAGTTCATAATAATCTCCTTATATACAATATACAGAACGCATTCCCTAAGAACTACGTAAGCAATACTGTCATTATTCCATCATACGAGTTCTACCGTGCGACCCATACGTCATACCCTCGCCTCTGAAAGTACACTCCATCAGCCTATATCGGTGCCTACTACCATCGTTCACATGCTTCTAGGACTACGGGCAAAAATCTTGTACATGAACCATCCTCGCCTACTAAACAGAAAATCGTGAAGGGCGCTCCCTCCAGTCTCTGTTGCTCTATACGAAATATATCCGCATCTTTGTAGGTTGTAAGAAATATACCTTATTCCTATCTTTAGTGGCAAAACGAGGTATTCCCAACCTTATCCGCTAACATAATAGATTTTGTAAGGTGTTCCTCAATGATCTACCGTTCTTATCGCATGCGACATATGTTCGCATCCTAATAGGTTTATAAGAAATATACCTTATCACGCTTACATCACAAGGAGTATGTCATATCACAGTCATTACTGCGGTCTTATAGAGAATGCCTACACAAAAAGAAAATCAATATCATTCTCTTTTTGTGTTGCTAATGATATAATACTACTAACATACTCAAAAAAAATAGCAAAATAATAGAGATTACTAATATAATCATAGCAATCCCTTAATGAATAAACAAACATATCTACAATTTATAACTAATAATATTCTCACGTGTAAAGAATAGCCTTATCGAAAATCCTAGTCCCATACATACTGTATGTTATATATCTATGAGTACAACTGTTTATGCCCATATTACGCTATGCTTCCTATTCACCACACAAAAGGAGTTTTCCATGTATGACCTCAATGCGATCAATACCAGCACATTACCGATTGTAGCCTTAACAGAAGAGTTACAGGAACATGTCATTTGTAAAACAGTAAATCACTTTCATACAGACATAGAAATCATTCATATTCTAACCGGTTCTATGACTTACTACATCAATGGAGAAGCAATTCACGTAAAAAGCGATGATATATTGTTCATCAATAGTTCTCAATTACACAATGCTATGTTAACAACAAGTCCCTATTGCCAGTTTAATTTTGTGTTAATCAGTCCTAGTATCATCACGGACAATACATGGCTTTCTAAAAAATACATGGAACCCTTCTTAAATACCTCGCAGTATCACTATCAACATGTATCTGCTAGCGACTTATACCATCAGGAATTACACTATGCCATCGATACTATGGTGGCATGCAAACAGTCAGCTGCTCCTGGCAGTGATTTGGATCTGTTAGGGCAAGCATATATGCTCATGAAATATATATACTTACTATATGAAAAGCATCTTCCATCCACCTCTACCATGGACAAAGATTTACCCTTGCAAAATCTAATGTTGCAGTATATTTATCAACAGTATAGGCAAAAACTGACCTTACATGACATAGCAGCTGCCGGCAATATCAGCCCTAGTTCCTGTTGTAAAATTTTCAAAAAATATATCCACCAATCTCCTATGGTCTATGTCAACCAATATCGTCTACAAATGGCATGCCACTTATTAATCACGACAGATTATCCCATTACCGATATTGCTTATCAATGTGGATTTAATCAACCTAGTTACTTTAATAAATTATTTTTTAAAACCTACCATTGCACACCTACACACTATCGTCAACGTGCTAACTATGTATATTAGGGCTTATCGATTTGTATTCTTTGTAACTCTATTGGTTCGTAGGTTCCTCTTCTACTGACCATGAATACTACTACTTCTGAATTGGGTAATTGTGTATGTATGAGTGTGTATCCAGTCATTCTATACGCACTCATACATCACGATTAGTCTTGCCGTAACGGTTCTATCGAGGCATAGACATGATTATTTCGGTGTTGTCCACTCGTATACAATATACTTTGAATAATATCGGTCATCATTTGTTTCGACATATGCTTAGGTAGTGTATCGTACACAAAGGTAATCCCTACCATACGATTCGTATGTTCCGGATATATCCAGTAGTACATATAGTGCTTACCATATTGTGTACCAGCAAAGAATACACCCATCGCCTCATTGGCTAATACTAATGAGGCAGAATCAATGCTAGCGCCATTATACACAAGTGAATTAACGCCGCGCATTAATTCACGATACGGTGTGCTCGCCGTATGTGGATCTTCTATCACGGTTGATGGAGCCACATCAATAATTTGAAATTGGTTACGTTCACGATCCATATAGGTATGAACCGTTACCTCTTGATTGTTGACTACATCAGTTTGTGTGTCTACATAGTCTAAATAGGCAGGAATCTTAGCCGTAATAGTCGCATCAACAAGAGAGGTATAATTATGTACCAACTTACTATCAATCGTGGCACGGCGCATAGACGGTATTACAAAGTTTGCAAAATCATAATTAGCTACTATGGCGTTAGGATCATGAACGTTATAATTCACACTATTAGATACATTGTAAAAAGTATGTGCATCTTGGGGAAAGTAAAAATTAGCGGTATACGTGGACAGAGCGTCGGGAATCGCTTCATTTATATTCGGATACGACCCATAATCCCACGTCGGGTATGCTGCGTTCGACTTGGTCAATAAACCGCCACCACCATATACAGCACCTGCATAATGAGAAATTGCCTCTTTCGCAATGTTCTGCGCCATAGTTTCCGTAATATGTCCATACGGTTGATTCATATAGGCATTATGTGCCTTATAGGTGTCCATGTTCGTAGCCCCTACATAATAGGAGCCTACTTCCGTTTTAACAAATACGCCCTCTTCCCTAGGATCTACTGCATGTAAGGCTATGAAATTAGCTATCCTAGGTATATTCACACGATAATTGGCTCTCCCATTATCTTGCACGATAACGGTAGAGCCATATTTCATTAAATCTGTTACTACTTGTTTATCTACGGTAGCAACGCCATCGGCAATGGGATGAACTTGTTCCCTCCAGGCCTGTTCCGACATAGACATATCACGACCTGGCATATCCGCTTGTACGGTTATCGCCGCACTTCCTAGAGTACTTATCATGCACCCTATAGCGATTCCTTTTATTATAGGTACTATATACTGACCTTTTACCTGTATCAACGATATTCCTCATACTTTCTTATATTATCACGATTACTATGATTTATTATACCCCATTTCACCAACAATAGGGAATAGCTCGCGCCATTCCCTAGTAGCAAGATCTATACAATTTTTTGTGTCACATATACACTATGTCGCCTACTAAATTGCGTATCACCAGTGATACTACTTCTATACACTGCCTATAGCTCCATCTACGCACATAGCCATGTATCATAGCCTATATAGTGCTATCACTTTTATAAAACGACTCTTTACGCTATAGATCCATAGGCAATCATCATCTATGGTAGTGCAATCATCCTACCATAGATTTCCTTTTATAAGTAGCATAAGACGTTCATCACCTAGGCGTTATTAAATTTCTTATACCTAGTGTTGTGTAAATAGTATCGCCTATATAACCCTGCCATGGCGTTCATAAAAGAGTCAATATCCTATCGGCTAGGCAATCATCTATCGATGAGTACAATAATCCTACCATACATCGATACTTTTATGATTAATGTAAGACATTCACCATATAGGCGTTATTAAATTTCTTATATCCAGTGTTCTATAAATAGTATCTCTATATAACCGCTGCCATGGCTTTCACGCAACGATCAATCGCCGTATCGATAGTTTGTTTATCGATGGTTAAGGCTGGATTAAAGTAGAGTACGTCCCCTAGAGGGCGTAACAAAAGGCCATCGGCCAAAGCTTGTTTATAAATGGCATAGCCTAACCGCTGTTGACTTGGGTATGGTCGTTTGCTCGGTCTGTCTTCTACTAATTCAATGGCATTGATAAGTCCGATATGGCGAATTTCTCCTACATGAGGATGCTTACCCAAAGCGTCTTCTAATGCTCCATGCAAATACACTGCCATGTCATTCGCTTTTTCTAATATATGATCCTCTCGCATAATCTGTTGGACTGCCAAGGCCGCACTACATGCCACCGGATTACCTGCATAGGTATGACTATGTAAAAAGGCTTTTCCTTTGCTATAGTCATCGTAAAAGGCATCGTAAATTTGTTGTGTTGTAACGGTAACCGACATTGGCATATAACCGCCGGTAATGCCTTTCGACAAGGTCATGATGTCGGGACTCACCTTAGTATAGTTGAACGCAAACATTTTGCCTGTCCGACCAAATCCAGTAGCAATTTCATCGGCGATCAACAAGACCCCATAGGCATCACACAAGGCGCGAATTTTTTCTAAGTACAACGGCGGATAGATGCGCATCCCTGCACAACCTTGTACTAATGGCTCTAAAATGAACGCGGCTGTTTCATGGCCATGCGCGGCAAACATCTTTTCTGCCGCTTCAATGCATTCACATTGGCAACTAGTTCGCGTCTTTCCATACGGGCAACGATAACAATCGGGTGCTTCTACATGAAATGAGTCCATCATCATAGGCTTGTATATTTTAGAAAAGGCATCCATGCTCCCTACGGATAAGGCTCCGATGGTTTCTCCATGATACCCTTCTGTAAGGCACATGAATTTTTGTCGTTCTGGATGCCCCGTCTGATAATGATACTGAAAGGCCATTTTCAACGCTACTTCTACTGCGCCTGACCCATTATCGTTAAAATGAAATTTACAAAGCCCTGGGGGCAATACTTTCATAAGTTCTTGGCAAAGTGTAATTGCCGGTCTATGGCTCAAATTAGCAAAAATGACATGCTCCAATGTATCTAATTGAGTTTTGATAGCATCATTAATACGTTTATTCGTATGGCCCAATAAATTTGCCCACCAGGAGCTAATAATATCAATATATTCTTTCCCCGTATTATCGTACAAATAGGACCCATGCCCCCTTTCAATAATAATCGGTTTTAATTCTTCGTAATCTTTCATTTGTGAACAAGGATGCCACACATATCGTAAATCTTCTGCTACCCAATCCATTACTATACCACCTCATCAAACGCACCTAGCGTATATATATATACTATACACTACTACTTTATCACTCATACACTCGCTGATTATCCCCTGTGTAACCTATATCTAACTTACTACGAATACTAGCACATAGTCCTAGAGTAAAGCTATCGCCAGCCTCTGTATATCAAGTTACAAGTATCTACGCCTATACTATGTACGACTTGTATACCACGGCAAGCTATTCTCCTATGTCACCGTACCGCTACAAGATACATCATTTCGATACATCATCAAATAAGTTTGCCAATAGGGAAGGATCTATGTCTAGCTCTGTATCGCCTGCTTTTACCAATCCTAGGACGGATACACCCGTCAATTGTTCTATCATATATATATTATCTTCTTCCATAACGCCACCTGCATAATGGTTTAAAATAATCCCTTTCACTGGAATATGACGAGAACGCATATATTCAACAGTGAGCACTACTGAGTTAATCGTACCTAGTCCCGCATCAGCCACGATAAGTGCTGGCAACTGGCACCAATGTATGATGTCCTCTAATAAATACACGTGATCTGCATCATATCGAATAGGGCAAACAATGCCACCACTGCCTTCCATCACTACATAATCATGCGTACTAGCCACCTTATGAAAGCCATCTATCACTACCTCTTTTTCTACAGGATTGCCTTCTAATTTAGACGCCAAATGTGGTGATACCGCATGTTCATACAAATAGGATAACAATGTTTCTTTCTCTTGTTCTAAGTTTCCTATACGATTAACAAAACCTGCATCACTGTCCTCAATCGTATCAGCTCCACTCAAAGCGGCTTTATAATATCCAAGTTTATAGCCTGCTTCTTTCATCTTTTTGGCTAATAAAGCGGTTACATAGGTCTTACCTACATCCGTTCCCGTTCCTGTAACAAATAGTCCTCGACTCATGATATTAGCTCCTTTATTAATAATATACTACCTATCTTTTATGCTATTATCATTTAATCACACATAATTTACATTGTCAACTTGAACAAATTATTGTCAGTTTACATTGTTCTTATCGTGCAAGTAGTATCTTGTGCCTAGAAAAGAAGCATAAAGACTACTCTACACATATGATCCGTCTATCCTTACTGTGTCCTCAATTTCTTGCTACATGAAAATCTTCTATGCCTCTAACACACTAACATATGGTAGAACAGAATCATTCTATAACTATACATGCTCTATATATGCTATATATAGGCTCATACCATAGTATTCGATTACTATAGTATCTTCGTCTATTTTTATAGGCTCAAAGCCTTATCCATAGACTATACATTCCTCATAGCTACTACTATACAGATACATACTCATAGCTACTATCTCCCATACAAATACATACTCATAATTACTACTTCATACAGACAGTATTTACGCACAAAAAACCGATGCCCTAGTCTTTACTAGTGCATCGGCATCATATCGGCTTATGGCCACGGTATTCAATTGGTGTAGTATCTTTCTCTATTTTCATAGGCTCAGACACTATCATCTAGGGCTACCTATAAACACATTCTATATTCTAACATCAACCTATGTACATAAGCTATATTCTAACATATATATTCTAGTCTAACATGACTCTATTAATATGAGCTATATTCTAATACATATAAATACCCTAACCTAATAATGGATAGGGTATAGTCTAGAAAAAATATAGAGATAATAGTAACGATGAATCTACAATTCCTATACATTTCTGCAAGTTAGAAAATAACACTATCATTGAATAATCGGTTGCTAACGAAATAGAGTAAATCATCTTTTATAAGTTAGACACAAATTTGTCGACACACATCGATGGCTAACGAAATAGAATATATCATCTTTTATAGGTCAGAAAATAAATCTGTCGACAAATACCGTTCTCCCGTATCTGGCAAGATAATCGCAATCGTTTTACCTTTATTTTCCTTTCGTTTTGCCACTTCTACGGCTGCCCACAAAGCGGCACCTGAAGAAATACCTACCAATACGCCTTCCATACGGCCTAATTGTCGAGCACTGGCCAAAGCATCTTCCGTCGACACGGCAATCACTTCATCATATATGGATGTATCCAATATGTCTGGCACAAATCCGGCGCCAATGCCTTGAATGCCATGCGGACCTGCTTGCCCTTTGGAAAGAACTGGTGAGTCCACTGGTTCAACTGCCACAACCTCTACATGAGGATTTTTTTCTTTCAAATAGGAACCCACGCCTGTTATGGTGCCACCTGTTCCTACACCAGCCACCACTATATCTACCGTGCCATCCGTATCATCCCAAATTTCAGGGCCTGTCGTCTTATAATGAATCGCAGGATTAGCAAGGTTGTAAAATTGCCCCGCTTCGATAGCACCGGCGGTAGCCGTCACAATTTCTTTCGCCTTGGCAATCGCTCCCTTCATACCTAGCCGACCCTCAGTCAGCACCAATTTAGCCCCATAGGCGCCCATAAGTTTGCGTCGTTCAATACTCATAGTTTCTGGCATAACGATAACAACTTGATAGCCTAACGCAGCACCTATCGCAGCCAATCCAATTCCCGTATTGCCACTGGTAGCCTCTACAATCGTACCGCCTGGTTGTAATTTTCCTGATTCTACAGCCTCTTTAATAATAGCGGCTGCCACTCTATCTTTTACACTACCACCAGGATTAGTAGCTTCTAATTTTCCTAATAATATGGCTTGTACACCATTTGCTTTTTCAAATTGCCCCATCCGCAATAATGGCGTATGCCCAATCAATTCTGTCACTGACGTTGCTATATGTCCCATACCAACACATCCTTCCTATTCTATATCCATATAATCGATACTAGTATCATCTCATACAATTCTCTTGGCAAAGAATACCATCACTCTACATGGTAACCATCATACATATATTGTGCTACCAGTAACTGTCATGCATATACATAACTATCTATATAGGATGGCACATGCTAACATACTAGCACCGCCAAGAGATACGATACAACGAATCTACAGTAATATACCCGTCCATAGCAACCGCCCTTACTATGATTCATCTATCTGTCAAAATCAAAATGAACTATGCACCACGGACTATATTAATCATAACATGACATTACCTATAAACAAATACTTACTATAAAAAGAACAGTTCTAATTAGAAAAATTATGAAACGCTATCCCCCTTACCGATGAAGTAAGGTATATATGTGAGAAATCGATTACTACACATACGCTAAGAACCTAGTTTACGCCTTACCTATCGCCATAGTTACTTTATAAACATCTACGCCTACTAGATCTATCACGTTAGGTTACACAGTATACACGCAAAGTAAAAGCCGCCAAAAAAGCACCCATAAGACTCATTGAATTGGGGACTTTGAAAAAATGATTCAGAGAGTCTTTAGGTGAAAAAACTCCCTGCCAACTATTTATACCAAGGAGTTGTTTTAGCACATCGACGGTATGCAAGTAGATATAATAACATAGTGCAAAAAGTAGGGGGTATACAGCACCTAACGAATATATAGCAGAGTACTTTTTACGTACATCATCAGGAGTCTGTGTCACAAATGTTTGCCTACTACAAATTTGGATATATAGGAACTTTATAGAGAAAATTGACATATAAAAATCGGCACAAAGGGTAATCCCTTCACGCCGATTAAATTTTAAAAAAATAAATCCCTAATTAAGAGCTCCTTACTATCAACTTTTTTACTAAGTTTATTCTTTTTTATTGTTTTACATGCTACATTTATTAATTTATAATAAAAAATACGATTATTTTTATATCACACTATTTTACTAGCATAAAAATGTATAGTCTATGACGAACATATTACTAGATCTTCACCTCTGAGTACATAGAATGTATCATTGCTTTACACGCTCAAGGATGTAAGTGCTTTACAGAGTATAACCGTATCCTAAACTAATATACATCTATGTATGGGGTACAACAATATATCCTTGCCGTCTATGTTAGTACACATCCAACGATCCTAGGAAGGAACTTATACATTTCTTTCTATAACTGTATACTATGAATGTCATACGCTGCACACTGTATATGGTAACCATGAATATGATTCACACGAGGAGGGCATACAATGACGACTACAAAGGAATCCTTATGGACTCGTTCCTTTATACTAGACACGATTATTAATTTATTCGTGTTTCTAATTTTCTATATGCTGATGGTCATCATCGCCATTATTGCTAAAGATGATTTTCACGCGAGTCCTAGCCAAGCAGGACTCGCAGTCGGCATGTTTATCATCGGCACTGTAGTATCTCGCATCATGACAGGCCGTTTCATCGGCACCATCGGTTGTAAAAATATCCTGTACGGGGGACTAGGACTATATCTAGTTTCTACCATACTATACCTATATGCCCCTAATCTACTCATCCTAGATATGGTGCGTTTTCTAAACGGTTTCGCCTATGGTGTAACCTCTACGGCAACTAGTACCATCATCAGTACCATCGTACCTAAATCACGACGCGGTGAAGGTATTAGCTACTATGGACTTAGTACGAGTTTAGCCGCCGCTATTGGTCCTTTCCTAGGCATTTTCTTATTTCATACCCTAGGTTTCAACGTCATCATTTACCTTGCTGTAGCCTTAGTCATACCATGTCTAATAGCGGCATGTCTACTTTCCTACGAGGAAACACCACGGACTACCACTTTAGGGACTAGCAAAAAATTTCAACTTTCAGATTACGTGGAACCACGGATTAATGCAATTACATTAATTTCTACCCTTGTCGGATTAGCCTACTCTAGTATTATCGGATTTATAGCATCCTATACTAGGGAAATTAATATGATTGAAGCAGGTACCTTATTTTTTATCGTCTACGCCGTTACCACCGCCATTACACGACCTGTTCTGGGCAAATTGTTCGATAAAAAAGGAGAAAATTTCATCCTCTATCCTTCCTTTATTCTATTCGCCATCGGTCTTGTTCTCCTGGCGTATGCCAGTTCCAGCTGGATGATTCTAGCCTCTGCTGTATTGGTCGGTTTAGGTTACGGTAGCTATATGTCGAATGGACAAGCGATTGTGGTTAAAATCGTACCCTATCATCGTATTGGTATGGCCACCTCTACCTACTTTATCGCTCTAGATGTGGGTGTCGGTATTGGTCCCTACCTACTAGGCGGTGTGAAAGAAATCGTCGGTTTTACCTACATGTTTCTAGTAACGGCCGCTATTGCCATGCTAGCGTTTCTCGCGTATCACTTTCTCTATGGTCGCTTAATTGGCACGCCTAACGATCCCGCCCTATTCGCGCAAAAAGAGGAAATCCAATACCGCAATGCGCAAGGGCATATGGAACTAGAACATACTACATTAGACTAATCCGATCAATATATCACGCCAACGACCCTTTGTCTATTCTAGCCGCGTAACAACTTCATACAAACAATTCCCTTAAAATTAAGACCACCTACTTTATATCATCACCGATGATGCTAGTAGTTGGTCTAATCTTTTTATACACATCATAAGGGCCAATAAGAATCCCTATGATTACATGTCATTTAGTAGTTACCTAATACGTTCATATTCCTAATGAATCTGTCCTATACAATTACCGTTTGTAGCACCGTCCCATGCAATAGATTCTATACTTTCACCACCCAATAGGTATCTAGCCAGCTAGTTACACGTCTATCCAGGTCGTCTTATATGCCTCATATCTCGCACACACTCTCTATAAACAGCTCACCTATATACCATCTTATACCGATTCATTCCTATACGCTGCTACGGCTCGAGCAAATCCCTCTTGATATAAACGGGCCCCACCATTAGCTGGATGGCGAAGGGCTATGGCCGTCACCCCAAATTGTGCCAATATATCTGCCGATTTTTGTCCTACGCCGTAGATATGAAGGTCGGATACCCTAGGCACCTCTGATTTCTTACCTAATGTATCCCTCGATTCGCTAGTCTTCTCGCCATTTCTAGGTAAAAGCATCGTACGCCCTGTACTAGCTAAATTTTCACCGTCATAATGTTTGATAACTGGTGAAAGCATCCTATGCTCTGTACTAGTAGCATGCGTATCAGAAAGTATCCGTTCCTTATCATTATTGGTTTTTCTAGGATGTACTGCACAGTTTGTACCCGTCATACCATGCGTGTCATACTCTGTATCCGATAAAAGAGCCCCTTGCTCGTAACGTAGGCGTTCATGAAGGACCAACAAATCTTTAACATACTGCCAACCACATTGCAATTCTTGCGATGTAGGTGTGCGATTCGACAACGCCTGTTCTACTTTATGCGGATGAAAAGGAAACATATTCCACAGTAGCACATCGTAAGGATCCAAGTGGTTCTCCACGATTCCTTTCCATACGACCGTATCCGTTGGCTCATTAAACCCTTTATCCCGCTGAATCGCTTTATCAATATACATGCTAGTAGGATGACTGGTGCGGTATAACGTACTAGGACTAATCATAGTCGGATCTACCGTGTTATGAAAGCCTAAGATCATTCTTTCACAGGTAATGGGGATGCCCGTAAATCGACAACCTTGATAGCCAGCCGCTTCTGCCACAATTATATGCGACGCCCGTCCTAATCGTGGTAAAAGATAGGCTTTTAAATTATCCAGGCGCCATTTTGCTGCTTCCTCAGATATATCATAGCGTGGGTCATAGTCTCGCCACGGATTATATACATTATGTCCCTCATAGGTTGCTAGAGAGGCAAGATACGCATCTACTAGCTGATTGCGAGTGTCACTAAAGTGGCCTATATATTCATCTATCGTGAGAGAAAATAAAGAATTCATACTACACCTTTCCTATTTCCTAGGTCTAAAACGCCTACAGCCTAGTAAAAAGAGGTTATAACCGTAAGCATACCTCGTTATAACCTCTATATACAATTATTGATGTATCGCATACACCACGTACTCATCAGATTGATAAGAGGGAACCGTACCTTCCGGTAAAATGTCCGTAGAAAAAAATTCTTCTTCCTTACGTGGCACCACTATGAGTAGTGGCTCGTTTCTAGTGATGACGTCCTTTAACATGGCATCATCAATTTGATCCATCCGATACTTGCCTTCCCAAGCACTAGAACGCTCTTTACGCCCCTCTTCATTCTTTTTCGGATGCGCCGCATTCACCTTAATGGCATGAACACCCGTGTAATACACGAGGGATGTAGCATATGTATTATAAAAGTATACTGGCCCCTTATAGTGCTGCACTACAGGAATCAATTCTCTAGCAGATCGTTGATAGAGTAAGGGCTCTAATCCTTCGGTGACTACAATGGAAGATATAAGCACTGTCCCCAGTGCCACCACGGCAGGCACCATATAGCGATTTTGGCTAATCCAGTAGCATATGGAAACCACGATGCACGTAGCGACCACTACATACAGAAGGTACCAAAATCCCCAGGACACAAAAAATGAAGCGATTACATACAGGATCCATAATAGAAATGTAGGACCTAACAAGGTCCACCACACCCGTCTCGAACTGCCTGGCCGCAACGCTTGAATCAGACCTGATGCGCCTAGCACACTGAAAGGAATTAGACTAATACACGTATACAGTGGATATTTGGTAGCCATGAGGCTATAGAAAAGAATCGTTCCCCAGCCCATAATCATAGTAAATTTATAAAATGGTAACCGTTTCTTCCATCCTGTTACCATGCCGTACATAACGGAACCAGTCCAAGGCAGTGAAGCGAGTAGAAAGACGGCTAAATAATACCACCACACATTATCTTTTGGATGTTCTGATTGAGTGGCACGCACCACATTGTTCAGTCCTAAAAAGCCATCAATAAACGCTTGTCCATGTACGTGATACATATAACCGTACCAAGGCATGGCGACTAGGAGAAAGCAACAAATTCCTTGCCACGCAAATAATCGCTTTAACATGGTCCGTGATTTCATAGACCACACGAAGAGCAATAGTAATATACCAGGCAATACCAAGGCGACGGGCCCTTTCGTCAATACGCCTAAACCAGCAAATCCATAGGCCACTACCATATAACTCGTCCTATCTTTCATAAGACCTTTATAGGCATATCCCATAGTCCCGACAGTGGCAAACATAAGAACCATATCGGTAATAATTCCATGGGCCACTGTCCAAAACAAGAGCGATGTAGCTAATATGGTAGCAGATAACAACGCTAATAGGCGACGACCTGCAAAGGATCGCACTAATTGATATAATAAGCCGACTGTGAAAGTGGCAAACAACGTACTAGGCAAGCGCGCCGCAAAATCAGTAAAGCCCAATACTTTATAGGAAGCGGCAATGAGCCAATATATCATAATCGGTTTATCGTACCAATAATGTCCATAGATTTGTGGCGATAACCAATCGCTCGACAACACCATTTCTTTGGCAGTCAATGCATAGTTAGATTCCACAGGATCGGTAACAGACAATACTGTATTACCGACGGAAAAGAATATAAATGATAGAACCATAAGTACTATTGTTAATCGATGTAGTTTCATAACGCTTACCTCTATTTATTTTTTTTATACTTCATGTATCCTATCAACACGGCAATCACCAATACAACGCCTACGACAATCGTAAATTCATGATTATAGGCAATCAAATCTTGCCAATGTTCTCCTAATAGTTTTCCTAAATACACGAGTAATATGGTCCAAGGGACTGTACCCAGTAAGGTCCATATAATAAAACGTCCCATCGGATACCTAGCAACCCCTGCAGGAAAGGAAATAAAGGTTCTCACTCCAGGCAACAGACGTCCAATAAATACGGCAGCACCGCCGTATTTATTAAATAATTTTTCTGCCAATTCAAATTTATGATGATTAAAGAAAATATATTTACCATATTTCAATAATAACGGCCGACCTCCATGCTCGCCTATATAATAGGAAAGAACGGATCCTACCACACCGGCAACGGTAGCCACAATCATGGTAATATGAAAGTCAAATACATTCGTAGCAATCAAATAGCCTGCAAAGCCTAGAATAATTTCACTAGGGATGGGAATATTACAATTTTCCAACACCATCGTAATAAATAATGCTGCATAACCCCATTCTTGCATAAACATAATAATATATTCCATTAATTTCGCTCCTATGTCAGTATACACTCATATTCATTTATTGTACCATACTTATCAGTAAGTACCAAATAACCTATCCAATACATGCATATACCTAAGCTATCATCCATTTAGTCAGAGGCCTTATTACATGCTTCTGACTTAGGAATATCTATGTCCTCTATGGCGTCATCTTCTACAATTTCTATGGCCCCCACAGGACAAATTTCATAACAGTCGCCACATCCAATGCATCCTGCACCAATATAAAATTGTAATGGTAACTGTGTGATGCACTGTCTTGGACAATCCATGGCACAGGCACCACATTTTACACAGTGATCAGTAATTCTAAATTTCATACCTTCTCCACGTTCATCCATGTCGCTACGACTATAACTCTCTATCACCAGGAATTATCTATGTCACAACTTGCTACTCTTCTATCCTATGAATGAAATATACACACTTTTAAAGACTACCCTATCATGTTACTGTTAGTATAATACATTCTCCTACCGACGTACACTACCTACCATATGCTAATCGCTATTGTATCTCCATCATGAATCATTGAATACGATAACACATACCGTCCAAGCGATATAGGTAATCTACCTGTCATCATCTATTCTATACACTACATGTTGTATGCCTTTATTATATATCAAACAGTTTTGTATATAACAACGCCGTTACCTCTTACTAAGGAAATGTAGTATTCGCTTCTAACAAATTCGCTACATCGAACGATTGATATGAAACGCCCCCTACAAATATTTGTAGGGGGCGTTTTGTGTAAATCTATAAAGTTACAATCGACGTATCACAGTGGTTACTAGGGCGCATCAATGATGCCAGTACTATCGTATTCTATGTAATCAGAAATAAATACATCGTTCATACACATTAAAGTTACAATCAACCCATCAACAGTGGTTACTAGAGTGCCGTCAATGATGACTATCGTATTCTGCGTAACCGACAATTGATACATCGTTCACTATGCACACCATCATCGCACAATGCAACGTGTAAACGTCCATCGGCCTTATGCGTCTGCTTTGTACTGTGCCATGTATCGTCACATTAGACGTCTATTGTTGTTTCAATACGCTCGCACAACGGGCACATACAGTTGGATGTTCTGCGTCCTCGCCTACCGAATCACGATGGATCCAACAACGTTCACATTTTTCCAACGTAGACGCAGCCACTACTACTGCTAACTCGGCTTCATCGGATAGAAATGCATTCGCTGGTGCATTCTTACGGCCTTCAACTACCTCTACTTCTGACACAATCAAGAACGCTGCCAAGCGATCATTTCCCATTGCATCTAGTGCTGTGAAAGCATCTCCATCTGCATAGATTGTAACCGCTGCATCAAGAGGGTGACCAATTGTTTTTTCTTGTCGTGCTAATTCCAACGCCTTTGTTAATTCACTACGAAGAGATAACAAGTGATTCCATTTTGTTGCCAATGCTTGGTCTACATGGTCTGGATGACCTTGTGGCCAATCTTCTAGCATAACGGAAATGCCCATGCCTTCTTCTTTCGGCATATATTTCCAAACCTCTTCAGCTGTAAAAGATAGAACAGGTGCTACCATGCATACTAAGGTCTTTAAGATTTCATAAATCGCCGTTTGTGCACTGCGACGAGTTGGTGCGTCCATTCTTTCAGCATAGATCGTATCTTTTAAAATATCTAAATAGATAGAGCTTAAATCAACGGTGCAGAAATTATGAATTGTATGATATAAAATATGGAATTCATAATTTTCATAGGCATTCGTTACTTTTTGTCGCACTTCTTCTAAACGAAGCAATGCCCAGCGATCAATTTCAGATAATTGATCATAGGAAACCTTGTCCGTATTTGGATTAAAGTCATCTAAATTACCCAATAAGAAACGGAATGTATTACGAATCTTGCGATATACTTCCGATAATTGTTTCACAATATCTTTCGATAACCGTACGTCCCCTTGATAGTCGGCGGAAGACACCCATAAGCGCATAACATCTGCCCCATACACATCGATAATATCGGATGGTGCTACCGTATTCCCTACGGATTTAGACATTTTGCGACCTTCTCCATCAACTACAAATCCATGCGTTAATACGGAATTATACGGTGCTTTGCCCGTAGTGGCCACACCGGTCAATAAGGACGAGTTAAACCAACCACGATGTTGATCCGACCCTTCTAGGTACATAGCTGTTGGTACATCTAGCCCATTCACTTCAAGTACGCCCGCCCAGGAAGACCCTGAGTCAAACCAAACGTCCATAATATCTGTTTCTTTGCGGAATTCATCATGACCACAATGAGGGCACGTAAAGCCTTCTGGCATAAGTTCTTTTTCGTCATGAGCCCACCAAGCATTGGATCCTTCTTTTGCAAATAAGTCTTGTAAATGGCCGATGGTATCATCATTAATCACATATTCACCGCAATGTTTACAGTAAAAGATTGGAATTGGCACGCCCCATACGCGTTGACGAGAAATACACCAATCATTGCGATCAGCAACCATGTTATAAATGCGATCATGACCCCATTTAGGAATCCATTGCACTTGTTTATCAATAGCTTCCAACGCTTGTTCACGATAGCCGTCAACGGAAGAGAACCATTGTTCTGTTGCGCGGTAAATAACAGGATTTTTACAACGCCAGCAATGGGCATATTGGTGACGAATCGAACCTTTATGCAATAAATTGCCATTGTGTGCCAAAATTTTAATCACTGGCACTTCTGCATCATGAATTTCTACACCTGCTAAGGATACTTCTGTATCGCCATAACGGCCGTTGTCTACATCGGCAGTGTACTTACCTTCTGGATCTACCAAGGATATGATTGTGCCATCAATATGGCCTTCATCACCATACTTTTTGAAAATAACAAAGTCATCTTCCCCATGAGCTGGAGCCGTATGAACACAACCTGTACCGGCATCAAGTGTAACATGATCGCCCAATAAGATCATGGCAGATCGATCGATAAATGGATGTTTAAAGGTAGATAATTCTAAATCAGCACCACTAAATGTATTCAATACGGTGTAATCGTCTATACCGCAATCTTTCAATGCGGACGATACTAATTCAGTAGCCATCAAATAATATTCGTCGCCTACTTGTACCCACGAATAGGATAGTTCTGGATTGACGGAAATTGCTTGGTTTGCCGGCATAGTCCAAGGTGTAGTTGTCCAAATAACGGCAAAGGCTTTTGTTGTGTCAATGCCCTCTGGCAACGTGCGTTTTATTTCATGCATATAGGGGAACTTAACATAAATGGAGAACGATTTTTTCTCTGCATATTCAATTTCCGCTTCAGCTAGTGCCGTTTCACAATGAGTACACCAGTACACAGTTTTTAACCCTTTATAAATATGACCACGTTTCGCCATTTCTCCAAAAATGCCAATTTGTTTCACTTCAAATTCAGGGCGCAATGTCAAATAAGGGCGATCCCATTCGCCGAGCACGCCAAAGCGAATAAAATCTTTTTTCTGTTCTTCCACACACGATAGTGCGTATTCTTTACATTTATCACGCAAATCTAATGGTGCCATTTCATGACGATTCAAGCCCGTATTTTTAATAACTGCATGTTCAATAGGAAGTCCATGCGTATCCCATCCTGGAATATAGCGTGTGTAATACCCTTGCATGGTTTTATATTTCATAATCATGTCTTTTAACGTTTTATTAAGCGCATGACCAATATGTAATTTACCATTCGCATAAGGAGGACCATCATGAAGAATAAATGGTTTCCCATCCTTGCGTAATTCTAATCGTTTCTTATAAATCTCATTATCTTCCCAAAATTGTAAAATGTCTGGTTCTCGTTTTGGCAAGTTTCCGCGCATGGGAAATTCCGTTTCAGGAAGATGTAATGTTTTACCGTAATCCATACTGTATAACTCCTCTCAATAAAAAAAACGCTCATCCCCGAAGGGACGAACGCAATGTCCGTGGTACCACCCTACTGATGTCAATCAATCGCCACAGTCCTATTGTATACCTATATACACCGACCGTCTAGCACACATAACAATGTATGCGACGATGTTATAACATCACTCTAGCATATAACGGTGCGCACCGTCAGTTATCCTGCTCGCTCACAAGTGATCCGCTCGCTTACTACTTACCAACCTCACACCATCTAGTTAGCTCTCTGAAAGTATCTATCCACTCGCCGTCTTGGTCATCGCAATGTATCAATAATTAATAAATCGACGCCTTAGCATCTATTCTTGTTCAGTATATCACAACACATACTAAGAGTATAGAGTATCTTTTAAAAACTACTCAAAAATGTCTGTAGTAATCAAACATTTGTGACACAGACTCCTAATGATGTACGTGAAAAGTACTCTGCTATATATTCATTAGGTAATGTAAACCCCAATACTTTTTGCACTATGTTATTATATCTACTTGCATATCGTTGATGTGCTTTAAAAAAAGCATCAAGACTTGTAAATTTTCTTCTGTAAAATCGTCCGCCATCAACTGACACAATCTTTTACGATATATGCACCATCACAATGTACACGTAGCCTAGTTATCCATCATGCTATCCACAGCTATCCACAGCGCCACATACAATATATTTTCTACTCTCTTCCCCCCTTAGAATTGTTAACTTATCCACATAATCCACAACTTATCCACTATAAATACCCTATTTTCCACATTTTCAAAAGCCCTATCCACAAGTTATCCACAGATTTTAGTGTATAACTCATTATATTTCAAGTAAATCAGTTATTACCTGACTTTCATCAAAGAAATCGAGTTATCCACAACGTCCTAGGTCTTAGTTTTTTTCAAACTGCTACCATCGGCACTCTATTCACTAAACACGATGTATACACTTTAGGGTCAAACTCGTTTTTCTTTTCCAAAATCTGCTGGCACCGGTGCTACTACCACAATGGATTTCTCCTTTAAAAACGGTGTAAAGTGAAGCTCCACTGCATGTAAGCACTGACGCGTATAACTCGCATCACGTTTACCATACATACCATCGCCTAGCACAGGATGTCCTATATGTGCTAAATGCACGCGAATTTGATGTGTCCGTCCAGTAGAAAGGGTAAATTCTAACTCACTTTGCTCATCATCATGAAGAAGAACCGTATAGTGCGTAATCGCCTCTTGTCCGCCAGCCACAACCATACGTCGATTGGGATGCAGCGGATCGACACCGATGTGTGCGCAAATCGTATCACTTCCACTCATAGAGCCTCGCACCAATGCTCGATACACCCGATGTATACCACCTTGTTCTAATTGCTCTGTATAATAGCGTTGCGCTTCCTTCGTTTTAGCAAATACTATACAGCCCGACGTATCACGATCTAGACGATGAACGGGTCGAATCGTATGGATCTCCCCTTTTGCGTGGTAATATCCTGCAATATAATTGCTCAACGTATGCGTCATCGTTTGTCCCGTAGGATGCACCACCATGTACGGCGGTTTATTCACTACCAATGTATAGGTATCTTCATAGAGCACGTCAACAGGTCCCTCTTCCACCGTCACACCATAACTCGTATCCTGTAATGGTTGCCACGTGATGCGATCACCCTCTTTCACCATACGCTTGGAATGTGCCACACGCCCATTGACTTTAACCCGTTTCTTACGAAACAGGGTCTGCCCATCACGAGCAGATACGTGAAAATGATCACGTAGATACTGTGCTACCGTCATAGGTTCACATTCTCTATTGGTATATGTTTTCCAACCCATACTATGTCTAGTTACTCCTTATCATCGATTCCAACTACTCACTACAAATAGTCCATTACCACCACTCATTGATAAACGTAGGCACTACGGGATACAGGGCATCTAAATAAGAAATCCCTTCATCACTGCCGTGTAATTTACCTTCAAAAGCCAGTGTTCGTGCCGATACGGCTCCCATGAGTAATAGACTTAACGCCCCTACCGTCATAGTTACATCTGCTGTAGGTAACACGGTATCACTTATTTTTGAAACGGTTAGAGCCATCGCCTTTCCATCTAAATAAGTATGGCATCCATCGCTTTCACTCATAGGCGAATTTTCTCGTTCGATAGCACGCACGTGCTCATCACGTGGCTGTGCTTCTACACTCTGTATATGGGTACCACTATCACAACGATACTCATTCTTATCAACAGTAGCCCCCATCGAAGATGCCTCTACACGTATCTCATAGGTGCCTTCATTCCAAGGTGCCAATGGATCGGTAATGCCCAACGTCCACGGTGTAGGCATAGACTGTAACCGTTCACCATGTACACATGCGATCGGCATAGTTTCTAAGGCGCATGTTACGTCCACCACCCGACTCATCATATACGGCATCGTACTATGGCCGGTCTTACCATCGGGATAAAACCGATACCCCTCATCGTGTAACCCTTCATTCCACCGAATCGAATCTCCTTGGGAACGATGATTATACATATAATTAAGTAGCGCTTTTTGTGCCTGCCTCGACGTATAGACCATTTCCGTCACCGGAATTTCACGCTCTCCTAATCGATATACACAATACCCTTCTATGAGACTATCTTCACCAAACATTGGTGCTACGGTCATGTCCTCCACAGGTTCGTTTCTGTGAAAGTCCACGTCGCTCGTCGTTTCCTCTTTTCGATACACCACTACTACTTGTACACCTTCTGCCCAAAAGCTTTCTAATAACCGTGTCCATTCCGCTTCACCACGCACCGCATACCCCGATATTCCTCGCGTGTAACGCTCATATACGGGCGCCAGTAACCGCCATTGATCTGTTTCGGTAACGAGCCCAAAATGTAATTCTCTATCTGTTAATGGGTGCAATGACTCTAACGGCATTGTTTGTACCCATTGGTGGCAATATAATTCCCATCCATACTGTTGATAGAAAGCCGCTTTGGACGGCATTAATATGGTGATTCCTTGTTGTCGACGTCGCAACTCTTCTAAGGCGGCTTTCAATAAAGCACCGCCGATTCCACTACGGCGTGCCGCTGGATGTGTCGCTACACCTACCATATAACTAACGGGCTGAATCATTCCCCGCGTACATAATCTATATTGTCGCAAATGAACAGTACTAAGCACATGCCCATGGTCAACACCTACCATCGTATGAAGAGGTTCATAACAATGCGTAAAATAGTATTTAAAAAATGGATCCTCTGCTGGTTCAAAGCAATAGGCCCATAACGCTTTTACTTCTTTTGTATCGTTTACTCCTGCAAGTCTAAATTGCATCATATCTCCTTACACCTACTTTCTAGGATACGCACCACGTCTAATCTAATACGCCTTTTCCTATCGTTATCAAAAGCTACGAACGTGTCTTATCACATTGCTTCTACTAGGCAACTACTGCTTTCACATGTTCTATCTCTAAAGTGCCTCATCACAGTGCTTCTACTACACTAACTGGTAAACGCCGTTATGGTCGCGATGGCGCCTCATCACATCGCGTCTACCACACGCATCACTCTACCATGTATCACGTAACGTCTTCTCCCTCTATAGAGACCATAGAATGTCTACACCATCTATACTATCTATTATACACGGCTCGCCCTAGAAAGTGCATCCTAAGAGATGTATAAAACGACTATCATTGAACATAGAAACTTCCCTTCATCGATGAAAATGCATTAAGGCACTGCACCTACCAAGATTCCTATGGTAACAAATACCATGTCTAACCATCACTCCTAGTAAAAATAGTGAACGAATAGACAAAAACTACACGTCACAGCTTTCATAGCCTGTTTCGTGTAGTTTTTCTATTTTATACTGTTATATACATGCGTCTATGTAAAAATAGCCTTTTATACTGCCCACAGTGTGTAGGTCTCACAACGGAATATCATCTATATGAGAAATACTATAGATGTGTACACATCTTGTAGAACATACACATCTCTATGATAAACCCGATTATCCTTTTACGGTAAGCAGATAGCTACCTAATCACATGTTTTTCTTACTAACATCACCACTAGCCCACATAGGCCGCCGCATATTTTTCTGCAAAATGATCTGGATGATACGATTCTTTCGCTTGTCGCAAGCCGAGAATCCCCATATCTTCCTCACGATTCACAAATTCTGTGTCCGCAAAAGAGTGACGAATAAATTCATTATTAATAGCTTGGTATAACCCGCGCACATTAGGATTTGCTTTTTCAATATGAATGAGTGCTATTTTATCATTCAAATATTCACCAATGCTAAACGCCTCTACGCGACCATACATGACAATAGCACCACCAGATAAGCCTAATTCATGCCAGTGGTCAAATAATAAATTAATCGCCACTAATTCATCATCTGCACCATCTTCTTTGTCTTCATGATTATTGAGCCAAGCCGCTGCTGTATCACGACATAAAGGGATAATATCATCTGTAATTGGTACATACTCGTAATTCGTGTTTTGCATTCGGAATTGATTTAGATGATTCTTCTTTTGTCGAAATTTCTTCCCTGCCAAATGAATTAAATCATCGGTCTTGTAAATATATTCAAAATTGTCGCGATCAGGCGTAAATTCAAATTGGTTCGGATATAGTTCTTCTAATAACGTTTTCACTTCCGCGCTAACACCACGAAATACAAAGGGAATATGATTCGCTTCATACCATTCTCTAGCTTTTTCAACGCCATCCATAAATTTAGCTTCTTTACTAGCAAATGGTGGTAATAAAAATGGATGCTCTAGCTTGCCGCCACCTTTGATAAATAAAATGCCTCTATCTTCTGCCCAGCCAATGCCATATGCATCCTGCCACATATATAATGTAGTAAAACATTGATCAGAAGCTTCATAATGATGTTCTGCAAAATACTTATCTATTTTTGGTTTGTCACATAATTCAAATCGATTAAATTCTAAAATGAGTCTCGCCCCCTGCTTTTCCTAGATCTGATTATATTTTATATCTATAATCTTCAATACAATTGATTATATCCATTTTTACATTTTTTATCAACCTATAGGATAGAAACGGACTAAAAATCCTACAAGGCTCTTTCTAATCGCTATGAAAGTCTCTAAGAATGCTATCAATCTCTATAGGGATCGTTCTATCTATCACCGTTGTAAGATTTGGTCATCTATATACTCAAGATGCATTAACTTGCATCTCATCACCATTGGTGATTTGGTCATCTGTACACACGCGAGGTCATTAATGTATGCATCATCACGATACGTAAGCCATCATATGTGCTAGAACGGTCTCAACTTTCAAAGTATGCCCAATCATAGGATACATCGTTCTATCAAGTCGCAATTAACTAACTTTCACGCGGTCCCCTAGTTGATAGTTTCCTTTAGACGTAACCACTTGTTCATGTTCTTTTACGCCAGAAAGAATCACCGTATATCCATCTATGGTTTCACCCGTTTCGACGGCACGCACATCGATCGTATTATCATCAGTGACTACATATACATAGGTGCCATCATTATTGGTGTGAACCGCTTCTTGTGGTACTACTAAGATGGGTGCTGTCGCACTGGATTCAATTACTAAAGTGTAAAACTCACCTGGTCGTATTTTCTGCAATGCATTATCGAACGTAGCTTTCACTAATACGCTAGGTACAGTCTTAATGGCATTTGTATCAATATAGGTGATGACCCCTGGAATCGTATCTGTATCTACTTTAAGATACACCGTAGTCGTGGCTTGTCCTTCCGGCATCGCCAATTTTTTAGCAAATTCTTGAGGAATCGTAACTGATGCCACTACAGGCGTTGCCTGTTGTACCATAGCAAACGGCCGTCCTGCTATCGCAATTTTTCTATCTTCATTATAAATAGCACTCACCGTCCCAGCCATAGGCGATACAATCGTAGATTGTGCGATTTGTTGCTCGATCTGTGCTATCGCTGCTGTAATCCCCGACGTATCTCTGTTCGGTGCCGAAGGTGTAGTCCGCACCACTGTAGTTGGCGTCGCACGGGATACGATGATATCATATTCTTTTTGCGTAATCGCCCCTGATTCTCGTAACTGTTTTGCTTGTGCTACCTGGGCATTACTAATAACTGGATCAACAGTACTGATGTCTGTGCCACTGCTTACCGCAGGCGCTCCTAATTGCGACTCTAAACTAGCCAACTGTGCTTGTAATGGCGCCGTATCGAGGGTAGCAATCACTTGGCCCACCGTCACTTGATCGCCTACTTTGACGTGCATCGTCGCCACTTGTCCTGATACGGTCGGTTCAATCGTCGCTTGATGTAAAGAAACTACATTTGCATCAGTACTAATATGAACCGGCATGTCTTTCATTTCTACCGAAGCCACATGTACCGTCTTAGTGCCGCAGCCTGCCGTTACTAATGCAAAAAAACCTATCAACACACATAGACAACTATAGAACCATCGATTTCTATCTTTCATAGCATCACACCTTATCTATATCCATTTTATGGGCGTAGAGATACCGTGCCCATTCTAAATCTCTATTAGTATCGATATCTACCATATATGAATTTGTTATAAGATAACCCATAGGATTATCATTAAAACTAGTAGTTTCTGTTAATGTACTAATTTTATTAATATAAATTGATCCATCTACACGAACATATATAGGCATTTCTTGTCTACGAACTGTACTACTACAGGGCAATAAATTTTTTAGGTGCCCTTTGTCATCTAATGACCGAATCAAAATTGGGTTATCTTTAACAGAAGAAACAGATACTATATCTTCATTAGTTTTTATATGTAATTTAATCGCTGCATCAATATCAGAAACTTTACGAAATGGTTGCGTTGGTTGTAACAAAACTAATATATCATATAATCTACGCCTTTTTTTTAATTCATCAATAGTATATATAACTGTTTCTATAGTTTTTGATGTATCACTGGCTAATTTTGAAGGTCTATAGAATGGAACATCCGCTCCCCACTTTTTTGCTATATCACTAATAGGCTTACTATCAGTAGAAACAACAATATCATCAATATAGTTGCTTTGTTTAGCTACTTCTATGGAATGTGCAATTAATGGTTTTCCACCTAAATCAATAATATTTTTATTAGGAATGCCTTTGCTTCCTCCTCTAGCAGGAATAATTGCTAGCACTTTCTTTCCTTCTATCATTCAATCCTCCATATCTACAAATCGCTTTTGAAAAGCAGTTTGCCAAAAATGATTGCTATCTAGCAATTTACTCCAATGTTCACAACTATCTCCATTTCCAAATTTATTTACAAAAGAATCGGTCCCTTTATAGGGCTGTCTAATAGCCTCTAAAATTTGCTCAACATCACTATCTACATGAAAAATATGCGCATCATTATCCACATTATATCTTCTGTGTTGTCTTGTTCCAATATCGATCGTTTTAATATCATATATACCAGCTTCACGTATGCCTGCACTAGAATTACCAATAATAAATTGTGCATGTTTTAGTAAAGTTAAAAAATATTCAAAACGTATAGATGGAAAAATCCTAAATCTTTCACCTTGTAACTGATTATATGCATCAATAATAAAATGAGATCCTAAATCATTATTAGGGTAAATAACGATATAATTATGTTCACTTTTTAATAGTGCTTCAACTAAAATTTCTGCTTGCTTTTTCATAGTATTGTATTCAGTAGTGACAGGATGAAATAATACAATACCATACTCAAGAAATGGTATATCATAATGACTGACTGTTTCTGCTAATGTTGGTAAGGATGCATATAACATACTATCAATATCTGCTGAACCAATAACATAAATCTGTTGCTTTGGTTCGCCTAATTGCATAACTCTCTTTTTAGCCTCACTATTTGCTACTAAGTGAATATGGGATAACTTCGTAATAGCATGCCGAAGAGAATCATCGATAGTTCCTGATAGCTCTCCCCCCTCAATATGAACTACAGAAATATTATTTAGTGCTCCTACAATAGCACCTGCCAGTGCCTCTATTCTATCGCCATGTACAACTACTATATCTGGTTGTAGTGTTTCTATGTATAAAGAAAGGCTATAAACTATCCTCGATATATTTTTGCTCATAGATGGTGTATTAGAATAATCTAACGAATCCCATGCAAGATATAAATTATTAAAGCCATCTTTCTCGATTTCATGATATGTACTTCCGAATTTCTCTAACAAATGCATGCCCGTAACATATATGTGGACGTCTATATCTTTTTTATTACTTTCCTTAATAAAACCTTTTATTTTACCATAATCTGCACGAGTGCCTGTAATAAAAACAATCTTTTTAGCCATATACTTATTCCTCTATCATGTCATACATTATATGTACATCTGACTCAATATCCCGTGTTGCTTTTTTCCCCAACACATTACAATATTCTTCTGCAGATAATTCTCCTACCCCTGGTCGTTTTACCCAAATATTGTTCTCTGTAAAAGTCTCGCCTTGTTTAATTGGTCGAATCGTCACAACTGTAGCAAAAGCGAAATCAATAGTAACTTGTTCCTCTGGCAAGGCCATTTTCTTGCCTCCAAGCATACTCGGAATTTCTTTAGAAGCTGTAATTAGCGATGCTAACTCATTTTCATCCATAGAACATAAAATATCTGGTCCCTGTCGATCTTTATGATCTGTAAAATGTCTTTCAATCAATGACGCACCTAATGTTATCGCCGCAATCGCAGAGTTGTTATTTAATGTATGATCTGATAAACCTATCGGCGTTTCTGGAAACTCTCTCATAAGTTCCTGCATCGCTCCTAAACGAACCTGTTCCGGTTTCGTTGGGTATAAATTCGTTGTATGCATTAACGCATACGGCACATTATATTTTTCCATTATATTAACTGTTTTCCATACGGATTTAATATCATTCATACCTGTAGATACAATCATTGTTTTCTTATTACTAGCAATATATTCTATAAGTGGATAGTTATTCATTTCACCTGATCCAATTTTAAAAGCCTTTATATCAAACTTTAGCAATCTATCTACCGCAGCCCGCGAAAAAGGTGTACTTAAAAATAACATCCCTAATGATTCTGTGTATTGCTTTAATTCCAGTTCTTCTTCTTCCTCTAAAGCACATGATTTCATAATATCATATATTGATATATCTGCATTACCTGGAATGACCTGTTTAGCATATGCACTCATTTCATCTTCAATAATATGCGTTTGGTGTTTAATCAGTCTAGCTCCTGCACGATGTGCAGCATCTACCATTTTTTTGGCCACATCTAAACTACCACCGTGATTAATTCCTATTTCTGGAATAATAACAGGTCTATGGTCCCCCCCCATATAAATAGAGTCTCCTAATAAAATTTCTTTTTTCATACTACGATCCTTTCAAATATTTCTACTATTATTAGTACACTTTTCTCAACTCTACTAACATGATCTTTTCTTTTACACAAGATAAATTAGCAAGACTTGTGGAAAAATATGTAATACCTATATCAAATTCAATAGTAGAGATATACTCTATCAATTCTATAGGAAATGCCTTATTAATAATAATTCCACCTAAAGACGAATAATCACAATTATCTCTAGGATGCGGTTTTATATAAATATCATAATTATCTTTATAGGATTCGATTACACTCTTGTAAAACTCTAATTGCTTATCTAGCGATGTAATTTTACGTAAAATCGAAAATGCACCTCGAGATTCATAAAGAGGCTGTGTTAATAATAATAATTTTTTTCTACTAGTATTATTAATTATAGGCATAGGAAATACTTTAGTAAGTGCACTAATTTTTATATTACTTGCATGTTCAATCAATTGCTGAAAAGGAACTTCTATATACTTATTCCATCTCTTATCTCGTTCTAAAATCATTTTATTATTAACTTCAATTGATTTACAATATGGAGAAAAACCCCACGAATGCTTTCTATTACAATACCTGTTCCTAAAATAATACTTAATTCGTTTTAAATAATTTTTATGATAACTCCCACGAGCCAAATATGAATCACGACCATCATCTAATAATCTATATATTATTCCATGGCAATGAATATAATCGCCCATTATATTACTATCATTAAAAAGAAATATATCATTGAAGTTTTTAAAATATTCTTTCCAGCATAGAGACATAACGTCTTCTGTATACACAAACTTATCATCTAATTCTTCTAATAAACTAACCTTATCAAATAAACCTGTTTCTACTAATAAGTGTTTTAGCTCCTCTCGATTCTCAATAGGTTCCATTAAAATTAAATGATTATTGTCTGTCTCATTAAGTCTAAGAATTGTATAAAATATATGATATAATGTCATACAAATATATAAATTACTCACGTGTCTCTCCTTACTATCGCACTATATACTAGGTACCTAACTAGTAATACTTTTAACATTCTACAACCTATTATATACCAGAAAGGTCCCCCATGAAACCATCGCATTGCTCCATTCTTATCCTAGTCTGTATCCTACTAATCACCAGTCTCTATGCTTGGCATACTGAAAGTAGCACTCTATCATCAAGTGTTCATCGCCTAGTTGCAATAGTCACAAAGGCACCACGAGTCACTGAAGATAAAAAGCAAGCATCCCTATCTCAAAAAGATAGTACTACTACTTCGCCTGACTGGTCTACACCAATTATTCTATCCACTGACGAGCAACATGAGCTAACTCGTTTAACTGAGGAAACCAAAGCGGCTACTACAGCCTTTCAACAAGGCGACTATCCACATTGCATCGAACTGGCAGAGAAAACTATTCAGATGAATCCTACTAATTATGTGGCGTACTCCTTATTAGGTGTAGCTAAGGCCCTACAAGGTGACACGCAACAAGGCCTTGCGAACACGACTCATGCGTATGAGTTGCAACCGCGGTATGTAGCCAACTTTTACAATATGGCCATGGTCTATAAATTAAACGGTCAATTGCAGGATGCACGCCTATGGTTTGAACGATTGCTCGTCACTGATCCCGCGCACACGTGGTCTCTTTACGGTATGGCCACCATATATGCAGACACCCACGACCACGATCGAGCCTTAACCTATTTAAAGCGTGCTATTGACACAGATCCTACTGTGAAAGAAGTAGCACGCACGCAAGATCACTTTGCCACCTTTCACGGTGATCCCGCCTTTGAACGTCTTGTGCAGTAGGAATCAAGTCATGCTAGGAATACCACACGCTGAATCGATACAGTCCCATGCACCTATAACAACACCTACGAATACCAGAACTAAATAGCTAGCGGTCTATGACAGCATATATTACTACGTCTATATACAACATAGTATGACAATACAAGTGCTATCATCAAGAATCTGTGTAATGCGTATAGCAAAGGACCGTTCTCTACATACGATCTTACCCATAACACTATGCCTAACGCGTAGACTCATCACCCTATTCACAATGCAATCTAATAAGCCTTGCCTATCACTTGTCAATACCAATAAAAAATCAGGGATGCTTACGTATCCCTGATTTTTATATCTCCCTACCAATAGAGAAAGGCAGTATGTCTATGTATCGTGACACCACAAGAAAATTTCGCACGCACATGAGCGTACGTCAATCGAGTCTTATCCACAGAGTCTAACTCTATAGCATGTCAATATTACTTCGCATATTTTTCTTTGAATGCTGCCATTTCCGCTTCGGCTTGACTCAAGCCATCTTGCATATGGCGAGCAATGGCGGCTTGCATGGCTTCATAGGCGAGTGGCACAATTTTTGTAAATCGTTTCGCAAAGGTTTGCCAATTATCTAAAATATGACGGCCTTTTTTACTGTTCGTATGGAGTACATGCTGTTCAATTAATGTTTTAATATGAGCCACATCTTCCTCTGTCGCTGGGCGTGGTTCTACTAATTCTTGGTTTATATACCGTGTATCACAATCGAGAATATACGCATAGCCACCCGACATACCAGCACCAAAATTACGACCGATAGAACCTAGAATCAAGGCTTCCCCGCCTGTCATATATTCGCAACCATGGTCACCTACACCTTCTACTACGGTAGTCATACCACTATTGCGCACGCAAAAACGTTCGCCTGCACGACCATTGATATATCCTTCGCCTGATGTAGCGCCATAGAAAGAGGTATTGCCAATGATAATATTTTCGTCCGCTTCAAAGGTTGCTTTTGCTGGTGGGAACACGCTAATGCGCCCCCCTGAAAGTCCTTTACCCACATAGTCATTCGCATCACCTTGCAACGCCAATGTAATGCCATGAGGAATAAAGGCCCCAAAGCTTTGTCCCGCACTACCTACAAAACTCAATTTAATCGTATTATCTGGCAAGCCGGCTTCACCATATTTGCGTGTAACTTCGGATCCCACTACGGTACCGACTACGCGATTCGTATTGTTAATCGCCAATTTAGCACGAATTGGTTTTTGTTCTTCAATGGCAGGTCGACACATGCGCAACAATTTAGACACGTCTAGTGTTTTGCCTAATTCATGATCTTGTTTCTGTGTATGGAAATGACCAATGGATGGATCTGTATACGGATGGAAGAGAATCCGCTTTAAATCGACACGAGATAATTTAAAACTATCATCATTGGATTTTTGACGAAGTAAATCTACACGACCGACTAACTCTTCCATACTCCGTAAGCCTAAGCGTGCTAATATTTCACGAACTTCACGAGCAATATGATGGAACATATTCACTACATATTCAGGTTTACCCGTAAAGCGAGCTCGTAATCTTTCATCTTGTGTGGCCACACCATACGGACATGTATTTAAGTTGCATACACGAGCCATCTTACAGCCTACCGCCACCAATGGCAATGTACCAAAGCCGAATACTTCCGCCCCTAATAGAGCCGCTACAACCACATCAAAACCGGTCATCAATTTACTATCCACTTCTAGGATAATACGATCACGCAAGCGATTGAGCATTAAGGTTTGATGTGTTTCCGACAAGCCCAATTCCCAAGGTACGCCAGCATGTTTTACCGATGTGCGCCCTGCAGCACCTGTACCGCCATCATAACCACTGATTAAAATATTATCCGCTTTGGCTTTTGCTACACCAGCTGCGATAGTACCAATCCCCGCTTCTGATGTTAATTTTACTGATACCCGTGCATCGCGATTCACACATTTCAAGTCATAAATGAGTTCCGCTAAGTCTTCAATAGAGTATATATCATGATGCGGTGGAGGTGATACAAGTTCTACGCCCGGTGTAGAATGACGTGCATGGGCAATGGCGGGATCTACTTTTTTCCCTGGCAATTGACCGCCTTCCCCTGGTTTAGCACCTTGGGCACATTTAATTTGCAATTCTTGTGCATGCACTAAATAGTTAGCGGTAACCCCAAATCGTCCTGACGATACTTGTTTCACTTCACTATTCATGGAATCCCCATTTGGCAATAGGGTAAAGCGAGCCACATCTTCGCCGCCTTCGCCCGAATTAGACAAGCAACCCATGCGGTTCATAGCAATGGCGATAGTTTCATGAGCTTCTTTACTAATAGCGCCATAACTCATAGCCCCTGCTTTAAAACGCTTAATAATGCTTTCTACTGGTTCCACTTCTTCAATGGCTATACCACCGCCTACAGGGAAATTAAGTTCTAGTAAACTGCGCAACGTCACATGATAGTTTGTCTGAATATCGTGGGCATATTCTTTATATGCAGCATAGTCGTTATCAATGCAAGAGCGTTGCAACAGTTCAATGGATTTAGGATTAAATAAATGCTCTTCTCCATCTTTCATAGGACCGTAGAAACCACCTGGCGCTAATACGCTAGGGGCGTTATCCCCAAAGGCCCGTTCATGTCTAGCACACGCTTCTAAGGCGATACCGCGAGTACCAATACCACCGATGCGTGTTGGTGTATTCACGAAGTATTTATTGATAAAATCACTGTTCAAGCCTAGAGCCTCAAAGATTTGTGCCCCATGGTAAGAACGCACCGTAGAAATCCCCATCTTAGACATAACTTTCATCATGCCCCCTACGGCCGCTTTAATATAGTTCTGTTCTGCTTCTTCTACGGTCATCGCACCAAGTCGTTTTTTACCCACTAAGTCTTTTACTGTTTCTAAGGCCAAGTATGGATTGATGGCGGTAACACCGTAACCGATAAGGGTACAGAAATGATGGACTTCTCGCGGTTCGCCAGACTCTAAAATCAAGCCAATTTCCGTACGCAACGTGTTACGAATCAAATGATTATGTACCGCTGCCACCGCTAACAAGGCTGGAATGGCTGCATGATCTTTATCGACGCCACGGTCTGATAAAATAAGAATATTTTGATCCCCACGAGCCGCTTCTTCAGCTTTCAAGCATAACTCTTGTAAGGCGCTTCGCAAGCCTTGTTCCCCTTCAGCAGGATTAAATAAAATCGGCAAGGTAATTGTTTTCATACGCCGACAATCTAATTGCTTGATGGTCGCTAATTCTTCATTCGTCAATATAGGCGTTTTCAAACTGATCGCATAGGTGCCTACTTTATTAGGTTCTGTCATGTTGCCACAATTGCCGAGCATAACGCGCGTAGAGGTAACCATTTTTTCACGAATCGCATCGATTGGTGGATTCGTCACTTGCGCAAACAGTTGTTTAAAGTACGTATACAGTAGCTGTGGCTTATCCGATAAAATCGCCAACGGTGCATCCGCCCCCATGGCACCTACTGGGTCTTTTCCGTCTTTTGCCATCGGCGTAATCATGCGCACAATATCTTCTTGGGTATAGCCAAATGCTTGTTGTGCTAAGAATACATCATCTACCACAGAAATATCCTGATGATTTGCTTTTTCAATATCTTCCAAATGAATAATATGTTCTTTCACCCAGTCACTATAAGGTCGTTCGGTGGCAATCTGATGTTTCACTTCTTCATCGGAAATAATGCGCCCTTCCTCTGTATCAATGAGTAACATTTTACCTGGTTCTAAACGGCCTTTATAGCGGATATTCTCATCCGCTTCATCTACAACGCCCACTTCAGACGCCATAATCACACGATCATCATTCGTTACATAATACCGTGCTGGTCGTAGTCCATTGCGATCAAGGATACCACCGATTACTTTACCATCCGTAAAGCCCATCGCTGCTGGTCCGTCCCATGGTTCCATCATAAAACTGTTAAACTCATAGAAATCGTGCTTTGCCTGATCCATCAATGTATGTTTTTCCCATGGTTCTGGAATCATCATCATAATCGCATGAGGCAAGCTGCGCCCAGTCATATGCAAAAATTCCAACGTGTTATCAAACATGGCTGAATCGGATCCCGTATCATCTACAACAGGGAACACTTTTTTAATATCTGGGAAATACGGTGATTCTGCTCGTTCTTCCCGTGCATTAATCCAGTTAATATTACCGCGAATCGTATTAATTTCTCCATTATGTACTAGATAGCGATTCGGATGTGCTCTCGCCCAACTAGGGAATGTATTCGTACTAAACCGACTATGCACCATGGCTAAGGCGGAGGTAAAATCTAAATCTGATAAATCTAGGTAAAACTCACGTAATTGTGCCGGTGTCAACATGCCTTTATACACAATGGTTTTCGACGATAAGGACGCAATGTAAAAGTCACTGCTTTGCGCCTTGGAAATAGGAATAATTCGTTTTTCTGCCAATTTACGAATCACATACAACTTCCGTTCAAATTCCATTTGATTCGTAACACCCTTACCTTTGCCAATAATAATTTGGCAAAACCACGGACGAATGGCAGCAGCACTCGCGCCCACTGCCCCCGAATCAACGGGAACTTCACGCCAACCTAATACAACTTGCCCTTCTTCACGAACAATATCTTCCAAAATCGATTTTTGTTCATTTCTAAACGATTCATACCGATGAGCAAATACCATGCCCACCCCATACTCTCCAGCAGGTGGCAAATTAATGCCTAACACATCACATTCACGTCGGAAGAAATCATGAGGAATTTGCACCATAATACCAGCACCATCACCAGTATCTTTATCGGCACCACTAGCGCCACGATGTTCAAGTCGCTCCAATACGCCTAACGCATCGTCAATGATGTCATGTGATTTTTTCCCTTTA
Organism: Veillonella montpellierensis DSM 17217; assembly: GCF_000426745.1. Classification (GTDB taxonomy): domain Bacteria; phylum Bacillota; class Negativicutes; order Veillonellales; family Veillonellaceae; genus Veillonella; species Veillonella montpellierensis. The sequence continues at coordinate 87,921 of NZ_AUFY01000008.1, forward strand.
ATATTAACCACAAAGCCCATGCCACATGCATCTTTTTCAAAACGGCGATCATATAAGCCATTTTCTTCCCATACTCCTTGTTGCTGCTCTATACAGTCTCTGTCTTCTGCCATACTAGACTCCTTCCGTGTTTATAGGTATTGCCTTATCTATAAACAACCTCTCTCTTACTACTGTATCATATGATACATACTACTGGATCTCATAGTATTACTAACTATACCATGTACATAACCTATGTACATGGATTCACTCATCTATAGATTTAGTATAAATATGTCGTATGTATATGTATCACATTTTTCATTTTTCAGTTCTGCTCTACACTTTCTTACATAATAGGACTATACAATTATTAATATATATACAAAGCTATATTTGTATATACATTAACCACGTCCCTATAATTCTCCTCAACGGAGAGTACAGTCACACTCATATTTATAAATTCTATAGAAAATGTCTACTACTAGTATAATAAAGTCTACTGAAAAAGAAAAATATATAAAAAACATGGTATTATGATTTTTCATCATAATACCATGCATTTAAAACATTATTGTTTTTTGTATACACAATGACACACATCCGATACCTCATAAAACGACGCGCCGCTAGTCGCTACAATTTATATTGACTTATACAAATGAGTCGCCTCGCTGGCACTACGATGCACAGCGGCCTACAGGTTGCTCTACGCCTAGCCTTGATATGCGCTGGGCGAATCATATACGGCGTATCACTTGTTTCATCTTTCCCATATCCCACTAAACTGCTCACCGCTAGTCGCTGCGATTTATATCGACTGATACAAACAAGTCGCCCCGCTGACGCTACGATGCATAGCGGCCTATACGTCGCTCTACGCCTAGCCTTGGTATGCTCTGGGCGAATCATATACAGCGTATCACTCGTTTCATCGTTACAAAAACGTGTGCCGTACTAAAACTGTAACGCCTATAACAAGTAGGGATACCTAGGTCTCTCGCGTTTCGATAAAAAGGTTTGTAGGAGCAAACTGACTCATTGTGCTAACTGAGAGCTACCACGTTTTGATCCTCTAACACGTAGGTATCAATGCCATCTTGTTTACGCGCCATAGAAAGCAATTCTCGTTGGCAAGTGAAGATCCACACTTGCTGTGTGGCCCCTATACGACGTAACAAAGAAAGCGCTTGTTCTTGTCGATCTTGGTCAAAGCGCACTAGAATATCGTCTAGCACCAGTGGTAATGGTTCTACCCGTTCTGAAAAGGAAGTGGCCAAGGCTAAGCGCAACGCCAAATAGACTTGATCGCCTAAGCCGCTACTCCAATAGCGACTATCCTTCCGCTGACCATGACAATCTTTTACATACACCGTTTCTTCTATTCTATCCTGTTCTAACGTGTACTGCCCATTAGTCAAACTGGATACATAGTCCGATGCAAGCGAGAGCATGTGCGGTCGGCTATGCACTTCATATTCACGTTGTGCTAGATCCATGGCATGATGCATAAATACTTGTGTAGCCCATTCTTCTAAGGCCTCAGATAATTCACTTTCCAACGTTTCTCGTTCTTGCAACGTATTTGCCAAGACTACATCATCCGCCAACGTGCGCATCGCTTCCGTAATCGTTCCCCGTTTTTCATAGAGGTCTGCTAGTTTTTGTTCTACTATCGCCACTTCATCTGCATTATGTTTCGATTCGGACACCCATTTATCATAGTTTCCTTCACGCAATCGACGATATAGAATATCTGGATTATCATCTTGCTTTGCAATTAAATCTAATTGAATGCGGCTCTGATGGTAAATTGTTTCCCATTGCTTCAATTGATCGTAACGCAATAGTTGTTGTCGATATTCTGCAGCAGACTGCAATCCACTACGCTGAATTAACTCATCTTGAGCAAGTAATACATCTTTTTCTTTTCGATTCCACTGATCAAATTCTTCACGGAAATTTTTCCGTTGCGATTCCTTTTGTTCCCATCGTATCTTTTTTTGACGAAACTCTTTTAACAGGCGATATAAGCGCCTCATTTCACTCGGGGTCACCGCGGTTTTCATCCCCACGTTGTCCCATAGCGTATGTGCCCTCTCTTCAATGGCATTGAGTGCCGCTCGATGTTCTTCCATGCGACGTTCATAGCCTTTAAAAAGGTGTAGTTGTTCTAGGTAGCGGTCATATTCTTGTTTCATAGCAAAAAAATCTGTATCCACTAGCGTCCGTCTAGCTGCCGCTGGCAACCAATGTTGCCAAGCTCGTAGCGCCTCTGCTTTCACCCCTTCTAAGGTCTTTCCTTCCTCTCGCCAGTGTGCACATAGTTCCTGATAGGCATGGGCTTTCATCAAGGTCACGTCTTGCGTCATAGAAGCAGTAACGGCACGAGTCCGTTCTATCTCTTGTAAATCCGCTTCGCTCGTCGGCATAGGCACCTCATAGTGCTGAGCTAACTGACGAAGAGCTGTTTCTTTATGTGCAACAGACACTGCCATCTCTTGCTGATTCGTACTCGCTCTATGGCCTTGCCAATAACTATACAGGCCTCCACTACTCCCTATCACCAAGAGTGCTATCCCTATCCATAGGGGCATCATAGCTAGTGCTACGCCAAGAAGGACCATAAAAATGCCGATAGCCGCTATACCCCATGCGACTGTAGTAACCTTGAGCCACCATTTCCTCTTGCTCGTCCATCCTTTCTGGTCTGCACGTACGTCTTGTAGCGCCGCATAGGCTCGGCGTATATCTTGTACCGCCTCAGGCGATACAGTTGGCCTAGGCGAACCATTCACAACCACTTCATGACCTTCTAACTCTTTCGGCAATACTGGTTCTCTTGCTTGCCACTGTTCATAATTGGCGGTGGCTATGCGCAATTGGTTGGCCAAGCGCTCTCCTTCATACCAGTTGATGTCCGTATCCATAGGCACATCACTGCGCCAAGCAGAATGCAATGTCCGTGACAAGGCTAATTGCTCTTGTACTTTCTCTAAATAGGCTTCGCCTTGTTTACATTCCTTCCGTAATTGATCCCATTTAGACACCTCTTGATACAATTCTTCAATGTCTTGTGCATATATACCTAATGGGGATTGAGGACTGAAATGATCCGGCATAAGTCCCGCTTCTTTATCTCTCCAAATCTGCATATGTTCGCGACATTGGTTAAGCTCACGATCCAACGCTAAAAAGCGATCGCGCTCTAACTGCTTAACCGATGCTAACATGCTAATTTGCTTCTTTGCCTCTTCTGCACGTCCATAGGTTTCCCACGCTTGTAACACCAAATCAATACTGTGAATATACTCTTGTCGCTCTTGTAATTGGTCTAACAATTCGCGCTCTGTAAGAACCGTATTGTCCAGTTGTTGTTGTAATTGCCGATACGTCACCTCGTGAGCGGATAATTCCGCAATCCGCGATTGATTTTGCTGCAACGCTTCTACTAAACGATTGATTTTTCGTTTTCCATTCACCGACGTAACCAATAACTCTTGTGACGCCTTTTCAATATTCTGCACCACCGCACTAAGACTTTCTCCACCTTCGGCGCCAAAAAAACGTGTTCGTACATCTACTTCTTGTACGATTTGTACCCCTTGTAAATCGGCCAAGGTTAAGGCAAAAATACGGTTGTATGTTTTTTTACTCAACCCATGCCACCAATACGCCGCAGGTTCTTGGGTAATCGGACTTTCACCAAGCGGATAAAAGTCAAGCCGTTTCTGATGGCGACCAATATAATAATCGTGTCCTTCATGCTCCACAATCATAGAGCCTATACAAGTAGCATACCCTTTGGCCTTGCCTCCGAACAAAATGGTACGCATTCCTTCTAACAGCGATGTTTTACCGCTTTCATTGGCTCCATATATCAGTTGTACCCCCTTTTGACCAGCCGTAAACGACCAATTTCGATAGGGTCCAAATTCTTCTAACTGTAACTGTTTAATCTTCATCGCTCTCTCCTGCTAAACGCATGGCACCCTCTATTTTTGCTCGCTGTAAAGCCCTCTCAATCAACTCATCTGTTAATAATGCTTGATAGGGACCTAGTCGTTTCATTTCAGGTCGCTCTTCTATAATCTGTCGTCCTTCACCTATCGTCATAAAGGCCCGCAAATAGTCGCCTACCACATCAGCGCCCTGAAGGCGTATAGCAAGGTCCATCTCTGGCTCAGATGCATTTCGTATTTCATAAGGCATGACAAATTGATGACGATGTGCTTCATCTTCTTGCGATGCAACCAACCAACTTTGGCGCACTTGTTCATCTGCGCACAACCGATACATAGGGCCCATCCCCGTCAATGTAATGTCTAGCAACACAGGTACCGCCACCTTCGTTCGTATCATCTCTTTATGATGACGTATCATTTCTACCATTTCCGCTTCTGTATGAAGTGAGTCAATCGGAATATCCACGTGTTCAAAACGCACCGCATTCGTTTCCTTGAACGTCAACTCACAATGACCATTACTGGCCACCTGTACCACATAACAACCTTTCGGTCCCGTTTCTTTCTTATGTAACCCTTGCGGATTGCCTGCATACACCACATACGGCTGTTGATGTACTACACTCCGCTTATGAATATGACCTAACGCCCAATAATCCATGCCCCTATCTAGCAGTGCTCCCTGCGTACAAGGATTCACCGTCATATGCTCCGCGCTAACGCCTCCTACGGTGCCGTGCATCATGGCAATACTAAACTCATCCCTATCCCATTTCTGAAAGTTCTCCACTTGCGACACTCGTTCATTACCGTGACCACAACTGATACCATAAATACCACCAATTTCAACATTTCCTACCATAAGCGGCATCCGTTCCACCTCGGTATCGGAAAATATATGCACATTGCTCGGCATGGCGATATGGGCCTGCCAACTTTCAGCAGGATCATGATTACCTTGCACAATATAAACGGGAATCTGTGCTTCTTCCAACGGGCGCAACAAACGAACAAATTGCACCTGAGCTGCTAAATTATGATCCGCACTATTGTAAACATCCCCTGTAATGAATAGAGCGTCGACCCCTTCTACAATAGCTAGCTCTACAATACGCTCAAATGACCGATAGGTCGAAGTAGCCACCACTTGATTAACTTGTGGATTATCCATCTTCACATAGGAAAAAGGCGTACCCAAATGTAAATCGCCACATTGAATAAAACGAAATGGCTGCATCGAATCATCCTCTCTCAATTCTATCTACTACGACCTATCATGGTCGTCATAATCATCTATACCATACGTGGTACACCCATACATGGTAATCTACTACTTATCCGTAATCGTTGCGTGCCAATCGCCACGTTCTACTGACACACTCATTAGTACCTGTATTGTACCACATAGACCTATAAGAAATGAATAGACCGATCCATGACTGTCCATGTTCCTATGTGAAAGTTTGATGCTGACGTATATTCCTATGTAAAAGTTTAATGCTTAGTCATGTATCCTCTGTAAAAGTTTAACAACTAACTCATAGGCCCTATGTAAACGTTCCCCTTGTATTTGATGAACCCGCTTCCAATATGACAAACAATGCTTTTTTAGTTTCATATCGTGTAAGACTTAGCCTTATTTAGCTTGATACCGTGTAAGATGTAGCTTTAATGATTACTCATTTCGTGATACATGATGAATTACTTATATATCCTGTAAGACTTAGCCTTATTTAGCTTTATATCATATAAGGGTTACCTTTATATCATGTAAGGGTTACCTTTATGTCGTGTAAGGCGTTTCGTATCTATCATTTTGAAAGTCGCTTCTTCACGCGCAGTGCTACGAATGCTCACACATTCCGTTCACGCCTCATCGGTTCTATACACTTATAGCATAAAACTCCTCTGTCTTTCACCACTAGTTCTCTTTTTCTTACGTCCGTAACAGGAAGTCTGGTTTTCTTTTATGTTAACCTTTGCTTTCTTTCATGATTGACGATTACACCTATGAGATATATAATAGCCTTATACTATCAACCTACAAACAATAGGTTAGGTTAACAATATATGTGAGGTAAAAATTATGAGAGACACAAATCATCCTAAAGCCCAAGTCGGTCATTACGAAACAATTATTCAATATGCAAAAAAGGTATTAGACGGTGGTGAAATCACCGTAGAAGAGGCGCGTGAACTCATTCGCACACCCGATGAAGATACAATGATTTTATTGGCCATGGCCGACAAAATTCGTCAACACTACAACGATAACAAGGTAGATATTTGCGCCATCGTCAACGCTCGCTCTGGCAAATGCCCAGAAAACTGTAAATTCTGTGCCCAATCGGCCCATCACGATACAGGGGTTACTGTATACCCATTTATGAAAGAAGATGATATCGTCAATGCGGCTAAAAAGGCGAAAGAAGCTGGTGCCGTTCGCTTTTCCATCGTTACTAGCGGACGAAACACCACCAACCCTAATGAATTTGATCAAATTCTCCATGCCTTAACACGCATTCGTAACGAAGTGGGTCTTGAAATTTGTTGTTCCCTTGGACTATTGACCTATGAACAAGCTCTCGCCCTAAAAGAAATTGGTGTAACTCGCTATCACTCCAATATTGAAACGGCACCAAGCCATTTCCCAGACATTTGCACCACCCATTCCTATGAAGATAAAATGAGTACCATTGAAAATGCCAAAAAAGCAGGTATTCGCGTTTGTTCCGGTGGTATTTTAGGCTTGAATGAAACCTTAGACCAACGAGTAGAAATGGCTTTTGAGCTAAAACGATTAGGCATTGATTCGGTGCCATTAAATATTCTAAATCCTATCAAAGGCACTCCTTTTGAACATAATAAAGGATTGACTCCTTTTGAAATACTTCGTGCCTTTGCCGTATTCCGCTTCGTATTGCCAAAAGCATTAATTCGTACCGCTGGTGGTCGCGAAGTAAATCTTCGTGATTTACAAGCCTACGCCTTAACTGGTGGCTTAAACGGTCTAATGGTTGGTGGCTATTTGACAACAGGCGGTCGTTCACCATTAGAAGATTTACAGATGATTCAAGACTTGACCTTAGGCCTTACTACACCAGACGTACCAAACGCAACGCCAGTGGCTAGTACTGTACCTACGCAAAATGTACAACCTATAGAACCAATCCAAACAGCCCAACGAGCTGGTGCCTAATCCATAACCCTATCCAGTAAAGGCACTGAAATAATAACACTTACTATCGATTGTGAGTTCTTCTGCTACTTAGGCTACATTGATGCATCATTATATTGGACATATCGTTCATGAGTTGTAACCTTTCAATCATCAAACGCAGCGCATGAACGATCATATATTCCTATCTACGGAGAAAACCCGTTGTGATACCATCCCTATCACAACGGGTTTTCGCTGTTTTATGCCGAATGATACGCTCATACACTCATCCTCTATGCATAGCAAATATACCTCCGCCCCAGTGCCTAGAAACATTGACAAAACAGAGGCATTTATTTTCTTATTTGCAAGCAACTTTTATACATATAAGATATGCTATTAATAAAATCTATGCAGAATTATCTGCAATGACAAAAAATAACACACCCTTACACTATTATATTTTATCAACGATTGTGTACCCATTTCTTTTTTTATAGCGTCAATCTATTAATTTATTTTATGAATATTACTTTTCAACACGCCTATAATTAATTTATAAAAAAATATTATAACTGTATTCTCATTTTATCATTTTACAAGTTATTTTCTTAGTCTTATAATCATCTACATCAGTTAAAAACTATAGAAAAAAATATGAAAATAGAGGTGTTATACAATGGCTGATTCAAAAGAACGATTGTGGACAATGCCCTTTGTGTTGGATACAATCATCAACTTATTAGTATTTTTAATTTATTACTTACTCATGGTAATCATCGCCGTGGTTGCTAAAGATAACTTTCACGCCAGTGCTAGTCAAGCTGGGTTAGCAGTCGGCATCTACATCATTGGTACCGTCGTGGCTCGTATATTTGCTGGTCGCTTTGTAGGTACGCTCGGATGTAGAAAAGTCTTATACGGCGGTTTATTTATATATTTGGTGTCCACCATTCTTTACTTTTACACACCAAACCTTGCAGTCCTTGATATCGTTCGCTTTATAAACGGTTTTGCCTATGGTATTACTTCCACAGCAACAAGTACTATTATCGCTAGCGTTATTCCAAAAGCACGCCGTGGCGAAGGTATCAACTACTACGGTCTTAGCACAAGTTTGGCCGCCGCTATCGGTCCATTCCTTGGCATTTTCTTATTACACTTAACAAGTTTTGATTTTATCATTTACTTCTGTGTCGCCTTAGTTATTCTTTGTATTATCGGTGCGTTCTTAATGAAATTTAAAGAACCTACCTTCTCCGCACCAAAAGGCGCACATACAGCATTTCACATTTCAGATTACTTAGAACCTCGTGTAAACTCTGTTACCCTCATTTCTGTCCTCGTTGGGTTAGCCTATTCCGGTGTACTCGGTTTCATGGCATCCTACACACGAGAAATCAACATGGTACAAGCCGGCACATTCTTCTTTGTAGTCTACGCTGTTATCATTACCATTACCCGTCCTGGTCTTGGCATTCTATTTGATAAAAAAGGGGAAAACTTTGTCTTATACCCTTGCTTCATTTCCCTTGCCATCGGCATTATCTTACTTGCCTATGCTAGCGCTAGTTGGATGATTCTATTATCCGCTGTATTTGTCGGGTTAGGATATGGTACGTACATGTCAAACGGACAAGCCCTTGTGGTTAAGATGGTTCCTTACCATCGCATCGGCATCGCCACTTCCACATACTTTATCGCCCTTGATATCGGTATCGGTGTAGGACCTTACATACTAGGCGGTGTGAAAGAAATCGTCGGTTTCACCAACATGTTCCTATTGACCGCCATCGTATCAATCGTAGCGTTCCTTGCCTACCACTTCCTTTATGGACGTCTACTCGGTACGCCTAAGGATCCTACATTAAAAGCTCAAAAAGAAGACATTGAATTCCGTAATGCCCAAGGTCTTATGCAAACTGAATCCAATACACTCGACTAATATTCATAGATAATCTACCACTCCTACGATTATCTATTTACCATAGATATAGCTTATATAGGTATTATCTGCTATATATGTATCAATAACTGATGAACTATATAACACCTAACTATATAGTATGCAAAAAGCACCGATTGCTCTCCCCCCCCCTTTCTATCATGAGCAATCGGTGCTTTTGCGTCTATAAGGTATAAACGAATCCATCGCTTACCAAGGCACTCATACACGCACCTTATGCACGCCCTCTTTTCTATGATAAGGCGCCCACTTTTGATGAAAGTCATATCCATGACCTTCCATGCTACAATAAAAAAACATGCATATTGCCGACTTTCAACATCAGCAACATGCATGTATTTCTATAGTAACTCAGTAAGCCAATAACACGAGATGCTACGCGTAGACCCATCTTGTTATTCTTCTGGAATCGGATTTGGACCAAATCGATTGGCTTGAGGATCGCCACGACGGACATTGCAATATAACAAATATAAACCGCCCAATAATGGGATGATCTGAATCAATACCCACCAGCCCGATTTATCGATGTCATGCAATCGACGCACCGATAGTGCCAACGACGGTAAGAACAAAGCTATGGATATGATAACCGACAACGCATCCCCAACACCATCACTAAAAATGGCCCTCGCCAATAGAGGAAGAATGGCGGATATAAGGAATACGACTAACGTATAACGCCAAAACTCGCCTCGTGAAGCACGTCCATGAAAATCAGCATACTTATGCGTTGTGACATACACAAAATTTTCCCAAAATTTAGTAGAATACTGATTGCCACCCGTATACGGGTACATACTATCATAATCCGTAGTGTTCATAATAGACCCCTTTCTATCATTACGACTGTATATATTGATTACCATAATTATGACATACATGACTATTGCATGGCAACTCTAACATATATTTTAAATCGCATATATACGCGCGATGACTTTCATAGGCGTGCCATAATTTACTATGAATACTTCGCAAGCCTAAATAAATAGGAATCTGCCACGTTCTATTAATCACAAAGGCCGATTCTTTCGTCGTGGTGGACGCAAATAAACCAGAAAATAATAGATAACTATTGAAATAACCATATGCTGGATCTCGCCCAATCGGATGATTGCGACATTTCATCATAATAAAAGTATGCAACGGGTCAATGGTAAAGGGCAGTGTATAGCCACGAATATGGTCTCCCATTTCAATCTGGCGCACGTAACTCAACCGTAATCCTCGCATTTTTGCCATATGATGAATGAAACGGCGTACCGATGTATGCTCAATCATTAAATTTCCATCCTCATAAACAACGAGTGTACTATCGATTCCTCTATCATAAAAGGGAATCGCTGCCATCACTACCCTCTGAACTCCACCTAAGGAAGTCGCTTTCACCTCTAGCGAATTAAACCGTTTCAACGTTTGTGGCATATCACATTCTGCTTCTACTTCTACCATTCTACCCATTCTACTCCTCCTAGCACCTGCTATCAAACGCATTGCATACAACAAACTTGAAAAATGATATTAATCTTTTTCAATAAAAATTATAGCTAAAATGTTATATCCTATCAATCCGATATGCCTATTCTATATATAAATTATGCGTTTTGTTAAAAAACGCTATATTTCATAATCAACTTGCCTGTATGGTGCTGTCCATGATTTTTTATGCCCCTTACACATTACGCTCCCACATAACTTGACCCCATCCACAGACCAAGTACATACGTATAGTATGAGCATACTTTTATCGTAATTATTTATGTACTTATTTATTTATATAATAATTATCCTATAAGTATTTATTTATCTTTTAAAATAAATATACAATGTTCAACCATTACTAAAATGCAACTTTAGTATAAGCCTAGTATTTTACGTTAAAACCGCCCATAATTGCCCAAAATCAAAGAATATGAGGTATTACATCTTGGTAATGTGCAAATTAGTTCGTCCCTCATCGGTCCTCAATATTTCTTCGACTATTCCTGATGATATAATAGGAAAACAGATACACCATACATTCTTTGGACGCGGTACTGTCATATCCATAGAAAATGCTTCTATCATCATACAGTTTGAAACTGAAGGCAGGAAAAAAATAGGCTATGCGTTTCCCATGAAAAAAAATTTATTAGCCCTAGATGGAAACTAGATGCATACAATAACCCTATCTAGTAAGAGGCTAACAATAGTTTGCTATCTAGCTGTTCTAACAGTGTTTTAATGATGATAGTCCAGCTACGAACGCCTTTAAAACCACCTTACCTCGCTCACACAAAACCGACAAATCCATCCGATATACGACAACCACAGAATCAAAGAAAGAGATGTCTAGTATGACGAAAGCCTTTTAAAAGGACTTTCGTAAATCGTTCAAAAAGCAAATTATACAGCTATATAATAGAAATAAATCACTTTTAAAAGTATTAATAAAAATGGTAAAATTGCAATTATGAATGCATCCACAATGACCGTAATCATTAACTAGATACAAGTAGTATGATTATGTTCAGATTAGAATTGGATGCATTATACATAATAGTCGTGATTATATGGCAACAGTAGCACACTTATTATGTGTAAGACCTTAATGTTTGCCAACAAATGTAGCTAATTCATTTTACTAAAACCATTCTTTGTGCATTTTTTCTAACGACTCTTTTGTTAGTAGGTATCCAATAGATTCTTCTATCACAGAGTCAATACCGCAATACGGACAAATAGCTGTACAATCTGGTTCATCTTCACGCCAATCTTCTATTTCATTTGGAGAAAAGATTTTACAGCAATAAAAACAACCACACTTCTTCTCATTTTTAAGCATAGTTTTATTTGCAAAAGAATACTTATGAGCTTCTATACAATCCATACTATCTCCTTATAAAATTTATACTCTTTATTTATACTGGTATCCCCTTACAATATCCATTATTAAATAAATTCTCTGACCCGCACACCTCTTTTACTGTTAAGTAATATCATCAATCATACCATGCTACAATTGATGATAATTGCACAACAAACAATATTTCTACAAAATCAAACATGTATACTACGAACTTCCAAAGATTTATGTAAAAAGTACTCTGCTATATATTCACCATGTAATGTAAACTCTAGCTCTATGTATGCCATAGTATACACACGAACAGGCAAGTAGCACATAAGTGCTACTTGCCTGTTTATGTATCATATACTAATGTATTCTTCTATTCCATATAAACCCTAGTGTAGGGGCTAAACGGTTTCATATCCTATGACAGTGCTCGCGTATACCCTCATCAAAAGAGTACCCTATACGAAATTACACTGATTCTCCTACTATATAGCTAACAGTGTACATCCATACATCGTGCGATGCTACTTAGGATATCACCTTCTCATACCCATTCACTCTGACTATATAAATACCTCGTATGTGCAAATTTTTTATTTAAACGCCGCACATAGTTCATCGAATAGTGCCGCATCTGGTTTTACCACATCATGCACTAATGCTCGTTTATGCATACCCCCATTAACGGCCGCCATACTGCGTTCAAAGCATTCTTTTTGATTGTCTTGGTACAATAGACCAGTTACCAACCCATCTGTATCGCTAAGTGTTTTAAACGCTAAGGAGCGATCGGTATAGTCGTAGTCGTCTGGTAAGGTAGTCAAGTTTTCTTTGAAGTAATCAAAGCTATTTTGTTTATTATAAGTTACGCAAGGGCTAAATACGTTGATGAACGAGAACCCTTCATGTTGCATCCCTTTAATAATTAAATCCACCAATTCTTTGCGGTTAATCATATACGATTGTGCTACGAAAGTAGCTCCTGCTGCAATGGCAGTTTCGCAAACGGAAAGAGGACTTTCAAAACAGCCACGTGGTGATGTTTTCGTCACAAACCCAATGTCCGATCGTGGCGATGTTTGCCCTTTCGTCAAGCCATATACGTGGTTATCCATAACGATGTAGGTAAGATTTACGTTTCGTTTGATCGCATGAATGGTATGTCCCATGCCGATGGCATACGCATCACCATCGCCAGAGCAACATACTACATGTAGGTCTTGGTTCGCCAATTTAACGCCTTGTGCGTATGGCAAAGCGCGGCCATGTGTCGTATGGGCACCGTAGGCATAGAAATATCCTCCAATACGGCTGGAGCAACCAATCCCGGAAATAACGGCCAATTCTTCTGGTGCAATATTTTGTTGCACCATCGCATCGGTAATCGCTGCTTGAATACCATAATGACCGCAGCCAGGACACCAGTTAGGTCGAATATCGTTTCTATAATCATTCGCTGTTGTCATATTATAATACCTCCTTAATGGCCGCTTTCACATAGGATTTTGTGAAAGGATTACCATCATATTTTAAGCAACTAGAAATTTTAGTTTTATCATCCATATGAATTTTAAACAAATTAGCTAGTTGGCCCGTTGCGTTTTGTTCGCAAATGATAACTTTTTTAGCGGTATTATAATACGCTTCCAATTGTTTTTTAGGGAATGGTTTAATCAAGCGTAATTGTAAATGGTTGACTGCCACGCCTTCTGCATTAAGTTCAGCCGCCGCTTCTTCCAAAGCGCCACGACTAGAGGCAATGCCCACAATCAATACATCCGCCTCTTTATGAGGACAGTTCACCAAGAATGGGTCATAGTGATCGGCTACGGTTTCTAATTTTCTAAAGCGTTTATCCGTTTGTGCCACGTGCATAGTTGGCGCTTCTGCTGGTTTACCTTCTTCGTTATGTTCTAGTCCTGTAGATAGGAATAAGCCATTTTTCATACCTGGAATAGTACGAGGGGAAATGCCACTATCGGTCAATTGAAAGCGTTTGAAATAGTGAGGACGTTCTAATGGCGGCAAGTCTTCTTCTTTCATCAATTGACCACGTTCAATCGGTACGCGATGTAAATCGAAGGATGGTACAGATTGTTTGTTAAGTCCTTGTTGCAAATCGGGCATGAAAATAACTGGGCATTGGTATTGTTCTGCCAAGTTAAAAGCTTTTTGAATTTCATAGAAACATTCTTCGATGCTAGTTGGGGAAATAACGATATTTGCATAATCCCCATGTGCATTATAGCAAGCCGCATCAATATCCGATGTTTCTACTTTGGTAGCCATCCCTGTGGATGGACCCGACCGTTGTACATCGATGACAACCATTGGCAATTCTGCCATGGATGCCATGGATAAAGATTCTGCCATCAACGATAATCCTGGGCCAGATGTACAGGTAAAGCCGCGAACCCCTGCATACACACCGCCCATGGCTGTCATACATGCCGCGATTTCATCTTCTGTTTGTACGATTGTCATCCCTAGGGCATCCATATGTTTAATCATGTATTCCATAACTTCCGATGCTGGTGTAATCGGATAGGATGCCATAAAGCGTGACCCTGCTGCAATAGCACCTAACGCACACGCTTCGTTACCGAGCAAGAACATTTGATCTTTCTTGCCTGGTGCTGGTAAGGTATCCACTTCTACATCACCTTTTGAGGCCATCACTAATGCATGTCCATCGGCAAAGGCTTGTAAGTTTTTATCGATAATATCTTGTGATTTTTTAGCAAATTTAGCGGCGATTGCGTCTTTGAATGGCGCCGTATCAAATCCCAATAATGCTACGGACATACCTAATGCCACGATATTACGCATTAACAAGGACCCTTGTTTCAATGCAGTTTCAGAAATTGGCAACGCTAAGCAGTGTACCTTCGATCCTTCAAACTTAGAAAAATCAGGTTTAACTTTACTATCACAAATAATAAAGCCCCCATCACGGACTTCACCGCCATGCATATCGACAGTTTCTTGATCCAATGCCACCAAGAAATCGATGCTTTCACCAATCGACATAATTTGCTCTAAAGCAATACGCAACGCAAATGTGGTATGACCACCTTTAATGCGAGATGCGAACAAACGTTGACTATATAGAGAATATCCCTCTTTGGCAAGAATTGTAGCCATAATTTCGCCACAAGATTCAATACCTTCACCTTGTTGTCCACCCATTTTCCAGATAAAATCTTTACGCAAGTGTTTCACCCTCCTTAGGATATACTAAGCGTTAACAGACTATGTACTATACATATCCATGACTATAAACATTGTAACTATATACTATTTTGTCACAGCCTTTTTACTGTATAAATTGTAACATGTACACTATAATCCATCAATAACAATTCAACGAATCAAGGCATGATTTCGCCATCTTTCTATACCCGTTCTGCATGAAAGTCCACCCCATTTGTAGTTCCAGTCATACCTATCGCTGTGCTAGGAACCTACCGCTACTCTTCTATCGATTAGCGACTCCTATCGCTACGGTGTAAGGCATCTCGATAGGTTTCTAATCGTTCCTTGGTAAAAAATACTTCTTCTAAGCAAAGACCTTGGGCAGGGGCGGTCTTACCAATACGCCTTCGATCCTTTGCCAATAACAATATAGCTACATCCTCTACGGCCTTACGACCCAATCCGATATCCACCAACAAGCCCGCCATATTGCGCACCATATGATATAAAAATCCATCGCCCATCACATGGATTGTAATCCTCTCGCCTTCTTGTAAAATCACTATATCGTACAAAGTTTTTACGGGGTTCGCCGGCGTAGAATTAGTACCTTGCAACGTTGTAAAATCATGTGTTCCTAGCAAGAAAGGAATGGCACTTCGCATCCGCTTTACATCTAACGGCTTTTTCACATGCCAATGATAGCGTTGTGTTAAAGGATTATCAATGAGGCCATTATGAATTTGATAGGAATAGGCTTTGCCATAAATGCGCCACCGCGGTTTCCAATCTAAGGGAATCTCTTTAGCCTCTCTCACCACGATATATCTAGGCATATGGGCAATCAATGCGCGGACTAGGTTATCCGTAGGAATCGTGCCCGTCGTAAAAAACGTAACCACTTGAAACTTGGCATGCACCCCCGCATCGGTGCGTGAAGCGCCATATACTTGAATCGGTTCATTACACACCTTAGTGAGGGCCTCTTCCAAACAGCCCTGCACCGTTATGCCTTTATTGGGTGGCTGCTTTTGATATCCCTTTAGCTCTGTGCCATCATAGGCTACAATTAGCCGAATATTTCTCATATCTCACCTACTCATCGTCCTAGAAATCCATAGAGGTCCATCGGCCTTTCTATGAAAGCCACCATAGAACGGCCAAGATAATCGTAATCACCACAACAACGCCCACACCAATATAATCATAGGAAGTAATGGATAGCTCTTTCATCCGCGTGCGATTCACGCCACCTCGATAGCAACGTGCTTCCATGGCAGTGGCCAATTCATCGGCTCGTCGAAAGGCGCTAATAAATAGAGGGACTAACAAAGGCACCATATTTTTAGCTCGCTTTACAATGCTGCCTGTAACAAAATCGGCACCACGCGCTGATTGGGCTTTCATAATGCGATCCGTTTCATCTAACAAGGTAGGAATAAAACGCAACGCAATGGTCATCATCATAGCTAGTTCATGGGCTGGTACGCCAATGCGTTTAAACGGCGTCAACAAGTGCTCAATGCCGTCGGTCAAGCGAATCGGCGATGTGGTATAGGTTAATAGGGACGAAAACAAGATTAAAAATACTAATCGTGCTCCCATTTGAAAGCCCATCGACAGGCCTTCATAGGTAATGTGAATCCAGCTATATTCCCAAACCACTGTGCCCGGTGTCGTAAACACATGAATGCCCATGGTGAACACGATAATAATCCATAAGGGCTTAATAGAAGTCCATAAGAGGCGAATTGGCAAGCGCGATATGCCCATGCATAATAGGGTAAAAGCGGCTACTAAGCCATAGGCGATGGCCGTATTGGCTAAAAAGATAGCTACAATGAATAGCGTGGTCCCTACAATTTTAGCCCGCGGATCCATTTTATGGAGAAACGATGTACCTGGAAAGTACTGACCAATCGTTATATTTTGCAACATGCCTAGACACCTCCTTCTTCACGCTCATGTGTACTATCTCCAGCGCTAGCCGACTGATGACGCGCTTTAGATGAAATCGCCTGCGAACGATTCGCATTGCTATGACAGCGTTCCTCTATGCATGGCACCGCCAAAATAGCATCGACTGCATCGTCCACGGATAAACAATCCTCGCTGACCGCCAGTCCTCGTTCCCGTAGACTTGCAAGCATTAAGGATACGGGCGGTATATCCACGCCGGCCGCTTGTAGCTCCTCACGATGATGATTAAAGATGTCTAACGGTTTGCCATCTAATACAACCGTTCCCTTATCAAACACAAGAACGCGCGACGCCATGCGTGAAACGTCCTCCATGTTATGGGATACAAGAATGACCGTCACCCCTTGTTCTTGATGAAGGCGCATAATCTGACTAAAAATTTCTTCCCGACCAAAAGGATCGAGCCCTGCTGATGGTTCATCTAACACCAAATAAGACGGCCGTAAGGCCACCACGCCAGCAATGGCGACGCGTCGCATTTGACCACCCGATAAATGAAAGGGAGAACGATCTGCATAGGTATCATACTCTAACCCTACAAAGGCCATGGCTTCTCGCACCCGTTCATCAATCTCACTTTCAGAAAGTCCTAAATTGCGTGGCCCAAAAGCGATGTCTTGTGCAATCGTTTCTTCAAACAACTGATGTTCAGGGTATTGAAACACCATCCCCACTTGATGACGCATTCTCTTGGCTTCCTCTGTCTTTCCCACAAGATCTACACCATTCACAGTCACTTGACCGCTAGTAGGGTGTAAAAGTCCATTTAAATGTTGTACAAAGGTAGATTTACCAGACCCTGTATGACCAATAATGCCGACAAACTCTCCCTCTTCGATAGTAAGCGATACATCGTGCAAAGCAGTCTTTTCAAAGGGCGTACCCTGTCCATATGTATAGGTAATCGAATCTAATACTATCGACATAATGCATCCCCCAATTCTTCATTCGTAATAATGCCAGGCGGAAGTGGTAAGCCATGTTTGACTAGCGATGCAGCCGTTTCCGCTGCTACCGGTACATCAAGGCCTAGTTCTTTCAATACATCCACTTGTGAAAAAATCTCACGCGGAGTTCCTTCTTGTAATTTTTTGCCATGTTTCATAACAATAATGCGATCCGCCGTAACCGCTTCTTCCATAAAATGTGTAATATACACAACCGTAATGCCTTCCTTTGTATTCAATCGACGTACCGTTTCCAAGACTTCCCGACGTCCTTTCGGATCTAGCATCGCCGTCGGTTCATCCAACACAATGCAATCTGGTTTCATGGCCAACACGCCAGCAATGGCAATGCGCTGTTTTTGTCCCCCCGATAAAAGGTGCGGTGCATGATGTGCAAATTCGCTCATATTGACGGCTGCCAATGACTCTGTTACACGCCTACGAATTTCTTCTGGTGCAACGCCTAGGTTTTCAGGGCCAAAGGCTACATCTTCTTCTACAATGGCGGCTACAATTTGATTATCTGGATTTTGAAAGACCATGCCCACATGTTGGCGTATATCCCATATATGCTCCGCTTCCATCGAGTTCATGCCCGCAACCACACACGCCCCCGATGACGGTTGTAGCAATACATTAAAATGTTTCGCCAGTGTACTTTTACCACTACCATTGGTGCCAATAATAGCCACAAATTCTCCTCGATGAATGGTTAGCGACACATCTTCTAGCGCCGCTACGGGATTACCATTTTCATCTTCGTACACATGACTCAAGTTCTTCACTTCAATCATCACATCTTGTTTATTCATCTACTTACCTCTTCTAAGTCAGTCAATTTCTATACCATACTGAAAGTACAACTACGCTCGCTCATCAGCGTGCATAGACACGTCTATCCGCTGACGTATGTCCATACTTTCTACTCTATTAGATAATTGCCATTACTACCTCATCATCTAAGTATAGCAAAGGACTTAAAAGTAAACAACAACAATTTCATGTATGTTGACAATAGAAAAATGTCGATATTAACCACTCTATAAAATAACAAAAACAGCTCATCAATCATTAGTATTCCCATCTCTATCATAATCTGTCACGCATGGTTCTCTCCGTCATGCCACTAAGGATACGAAACGACCTCTGTTTCTTTATATATTGATCCTTACACACTTCTTTATATACTAATTCTTACACACATGGATCTATGAACCTGTCATATACATGGAAGGCCATTCTTATATATCACATTTTTCACCGTCTTTTTGTAATCATAGAATCCCTATGTAGTATTTCTGTATGTAATAGCTATCTATTTAGAAACTTTCCAATCACATACCATCTATATATTGTAAGGAAAACTATTACATGCAACACACTGCGCATCACGCCCCTAGGCAGTACTCTTTTCTACTAGTTCACTAACAGTTGATGTCCACTAATCAAAATAGAACCATGCTGCATAATCGCACGCTCACAATTTATTACGATTTTCTACTAGCACCTTACCATTGATGGACACACAAAAATAACGGATAGTTGATTAATAAATCAACTATCCGTTACATAATCCCTATGGCTCATATAATACATATCCTACTTACTAGTACTGGAAGTCGTCCTTACGACTTCCATATAGCTCATTCATATTTTCCTTAGATATATTTATGAATAGGAGCAGTGCTAGTTAAGTGACGAGATGGCATACCCATTTCTTCTGGAGTAATGCCCAATGCCAAGCCAATCAACTGAGACATGTGTAAGATTGGCATATCTTTATCTTTCGCTACAGTTTGTTCTGCTTCTTTTTGGAACATATCCAATTGCATTTGGCAAAGAGGGCAAGGTGTTACCACGCAATCAGCCCCTTCTTTAGCAGCATCTGCATTGATGGAACCAGTCATTTCCATAACTGAATCATGTGCAGGATATACGGCATGGAAACCGCAGCAATCTAATTTGCGAGAGAAGTCAATTGGTGTAGCACCAATAGCGGTAATTAGATCAAATAGGCTAGTTGGTAATTGGTAATCTTCAAAGTCCATTGTTTCTTGTGGACGAAGAATATGGCACCCATAATATTCAGCTACCCGTAAACCAGTTAATGGTTTCACTACTTTTGCTTTCAAATTATTTAAACCATAGTCACGAATTAACACCCATAAGAAATGAGTAATATTCGAAGTACCTTTGTACTCTTTACCAATTTGGGCAAGCATATTATTGACTTGTGTCCGTTTTGTTACATCTTCATCTAATTCTTTTTTGGCTTCTCGAAGCATAAGAGTACATGTATTACATACAGTCAATACATCTAATCCTTGTTCTTCTGCTAAAGCAATGTTACGAGCGTTGGTAGCCAAGGTTGTTAATGGTTCGATGTCTTGCACATGGGAGGCACCGCAACAAGTCCAACCGTCAATTTCTTCGATTTGGATACCCAATTTTTTAGCAACTGCTTTGGTTGCCATATAGTCTTCTTTTGCTGCACTTTCAAGTACGCAGCCAGGGAAAAATGCGTATTTCATTATTTGCTAGCCTCCTCTGCTAATTTGATAAGCTTACGAACGCCATCAATACCATTGACTGGTTTTTGAGGAACGATTAATTCCAATGGATTGATTTTAGCATGTTTCATCAAACGTAATGCGTAGAACATTTGTTTTGAAGAATCTACAATACCATCGGATTTCAAGCTCATGGATACTTCTTTCAAGCGACCTGTTTTCTTCAAGTCGTCTTTGAAAGCTAACGCATGACGAGGACCTTTTGGAGATAAACCATCGCCGAACAAGCCAGCTTTAGTAGCTTCTTTACGCATATTGGAAATATCGTGAGCTGGTTTCAAATGTTTAGGACAACGAGAAATACAGTTCATGCAGTGTACGCATTTCCATAAGCCATGAGCTAAGGCAGGATTAATATGAGCTAATGGTGCATCATCACGGCTATCTAATACAAAGCGATTTGCCTTAGTAAATACATATGGTTCTAAGAAGTCTTCTTCGTTGGCAGTCAATTTATTACATTCCGATGCACAGCAACCGCAAAGAATACATTCTGTACCAGCTACGAATTTTTTGAAATCGGCTGGTGTTTGACGAACGCCATTTTTTGCCAATTCTTCTTTTAAGAAAATCCAAGGAGCTACTGTACGTAAACGATCTACTTTAGCTTCCCAATCAACGACCAAGTCGCGAATTACACGGAAATTACCGATAGGAGCAATATCGATCGTATCGCTATGGAATCGTTCTGTGACTTCATCGATTTTAGCTTCGCAACCCAACATAGCTTGACCGTTAACTCTTACAGAACAAGCACCACATACAGCAGAACGACACGCTGCTAAGAATGTTAACGTAGGATCTTGGGTATCTTTGATTTTTTGTAAGCCCCAAAGGATAGTGCGATCTGGCTCGTAATCAAATGTAAAGGATTGTACATAAGAACGGCCTTCATTATAACGGGTGATATTATAAGTAATTTGTCTCATCTTAGTACTTCCTTTCTTGTGGTTCATATTTAGTGAATACTACATCACGGGTTGTTAATTTGTACTCTCCGTCATCTTGTAAGTATTGTAAACTATGTTTTAAGAAGTTTACATCATCACGCTTCGTAAAGTCTTCACGTAAGTGAGCCCCACGAGATTCTTTACGATATAAAGCACCAGATACGATCGCTTTCGCTACTGTCAACATGGAGTTGATTTCACAGTAGTTAACAAACGCCATGTTGTAGGTACGTTCTGCATCACCAACGTAGCAAGTTTTATAGTCTTCAATCAATTGATTGATTTCGTTTAACGCTTCGGTCATACCTTCTTCATTACGGAAGATACCGCATTTATTCCACATCGCATTTGCTAGAGCATCACGAATTTCTACAACAGGACGACCAGTTTTGCGAGCCGTTACTTCTTTGAACTTAGCTTCCCATTCAGCTGCTTTTTCTTCTAATTGAGCGGCACATTCCACTTGTTCATGAGTGGCAGCATAATCAGCAGCACCAGCACCAGATACACGACCAAATACGACACCGTCGGCTAAGGAGTTACCGCCAAGGCGATTGGCACCGTGGATAGAGATACAAGAACATTCGCCAGCAGCGAACAAGCCTGGTAATTCAGTAGCACATGTTTTGTAGTCTACTACGTCGATACCACCCATAATATAGTGGCAAGTAGGACGAATTGGAACAGGTGGTACCAATGGATCACAATGTTCGAAGGAAAACGCCAAGTCACGAATACCATGTAATTTTTCTATAATTACTTCTGGTCCTAAGTGGCGTAAGTCGGCTACTACATAAGCGTCTAGACCAGATCCACCAAGGCCACGACCTTCAGCGATTTCCACTTCGATAGCTTTCGCTACTACGTCACGAGATGCTAATTCCATTTTATTCGGTGCATATTTTTTCATGAACCGTTCGCCTTCGGAGTTTAATAAGTAACCACCTTCACCACGAACAGCTTCAGACATTAAGATACCAGTTTTACCTAAACCAGTTGGATGGAATTGTACCATTTCCATATCTTTTAAGGCAGCCCCTGCACGGAATGCAGCTGCCATACCATCACCGGTAGACAAGAATGGATTTGTGGTACGAGTCCAGAAAATACGGCCAGAACCACCAGTGGCTAATACGATTGCCTTCGTTTTGATGGTTTCTACTTTACCTTCTTTCATGTTCCAGATAACGGCACCACAGATATGACCATCTACTTTTACAAGATCAAGTAAATACCATTCTTGTAAGAAGTGAACGCCTTCTTTTAAGCATTGTTCATATGTGGTATGCAAAATAACATGGCCTGTTTTATCCGCACTATAGCAAGTACGAGGATAGGATTGACCACCAAAGTTACGTTGCGCAATTTTGTTTTCTTCTGTACGAGAGAATGGAGCGCCCATTTGGTCCATTTCTAAAATGCCTTCTGGACAACGTTGACAGAAGAATTCAATCGCATCTTGGTCTCCTAAATAGTCGGACCCTTTTACTGTATCGAATGTATGTGTTTCGATAGTATCTTCCTTAGCTACGTTGTTTAAACAACCGTTAACACCACCTTGTGCCATGGCTGTTGCTGAACGAGTTGGGAAAATTTTAGTAGCTAACGCTACAGTTAGACCTTTACGACGGCCTACTTCTAATGCGGCACGCATACCTGCGCCACCACTACCTACAATGAGAACATCAAACTGTTCCATAGTTACCTCCTCATAAGTACCTATATACCTATTTATTTAGAGCAAACAACAACCCCTCTATACAAGGGTTGTAACCTCCACTTGATTACTTATAATTATAGACTCTATTAACGCCCTTTGTCTAAAGCCAATTATGCATAATTAATTTATAGCTCATTTATTGAAAATACATATCGTTTATTAATAGTTACTAATTCCCATGTATTTTAATAGGGTTAACAAACATATTTCTTATATTATGTTTGTATAATATTGTATTTTTTTGTGTATAACTACACAAAGCAAAGAGATAAAAATCACAACAAACCACATATATGCTACTACATATATAATATTCAATGTATTTTTTCAAGATTAGTATATAACTAAAAGTTATCATCAATTATTCTCTCTTATTTTTTATATAAAATATTTTTCATGATAATGTTTCTCAATATTTTTTTGGACGTTTTTTGGACTATTTATAAAAACCTGTTATCTATGCATAAAACTCAACTAAGGCCTACTATTCTATAGAGGAATTTTAAATGTAATCAGTGTTAGTAAAAATATTTCTATATGAAAGATTTTCATAACCATCTTATCAATCTCTAACACAGTCATATGACTCCTAACTATAATCATACTAGAAAAAAACTATCCATTTTATATAAAATAAACTTGTAATGTTCGTGTAATCAAAAAACTACCACAGAATATACCACGTATAAGTGGCTATTAGGCTCTTATCGACGCCTAGTCTATCCTATGACGTCGAGCGCGCCATCTCATATAATTTGACGATGTCCATATCATGAGTTCATCTACGGCGAATAATAGTAAGTTCATCGCATTTCCCTTTTCCATCGTTTACATGCACTTACGACAAACAAAAATAAATTCACAACAGTATGCGTTAGTCCGCATTTGGATGCACTTACGACAAATAAAAGTAAATTCATAACGGTATGCGTTGGTCCGCATTTAGATTTATCTATGGTAAGGCAAGTAAGTTCATAGCCTTACTCTTTATGTCTTTGATAGGTTTATAACGTGAGGCCTACACCTTTCAAGCATGTTTCCATTACGATGATTAATTTTATTTCTTTAATATGTTTATACAGTAAGGGTCTACTTTTTCCTCTATGTTGCTCATACGTCCCTATCACCGACTTACCATCTATTCATACGTGCCTACTTTCAGAAAATATTATGCATGGAGTCATCCATCATGTTAGTGTATAATTGTGTATGAATATATACTATATAACTATAATGAAATACGTACAGATGTAATCGAGATAAACGATACATTACTAAGTTAGGCTAGTGCCGTACGAATATACTGAGAGTAGACGATACTTTCATGAGATGTATAATAGTTGATATATAAGATAGATAGTCATCATACTATTGTGACTGTCATATATCATAGTAATCGATTGATGTAGTTATATAGATATGCGTATACGCAGGAGGTTGTATGAAAATTTTATTAGTAGAAGATGAAGAAATGCTCCTTAATATTACTGCTAAATATTTGCGGGCAGAAAATATGACTGTTGATACGTGCTTAGATGGCGAGAAAGCCTTAGAGTACATCAATAATTCTAGTTATGATGTCATTATTATGGACATTATGATGCCAAAGCTTGATGGTCTAAGTGTGTTACGACAAATTCGCCACGATAATAATAAAACGCCTGTATTATTATTAACCGCTAAATACACGTTGCAAGATCGTGTGACTGGATTGAATAGTGGCGCCGATGACTATCTAGTAAAGCCGTTTGAGTTTGAAGAATTAATTGCTCGCATTTACGCCTTAGTGCGACGGAGCAAACAACAAGCTAAAAATGATTTAGTCGTAGGGCCCTTAACGATTAATACGCAAAGCCGTACGGTAACATATAATGGAACACCGGTAACATTAACGACTAAGGAATTTGATTTACTCTATTATTTAGCTAGCAATGAAAATATCGTATTGTCCCGTCAGCAAATTTTAGATCATGTATGGGAATATGACTATGAAAGTTATTCCAATCTAATTGATGTATATATTAAGGATTTGCGAAAAAAAGTAGATATTGATGACCAGCAGAAATTGATTCATACTGTGCGCGGAGTTGGCTATGTCTTCAAAACGCAAGAATAATGCGCCGGTAAAGCCAGATTCTAAAGTTCTTGGTGAATCATCCTACAGTGCATCACCAGTGGAGACAAAGACTGATACAGAAAGCAATGCGGCGCAGCATATAAATAAAGTGTCCCCACCCACCTCTACTAGTACTAGTGAGCGTAGCACAATGAAAGATTCTCCAGGTGAAACGAGCACTCCCGTAGCGAAGTGTGACCCGAATGCGCACCATACAAAAGGCATTACCTATACAAAGTTAAGGGATTATGAAAAAATGCTCTTTAGCGGACTTTCAAAGGTCTATGATCGATTTCCTCTAACGTTCAAATTAATGGCGTGGTACACTATATTCCTAAGTCTCATCGTCATATTGCTATCTGTATTCGTCTTTCAATTTACGCAGCGGTGGGAAACGTCGCAATTAAAGGACACTTTGCAAAGTACTACGGTGAATATGGCCGACGACATTCATCAATTCAAACCGTTTTCTAATGGTATATTTTTTCTCGTTTATTCCGACAAGGGGGGCATTATCAAAGGCGCCATCCCTGATGGATTTCCAGGGGAAGCGCCATTATCACCTCACCATATTACGGAGATAACCATCAATCGTAGTACCTATTATTACTATGATTCTCCTTTCCAAATTGCTGGGTTTAACGGTTGGCTTCGCGGTATAGCACCGATACGGGACTTGACTAAAAAAACAGCGGCCATGATGTATGGACTGATTTTAGCAGGATTCCTCTTTCTAGCTGTCGGTTCTATTGGCGGTTACTTATTAATCAAACGAGGGTTACGACCTTTGCACTCCATCTCTCAAACGGCGCGCGATATTGGTGCGGAAAATAATTTATCCCGTCGTTTATTAGTCACTGATACGATGGCGAAAGATGAAATTTATGAGCTAAGTATTACGTTAAATTCGATGCTTGACAGTCTTGAAGATATGTCGAATCGGGAAAAGCAATTCAGTTCCGATATATCCCATGAATTGCGAACCCCCATTGCAGTGATCCAAGCGGAAAGTGAATTTGGGAAAAAATATAGCACTACCATAGAGGAGGCGAAAGAGGGATTTAATCATATTTTTGAACAAAGTCGCCTCATGACATCGCTCATTAGTCAGCTCCTTGATATTGCTCGCCTAGATCACGCTAAAACGTTACAACTAGAAGCGCTCGATGTATCGTCTATGCTAAGTGAATTGGAACAAGATTATCTTCGCATTTGTACAACAAAACATATTACTATTGATTTCGACATAGCCCCTCATCTAGTCGTAGAGGCTCAGAGTGTGGCCTTACGTCGCGCTATTGGCAACTTAATTGACAATGCTATAAAATTTACGACTGATTCCATTCAAGTGAAAGCTCGCCGCGATACGAATACAGTTGTGATTACCGTATCCGATAATGGGATTGGTATTGAAAAAGAAAATCTCCATAAAATCTGGGAACGTTTATATCAGACCGAAACGTCGCGCAGTAAAAAAGACAATCAAGGTGTGGGATTGGGCTTATATTTTGTGAACAAGGTGGTGCATCTTCATAATGGCACTGCATCAGTACAAAGCACGATTGGTAAAGGAGCTACTTTTGAAATTCGATTACCTTCATGCGAATAACGTATATCTATCATGTATCGATTGCTACTCGATTTTTTAAAATTTTATTACTTAATTCATTTTTATTTCACATTTTCTCATTATAATGAGCCTATCAAATGAAAAAGAAGATTAGACCCCCTATCTAATTTTCTATTGTTTGTTTTTAATCTCCCCCAAGCGGTCTGTAATTTTTCCCTATATTACAGACACTTGATTAAAAACTTTCATTTGATATAATACTAACACTCCCCTTACATGAAAAAGGCGAATCCAAATGGATTCGCCTTTTTACGTATCAATATGTTCTATCTTGCTAGTATCAAATATATTCTGTCTTGCTATACATATATCTCTAATGTATCTCTAATTCAATCATTAATGCATCAATTGGTTGCATGCATCAATGGTATGTTATTTTACTGTATCCCATCTTACATGTATCGATACTATATAACTGACATCTCAAATCCATGTCATCTACATACTACCCGTAAGTACTCTACGTACCTAGTGTAGCCCCTTACTTTTCTTATTGTACGACAAGGCGAGAAATCGACTCTACATACCTAGTGCACTGCCTGAGTCGTGCTGATTATATAATAAGAAACGCTATGATCACCTGCCCACAGGTAATCATAGCGTTTTTCTTATCGTACACTACATGGAGGTGTAGTGTAACTGTGTAGTTTTTTTAGGTACATTTTGAAACAAACTGTGAGGTCAGTTTGTACTATAAATGTGTGAGGTCACATTCATACATAATCTAATACAAGGTGAGGAGTCCTCGCATTATGAATATATTCGTAGTATTGTTAAATCGACATTCATCAATTTGACTACGGGAGTTATTATACACTACATATTTATAAATTTCAATATCCTTTTTTACTATTTTCATTAAATTTACGTATACTCTATACCTAAAACTCATACTTACGTCTTACGTCTTACGTCTTACGTCTTACGTCTTACGTCTTACGTCTTACGTCTTACGTCTTACGTCTTACAAAGATGATACCACACCTCCAGCATCGTGCAAGGATGATTATGATTCTTCCGCTACTTGTGACCGTTTTTGAATAATCGCTTCCGCTTGTTTATGGGGCACTTCTTCATATCCATCAAATGTCATATTATAGACCCCTTGTCCTTGTGTAATCGAGCGTAACACCGTCACATAATCGCCAATTTCTGCCAATGGCACTTGTGCTTTAACGACGGATACGCCTTCTCGCTTACTTGGCTCCATACCCAGTACACGCCCACGACGACTATTCAAATCGCCCATAATATCGCCCATAAATTGATCGGGCGCAAATACATTTACATAGTAAATAGGTTCTAATAACACTGGTTTTGCTTCTGGAATTGCTTTTTTGATGGCTTGGGCCGCTGCCATTTTGAAAGCTAGTTCTGAAGAGTCTACTGAATGATAGGATCCATCTAATAACGTAACTTCTACACCGATCATAGGGTAGTGCGCAATCAGTCCCGCCTGTAACGTTTCTCGTACGCCCTTTTCAACGGCAGGAATATATTGTTTCGGTACAGCGCCACCAAAAATTTTATCTACGAAAGAAAAATCTTCTCCCGATGCCAATGGAGCCACCCGTAGTTTTACATGTCCATATTGGCCATGACCACCACTTTGTTTTTTGTGCTTTCCTTCCGCTTCAGCACTAGAACGAATCGTTTCCCGATATGGAATATACGGTGGTTCAATTGTAGCCGTAACGCCATATTTACGTGTCATTTTATGTAAAATATGTTCTAAATGCACCTCGCCCATGCAAGATACCAATGTTTGTTTTCCTTCACTGGATTTTATGATATGACACGTTGGATCTTCTTCCGATATTTTTAATAGTGCGTTGGTTACCTTTTCTTCTTCCCCTTTCTTCGTAGCTTTCACAGCCACTGTATAAAGTGGTTGGGGAAAACGAATTGGTTCCAACCGTACTTTACAGTCCATGGCGCCGATAGTATCGCCTGTACGAGCCGCACTGAGTTTAGGAATCACAATAATATCCCCTGCCTTAGCCGCCGTAACAGGTACTTGTTGCTTGCCGATAAGCGTAAACATTTTACTCCATTTTTCTTCTACCCCTTGGGTCGTATTAAAAATGCGATCGCCTTCCGCTAGAGAGCCTGCAAAAATGCGAATGACACTTTGTTTACCCGAGAATGGGTCGAGCATGGTCTTTACTACGAATCCTGTAAAAGGTCCTGCCACATCGATGGCCCGTTCTTCACCAGAATCAATATCGGTGCCTTTAATCTTGCATTTTGTAGCGTCCGGCATATAGCGAATCATGCGGTCTAGCACTTGATCGAGTCCAATGCGTCCCAAAGCAGTGCCACACATCACAGGACATACGCGACCAGATATCATCCCTTCTCGCAAACCGCGACGAATCTCTTCTAATGATAATTCTTCTTCATTTAAATATTTTTCTAGTAAATCATCACTGCCTTCTGCCGCCGCTTCCACAGTCATTTCACGAATTTCTTGTGCTTTACCCACATACTCGGCGGGCACGTCGACTTCTTTCATAGTCCCCTTGTCATACACATAGGCGGTCATCTTAGCCACATCGATGACACCTTTGAACGCCCTTCCTTCACCGATAGGAATTTGGAGTGGCATAATCGCCTTGCCAAACAATTCACGCATCCGTTCTAAGGTACCAAAGAAATCGGCCCCATCTAAATCCATTTTATTGATGAATGCCATCCTAGGCATGTCTAATTCAACCGCATATTCAAAGGCCCGAAGGGTATCAATTTCTACCCCCGATGTGGCGGATAACACCATCAGCATACCGTCACAAGCACGAAGAGCCGCACGCACTTCGCCATGAAATTCCGAATAGCCTGGCGTGTCGATAAAATTAACTTTATGCCCCTTCCATTCACACGGTGCCATGCCCAGTTGAATGGTCACATTGCGCTGAATTTCTTCTGGTTCAAAGTCCATAATATGCTTATTGTCTTGACCCGTACCAACCGCATCAATTTCCCCCGATGTGAGTAACAAGGATTCTACTAATGCCGTCTTACCAGCTCCGTCATGAGACACAACGGCCACATTACGGATTAAATCACTTCCATAGTCTTTCATAAGAAACGCCTCCTCACTGTACACACGATTAGTTGTTATACAATTTCTACACGGAGCTATCAATCTCCTACATGAAAGCTATACTTTTTTTGCATACTAGAACATTTTTATACTCTACCAGTGCATGCATATAAGTGCACCTAGTATTATTAGAATAGACCTCTACATGCATCGTAGTCCTCAGCATGCCTACTTTCTTTCATCACAGAAAGATGCTATCCACGATCCCATACCACAGCATGTGCTACGTAACATATGCTAACACCGAACTACTACATAGCTAACACTGACATACTACAGTGCTACACGCACTATCCTAGCTGGTAAAAACTCTCCGTCATCTATACAGCGCGCCGCCCCATTCATTAGAATAGGCCTGTCCGTTTGCCGTAGTGCTTAGAGTCGCCGTTTTTCTTCCATCCCACGCGATCGCCAATAGACATAACGCGACGGGTTAAGCAATTTTTACATTTATCCGCATTATCGTCAATGCACGGTTTATTGTTATAAAGTTGGTACTTCGCACGATGTTCTGGGACGGTAATAATCGGCATCAAAATATTCGCCCCTGCTTGTAAACCTTTTTCTCGCCCTAACGGATCAAGTGCTTGCAGCGCCGTAGTCGCCGCAATGTTGACATCTTTCAAAAATAGCCGCGTAAGGGCAATCATTTTAAGCCCCCATTGTATACGACGTTGTTCATCTTCCTTCGTATCCATATGATGTGCTAATGCCACCTCTCCTAATGGCGTATGGTTCGCCAATATATAGGGCCCCATACCAATCATATCGATATCCATATGTCGGTAAAATAAAATATCATTGACCAAGTCATCTTCTGTCTGTCCTGGCAGGCCAATCATAACGCCCGTACCAACTTGAAAGCCTACTTTACGCAACGCTCGTAAGCAATTGACCCTCGTATCAAACGAATGTAATGCATCCTTAGGATGAATCGTTTCATACAAATCACGATTCGTCGTTTCAATGCGCAACAAATAGCGACTGGCCCCCGCTTCACGCATGCGACGATAGGCTTCTTCCGTCTGTTCTCCTACGCACATAGTAATGCCAATAGACCCATCGCCAATGTTCATAATATCTTCAATTAAACCGACCACATAATCGACAAAAGCCTCGTTCTTTCGCTCACCCGATTGCAAACAAATGGAACCATACTCGTGATCATAGGCCCATTGTGCCATGCGCAATATATCATCACGGCTCATATCAAATCGATCGGTCCACGTATTATCACGACGAATGCCGCAATACTTACAATTTTTAATACATCGATTCGAGAACTCAATAAGTCCCCGATAATAGGCGATTGGTTCTACATAATGACACTTCACTTCATAGGCTTTTTTATAAATTTTCTCTAATGAAGCCTGATCAGTGACACGCATTAAATAGCGTAATTCCTCTTCCGTAAGGCAATCAGCCCCTACTAAATCTTTTTGTAAAATCTCTTCTACTGTCATATATACTTTAATCCTTCACTATCTATTTCTACCGTTTCCCATCGTCTGCCATAGGCGTATCTTATAAGCAATGATAACTATGATGCTCGTCTTAGGTAACACCACCCAAGCACCCTTTGTAATGAGCAATGATGCATGTAACGCTCGTCTGTTCTTACACATATGTGAACTTATCAAGATGCGTAAGGTTAATGTAACGCCCACCCACTACCGTGCGATACATAGCACTAGCACCTATACGTAGCACTATCGCCACACCTAAGGCCGACCTCTCCTATGGACACTCTATATTATATCTCTAGTATATCGTACTTTTTCGATTTTAACCACCATACATGATTGGTCCCCATGAAAAAGTACCGCCCTTTCACGCCTATCTTGTGCACAACAATTTATATTGCTATGGACAAAACCTATCTATCCATCATCCTATACAAAACCTGTCTATCCATTTTCATACACAACCTGCTACCCTAATAAAGTAGGCTTTATACAAAATCACGCTATGGGGCATAGGCACGATATACATGTGTTAATACATCACCCAATCGACTAGCACTGCTATCCCAATCACATACACACTATACATGTATACTATGCATAATTCCTAGGAATAGTATATAATGAAAGTAATTAAGTTATAGTCTGAAAGGGGATTACTCATGAAGTCACGACTCCAACCATTTATGCCAGCTCTATGTCACTGTGTCACAGATACGGCTCAAGGATCTATCGGTGCCTTAGTGCCATTTTTTATCAGCACCCTTGGTTTATCCTATTACGAAGCAGGCACCTTAATGTTGGCCAATACTACAGTTGCTTCTCTAGCCCAACCCTTCTTCGGCTATGTATCCGACAAAATTAAACTGCCCTTCTGCATTCCCTTAGGCATGCTCATCGCCACTGGATCTATTACCGCCATGGCGTTTGCCGATTCCTATGCCATGCTCGTTCTACTCTGTTTAATTGCCGGCATCGGGTCTGCCCTCTTTCATCCAGAAGGGGCCATGCTCGCCAATCGCATCGGATCTCATCAAGCGGGGAAAGCCATGGGCACCTTTGCCGTCGGCGGTAACGTGGGATTCGCCATCGGTCCTTTGCTCGTATCCGGTGTATACATGGTAAGCGTATACGCGCTCTTTGCCTTTCTCTTGCTCGGCTTCCTCGCCGCTGGTATCTATTTCTATTGCCGCCCCGGTGAAAGCCAACTACAAGATGCGCCCAATACCCCCGTCAAAACAACCGCTACCGGCACCAATGATTGGGTTAGTTTTAGTAAATTATGCGTAGTCATCACCAGCCGTTCCATCTGTTTCGGCATCTTAATCACATTCATCCCCCTCTATTGGATTACCTATCTCTACCAAACACCAGAGCTAAGTAACACCGCTCTCACTATATTTTTCACTATCGGCGCCATCTTAACCTACTACGGCGGTCGCCAGTCGGATAAACTAG
Organism: Veillonella montpellierensis DSM 17217; assembly: GCF_000426745.1. Taxonomy (GTDB): domain Bacteria; phylum Bacillota; class Negativicutes; order Veillonellales; family Veillonellaceae; genus Veillonella; species Veillonella montpellierensis. Next base: position 120,968 of record NZ_AUFY01000008.1, read on the forward strand.
GATTTTCCACCACCATAAAAATCGCTAATCTCATATTACTTCCTACAGTAATTGCCTTTACTATGAGCAATACGACTTGGCTATCCTACCTGTTGATGATGCCCCTCGCCTATGGTGTCTCGGCGCAATATGGCTCCATCATCGTACTAGGACAACAATACTTAGCGAAAAATATCGGCTTTGCCTCTGGTATCACCCTCGGTTTAGGCGTTACCTTAGGCGGTCTTATGACGCCACTCATCGGTGCTATAGCCGACGCCTATACGATTCGAACCGCCATGCAAGTGATGATTCCCATCGTCCTAATCGCGAGTATAACCAGTTTCTTTTTGAAAGATAACTCTCGTTGATTCGAAAACACATCGGCTTTGCCTCTCGCATCACCCTCGGTGTAGGCGTTGCCGTAAGCGGTCTACTCGTGCTCGCCGCAATACACTATCTGGCATAGTAAAAAGTCCCGTACCTAGGTACGGGACTTTTACATAGATACCAATGATGGTATAAGATGTATTATTTTGCTTCTTTTGCAGCGATGGCACATACATCGACGATATCGGAAGCAAAGCAACCACGACTCAAGTCATGAATTGGTGCTGCTAAGCCTTGAATCAATGGGCCAAGAGCGGTTGCCCCTGCAAAACGTTGTACTAATTTATAGCCAATGTTTGCCGCTTGCAAATCAGGGAAGATCAAGATGTTTGCATGACCAGCTACAGTAGAACCTGGCGCTTTACGTTCTGCTACAGATGGTTCAATGGATGCATCCAATTGAAGTTCTCCATCAAATTTAAAGTCCACGTTGCGGCCTTTCAAATCATCTACGGCAGCTACTACTTTATCTACTTCTGGAGAAGACGCAGAGCCTTTTGTAGAGAAGGATAAGAAGGATACACGAGGATCGCTCATACCTACAACGCGACGAGCTTTTTCCACTGTAGAGCAAGCAATGTCGGCTAATTGTTCTGAGCTTGGGTTAGGAATTACACCGCAGTCAGAGAATACTAACATGCCATCATCGCCATATTGTTTTTTATCAGTGAATACGAACATAGCGGAGGATACAGTTTTAAGACCTGGTGCTGTACCTACGCATTGTAATGCGGCACGAAGCACATTCGCTGTTGGGCTAGCAGAACCAGCTACCATAGCATCTACTTCGCCAATGTTTACTAACATAGCACCGAAGAATAAGCAATCTTTTTTCAAAATTTCAGTCGCTTTTTCAGGGGTCATACCTTTTTTAGCACGACGCTTTGTGAATACGTCTACCGCTTCATCGAAACGAGCATATGTTGCTGGGTTGATGATAACAGCGCCATCAATGTTTACGCCTTCTGCTTTTGCAGCTGCTTGTACTTTTGCTTCATCACCTACTAATACAGGTGTGCAGAAACCTTCTTTTAAAATCATTTCAGTGGCTTGTAATACACGCGCATCTGTAAATTCTGGTAATACAATTTTTTTACCTAATGGTTTTACTTGATCTTTAATGTCTTGAATTAAACTCACGATTATGCCTCCTTATAACTTGACGAAATTCGCCATTCCTACACATGATTATATCAAATTCACATCACTTATAAAAGTATAATCTAGGAGTATTATGAGGAGCGTACAAATCCATCGAATGACACATCATGTCATAATGCCCCTACGATTGCGTAGAAATGCATATACGCGCTACTATATACATCACGCACTTCTATTATACACCATCTATGATATACTTATACTACAGAAAGTAGGCGATACACATGGGACACACAAAAAAATCTAATACACCCCCTAAAACAAAACTACCACCACAACCATCGATTACTATGATATGGACTCGGCTAATGAACGTTGTATTCTTCATCAGTTTCATCGCTCTGGCCTATCTCTTTTACATGCATATGAATGTGCAATACATAGGAGCCATCATGCTACTCGATATAGTTCTTTCTATCCTCTATTGGGTGCGTCACAAACGCTACGTGCTTACCCACGAAGCAGTAGAAAAAGAAATGCGAATTATCATAGCCTATATCATCTCCATGATTACCGTGACATTCTATGTCATTTCTCTCGTGCGCTCCAATCAAATGAGTGATACCATAGAACGCATCATCATCGTTGCCTCTCTATTTATCGGATACGCCATCTATCACGGTACCAAAGGTCTACTACCAAAACTTATAGAAAACAAAGAAAACCGATAAGTAAAAGCATACCATCTATTAACCTTTCTATGCCTAGATGCATACACGATAGGTGTGAAACATAAATCATAACCACCCGTAGAACGGGTGGTTTGCTCTGACCCTATAAGGGTCTTTCTCTAGTGGTAGCCCTCTAAAGAGGGCATTGAATGATCTGACAACCACTCTATTACCACTGGCTGCCCCCTACTCGGGGGCTTTTCTTTTGCCTATTTTACTGGCTCACCCGTAAACGGGTCGGTATACTCTTTAAAGTTTAATGTATCTTGTGCTATATCTTCTTGTAGTTGATTGCGAATATACTCTTTTATTGCTCCTTCATATCGTCCTACCGTATCCACATAATATCCTCTTCCATACTTATATTTTAAATTTGCGTGTGTATCGAATA
>NZ_KE384564.1:0-17095 GCF_000426745.1 Veillonella montpellierensis DSM 17217
ACTGACCCCCAGTTTAACTGGGGGTTTAATCATGCCTATTCGGCGTACAATATATAAATCCCCCCATACTATTAATATGTATAGGGGGATTTAGTATATACAAGCTTGGTGCCTATCTTTCACAAAGATACATGCCCATAGGCCCACAATTTATAGACTGTTAGGTACAATTATATTTCTAAGTATCTGATTTTCTTCTCGAATACGTTGATACATAATCCAGCCATATACGGGGATTGCCACCATGAGCGTATACCACGCATGGCACAACAAGCAGATACCAATCAATTCAGGAATGATGTTTAAAAAATAATTAGGATGCTTAATATATCTAAAAAGCCAATGATTATTATAGGTGTGATCCTTGGCGACCATCAATTTAACAGTCCATATATCTCGCAACAATCGAGTAATCCAATACAGTATCATCATAGAAAAAACCGTAAGGAGCATACCAACGATAGATACGCTATCAATTTTCGTATGTGTCCACAAGCTTTCCATGAGAGCACATAGATAAATAAGACAATGTACAATGGCCATAGCCTTGCTAATTCCTTTGCCATATTCTACACCACCATTGGCCACTATACGTTTTTCATTCATCTTCGACACGCGTAAAAATAATAATCGAATTACAAAAAGTACTACTACCCAATACATAATAACAGTGTCCATATTCGCTTCCTTTCAAACTGTTACAACTAAAAATTAAAATATATTTCATGCTCCCATTGATACGTCTTATGTCACATATGTATTCGTATCTACTACACAACATGATTAACATTGACCATATGTGTTAATAATCCTATCTCATGGGCTCTGAAATAACTCGATTGTATAGCACCAACGTGCTATTCGTCAAGAATAGAAAATTACGTTTCCATACGACGCGCTACTAAGGCTGCCAGTCGTTTCTTCTTTTGCCTGGAAAGTAATTTTTTAGCCACTAATGACGGTGTTGCCACGCCTACAGTCATACAGAATACAATCATGATTCCCGTTATGCCTGATTGCAAAGAAATCCAGAACGTAGTTACGTCCAAATGACTCGATTGCATGAGAGAGTAGGCAAAACGATATAATAATACACCAGGGAACATGGTAACGATAGAAGGAATCGCCAATGTACCTGCAGTAGTGTTCACCATATGAGCCACGCGCATCATCAATACGCCAATCACCAAAGCCGCCATGAGGGTAGCCACTACGACGGATAAATCTCCATAAGCTAATAACACATTTCTCGTGCCCACCGCCACTGCACCGCCTAGTGCTATAAATGGCAATGTACGCAACGGTGCATTAAACATAGTAGAAAATCCAGTACCCACCAAAGCGGCTGCCATGATTTGTGTAATGTTCACATCCGTTGGCAAAATACTAAGACTACTCATGGCTACTTTAGGATTGACATGAATGGCCATCATAATGCCAGACGTCATAAACCCTACACTCAATAATGTGTGCATAGAGCGTCCTAAGCCAGCCATAAAGTAGTTATTTAACATGTCGTCCACTGCATTAATGAGTAAGACCCCCGGCATCAAAAACAATGAAGAACTAATCATGCCATAGGTCATGCCTTCCGGTTCCCCCGTCACTACATAATACAATAGGGCAATTGAGTTAGAGGCAAACGCACCAGCTGCGATATTGATAAATCCATTCACACGCCATTTTCTAAATAGTACAAACACAACATAGCCTACAAAAGTGCATACCCACGTAACACACGCCGCCCACTCACTGCCGCCGAACAAAATCGTTAAGGACGCACAGGCCAAACTCACTAAGACGGCTACTAGTGGTGAAGGATACATAGGTTTTCGCCGTGCAATAGCCTCTAACATAGATTCATATTCATCTAAGGAATAATTCTTTTCCAATGCGCGCCATGTCAATCGTGTTACATCGGTAACAATGGTCATATCTGTACTATAAGAAAAAGCTTTTAAAAAGTTAGTGTACGATTTAGTTTCCGATACAACGGATACCATGACCGTATTATACGTCACATTTACATGCACAAAATTTTTGGGAATCCCCATAAACACTGCAGCACGAATAATATCTTCTACAATCTTATCCGTACTAGCACCCTTTTCCATTAAAATACGTCCTGTCCGCACTAACAAGTTCATCTTGCGTCCAATATCTTTAAAGGGGTCTTTATAAAAGGGGATACTCTCCATCACTAATTCTTCAATGCGAGAAGAAATCGATTGGCCGTGATAAAAAAATGCAGGCCATAATTCTTCTAGGGGCATTAATACAAACGTGCGTTCCCAAAAATAGGGATGTGGCACGATTAAATCGTCATCACAAATAGATACAAGCTGGTCGTTTTTGTCAATCACTAAAATAATATCTAAATCTAAGGTGCGCGGCCCCCAATGCTGTGTATGTTCTCTCTTAGCAGACTTTTCTAAAGCTTGTAATTTAATGAGTATGTCTCGAGGGTTCCGCTCACTTTTAAAGGAACATACACCATTAAGAAATTTATCTTGATCAACATTTCCCCACGGTTTTGTTTCTGTACAGGAAGAATTTCTAAAATGGCATACATCCGTATCAGCTTCTAAGGCTCCTAAGGCTGTATCAATATATTGTTTTCGATCCCCCATATTAGAGCCATAACTAATATAATAGGTATACATTACTCGTACTTGCCTCTCGTCGTTACAACTTCTACATAATCTAATAGTCCTGCAATAGGTACAGACGGTTTACGTATAGCCACCCGAATACTATCTACGCCAAAGGTTTCACACACCCTATCCGCAATGACAGCGCCCACCCGTTCTAATAAATGGTAAGGTGTACCCGTCATCACCTGCTTTACCACTTCATAGATATCTACATAATTAATCGAATCCTCCAAACAATCCGTACGCCCCGCTTTTGATGCATCCACTTGTATTTCTAGATCCACAAAAAATCGTTGTCCCTGTAATTGTTCCGTTTTCAAATTACCATGATATCCATAAAATGCCATATTCTTTAATACGATAGTGTTCATAGTTCACCTCTAAGCAATACATCAGCCACCGCCAATGCTCGTTTATGCATTTCTACATTATGAACCCGTACCATATCGACACCTTGAAGAATCCCAGTAATACAACATGCTACGGTACCTTCATCGCGTTGATCTGCAGGAATATCGTCTAGGATAGTGCCAATAAACCGCTTCCGACTAGGCGCTAATAATACGGGATATTCATAGGCCGTTAGTTCACCTAATCGTTGTAGTACCTCAATATTTTGATTATAATCTTTCGCAAATCCGATGCCTGGATCTAGCCAAATATTTTGCACCCCTATCCCTGCCTTTAACGCTTTATCGATGCTCGAAAAGAAAAAAGCTTTCATATCTTCAATGATGTCATCATACTCATTGGATACAGCATTGTGCATAATAATAACAGGCACTTTATGAGCCGCCGCTACAGCTGCTATATCGGAATCATATTGTAATCCCCATATATCATTTAATATGTGAGCGCCTTTCGACAAGGCAAATTCTGCCGTTTCTGCGCGATATGTATCAACGGATACGGGCACAGTGGAGGCTTCTAAGACAGGAGGTAGCAACATTTCCAACCGTTCTAATTCTTCCTTAACCGTTAATTGCGTATGACCTGGTCTGGTAGATTCTACGCCCAAATCAATAACATCGGCGCCTTGAGCAATCATATCCACCGCATGAGCCACAGCGGTTTCCACGGTATTATACTTACCCCCATCAGAAAAAGAATCAGGCGTACCATTTAAAATGCCCATAATCAACGTCTTATCTTGCAATGTTAATGTTTTGCCATCATTCCATGTATAATTTCGTTTTTTAAACATGACTCGTTGTACCTCCCATAATTGCAAATGCTTCCTCTCGTGGGGCTCCATCAACGCCCAATACACCACGACCTTCTAAGGTAACCGTTTGTGTACCTTGCTGCATATCGCCACGAATTAGCATACACAGATGTATACCCGTAACACGAACTAATACACCGGCAGCACCTAATTCATTTTCAATCGCATCCGCTATTTGATTTGTTAATCGTTCTTGTAATTGAGGGCGTCTCGCCAAGATATTAATCACATCACCGAACTTACTAAGACCTGCTACTTTCCCATCCGTTGGTTGATAAATGATATCCACCATGCCATAGAAAGGCATTAAATGATGTTCACACATAGAATAAAAGGGGATATTCATAACAGATACAAGGCCCTCATACTCAGTAGGGAACACTTCACCCCATGCATGGCGAGTCGATTTTCCCACACCTTCAAACAACTGACTATACAACATAGCCACACGAGTCGGTGTTTTTTCCATGCCTTGTTGTTTTAAATCAATGCCAAAGGATTCTAAAAACAAAGCCATGTTCTCTTTTGCCTGTTCATTCACCGCACAAGTCTCCTTACACAATCTTCGTCGTCCAATCTTCAATATTCCATATATCGGTCACCCATGATTCATAAAATTCTGGTTCATGACTAACTACTACGATGGTGCCTTTGAAAGCTTTCAACGCCCGCGCCAATTCTTCTTTCGCATATATATCCAAATGGTTTGTCGGTTCATCCAGTACTAATACATTATAGTGCGATAACATAAGTCGACATAAGCGTACTTTAGCATTTTCACCACCCGACAAAACGCGCATTTGCGATGTAATGTGTTCATTCGTAAGTCCGCACCGCGCTAAAGCTGCACGCACTTCTTGATTCGTCATAGACGGATAGGCAGCCCAAATATAATCGAGGGCCGTGGTTTCGTTACGCGGCACATCTTCTTGTGCAAAATAGCCAATTTCTAAAAAATCGCCTTTCACAAGTTCACCGCTCACCGGTTTGATCATACCTAATATAGTTTTTAACAAGGTTGTCTTTCCCAAACCATTCACACCGCGAATGGCAATTTTTTTATTGCGCTCTAACTGAAAGTCCACAGGGCGCGTTAAGGGAACATCATAGCCAATTTCTAATCCAAAGGCTTCTACAATATAGCGGCTCGGTGTCCGTCCTTCCTTAAATCGAAACGTAGGCTTACTATATTCTTTAGGTTTCTCTAAGATTTCTATCTTTTCTAATCGTTTCGCCCTCGAATTAGCCATACCTCTCGTCGCCACACGCGCTTTATTTCGTTGAATAAAATCTTCCATGCGACTAATTTCTTGTTGTTGTCGCTCATAGGCCTTACGAGCTTGCTCTTTCTGCATTGCATAGGCCGCCTGAAATTGTTCGTAATTCCCCGTATAGCGAGTTAATTTGGCCTGTTCCACATGGTAAATCACATTGACAACGCGATTTAAAAATTCCATATCGTGAGAAATTAAAATGAAGGCATTCTCATAATTTTCTAAATAGTTCTGCAACCAATAAATATGTTCTACATCCAAGTAATTTGTCGGTTCATCTAATAATAAAATGGTCGGCTTTTCTAATAACAATTTTGTTAGCAATACCTTCGTACGCTGTCCACCACTTAGCTCTCCCACATTTCGCTCTAAGCCAATATCCATCAGCCCTAACCCTTGTGCTGTTCGCTCAATGGTAGCATCAATTTCATAAAAGCCACGCTGTTCCAATTGTTCCTGCCAGTCACCAACTTGTGATAGCAACGTATTCATACGATCTTCATCGCAATGGCTCATTTCATCATAGGCTCGTTGCATTTGTTCTTCTATCGTAAACAAATCATCAAACGCCGTTTTCAACACATCGCGAATCGTCATATGCGGTGCTAGTACACTATGTTGATCTAAATAACCGACCGTCACTTGGTTAGACCATTCAATCTTGCCTTCATCGGGAGGAATCTTGCCTATAATAATATTTAAAAATGTTGATTTGCCCTCACCATTCGCACCGATTAAGCCCACATGCTCGCCTTTCAACAATCGAAACGAGGCGTCCTCTAAAATCTGACGCGCCCCAAAGCCATGTGTCACATTAGAAACCGTTAATACACTCATACATTCTCCATCACTAACAATCGTATCATATATTAATAATGCACATTATAGGCACCTTTGTATCTATAATGTGCATATCATAGGTAAAACGGCTACATAACCTTCTTTTACACTAATTGTATTTGTTTATTATTGTACCGTGAATTCAAAGGTATGTCAAAAATAAGGAGCCTTTTATCAGTCCTTTTATCAAGTGTTCATTCTATATAAGAACTATCATATAGTGTGATACAATATGTTATTTCTGCTTATCATATTCACTGTTTTGTATAGGAAATACTAGTAGGCCTACATGCGTATATTCGTCCCAAACATACTTAGTTAATTCATACACATGTTGATTAGAAAACCAAGCGGCTCCACCCCTACAACGAACACCTGGCATACGTATTCCATGAGGTTCTCCATACTTAGCGCGTAAAACATCATACATAGCATTATATACCGCCTGTACTTCAGGATTATGCGTACCACCACTTGTGAATGTAGAAAGCACAAATGTATTACCTACCTTAGAAACATGATTCGTCGAATCAAACTGTATCCATACATGTTGGGATATACTAGGTGTAATATCTCGTTTTAAATAATAAGAATTCCATCGTTGACTAGACTCTTTTTCCCAGTCCTTCACGTCAGAAAAATTAAAATCAACTTCATCCTTAGGCATGCCTATATAGACGGTGTATATATTTTCTGGATTCGAGCTAATACGTTTTCCTACGTCTATCACATCCGTTGCATAGGCAAAACTAACACAGAGCAACGAAAACAAAACGCCCACCAATATAGATAGTGTTTTTTTTAGCATAATAAATAACCCCTTTCATAACACATATAATCCTATCATTCGATAGTCCAGACAGTAAAATTGTACATCATTGAATATAGGTAGTAAAAATGTACATCATTGCCGCTTACAATACGGTTCATATAGCAAGGTATTTGAAATATAGCGAAAATTAACTGTCGCCCCTAATGGCAACGGAATACATCGCCCCTCACGATTGGTTGGCAAGTAACATACAAATGGATCTCCTTTCGATGAACGACGAGACTCTTCCATGCACCGCAATAAATCAAATCCTATATCATCGCAACCAATACTACCACTAACTGCTATGCCCTGCACCCATCCCAATACATCCGTTTTTTGCAATTCTTTGATGCGCTGTGAAAGCAGTTTTACTTCGCTCTTTTCTGTATGCACCCAAAGTATCGTTTCTGTCGCCTCATCGTCTCTTAGTCTATACGGTGTATCCTGCAATGCACACAACGAGGACAAGGATCCTCCCAGTAATCGTCCCATCCCCAATTCAGTGCCAATCATGCCACGTGGTGGTTCTGGCAATGGCTCTATTACCTTACTTTTTCCCTCTACTAAGGCAACCAATTGCCACATAGATGTAGCCGCATCCGATACATACACTTGTTCTACATGCGGTTGATCCAATCTTTCACGAATCATATGTGCCTCTTCTACTGTACATCGACCTTGCTCCGCCAAAGATAAACCATGATAGGTAATTAATCGGCTCTCTTGATGCAAGGCACGATGAAACATTGTGCAAAGGTTCGCCCCTATACAGGGTTTATGATGATAGCGAATACGTTCATAATCTAATCGTGCTAATGCCTTAATTCCTATCGTATCATCCTGTGACACCATCACCGCATCACAATCGGCACTTGTCATATAGTGATTAAGCTCATCCATCACCACTTCTTGTGACACCCTCGTACTTGTTTGTACTGACGATGAGGCCCATATTAATTGATACCCTAAGGCTTGCCAAAGTAATGTTATATGTAATCGTTCAGCGCTACTCATCGTATGAGCGCTAACGACGGCTATGGTCATCCCCTTATGTAGTTGTGTAGGCAACCGCCATGATTTAGTATATCTGCTTTTCATAGAGTTCCATTCTTTCATCATCATTATACTAGTAGGGGAAGGCCCTATACACGGATATGGTCATTCACATATACGATGCGCCCACTTGTCTAATCCTACTTTCCCATACATCATTCTCACGCACTCATACCTATTAAACTCATCGCATGATACACGTCTCATTCTATTTTACTATACCAAGCTCTGCCGCGGATAGGAAATCATGCATCACGCCAAAACAATGTAACCACGAACTTTCATAAACGAACCTATTCCATGTACATACATGTACTCATTCACCATTACCACAAATGTAAATATTCCTCCATCCTATTAGCCTATACGCTAGTTATAGGTCATCAATTTTTGAAATAACCGCGTCTGTGTTATAATTTAAACATATAATAGTATGAGGAGAGATATATGGAATCATTAGATATTTTATATGCCATGGTCATCACTGCCCTGATTGGCCTATTAGGATTATGGATCGGTCACACAGGTCGACAAAAGAAACTTTCTATTTTTTCACTGCAAGGTCGTCTAAATCGCAGTCAATTTATACTAGGAACAATCATCCTATTTGTAATACTAAATGGATTAAGCACATTGACGCAATTACTCATTATCGATGCCGTCGTTATATTAGCTACCTATTGGGCCGTACGAATTGCCATGTTAGTTGGTCTAGTACTCATTACGCCATTTTTAATCACCTTATTTGCTCGACGCTTACATGATATCAGTCTGCCCTCTTGGCCTGCTATACCATGGACATTTTTTATTATCTATACCTATGTATCCAATCCAGTAAAGAATATATCCCTCATATATGACATGCTAATCATAGTCGTTCTATTGTTGCTCACCCTGCCCAACAATACTCTTCCTAATCAATATGGCATGCCACAAACATGGCCATCCTCTACACCTTCAAAACGCAGAACTAAACATATCCGTACTCATAAAAAATCCCTCGTGCACCCTGCGATGCCTAGTAGCTCATCCGTAGAAAGCCTTTCATTACGCGAGGAATTATTATCATCCAAACAAATGCAAAGGGGCCCAAAAAAGGTAACCACAACTGTCTCGTCAAATACTGCAGAAAAGGCGTCTATTATCACGCATATCCATAGCAGAGCGAATAGCTGGTTACATTCTTTACTGACTCTATGGTCTATCGTAAAAGAAATCTTTCAAACTATAAAAACTCGTCTACATACATTTCTTCACAATCAGCAATAATCTCATCCATGGTGACTACGAAACGTGATATACCCTTCCCTGTTAAAAATCACTTATACGAACGCAGCTACTTCAATGTCTATCACTTACATTCCTATCGATAGCTCGCAACACATAATCGGCTAGCACAGTATTACCTCTTGCATGTTGTCTATACATGCCGACAGATGATAGTACAAAAAGAATTCTGTCACTTACATTCCTTATTGCTAACGCGCAACACATAATCGACTAGCACAGTATGTATCATTTACATTTTTCCTATAAAGACCGACAAATGATGCATGCAAAAGATTCTATTACTAATATGATCCCATATAGATAACATACTATCGGTTTCTATATGTGTATGCACTATAAAAAAGGACGGTACCAAATGTAGTTTACATTTGGTACCGTCCTTTGCTTATTTTTTTAATTCTATGCAATTTTCTTAGAAATACTATAGTAAAACGAAAGAACATCTCTTATCTATATAGACATGATAGTCATAATAGAGTGCGCCCAAAATAAGAATACAATCCTCCACATCAACTCTATACCAGTACTACGCAATGTAACTAAAAGGAATCTAACAGAAAGATAAACCTAGTTCTATCCCTTTATAAAAATATCTCACTCCACATCGCTACATAAAGTATAAACGCCTTACTTTCCGGGACGTGAAAAACAGAAATAGATCTATAGTGTAACTCATATCCATCGTCTATTTACTACATTTAATAGCCTGTATCAATTCTTGTATCGTCGCTGCTAATAAATCAATTTTGCCTTCAAACCGTAGTAATAAATACAAGGCAACCACCATGGGAAAGCCATAATTAGCAGTGGCTTGTAATAGATAGTCCATATTACCACCTCCTACTCTATATATTTATAGTAGTAAAAGAATGTTAAATACAGCGATCATATATGGATTATGTATAAAGTGATTATAAAATCTCTCTATCTATGATATAATTTGTGTATTAATGAGAAATATTAACCCTTGGAGGGTCTATGAATAATATACTAACAAAACTATTACCATGGACGATTACCACGACGTTAGCATCAACAAAGCAGAAAGACTGTGCTACTGATTCCACAAAATCTGCCATGGATGATACAGTAGAGTTATATGACCATAAAGTAATCACTATTGAAGAAGATGTATTAAATCGAATATTGCGATCTAAGCTAAGAAATCACTGGCTATTTTACGCAATTACTTTCGAATTTGAACCAAACAATACGGTCTTGCTCAGTGTGATTACAAAAATGGGAAATGTATTTAACATCGTCTATTCTATCGAAGATGTATGGTTTGATGACTATACGTCATCATTTGAAATCAAATTAGATATTAGCGCCAGTGACATGGGCGGATTTATTTTAAATACCCTCTTCCATCTATTAGGGGCGTGGGGATTTAATCTAATTGGTGTTTTCTTCAATCCTATCCGCTTAAGTGAAGCAGGCTCTACATTGCGTTTTGAAAAAAATGGTGTAATTCGTTTTGATTTAACGGCACACAGTGATATACGTCATTTTATTCCTATGCCACCACGCGAGGAAACGAGTGTCGGTCCTATTTTATTTACCAATGTAAAAACAAAGCAAGCTGTATTACATATGGATTATTACGCGTTCCACGATCCCGTCAATACCTTTAATGTGCCAGATATTCCAATTAAAACTAGTTGGTTGCGTTCTATTGACATTGCCGCCGCTTTGCTATTACCTATTGGTGTATGGATTACCTTTGTCATTTTACATCATTATTTACCAACTCAAACGCTTTCCTTTACCTTTTCCACCTATTTTTTAATCTCCTTAGGTATTTTCTTTATTAGTTTCATCGTTATGAACATTCCTAGATATATTTACATGTATTTAGATTCTCGCAAAAAATGGCAAAGTGTGTTAGTTCACAACAATATTAAAATTCAGTTGAGAAAATTGCATCGTCGCATTTTCATGCAGCAATCCATTCTAACTACCGATAACATCGATGGAACTAGTCCCGAAGGAAAAGCAAGCCAAGCGCGCATTAGAGATTTATTATTACAAATTCGCGATAAACGCTTTTTAGCACAACAATTAAAATTAGCCGATGAAGATCGCGATAGAAAGCAAAAAGTTAAATTTATTATTGCCTATATTGTATGTACTTTATTAGAATGGATGTTACTGGTTCGCTAAAAAGAAACTCTCCAATTGTTGTCATCGAGAAAAAATTCAGTCACTCCTATCGATACATATGCTAACACGTGCGGTGTAGCCCATTCCATATTTCAGTCTTACCAATTCTCGACATGCTAATCAACCATAACAAAATAGAGGAAAGTTGAGCAAAGTGCATCAACTTTCCTCTATTATTTTCTTTTCAAGGGTCGCCTCATTTTTCATCATGCACCTAACTATACCTAGCAATGCATCCACCTAAAAACTAGCAAGGCATCTGACTATAGAAATGACACTCTCTGTCATAAATAGTGTTATCCTGTATGACCTTTACGCAAAGGATTACCACTCTGTGCAACGTTAAAAGGGCTCAGTACTTAGCATTTACTATCGATGAAAGATTATACCCCATATAAAATATACAACAATAGCTAGTCATCAATTATCGGATTGACGACTAGCTATTATGTTTAATAGGGAACCATATATAAACTATCTTACCTTATTAGGCTAGATTCCTAGCCTTTTACTATCAATTTCCGTCTTGTAATTCCACATTAGTGTAGCCATGATAGCCATTTATACAGCATAGGCGATTAGAAATGCTTTCTACGCCACACGTAACAATTACCTAGGAGAGCATATTTTCTAAAGTTTCCTAAAAGAACGCTCCTTACTCTTCAAACATGGTGGCTAACAATAATTTTAACCGATTCGCTTGGTTAACGGCACTCGATCCTGGATCATAATCAATTGCTGCAATACGTACATCCGGATACCGTTCCGATAAGGTGCGAACCATACCTTTCCCCGTAACGTGGTTAGGTAAACAACCAAATGGCTGTAAACATACAATCTGTTTTGCCCCTTTTTCAATCAAGTCGATCATATCACCTGTTAAAAACCAACCTTCTCCGCATTGGTTACCTAAATCAATTACGTGTGATGCTTCTCGTGCCACTTCTTTCATCGGTTGAATCTCATCGAAATGCTTACTTTTCTTTACCGCATTACTATAAGGGCGACGATACAATTCCATCAAATTACGTGCCAACGCGCCACCTAAGCCGGATAACCAAGAACCTGATAGATACTTAGCTCGATATTCACTATCCATAGAGCAATATAGGAAAAAGTCCATAAGCCCAGAGGTAACAACTTCTCCCCCCTCTGCTTCAATCAAATCAATAATATGATTATTAGCACTAGGATGGAATTTAACATAAATTTCCCCTACGATGCCTACTCGTGGCTTTTGAGGAATATCCTTGCGTGGCAATGTGTCAAAATCATGAATGATTTCTTTAATATATTTATTATACGTAAATAGGTTCGCTTTCAATAAATTATTCTTTAATCGCTGAATCCAATAATCACGTAACGCATTCGTAGCGCCCGCATCTCGTTCATACGGTCTAGTGGCTAGTACACATTGCATAATCGCATCACCATACACCATACCTTGCATCAAGCGATGTAGGAAATTACGAGTCAATGAAAAGCCTGGTTGTTTTTCTAGTCCGCTGGCATTTAAGGAAAGAATTGGTACTTGTGAAAGTCCTGCATCAATTAAGGCTTTACGAAGGTATCCAATATAGTTTGTCGCTCGACAACCACCACCTGTTTGCGAGATGATCACCGCAGTTTTATTAACATCATACTTGCCTGAAAGCAGAGCGCTCATCAACTGACCTACTACGATAACCGCAGGATAGCAAGCATCATTATTAATATATTTCAATCCCACTTCAATATCTTCTCTCGTTGGTGCTGGGATTAAAGCGCATCGATAGCCTTCTTGTGCTAATAACGGTTCAATCATGGAGAAATGAAGCGGCGACATTTGTGGTACCAAAATCGTATATTCTTTACGCATTTCTTCTGTAAAGACAACCCGTTCATAAGTGTATGGCGTTTCCAACTCATCTAATGATACTGGCTCTTCATGGTGACCACAACAACCTGTACAACATTGACAAGGTGATACGGCTAGAGATTGTTCATCTGATGATGGAGATGGACTTGCACAGCCACCAGAATCATGGCGCAAGGAACGAGCCATCACCGATTGAAGCGAGCGAATACGAATTGTAATGGCCCCCAAATTAGTACCTTCATCAATTTTTAGTACTGTATGAATTTTATGGCGGGCTGCCAAAATATCCTTTACTTGATCGGCTACGATGGAATCTAGACCACAACCAAATGAATTTAATTCCACCATTTGAAAGCCGTCGGTGCGACTGACAAATTCCGCCGCCCGATATAAACGACTATGGTAGGTCCATTGATCGACCACGCGAAGCCGTTCGATAGGTCTGCCTAATGGTGCCACGCCGTCCTCAGTAAGCACCGCAATTCCCAACGAGTTAATCAATTCTGGTATACCGTGATTAATTCCCGCGTCTAAATGATACGGTCTTCCTGCCAATACAATGGCGGGTATACGTTCTGCAATTAAACGGGATACCGTTTTTTTAGTAAGCTCTCTGTACTCTTCTTTCCACGTTTCTTGTTCGACCCAAGCCCGTTCAACAGCCTCTTTAATCGCCTGTTTGTCCACGTGTAGCACAGGAGATAACTCCTCCACTAAACGAGGAATTAATGGCTTTTTATCGGCTAATGGCAAGAATGGTGACAAGAAAGGCGTATCTTTCAAGACATCTTGCATATTGTTACGAATCAGTTCTGGATAGGAAATGACCATCGGGCAATGATAGTTGTTATCTCGACTATATTCATGTGGCCCCGCTTGGATACATGGATAAAAAATATAATCCACCCCTTGTTCCACCAATTCTTTAATATGTCCATGTACGGCTTTAGCTGGATAGCAAGCCGTATCTGATGGAATCGTATCTAAGGCAGAATTATACTGTTCTTTTGTCGTTTCCGATGACAATACCACTTCATACCCAAGATGAGTAAAGAAGGTGCACCAAAATGGAAAATCTTCGTACATATTCAATACGCGTGGAATCCCAATACGACCTTTTGCCTCATGAGAAGGTACGTTTCTCTTTAGATAGTAATCAAAGATACGACGTAACTTGCTGGTAATCAAGTTCGGCACTGGTTTATGCTTTTCTTGAATCATTTTTCCTGCGCCACGATCACAGCGGTTCCCCATCACATAGGTACGACCATCACTAAAAGCATTAATCGTCAACATACAATTATTCGCACATAGACCACAATGGCGCATGGTTGTTTCTACTTGTAACGTATGTAATTGCTCTGCATTCACTAATTGCGATGTGTGATTATCTTCTTCCTGAGCGTGTTCCTGTGCTAATAGTGCCATACCATAAGCGCCCATAAGGCCAGCCGTATCTGGTCGTATAACCTCTACGCCTAATAACTTTTCAAACGCGCGTAATACCGATTCATTATAAAATGTCCCCCCTTGTACAACGATGTGTTGTCCCAATTCTTTAGGGTCCTTTACTTTCATAACCTTATATAAAGTATTTTTAATGACCGAATAGGCTAATCCTGCCGCAATATCTGGCACACTGGCCCCTTCCTTTTGCGCTTGCTTAACCTTAGAGTTCATAAACACAGTACAGCGCGATCCTAAATCGATAGGCAACGGTGCCAGCATCCCAATTTTGGCAAAGTCCGCAATGGGTATACTCAAACCACTGGCAAAGGTGTCAAGAAACGAGCCACACCCAGAACTACACGCTTCGTTGAGAGTAATGTCTTCAATATACCCATCTTTTACTTTACAACATTTCATATCTTGTCCACCGATATCCAATATGAAAGTAACATCAGGGCAAAATTCACGAGCTGCTCGATAGTGTGCCATCGTTTCTACTTCGCCCACATCAATGCCTAATGCTCGTTTTAAAAAAGCTTCGCCGTAGCCAGTAACGCCCGTATGCGCAATATACGCATCGGCTAGCATATGGGTATAAATATATTCAATGATGGTCCGTGCTTTTTCAAGAGGCTTACCTTCATTCGGTCCATAATGAGAATAAAGAATCGCCTTATTTTCATCCATAAGGACTGCTTTTATCGTCGTAGACCCTGCATCTATCCCCAAGTATAATGGGCCCGTAGCAGTAGAAAAATCAGCCCGTAATGCCACGTCCTTAGCATGGCGTTCACGGAACTCCTTAATTTCTTCCTCATTGGCAAATAGCGGATCCAATCGGTCTGTCACTTCCATAGGTACATCCCGTAAGTCATCGACTTGTGTCACTAACTCGCCTAGCACTAAAGAACGACATTCATCTTTCATCAACGCTGCCCCTAGAGCGATAAACAGTTCTCCATTCTCTGGAATAATGCGACTATCTTCATCTAAAGCTAAGGTATCACAAAAACATTTTCGTAGTTCTGACAAAAAAGTAAGTGGACCACCTAGAAATGCCACATGGCCTTCAATCTTATGTCCACAAGCTAATCCTGCAATTGTTTGATTAACAATCGCTTGAAATACCGATTTAGCAATATTTTCATGAGATGCCCCTTGATTTAATAGTGCCTGTACATCCGTTTTAGCAAATACGCCACATCGTGCTGCAATAGGATATACCGTAGTCGCCTTAGCAGCCAATTCATTAAGACCACTCGCATCCGTCTGCAACAGTGTGGCCATTTGATCGATGAAAGCGCCCGTACCACCAGCACAACTACCATTCATACGGTGTTCTGCCGTCTGCCCCAAGTAGGTAACTTTAGCATCTTCACCGCCCAATTCGATGATCACATCTGTTTCAGGGTAGTAGTGCTTAATCGCTTTTGTTTCTGCAATAACTTCCTGCACAAAAGGAATGTCTAAATGTCTAGCCATAGCCATACCGCCAGAGCCGGTAATCACCACATGCACAGGATATTCTTCATATCCCACTACAGCTTCCTGTAATAAGGTATGTACTGTATCTAGAATATTCGCATAATGACGACAATATTTTTTATATATGTAATTATCTTCTCCATCAAGTAAGACAACCTTAACAGTGGTTGAACCTACATCGATCCCCATTCGTAATAGATCTTTCACTGAAGCCTCTTTCTGTATATTATCAAACACCTAGTTTGTGTACTTATAGTCTATACTACATCTAAAAATATAAATTTAATATAGTTTTAATTATACTATAAGATATATCTTTTACAAATAAAATGTATAGGATTCCTATAGAAATTAATGTGATAAATAAAATTTTACAACAATTCCATCTATAAAATCATCTCCTACCTAAGGATATGTAAAAAAATTACACGAAACGTTAATCAGATGTAAATGAAATTTTATTTCATATTTATTTTTTTATATCTATAAAAATTCACTAATGGCTGATTTACTATTCATACATATAGAATCCATTACAAATATTTATAACAGTCATAAATTATACTAATTATCACTAGTTACTTTACTATTATAATTACAATATTTTCTCCTAAAACTAGGTCTAGTATCCTTCTTACGTCTATATTTATCTATATACTATCAATATCATTTTCAAAACATATTTTTTATATGAAAATTCTTATCAATACAATAATTTCAAGTGTAAATCGCCTTATAAAGAGCTTGGACAAATTGATAATTGCAAGTATATAATGAGGTCATAATAATTATTGCGTATAATAGTTATTCTCTATATGCAATAACATGTTAGGTGACTCTGTAAGGAATAGGTACTGATGAGGAGGTAACTATGGAACAGTTTGATGTCCTAATCGTAGGTAGTGGTGGCGCAGGTATGCGTGCCGCATTAGAAGTAGGCCGTCGTAAAGGTCTAACTGTAGCGTTAGCTACTAAAATTTTCCCAACTCG
>NZ_KE384564.1:17245-123391 GCF_000426745.1 Veillonella montpellierensis DSM 17217
CATGTTATTTTGCATACCACATATGAACAATGCTTAAAAGAAGGCGTTCACTTCTTACAAGAATGGTATTTACTTGATCTTGTAAAAGTAGATGGCCATATCTGTGGTGCCGTTATCTGGAACATGAAAGAAGGTAAAGTAGAAACCATCAAAACGAAGGCAATCGTATTAGCCACTGGTGGTTCTGGCCGTATTTTCTGGACTCGTACCACAAATCCATTCTTGTCTACCGGCGATGGTATGGCAGCTGCATTCCGTGCAGGGGCTGCCTTGAAAGATATGGAAATGGTCCAATTCCATCCAACCGGTTTAGGTAAAACTGGTATCTTAATGTCTGAAGCTGTTCGTGGCGAAGGTGGTTACTTATTAAACTCCGAAGGCGAACGGTTCATGAAAAAATATGCACCGAATAAAATGGAATTAGCGTCTCGTGACGTAGTAGCGAAAGCTATCGAAGTGGAAATCGCTGAAGGTCGTGGCCTTGGTGGATCTGGTCTAGACGCTTATGTAGTAGCTGACTTACGCCACTTAGGACCAGAAGTAATCATCGAAAAATTACATGGTATTCGCGACTTAGCGATTTCCTTCGAACATGCGGATCCATTAGTACAACCTGTGCCAATTCGTCCTACTTGCCACTATATTATGGGTGGTATCGACGTAGTAGACTACAAAACATGTGCTACTGAATTACCAGGCTTGTTCGCCGCTGGCGAATGTTCCTGTATCTCGATTCACGGTGCCAATCGCCTTGGCGGTAACTCCTTAGCCGACGGTGTCGTATTTGGTCGTGTAGCTGGTACTGGTGCGGCTAATTACGCTACCACTCATGAACAAGTGGAATGCACAACACAATTAGAAGAAAAAGCAGCTGAATGGGAAGCTAAGTTCAAAGAAGTCACTGCTCGCAAAACTGGTCGTCCTGTTGTAGAAATTCGTGATGCTCTAGCAAATGCGATGTGGAATAAATGCGGCATCTTCCGTAATGAAGAAGGTATGACAGAAGCGTTAAACGAAATCAATCAATTAATTGAAGACTATAAAACTTGCTACGTTGGTGATGCAGAACGTACGTACAATATGGCGTTTGTTAACTACTGTGAAATCAACTCCATGTTGACAGTAGCAAAAGCAATCGTATCTGGTGCTTTATATCGTAAAGAATCGCGTGGTGCCCACTTACGTGAAGACTTTACGAAGCGTGATGATGTAAACTTCTTAAAACATAGTTTACAA
This sequence comes from Veillonella montpellierensis DSM 17217, assembly GCF_000426745.1. Taxonomy (GTDB): domain Bacteria; phylum Bacillota; class Negativicutes; order Veillonellales; family Veillonellaceae; genus Veillonella; species Veillonella montpellierensis. The sequence goes on from NZ_KE384564.1 coordinate 18,482, forward strand.
TACTTACAAGATGACGGAGAGTACAAATTGACAACCCGTGATGTAGTATTCACTAAATATGAACCACAAGAAAGGAAGTACTAAGATGAGACAAATTACTTATAATATCACCCGTTATAATGAAGGCCGTTCTTATGTACAATCCTTTACATTTGATTACGAGCCAGATCGCACTATCCTTTGGGGCCTACAAAAAATCAAAGATACCCAAGATCCTACGTTAACATTCTTAGCAGCGTGTCGTTCCGCTGTATGTGGTGCTTGTTCCGTAAGAGTTAACGGTCAAGCTATGTTGGGTTGCGAAGCTAAAATTGATGAAGTAACAGAACGATTCCATAGCGATACGATCGACATTGCTCCTATCGGTAATTTCCGTGTGATTCGCGACTTGGTCGTTGATTGGGAAGCCAAAGTAGATCGCTTACGTACAGTAGCTCCTTGGATTTATATGAAGGCGGAATTTGCCAAAGGCAACGTGCGTCAAACACCAGCCGATTTCAAAAAATTCGTAGCCGGCACAGAATGTATTCTTTGTGGTTGCTGTGCCTCAGAATGTAATAAATTGACTGCCAACGAAGAAGACTTCTTAGAACCATATGTATTTACTAAGGCCAATCGCTTTGTATTGGATAGCCGTGACGAAGCCCCATTTGCTCATATCAATCCTGCCTTAGCCCATGGCTTATGGAAATGCGTACACTGCATGAACTGTATCTCCCGTTGTCCTAAACATTTGAAACCAGCTCACGATATTTCCAATATGCGTAGAGAAGCAACAAAAGATGGTAATTTTGGTACAGGCATTGACCAAAAAGGGCCACGTCATGCGTTAGCTTTCAAAGACGACTTGAAGAAAACAGGGCGCTTGAAAGAAGTATCCATGAGTTTGAAATCCGATGGTATCGTGGACTCCTCTAAACAAATGTTTTACGCATTACGATTAATGAAACATGCTAAAATCAATCCATTGGAATTAATCGTACCGCAACAACCAGTAAATGGTATTGACGGCGTTCGTAAGCTTATCAAAATGGCAGAGGAGGCTAGCAAATAATGAAATACGCATTTTTCCCTGGCTGCGTACTTGAAAGTGCAGCAAAAGAAGACTATATGGCAACCAAAGCGGTTGCTAAACGCTTAGGTATTCAAATTGAAGAGATTAATGGCTGGACCTGTTGTGGTGCTTCCCATGTGCAAGACATCGAGCCATTGACAACCTTGGCTACCAACGCTCGTAACATTGCTTTAGCAGAAGAACAAGGATTAGATGTATTGACTGTATGTAATACATGTACCCTTATGCTTCGAGAAGCCAAAAAAGAATTAGATGAAAATGCCACTAAACGGACAGAGGTCAACAATATGCTCGCACAAATTGGCAAAGAGTATAAAGGTACTTCAAACATCACTCATTTCTTATGGGTCTTAATTCGCGATTATGGATTAGATAAACTCCGTACACAAGTGATAAAACCACTAACTGGTTTACGGGTGGCTGAATATTATGGTTGCCATATTCTTCGTCCGCAAGAAACAATGGACTTTGAAGATTACCAATTGCCAACTAGCTTATTTGATTTAATTACCGCCATTGGTGCGACACCAATCGACTTCTCTCGCAAATTAGATTGCTGCGGTTTCCATGCCGTATATCCTGCGCATGATTCAGTTATGCAAATGACTGGTTCCATCAATGCAGATGCTGTCAAAGAAGGGGCGGATTGCGTGGTAACTCCTTGCCCTCTTTGCCAAATGCAATTGGATATGTTCCAAAAAGAAGCAGAACAAACTGTATCGAAAGGAAAAGACATGCCAATCTTGCACATGTCACAATTAATCGGCTTGGCGCTTGGCATCAGTCCTAAAGAAATGGGTATGACCTCTCGTCACTTAACTGATGTAGGTTCTATCTTACAGTACATATAGTATACACATGTCATATCGTATAATCGATATACTATGGCATCTATCACACAATAGGTACCTATACCTAACATACTAGGAGGTTATAACAAAATATCCTCCACTAACACAGAGGAACGTTGATAAAAAATATGAACTACCCCCTTCAAAATGATGTTCAAATTTGGGGTGCCGTTCAATAGCAACGTTCCTCTGTATTTATATGTTAATAGGAAAAAGTATCTCAACATATCCTTTTCATTACTCTAGTGTGGTCATGGTCAAATCTAGTACCAATGCATACAGTTACATCAAATCGGAAAAATCTAGCCGACTAGTATCCCATTAAATTATGGCATTTTTCTCAGATAAACAACACTTTCTTTTGACCCCCAAATAATGAAAGTATATACAAAAACTACTAGTATGCGTATAGGTAGTGTACTATACATAAGAGATACCGCTATGTCAAAATAAGTATATCTGTATGGAATCGATATATGACAATACGTACTGAGCCGATAATCACCTTCTTAATGTATATACTACGATATAAGAGGCAAAATATAGTTATATGCTATTTCATTAGGCACAGAGTAGACAATGTATAGTTCTCCTAGCAACAAAATTCAATCCTTCCCAAAGCATAGAAAAGACGTACCGTAATGAGCCATAGTCTCTTTACGATACGTCTTTTCTATGTGTCTATAAAATCTTATAGATTAATCTTTAATTGTCACAGAACGGCTGATAGCGCGACGGAAATAAGGTACTAAGCGAAAGGCTACTTGATAAATCACAAAGCCTATAAGAACCACACTTAACCCGCCAATAACAGCTATATCGCCTGCTGCATACATAGCATATAGACAATATACTAACGCAATCACTAGGAACGGTTTAATGCGCGAGCGCATCGCTAGTGGTGCATGTTCCTTTTTTAATAATTTACTAGCTGCTAACAATGTCAAAATATAAGGGAATACATTGGTAACAACTGCTAGATTAACTAAGTTAACAAACTGACGATTTAAACTTTCATCCGTCGTCATTAACGCCATCCCCGTTTGCACCGTTAAAATAATAACGAGTCCACGTACAGGTGCGTCGGCACGATTAACTCGAGCAAAAATCTTAGGGAATAGTCCTTCTTCTGCACAAGATTTAAATACGCGAGATAATGTAAATTGCCAACAAAGAATGGCACCACAACAAGATATGACCATCATGGCCATAACAATCTTGCCGATTGTATCATTAAACATATAGGCAAAGGTAAGTCCAAATGGTGCGGTAGAGTGTAATAAGTCTACATGTGGCACAATCCCTGCCATAACATTCGTGGAAAAAATATAAATAACCGCTACGATTAATGTACCAAAGAATGTAGCAATTGGTACATTCTTTTTCGGATTTTCTACTGCATCTGCATTAGCTGCTGCTGATTCAAAGCCTAAGAAACTCCAAAGCGTCAATGCGATGGATTCACTAACTGCATCAAAGAATGGCATTCCATTAGGGTTCCAGACGGATACATACATATCCGCACTAAAGTAGTACCAACCAACGGTACTGATGAAAATAACGGGTAGTACGGATCCCCATACGGTAATATTACCAATTCTTCCTGTCCGACGATTGCCTCCAAAATTAAGAATCGCCGCTAACCAAAGTAAAACAATGGTGGCTTCACTAATTTGCCACGGATTCAATGTGACATCAAATAATACAGCTGCGTAGCCGACTGCAGAAATAGCAATCGCTACATTAGCAATGACAAGCGATACGGCATATGCGTAGTTCGCCATAAAATGCCCGGTTCTACCAAAAGTATACTCCGAGTAACCGCCCATGCCACCCCGTTTAGTAGAGAACATACCGCATTGTGCAAAAATGTATGCTAATACTAACGAGCCCAAAGCCGTTACTAACCATGATAAAATCGAAATTGTCCCTACCTGTGCAAGTTGTGTAGGTAACATAATAATTCCTGCGCCAAACATATTAGCGGCTACCAAAGTGGTAAGCTGGAATACAGACATTTTTCTAGCGGTTGTTTTCATGTATCAATCCCCTTTCTCCGGTGGTGAATTTTTTCTCGTCCATAATTCACTGTAATGGTTTAATACCGCCTACACGTACATCAGTTCTCGCGGAAATGGGCAAGAATGTGATGACGTTAAAATTGTGTATTCTATTGTCAGTATACTTGCTAGTATCATTTATACATAATTACAATCATATGATACTATTCATGTTCAAAACTCTTATATAATTATAATTATCTATAAACAAATGCATCAGTATCTGTTTCTTAGTACTGATTTATAATACCATCATTTTCATGAGAATGAAAGTGTTTTTTTACAATAAAAAATGCTTACCAACCTAGTTATTATCTATAATGGCAAGGCTCTATACGAATGAGATTGTCATATATGGCTTATTACCTACACTTTCCACGCTACTACGCTCTACTATGCTCCAATAGAGGACATCAAAAGTTACACACATTGAATAAAAACGGATATTTTAGCCATATATCTCTAATATTTTCTATTTTAACTACCTTAGCTGCATATTTTACCCATTTCTCCGCTTATAGTTTGTAAAATTTTACGGCTTACCTAACCTAAATCGTCTGTATAAAAAAAGCTATCGCCATATGTCCATGATACATAGACATATAGCGATAGAAGAGTGTCACCTGATCCTATCGATAGAGATATTAAGGTTCAACTTGTTGAATGATGCGTAACCATTCTTGTATTTGGGCTTCTTCACGGTGAATTACCGCTTGTCCAACCTGCCGCTGCCGAGCTACGCATTCTGGTGCAGTGCCACTATAATTATTTCTACCTTTCACGCAAGATTCTATCGTAATCGCATCTAAAATATCCGCTTCAAAATGGGGCGAAATAGCTTTAAAGTCTTCTACGGTCAAATCTAGTAATACGCAATGATTTTGAATACAATGTTGCACCGCAGCGCCTACGATTTCATGAGCTTCTCTAAAAGGTACGCCCTTTTTAGCCAAATAATCTGCCATATCCGTAGCATTGGAAAAATCATCGTCTAATACATCATGCATCCGCTTGCCGTTTACTTTCATACCACGAAGCATAGCCGCATTGATGGATAAGCCAAAATGAACGGTATCTATCGCATCAAAAATACCTTCTTTATCTTCTTGCATATCTTTATTATAGGTTAATGGCAGTCCTTTTAATGTGGTCAATAATCCTAGCAAGTGACCGTAAATACGACCCGTTTTACCACGTACTAATTCGCATACGTCAGGATTTTTCTTTTGTGGCATAATGCTAGACCCCGTACAGTGGGCATCATCTAATTCGATAAATCCAAATTCGGTAGTGGACCATAGGATCAATTCTTCACTAAGACGACTCAAGTGCATCATACATAAGGAAGCAAAGCTCAAAAATTCTACTACATAATCACGATCACTCACTGCATCCATACTATTTTCATAGATGGAAGAAAATCCTAATAGTTGTTGCGTATATGATTGATCAATGCCGTAGGTACTCCCAGCTAGAGCCCCCGCACCTAAAGGCATGCTATCCGCATGAGTAAACACTAAAGGCAATCGTTCAAAGTCCCGTTGCATCATGGAAAAGTAGGCCATCATGTGGTGTGAAAACAATACAGGCTGCGCCCGTTGTAAATGGGTATAGCCAGGCATGATAACATCTTCATACTTGCTAGCCACTTCTAAAATAGCTTTTTGCATATCTACTAATAACGTCGCCATATGAACTACTTCTTTACGTACTAGCATATGCAAATCTACGGCGCATTGGTCATTGCGACTACGTCCCGTATGAAGTCGCCCTCCAGCTTCACCGATAGCATCGGTTAATCGTTTTTCAATATTCATATGAATATCTTCTAAGGCTACGGAAAAGTCGAAGGACCCGCTTTCAATTTGTTCTCGAATGGCGGTTAATCCCTCTACAATAGCATCACAATCAGCTTGTGAAATAATGCCTTGTTTTGCTAACATCTTGGCATGTGCTTTACTGCCTGCAATATCCTCTGCATACATTCGTTGATCAAAGGCGATGGAAGATGTGAAATCTTCTACCGCTTTATCGGTTCCCTTTGTAAATCGGCCACCCCATAATTTTGCCATGTAATACTCCTTTTCTTACCATACCTAGCAAGAAGAACCTCAGTCACATATACCGATGTGGCTGAGGTTCTTTACACGCCTATGTACCAATGCATCGGTGATAGGTAGTCCATAGGTATATAGTATCGTCTATGTATGGTACATACTAATTATTGATGAGATTTTTCTTTCATTAATGCATTAATTTTTAATGGCAATCCAAATAGATTGATAAAGCCTTCTGCATCTGCTTGGTTATATACATCATCTTCTTCAAAAGTAACAAATTCTTGACTGTATAAAGAATATGGACTAGTGGCACCAGCACTCATAATGTTGCCTTTGTATAAATGTAATGTAACTCTTCCTGTCACTGTTTGTTGTGTAGTGTCTACAAAGGCTTGAAGTGCATCTCGCAATGGAGCAAACCACATGCCATCATATACTAATTCAGCATATTTATTGGCGATTTGTTCTTTATAGTGGTACGTAGCTCTATCGAGGCAAAGATATTCTAGTTCTCTGTGGGCATACATAATAATCGCTCCCCCTGGATTTTCATAAACCCCACGAGATTTCATGCCTACCAATCTATTTTCTACAATATCTACAATGCCGATACCATTTTTTGCACCTATATCATTAAGCATTTGTAATAAAACAAGTGGGCTTGCTTGTTTTCCATTCACCGCTACTGGTACACCTTCTTTAAAATCGATGGTCACCTCTGTTACGGCATCTGGCGCTTCCATTTGTGATTTACATACTAATAATACATCATCTTTTGGTGCGTTAGCAGGATCTTCTAAATGACCGCCCTCATGAGATAAATGCCATACGTTTTGGTCCATACTATATGGATGTGATTTCGTAGCCACTACAGGGATATTATGCTTAGCTGCATATTCCATACAATCTTCACGGCCCTTGAATTCCCATTCTCTCCAAGGAGCGATAATCTTAGTATTTGGTGCTAATGCTTTGATTGCCAATTCAAAGCGAACTTGGTCATTCCCTTTGCCAGTAGCACCATGAGCGATGGCATCAGCTCCTTCTTGTTGTGCCACATCGACAAGAATTTTAGCGATTAATGGTCGTGCGAAAGAAGTACCTAATAAGTATTTCCCTTCATATACGGCACCAGCTTTTACAGTAGGCCAAATATAATCTTTCACAAATTCTTCTTGTGCATCCACAATATACGCTTTAGAAGCACCAGAAGCGATGGCCTTCTTTTCTACGGCGGCATAATCTTCTGGTTGCCCTAAATTAACACAACAAGCAATCACTTCACAACCATAATTTTCTTTTAACCACGGAATGATAACCGATGTATCTAATCCGCCTGAATACGCTAATACTACTTTTTTTACATCACTCATGGTAGACACCTCTTAACCCCATTACTACGTATTAATTTATCATATGCATAATCTACTGTTGGAGTATAAAACTTGTTCAACTAAGTAAAAGCAAACCATCGGCAAGACTTATATGCAGCTAACACGACCATGGCAATATCACTTACCTATCCGTTTGCTCCTATTCATGCACATATATACTCTATAACTACGGTTTTCATTATACAACCGTAAGAATTTTTATGCAAGTATTTTTTATAAAAATTCTTACAATCACAATTTGATAAACTATCTACACCGCTTTGCACAGCAGATAATGATTAATTAGTTCGTCTTTTGTCAACTTTTACTCTACTACTTATATGTATATTTCTTTATGCAGTCATTATAAATATACTCCATTCATATCACTTTCAAACGGCTACACTACATGTAATCAGTGTATCCATGTCATCAGATTGTACATAATGCATAACATCGTTTCTATGAAAGCACGCCCCATACTACGATTCATCTATTCGAAACTCTATCTAATAAACATGACTTACCTCATAGTAGTCTGTGTTACAGCAAAATGATGATGAAGTCATACTATCATCTACTAAGTGCCGCTGATTTTGCTGTGTCTATTCGTTTACGAGGTCTGCGGATTGCTAATTCTATGATTCATTCACTATGAACGAGGCTTACGTAATTAGCCTACAAGCGATGTATACTGATTACAAAATAAATAACGTAGAAAAAGAAGTAAATCCTCTAGTTGTCATTTAGCTATTTATTATGCATACTAATTGCCGAAATAGATAACTTAGAAAAAGTCCCTATATATCGGCAAACTTGTAGATTCTCATAGTCATATGCCTTTATTCTCCAAGTGACGCATCATAATTTTCTATCTCCCCCTAGAGTCTTATACATCCAAGTTACAAAAAATACACTGAAAGAAATTATTCTTTCAGTGTATTTATATTGATAGTAGTGTCTATACTTTGTATGCGTAAGCAATATCATAGCCTATACGCCAGAAACGTAGATGTGTCTACGGCACAAATCTAAGTCCTATTCTAGTTACCAATGATAAATGGATGCAAAGGATCCATCATCCATATCCTAATACGGCTTGTACTAGTACCTAGAATCATACCGCTCACCAGCATACATAGTTAGTTTGCATAAAGGAATACACCTGTCTACTATGAACGAATCTCTAGTTAATTTCCAATATACCCTGGCGCTCTATCACCGCGCTTAGCCTCTTCAGATGATGCATTATCCTTTGTACGAACAGGATTGTCCGTATCCTTTGAGGAATTCTTATCAGCAGAGGACTTGTCTTTCTTTGGCGTTAACAATTCCGTCGCCTTGTGCCCCGTTACCGCTTCTACTACTGAATCAAGAGAAATGCTTGCTCCATCCTTAGGTAACACAGTATCATCAAATTCTGGCTCATCCTCCATACCAAGGGGATCATGAAACGCTGATTTTGCTTCTGCTGGACTAATCATATCCTGTGCTACCATCTGCATAAGCACCGTATATTGTCGTTCCTTAGCGGCCTGATAGTTATCTCGTGGATTATAATAGGTAGGCGCTTGTGGTAATCCCGCTAGCATAGCTGATTGCGCTAAAGATAGGCGAGCTGGCGTGGTGTCAAAATAGCCTTGTGCCGCCGCCTTAATCCCCGTATAATTATTACCAAAATAAACGGAGTTAAGATACATGGTAATAATCTCATCCTTTGAATAATGCCGTTCTACTAGAAAGGCTAACACCATTTCTTCTAATTTACGAGAAAATGTACGATGACTCGACAAAAAAATATTCTTTACCAGTTGCTGGGTAATCGTGCTACCCCCTTCAACCGTTTGTCCTGCCATGGTATTCATATATAGGGCACGTCCTATGCCTTGTACATCAATGGCGCCATGATCATAAAATCGTTTATCCTCTGCTGCTATTAACGCTTTCTTAGCGAAATCACTAATATTTCCCTCCCTCACTTGGTTATCCGGGCTAACACGTCGATTGATAGCTTCGGCTACAGCATCTTCAATGTGAAATAAACGATACAAACGATCTAACACAGTCAATTGATCTTCCGAGGCCGTACTGCGCTCATCTTCAGGTAGTGTACTACTTGTTTCTTCCGTCTCTATAGTGTCCGTATGGCTTGCTATATATTCATCATAGGCAATTAAACCGCCTACCACGAGAAATAAGGCAATAACCGCGCCAATCACTATACGACATATACATTTTATTAAAATCATCATATACTTATCATATCACATTTAAGTGAGAATTGACATTTATATATATGCTAATTCTATTGTATCGATTTTTCATGTATAATATAGATAAGTATATATAAAGGAGTAAAAATTATGAAACAATGTATGGATGCCCCCAATTTACATCGTCGTATTAGTAAAATTATTGGTCAAGTACAAGCCATCGATCGTATGATTGAAGAGGATGTGCCTTGCGAAGATATTCTCAGCCAAATTAATGCCGCTAAATCAGCCTTACATAAGGTAGGCCAAGTCGTACTGGAAGGCCATATCAATCACTGTGTACGCGATGGCATTGAACATGGCGACGTAGATAAAACAATTTCTGATTTTACAAAAGCAGTCGAACGATTTGCCAATATGGGCAAGTAACCGACTAGAAACGAGGTATTTCCTATGAAATTTACTAAAATGCATGGTTTGGGCAATGATTTTGTCATGTTCACAGATCCTAACGGTGCCCATAAGGATTATACACAGGCTGCCATTACCTTGTGCGATCGTCATACGGGGATTGGCGCCGATGGTATCATTGTGGTCATTCCCTCTGAAATAGCCGATATTCGTATGCGCATCATAAATGCTGATGGTAGCGAGGCAGAAATGTGTGGCAACGGCATTCGTTGCTTTGCCAAATATGCCTATGAAACAGGGGCGATGCCAAAAACAACATTTTCCATCGAAACATTAGCGGGTATTATGAAACCAACCTTAACGATACAAGATGGAATTGTAACAGAAGTAACCGTTGATATGGGACATCCTTTCTTTGATGCTAAGGATATTCCTATGAATATAAGCGCTCACAAAGTCATTGATTATCCCATAACTGTAGCAGGCCAAGAAATGCATATCAGCTCCTGCTTGTTAGGTGTGCCCCACACAGAGGTCTATGTGGACGATGTAATGACCGTTCCACTCACTACCTTAGGTCCCCTAATTGAAACGCATCCTCTATTTCCACGTCATACCAATGTTAACTTTGTACAAATTATCAATGACCATCATATAAAAGTATGCACGTGGGAACGTGGCGCTGGGGCTACCTTAGCCTGTGGTACTGGTTCCTGTGCGTGTGCTGTTATGAGTCACGAAAAAGGATTAACCACTCGTGAAGTAGATGTAGAACTTGCACTAGGCACATTACACATTACCTATCTACCAGACGGCACCGTCCTCATGAGAGGCCCTGCAGAAATTGTATTTGAAACAGAGCTTCCCATGACTATTTAACAAGCATCTCCATATCGATGTCTATCATAGGGCACTAAGAAAGACTCATTGCTCTACAAAGAATAAAAAGGGACTGTAACAAAATAACCCATAAATAAAATAGAGGAAAGTTGAACAAAAAGCATCAACGTTCCTCTATTTTTATATTTTAATAGGCCAAAGGGCCCGAAGGCCCTTTGCATTGGTATAATGTAATTATGAACAAACCTACTAGCAATGCACATACTTATACCAAATTGGTAAGGCCTCACTCACTAGTTTTACCATGGGATTATGGCATTTTGATCAAATAAACAACGCCTTTTTATTCTCTAACTTGAACCTGCTAGCAAGTTAGATTGCCCAAAGAGCGAATCGCACGATTAATAACCATACACCACTGGTAATCGTATCCTAGTGCAGTAATTGGTATATACACTGCTTCGGTAGCACGACTCATTACAAATCATATCCTATAAAGAAATATCTTGCTCTGAGTACGCTATCCCTACATTACGTGTAACAGTAAAAATAGCACCCTATTCTTCTAATTGCTTGGTTACTTTATGATTCTACCGCGTTTCAAAGCAAAGTGGGAAGACTATCAATTAATTGACTCCATGATTAGCTATGAAATGATTCATATTATATGAGAAAGGCTGAAAGAAATGACATGTCATTTCTTTCAGCTCTTTTTTATAACTCTGTCTGTTACATATGAAAATCATTAGATAGTAAATAGACCTAATAAGGCACCAAAAGTAAGAGAAATTAAAGAAAGTACAAATAATCGTGGTGCACAGAATTTTAACATGTCTTTAATTTCTACGCCTGCCAAGCCACAAGCCAAGAATGTTGTTGCCGCATGAGGTGTTACTAATACGCCATAGTTTTTGGAAATCAACATAGCCATCGCCATATTATGTCCATCAATACCAAATTGTTGTCCTACGCTAATAGCGAGTGGTACAAGACCAAAGAAGTAGGAGTCAGTACCTAATAACATACCGATTGGCACACCAAAAATACCGAATACAGTTTGCAAATGTCCACCAATAGCATCTGGCACTAAGCCGATTAACAAGGATGCCATGGATTTCATCATACCTGTTCCGTCTAAAACACCTAAGAAGATACCGGATGCCAATAGGATCATAGGCATGGTCAAGGCTGTATCTGCATGCATTTTAATCGCCTTGGATTGCGCTTTCGCCCCAGGGAAATTAATAATTAAAGCTATGGCCAACCCTAGCATAAATGCGCCATATAATGGTACTTTTGTAAAGCAAAGAAGGCCAATAACACCAAGGGTAATCAACAAGTTAATCCAGATTAACTTAGGTCGTTTCATAGCGTCAAATTCTGCTTGAGAATGACCTATATCACTATCCTCAACGGTGCTATCAAGTAAAGCAGCTTTACCAGTGGCATGTAGACCAGCACCGCGACGTTTTTCAACCCATCCCATATAGGCCGCAAATAGAACGACAATGACAAGTCCTACGCCTTGTAACGGGATTAATTGTTGCCACAATGCATTTACATCTGCATTGAGTACAACACCTGTACGCGCTACAGGACCGCCCCATGGCACCAAGTTCATAATACTCATCGCTGCCCCGATAATAACTAGCAACGTAACTGGTCGAATATGTAACTTCTTATACACTGGCAACATGGCTGGAATGGTAATTAATAATGTAGAAGCTAAGGAACCATCCATATGCGCAATAACGGCAATCAAGGAAGTGGCAATCGTAACCGCCATAATATTATTGCCCGCTTTTTTGGATAGCCAATTAACCATAGGATCAAATAACCCTACATCCCCCATGAGAGCAAAGAATACGATTGAAAAGATAAATAATACCGCTGTAGACCAAGTTTTGGATACGCCAGCTTTCACGAACGCAAAGATTTCGTGTGGTCCAAAACCTACAATCACAGCCGCTACAATAGGCACAATAACAAAAATAGGAACAGGATTTGTTTTTGATTGAATCAACGCCCAAACGATGGTTACAATCATCAAAATTCCCATTACACCAAGAAGTGTTTCTCCATACATAAGCAAATCCTCCATGTATATAATAACAAAAAGTGGGTTCTAACTTATAACAATGTGCTCATTGGTAACAACACAGAGAAAATAATAATTATACATACAAGTACATGACTTACTAACACTCATTCGTTATACTTAGAAAACTAACTATAACATACTATTGATATCGAGCCGATACCATATCTATTAATATGGCACGACTCGATGTTCTATACCGATATAACTATTATTACCATACTGTATTAACTACTACAGCTGTATGATAGCTTATCAATCAAATGCTCTCTAGTCTATTCCAGTAACCATGTACTCATGCGTACTATACTAATGGTTTGCGAACCACGTCAATCACAGAGCCGTCACGATATTCTACGACAGCTACAATATCTTCATCTTTATCAGATACGGTAACTGATTCTGGTTTGCCGACTAAATCAAAAGCAATTTGTTGTAATTCTTCAATTGTATAAATTGGCAAGTTGCTATCTCTTAAGGCATCGATTAAATCTTTGCGATTTGGATTGATAGCAATGCCTCGTTCTGTAACAATCACATCTACAGATGTACCTGGTGTGATAATGGTTTGTACGCGATCTAAAATCATTGGCAATCGACCACGTACTAATGGACATGTAATGACAGTGCATTTAGCGCCTGCTGCTGTATCACTATGGCCGCCAGAAGCACCCATCAACACGCCATTTGAGTCCGTCATGCAGTTGACATTGAAATCAACATCTACTTCTGTAGCACCCAAGAATACTACGTCAAGATAATTCGTCATGCAATCAGTCCAAGGATTAGCATACATGGACGCACTCATTTCAATATGATTAGGATTTGTATGTAATGAAGCTGCCGCTGTTATATCAAATGTTTGTGTATCATAGACTGCATCGATTAGATTGTCTTCTAACATGCCTGCCAAGATACCAGTAGCACCGCCAATACCAAAACCAGCTTTGATACCTTTCGCTTTCAATTTTTCACCGATGAACTTAGCCACTGTCAATGGAGCACCGCCAGCGCCTAATTGGAATGCAAAGCCTTCTTTAATAATCCCTGCTTCATCTAAAAAGGCTGCCGCCATTTCAGCGATTTTAATTTGTATTGGGTTTTTAGTAAATCCTACTGCCCCTGACGCAATGCCTTCTGGGTCCCCAATGGATTCTACTTCTACGATATAATCTACATCGGTTTGTGGTACAGAGTAAGGATATACATAATCTACTAAATTATCAGTAATAGCCACGGTTACATCTGCATAATGTGAATCTACCATAGCATAGCCTAAGGCACCACATGCTGATTTACCTTCAGAACCAGTAAAATTACCGCGACGGTCACAAGTAGGAGCCCCCATAAATGCTACGTCAATATGAACTTCTCCAGATTCAATAGCTCTTGCACGGCCACCATGAGAACGAATGACTACAGGACGTTTTAATACGCCTGGATTGTTAGTAAGAAATTTACCAAGGGCAGAACGCAAGCCTGATGTTTCAATGGCTGTAACGGTACCATCTTTAATCATATCCACTAAGAAGTCATGGCAAGGGCTTAAGGAGCTAGATGCAACGGTAATGTCTTTAATGCCTTTCGCTTGAATGCGTTCCATCACCATTTGGCATATATAGTCGCCATTACGTAAATGATGGTGAAAGGACACTGTCATACCATCTTTTAAGCCTGCTTTTTCAATTGCTTCATCAATGGAAGCTACAATTTTATTAGGCTGTTGTCCATACGCACGTACTGTACGGCCTACACGATGTGTGTTTGGTGTAATCGCAAATTCGCCTTGATATACTTCTTTACCGCTAAGGTACGGCAAGTTTGTTGGGATGTCACGACCTGCTTTATTTAACATTAATTTCAGCTCCTTCATCTACTTCTACTTTAATACCTGCTGCCCGTGCTTTATCAATAATGCGTTGTGCACGGACTACGATAGGTCCATCAATCATTTTTCCGTCTACTGCAATAACGCCTAAATTATTTTTCAATGCATTCGCATAGCTATTCAATACTTTAACAGAATGAGCAATTTCTTTTTCATCTGGTGTAAATACTTGATGAGCCAATTTAATTTGGCTAGGATGAATACACGATTTTCCATCAAAGCCAAGGGCTTTAATATAGGTTACTTCTTCTACAAAGCCTTCAGGATCTTTCACATCAGAGAAGACTGTATCTACGCAACGGATACCCGCTTCACGGGCAGCCAATAAAATCGATTGACGCGCAAACGCCAATTCTACGGCTGGTTTCGATTTACCTGTACGAAGATCAGCGCGATAATCTTCTGCACCAAGAGCAATGCCTACCACGCGAGGGCCATGGCAAATTTCTCGCACATTATATAAACCTTTTACGGATTCAATGGCAACGATGATATTAATAGTGCCTTCTTCCCATCCATTTTCTTTTTCCACTTCTTCAATCTTACGAGCTACTAATTCCACTTCTGATACGTCTTCTGTTTTTGGTAAGCGAATCAAATCAGGTTTAGCAGGAATAATTACTTCCATATCTTTAATACCATATGGTGTTTGTGTAGGATGATTGATACGAACCACTGTTTCTGCACGGAATTTCATAGACTTTAATGCTTCTGCGGTCATTAATCGAGCCGTATCTTTTTCTGTAACAGGAATGGAATCTTCTATATCAAACATCAAACTATCTGAACCGTGAATATCCGCACTGTTAATCATTTTAGGTGAATTGCCCGGTACGAACATCATCGACCGAGAAATACGAGCTTTTGCTGCTTCTGTTAATGCACTCATTATTCTTGGCTCCCCCTTTCTAAGGCACCCATAACACGGGCTTTAATCGCATAGTCCCAAGCTGCTTTATCATCACAAATTACTTTCACACCGTCAAAGCCTTGTTCTTTCACTGTGTTAATAATCAATTCTTCAATATGTTTGCCATATTGACGCATCACTTTTGAAGTTAATTCCACTTCAATACCTGCACTAATTGGTTCCACTGTAACGAGAACATCTTGCTTTTCATCAAAACCAGCCGTAGCAGTTTTCACTAAATGCTTCATAGTATATCCTTTCTTAGGTACATCTGAAAGTTACTACATCGTAGTAACTTTCCCTACAACATAAAATACAATAGGTCTATAAAAAACATTGTGCAATGTCTTTACCTTGTTAACCGATATAGCCTGTAAGGGACCACCATAACGGGCTAATCGTAAAATCAATAATCAAATACACAATAACCAGTAACGCTCCCACAGTCCACCAAGTTTTTACGGTGTTATATCCAGCGGAGAAAATAATTGGTCCTGGGGACGCACCATAGTGTGTTAAGGAGCCGCCAAACGCATTCGTCGTCAACATTAATAAGCCGAATAGCGCAGGATCTACGCCTGTCGCCTTACCCACTGTCAAGAATACGGGCATCATAGATGCGATATAGGCTGTACTGGAGGCAAATAAATACCGAATAGCGCAGCTGATAACCGCCAATATAACTGCCACCATAAGTGGGGAAAGGTCGAATGCCATATGACTTTCCATGAATATAGCCAACCAGTCAAAGAATTTCGCTTTTGATAAGGCTGTCGAAATACCGAGTAAGCCACCAAACCAAATGAATGTGTTCCACACCGCTTTGGTTTCTACAATATCATTCCATGTAATAATCTTAGTCAATAAGGTGAATGCCATCGCTACCAGTGCTACTGCAGTGGCATTTACGGCAATACCGATAGATGGCAAGGCCCAACCGATAAGGGCTAAGACGAAAATCACACAGAGGATTTTTTCACTACTCTTCATATCGCCTAGTTCTGCTAACCCCTTAGCGGCTAACGCTTTATTATCAATGGTTGTCACTGTAGGTCGATCCACATAGTACGCAATCAACGGTGTGATGATTAGCATTAACAAACCAGGAACGATCATGGCTAATGCCCATTCACCCCACGTCAATGAGATGCCTAAAATTTTATTCACAAAGTCTAAGGCAAGTAGATTGGGCGCCATGGCGGTCATGAAAATAAAGGATGTTATTTTTGTAACAAAATAACCATTCATCAAAATATAGGAACCACCTTTACGGGCTGTTTCACCAGGAAATGAGTGAATAGATTCTGCAATGGATAAATTGATTGGATATACAATGCCTGCTGCACGAGCCGTATTCGATGGTGTAGCTGGAGAAAGTATAAAATCAATCAATGCCGTTACATATCCCAAGCGCAATACGCTGCTACCAAATAGACTCACTAAATGATACGCCAATCGATGTCCCAGTCCCGTCTTACCAAACGCAACACTTAGCGAAAAGGCTGCAATAATCATCCATAAGGATGTGGAGCCATAGCCAGCCAATAATATTTTGGCATTATCCATAAAAATAGAAGATGCGGCAATAATGGCTAAAAATATAATCTGTACGGAATAGGGTTTTAACATAAGCCCTACAATCGCTGATAAATAAAAACCTAATAGGCGCCAACCTTCTTGACTCAACCCGTCTGGGGCCCCTGAAAACCATGTATATAATGGAATGGCTATCATGATAGCTAATTTCCAAATTTTGTTATTCATACAAATCCCTTCTATCGACTTACTACTCTGTATATATTCCACCTAGAATCTATACTATACAAAACTACACAACATATCTATTTCTATACACTAAGTCTATAACAATATCCTTATAATATGTGTATATGGAATACATATCATTCCATACATTCATTATATATGGTCTAGTAGAAGAAGAAAAATAGAAGCCTCTTATAGGGGGGTATAAAACTTTTATACCTATTGAACAACAACTACGTAACTCTTGTTACTTAACAAAAAAAGTTCACGTCTATATAATACATAGACATGAACTTTCATTATCCATATAAGGACACTCATTCTTTGTAAAAGAACGATGTGTCTACTACTTCGTGTTCCTTATAATACGCTGTCACAAATTCTATAAAAATTTTAGCAGCTGATAAATTTAATATGCTTTCATTATAAAACATCTTTGTGCTTCTTGTCACGAAATTTCCCTGTTTATCACATACGGGGCGCACCACAATATCTCGATCCTTGCAAGAACCAAGTCCCATATAAGTAAGGATTGACCAGCCTAGTCCTTCCCGTACAAAGTGGCGACAGGTTACCATGGAATTCACTTCCATCCCTAATGTTAACATTTGTGGAATATGTTCTCCACACCAAGTTTCAATCACATTGGCTACGGTTGGATCTGTTTGATATCGAATATATGGAATGTCCCCTAATTCGTGAAATGGAACGGGGTCTTTATAGACAACACAGTACGGTTCCTCTAATAAGGTAGTAGCTTGACCTACACCATTATAGTCACCTCGTGCAAAGGCAATCATGCATTCGCCAGAATTAAAAGATTTAATTGCTTGGTGGCTAAATCCTGTTTTTACATGCACCGTAATGTCTGGATACTGTTCCCTAAACAGTCGTAACAAGCGCGGCAATTCATAATCAGCAAAATTAATGGAAGAGGAAATTTTTAAGGTGCCACTAATTTTGCCCGATACGGAGCTTAATTTTTGTCGCAATGACTCTTGTTCGCCTAGCATGTGGCGGCAATATTCATAAAACACTTCGCCCTCTGGCGTAAGGATAATCCCTTCATTGGTTCGCAATAATAAAGATATATCTAACTCACGTTCCATATGACGCAATCGATAGCTAAGAGCCGGTTGCGATATAAACAATTTACCAGCTGCTTTCGTAATATTCCCTTCTTCAACTACCGTAGTAAACGTTTTCCATTCTCTTTCATCCATAGATTGCTCCTATCTATCGGCATACACGATGCCCTACAACACCAACACATCTATGTTAACGAGCATTAACGGTTCCTTCAAATACTTTTCCCCGTACGCCATCAACAGTAACAATTTGACCATCCTCCAAAACACGTTCTGCCTCTTTTGCTCCCAAAATAACTGGTATGCCTAAGTTAATACCTATAATGGCTCCATCCGATGTAAATCCATCTTCTACCGTAATTAAGGCACCTGCCTGTTTTGCTAATGCCATATAGTTAGGCTCCATAGTTCCTATAACAAGGATATCCCCTGGTTGAAAGTGTTCATGACTTTCATGGCGACTGGCTATGTATATACGCCCCGTAGCAGACGTACTGCCAAGGCTATTACTATCAATTAACACATTGCCCGCCACGTGCACGCGAATCATATTCGTTGTGCCATGTGAACCAGATTGTACACCGGCTGTAACGACGACTAAGTCGCCAGAAGAGATACAATTATCCGCTAAGGCTTGGTGTATGGACTGGGTTACCATGTCGTCAGAATTAGTACATGCAGGTCCTTTAATCGCCTGAACGCCCCAATACAGTTGCATACGTCGAATCGTAGCCGCATGAGGTGTTACCGCTACCACTTGACAGCTAGGCCGATGGCGTGCCACGCCAATCGCCGTAGCGCCCGTTTCTGTACAGGTAATAATCGCACTGGCCCCTAAGTTGTTAGCCACGTCTACACTGGCCGCACAAATCGATTCCGTCGTATTCATGGAGCCTGTTCTAATTTGCCGTCCCGCATTGTCATAAATACTCGCTTGTTCTGTTACTTCTGCAATTCGTGTCATCGTTTGTACCGCTTCCACAGGATAGGCACCATTTGCCGTTTCCCCACTCAGCATAATAGCATCTGTGCCATCTAAAATCGCATTCGCCACATCGCTTGCTTCTGCTCGTGTTGGTCTCGGTTGATGAATCATAGATTCTAACATCTGCGTCGCCGTAATGACGACTTTCCCCGCTTCATTGCATTTTCTAATAATCATTTTCTGCAATACAGGCACTTCTTCCGCTGGAATTTCCACGCCTAAATCGCCACGAGCTACCATTATGCCGTCCGCCATTTTTAAAATATCATCGAGGTTGTTAAGACCTTCTGCATTTTCAATTTTTGCAATAATTTTTATATCTTTTCCCTTGCCTTCACTTTCTAAGATGCGACGAATGGCCACCACATCTTCACCGCGTTGTATAAAAGAAGCGGCGATGTAATCCACATACTGTTGGCAGCCAAATCGTAAGTCTGCTTCATCCTGAGCGGATACGGCTGGCAAATGTAATGGCACGCCTGGCACCGCCACACGCTTACGATCGCCAATTTCTCCACTGTTATTCACATAGGTCACAATATCCGTATCGGTAATTTCTACCACCGATACCTCCACAAGTCCATCGGCTAACAAAATACGATCTCCTATGGATACATCATGAATAAGGCCCGCATAACTAACGGTGCTACGTTCTTGATTCCCCATAACCGCTTGCGTCGTCAATGTAAACGTTTGTCCTGCTTGTAAATATACTGTTCCCTCTTCAAATAGACCTAGTCGTACTTCTGGTCCTTTCGTATCCAACATCAATGCCACTGGTTGCCGCACAATAAGTGCTGCATCACGCACCATGTTCATTCGTTCTTCTTGCTGTTCATGCGTACCATGAGAAAAATTAAACCGCGCCACATTCATGCCAGATTTCAACATGTTTTCTAATATACCCGGTTGGTCGGTACCTGGGCCTATGGTACATACAATTTTAGTTCGCTTATTCATACTATACCTCTATAGGCATACACATTCCATCTCTATTACATAATAGAAATCACTGGTGGAATCAGGTATTACCTTTACTAAACCATTAATAAAACTCTATACAATCTTCACCTAAGATCGTCACCAACTGGTGGCACATCTCGTCTGTCGGTGTAAAGTAAAAACTTGGATGCAACGGAATAGATTTACGTTGCTTCTCTAAATAAAAGCTAACCGGTACATTGCCCGTCGCCTTCGTAAGTAATGTTTTTAATTGTTGGCTCACTTCTGGTGTATCACACTCTATAGGAATATGAATCACCATCCGTCGCACTGTATGATAATTAACTTTCAAAGGCATGACGGACTCAGCGATGATTTGAACGCCTTTTTCATCTGCATCAACACGACCTTTAATTTTAACAATCATATCTACCGCTATATAAGGTTGTGCTTTTTGATAGGTTTGTGGAAACAAAACTACATCACTAGCGCCAGTAAAATCTTCCAACCGCACAATGGACATCAACTCATTGCGTCGTGTCATGCGATCTGTTTTACTCGCAATCAAACCTCCCACTGTCACTTGCTTGCCATCATAGGCTTCTGGATTATCTCGCAAGCGCCCCAATTCAAACAAGGACGATAATTCATTGGCATAGCTACTTAACGGATGTCCCGTAATATAGAATCCTGTATATTCTTTTTCATCCTTTAACTTTTCCTCTTCCGATAAATCCTCTATATGAGGCGTCTTAATATAATCTATATCTTCTTCTAACCCACCAAACAAATTCATCGTTCCTAAGGCTTGATCTTTTTGTTGTTTACTGCCCACAGCCTGAGCCGCTTCATACATATGCAACAACTGATTGCGATTTTCACCAAAGCTATCCATAGCACCACAGCGAATTAAACTTTCTAATAACCGTTTATTCACCACTTTCGCATTCACCCGTTTACAAAAATCAAGAAGTGACACATATTGTCCCGCTCTTTGGCGCTCTACAATAAGCTGATCAATGGCATTATCCCCTACATTTTTAATGCCCCCTAATCCAAAGCGAATCGCCTTATCTTGTACCACAAATCCATGTTCACTGTAATTCACATCGGGGCCCAATACAGTGACATCATGTTTCTTACATTCATTAATATAATAGGTAAGTTTATCCATGTTCGTCATAAAGCTCGTCATGGTAGCTGCCATAAATTCAGGGAAATAATGTGCTTTTAAATAAGCCGTTTGATAGGCAATATACGCATAGGCAGCACTATGTGATTTATTAAATCCATACCCTGCAAAATACACAAGCAAATCAAAGACTTCATTAGCAATGGCATCGTCAATCTGATTCTTACGGGTGCCAGCGATAAAAGATTCGCGCTGTGCTTTTAAGACAGATTCTTTTTTCTTACCCATAGCACGACGCAATAAATCAGCTTGCCCCAGTGAAAAGCCACCCATAACAGAGGCAATTTGCATAACTTGTTCTTGATACAAAATAACACCGAATGTATCTTTTAAAATAGGCTCTAACAAAGGATGCAAATAAGTTACTTCGCGCTGTCCATGACGACTTTTAATAAAATCATCTACCATGCCACTGCCCAATGGACCTGGCCGATATAGGGCCACAAGGGGGATTAAATCTTCAAAATGTTCTGGTCCTAAGGCCATTACAAGTTTTGTAATCCCCTCTGACTCTAGTTGAAATACCCCTGCCGTATCGCCACGACTTAAAATTTCACACGCCTTTTTATCATCCAAGGGAATGCGATTTATATCAATCGTAAGGCCGCGATTTTTTTGAATGAGTGCCAACGCATCTTCTATAACTGTCAACGTGCGCAACCCTAAAAAGTCCATTTTTAACAGACCTAACTCTTCAATATTATCCTTGTCATATTGCGTCACAAATCCTTCTTCATTGGCATTTTGCACAGGCACGTGATCGTCTAAAGGATCTGCAGAAATCACGATGCCTGCTGCATGGGTTGACGTATTACGAGCAATGCCTTCTAGCTTTAGGCAAAAATTAATAAGTTCCTGTACAGCCCTATCACTTTCATAGAGCACTTTTAATTCTTTACTTTTCAAAGCCTTTTCTAAGGTGATGCCGAGTTCGTTAGGAATCATTTTAGCAATGCGGTTTACTTCGGCTAATGGCATGTCTAAGACGCGCCCTACATCGCGAATAACCGCCCGTGCCGCCTCTGTACCGAACGTAATAATTTGCGACACCCGTTCTTGTCCATATTTAGCGGTTACATAGCGAATGACATCGTCGCGCCGTTCATAGCAAAAGTCCATATCAATATCGGGCATGCTCACCCGTTCAGGGTTCAAAAATCGTTCGAACAAAAGATTATATCGCAACGGGTCTAATCCAGTAATTCCCAACAGATAGGCCACTACAGAACCAGCGGCACTACCACGACCAGGACCGACTGGGATATGATGATCCCGAGAATATTTCACGTAGTCCCACACGATAAGAAAATAATCATCAAAGCCCATATCTCCAATAATACGCAGCTCATAATCAAGGCGCTCCATCAATTCTTCTGTCGTGCTTTCATAGCGATGAGGAATCATGGACTCGCATAGGTTTCGCAAATAACTATGTGCCGTTTCTCCTTCTGGCACATCGTAATGGGGCAAATGATGCTCATCGAAGGAAAATGTCACGTTACACCGCTCAGCAATGCATAACGTAGTATCCAAGACCTCGGGAACATGCGAAAACAGTTCCGCCATTTCATCGCCCGTTTTCATATAAAACTCGTCATTGGGAAATTTCATGCGATCCACATCAGCTCGCTTGGCCCCTGTCGATATGCACACCTTAATATCTTGTGCATCCGCATCATCACGATTCACATAGTGAAAGTCATTGGAGCAAACTAAGCCCACCCCATACTCTTTGCTTAACTGAATCAATGCCTCTTGTACGGTGAGTTCTTCTGGAATACCGTGATTTTGAATTTCTAAGAAAAAGTTATCCTTACCGAACACATCAATATACCATTCTATGGTGCGCTTCGCCGCATCCATATTGTCTTGCAGAATATATTGAGGTATTTCTCCTTGTATACACGCACTCAACGCAATAAGGCCTTTACTATGCTTTGCAATCAAGTCATGATCCGCTCGTGGCTTAAAATAATACCCTTCTGTAGAGGCTTTGGAAACAATTTTAACTAAATTGCGATAGCCTTCCATCGTTTCCGCTAACAATACCAAATGCTTAAGTCGTTCTCTCCGTCGCCCTTCTGGTTTATCGAAGCGACTCTCAGCCGTCACATAGATTTCACAACCAATGATTGGTTTAATACCTGCGGCTACGGCTTGTTTATAAAAGTAAATGGCTGCATACATATTCCCATGGTCAGTAATGGCTACTGCAGGCATATTGCATTCTTTTGCTTTACTGATGACATCTGGTAAACGCGAAATGCCATCAAGCAAACTAAATTCAGTATGTCCATGAAGATGTACAAATGGTCGCATAGTATGTCCGCCTTTCTCACATAATAATCCAACTATATTATACCATATATATCGATTATCTTTACGAATCTAACTAGTAGATTTCTCTTGTCAATACCATCCCTACCACTAGTAACAGTCGATTATCTATGGTGTGACGGGTGAAAGTAAGCCCTCATCTGTGCCTTACGCATACGCCAATCTGGCAAGATGCTTTCTACTACGGCATGAAACGCTGGAGAGTGATTGGGATGAATAAAATGGGCATATTCATGAACCATAACATATTCAATAAATGACTCTGGCCCATGAAGCAAAGTCAAATTCATTTTAATGATGCCTTTGCTCGGCATACACGATCCCCAGCGGCTACGCATGCGTTGCTCTTTAATCTGAGCCAAAGGCACATCATAAGAGGCCGCTAAAAATCGTTCTTGTACCAGATTAGACCATCGAACAAAGACGGCATGACCCCACGTTTTTAAAAATTTTTCACCCATCGCCTGTCGTTCTTCACAGGTTGCCTCTGGTAAAGCATACAAAGTAAGGGTCGATTGTCCATCGTACACCATCCGTGATTGTCGTTTACTAGGAGCCCTATTCACCACTAGCGAAACGGGACGGCCTAGCAAAATGATGTCTTCCCCTTCTGTATAGGAAGGCCTAAAGCGTCTATCATCCGCTTGTCGCAAGCGCCACTCTTTTCTAGCTCGCTCAATAAACGATAGATGAGATACTACAAAATCATCGATTTGTTCTACCGGTACAGACCGTGGCGCCGACACACGCACCGAACCATCCGCAAGTACTCGTAAATTAATACGTTTTACAGGCTTTCTCGTCAGCTCATAGGAAAGGCATTCCCCATCCTCTTCGATTACCCGTTCCAAAGTCGTTACTGCTGATGATGGCTGACTTACGCCGCCTATAAAAGGCAATCTTCTTATCCTATCCCATAGTCTATTCATCATTCATCCTCTACTACTCTACCCATCGTAGATGTATACTACCATACACCTATGCATCCTAAGTATATACATCCCATATATACTAATATGCTACGTATCACTTCATGTATATTCATCATATCACATTCGTCTAGCATACCCTAGGCTCACTACTATTTTCCATACAATCATCCTAATCGATGTATCCAAGCGCACTTATTAACTCACCCATTACTAGCACAAAAACCTCCTTATCACACCAAAGTATGACAAGGAGGCCTACGTCTATGTATGCATGCGTAGTAAGAGCTGTGACAACTTACTACATGATGCTACAAGTATAATCATTATTTTGCATTCTTAGCCGCTTTTGCACGAGCCGATCTATCTAGAATTGCTTTGCGCAAACGAATGGATTTTGGTGTAATTTCAACCAATTCATCATCATTAACCCATTCTAATGCTTGTTCCAAACTCAAAATACGAGGTGGTGTTAAACGAACCGCTTCATCAGAAGAACTAGAGCGCATATTCGTAACATGTTTTTTCTTACATGGGTTGACTTCCATATCTAATTCACGAGAATTTTCACCGATAACTTGACCAGCATATACATTTTCATTGGCCCCTAAGAATAAGACGCCTCGATCCTGTACAGAGTTTAAACCGTATGGAGTCGTTTCCCCAGTTTCAAATGCTACAAGTGCACCACGAGTACGACCAGGAATATCACCTTTGTATGGTGCATATCCATGGAACACATGGTTCATAATACCAGTCCCTTTTGTATTGGTTAAGAATTGTGATCTAAAGCCAATCAAGCCACGAGCCGGAATAACAAATTCCATGCGCAAATAGCCAGCTAATTCAACCATATTGATAAGTTCCGCTTTACGAACCCCTAAGGATTCCATAACTGTACCCATAAATTCTTGTGGCACATCAATTGTTAAATATTCTAATGGTTCACACATTTGATCCTGAATGCGTTTAAAAATTACTTTTGGTTTCCCTACTTGCAATTCATAGCCTTCACGACGCATTGTTTCAATTAATACGGCCAAATGTAATTCTCCACGACCAGATACTTTAAAAGCATCCGCCGAGTCAGTATCTTCTACTTTCATAGACACATTCGTTTGAATTTCTCGATACAAGCGATCGCGTAAATGACGACTTGTGACAAATTCACCTTCACGACCTGCAAAAGGAGAGTTATTAACCATAAACATCATGGATAATGTTGGTTCATCAATAGTAATGGTTGGCAACGCTTCTGGATTTTCTGCATCCGCCACTGTTTCACCAATATTAATATCTTCAATGCCGATGAAAGCAATAATATCGCCTACTGTTGCTTCTTCAGTTTCTACGCGATTTAACCCATTATAGGTGTACACACGACCAATTTTAGCTCTCCGTGTGTCTTCCCCATTCATAACAACCACTGGTTGATTTGGTCTCATTTTACCGCGAACAATACGACCTACTGCGATTTTACCTACATATTCATCATAGTCTAAGGTAGTTACCATAAATTGTAATGGCCCATCTGCATCAGCTTCTGGTGCTGGAATTTCATCAATTAATACCTTAAACAATGGTGTTAAGTCTGTAGCTTCATCGTCCATATTCGTTTTGGCAATACCTGCACGAGCCGATGCATAGACTACAGGGAAATCAAGTTGATCATCATTCGCTTCTAATTCCATAAATAACTCAAGCACTTCATCTTCCACATCATGCACACGTTGATCTGGACGGTCAATTTTATTGATAACCACAATTGGTTTCAATCCTTGTTCTAAGGCTTTACGCAATACATATTTAGTTTGTGGCATAGGGCCTTCATAGGCATCCACCAATAACAATACGCCATCAACCATATTCAATACGCGTTCTACTTCGCCGCCAAAATCAGCATGGCCTGGGGTATCTACAATATTAATTTTAATGCCATCATGCATGACAGCCGTATTTTTAGAAAGAATGGTAATCCCTCTTTCTCGTTCCAAATCATTAGAATCCATCACACGTTCTGCGACTTTTTCATTGTCCCGGAAAATATGGCTTTGTTTCAACATGGCATCCACCAACGTTGTTTTACCATGGTCAACGTGAGCAATAATAGCGACATTACGAAGATCTTCGCGAATCATAAATATCCTCCCTTACAGGTAATGTAAATTTATATGTGGTTCTCATATACTAAAATAAAGTGTCCATAGCAATGAACACTTTATTTTATCACATATTATAAAACTATGCCACCTATTTATCGACTTTCCTAGTAAGCATGAAATCATCACGCCCTACGCATTGGTCTGATACTACATAAACATGCCTACCATCACTTCATATAAACAGATGCTACCGCATAAATTTCTAACGTCCATCGTCTAATAATGTCTACCAACTAGCACCATCTATTTATCAATGCCTAGTAACCGCACCTCTGGTTCTAATTGCACACCATGCGCTTCATAGACTTTATCTTGAATTTGTCCAATCAGTGTCAATACATCACATGCAGATGCATGACCTTTGTTGATAACAAAACCCGCATGTTTTTCAGAAACTTGTGCATCACCTACTGACAAGCCTTTCAGACCCGTTTCTTCAATCAAGGTCCCTGCAAAATAGCCTTCTGGTCGTTTGAAAGTAGATCCTGCGCTAGCATATTCCAATGGTTGCTTGGATTCACGACGCCTTGTTAAATCCTCCATAAGTGCTTGTATCTCACGCGCATCGCCTGTTTCTAATGTCATTTCCACTTGGGCAATCACTTCTCCCGTATGTTGAAAAACACTATGGCGGTAAGCGAAATCAAATTCACCAGTTGTATATTTTCTACAAGCTCCTTTCGCATCAACTGTCCAGACGGCAGTGACGACACGACTCATTTCGCTAATGTAAGCGCCTGCATTCATAAATACAGCACCGCCCAAGCTGCCAGGAATACCTACGGCAAACTCAAGACCTGTTAGGGAATTCGCTAAGGCAAATTCAGATACTTCTTTTAACAAAAAGCCTGACCCCATAGTCATAACGCCCTCTTTACAAGATTTAACGGTCGTCATACGCGCTAGGCTCACCACAGCGCCACGTATGCCACCATCACGGACAAGCACATTGGAACCTAGGCCCAATATAGTCAGTGGTATTTGATAGCGGTCTATCATTTGCATGACAAAGCTCAGTTCCTCAATCGTACGAGGTGTAACGAATACATCTACTGGTCCACCGATTTTAAAGGTCGTATGATCTGCTAGTGGCTCTTTTTCACGTACCAGTTCCGCAGGCAATTTACTAGCAACTGCTTGTATAAAATCCTTAATGTTTTGGTTGTTCATCGCCATGATCAAGAATCTTCATTCCTTCCGTAATTGGTGCGCTAATGATGCGATAAATGTCATTGGAAATTTGGCTCCATCGAACATGTGCTTGCAAATAGGCTTGTGCCGCTTCATTCGCTTGAATCATAGGCATTAAATCCTCTTGCTTTTTCAACAATTCTGCTTCATTCGGCGCCTTCGCCAATTTAGCATATTCCCATTCCATTTGTTGGGCCATGAAAGTCCGTACTAGCCCAGTAGCAGTTGCATCGCCTTCTACTCGTTGTTGTGCTTCCATTAACGCTTTGTACTCTTCACTATCTCGCATAGCTTTTGCTAAGTCATTTGCTTTATCGTAATTCATATGTTCCTCCTACTACAATACTCACTGTCACAGCCTATACATCTCTATATAGACTATCATATCTTGTATATATCTATTTTATCTTTTTTAAATCGGGATACCCCAATTGACGCATAGCTTCATAAGAAACAATTGCCACTGCATTAGAAAGATTCAAGCATCGTGCCTCCTCTTTCATAGGAATGCGAATACTCGTTTCCTCATGCGCTTTAAGTAGTTCTTCTGGTAATCCTTTTGTTTCCTTTCCAAACACAAGCATATCGCCCATTTTATACTGCACATCACTATGCACATGCTTTGCCTTAGAAGATGTAAAATAAAATGTCCTATCTGGATAGGCATCAAACACTTCTTGTAAATTTTCATGAATACGAATATCCACTAAATGCCAATAATCAAGGCCTGCCCGTTTCAGATATTTATCCTCAATGGAAAACCCTAATGGCTTGACTAAGTGCAACGTCATGTGATTGGCGGCACACAATCGTACAATATTGCCCGTATTTCCGGGAATTTCTGGTTCTACTAATACTATTTCCATATATCTATCCTTTATCCTATATGATGAGTTCATTGTACTACAAAAGACGTATTCTCTCAATATCCTAGATATCATAGTCTAATCGTCACGTTCGATGGATATCTGTACCGTGATGTATACTACATCTAAACTTATAACTTTCTATCCATAGAGCGCACTCTGTTACACCATTTTAAGGCTTCTACCTATGTATGTTTCTATCTACCGCTTCGCGCCGTATAAAATGTCCACTCTTGCCACCGTCTTTTTCTACCAAGTAAATGGGGCCTATCACCATACCTTTATCGACAGCTTTGCACATATCATATATCGTTAACAGTCCTACATGAACCGCCGTGAGCGCTTCCATTTCAACGCCCGTTTGCCCTCTGGTCTTAACCATAGCAGTAATCTTTATCTGCCATGTATCAGGCACTAGCTGACAATGCACGTCTACCTTCGTCAATGCCAACGGATGACATAAGGGGATTAACTGACTCGTTTGTTTAGCCCCCATAATCGCCGCCAATTGTGCTACGGATAAAACGTCGCCCTTTTTCATGGTCCCCTCTTCTATTCGTTTATAAATTGTTTCATTCACCGTAATGAATCCTTCTGCTACCGCCATACGATCCGTGATTGCCTTATGGCCCACATCAACCATGCGTGCATTGCCGTCTTTATCAAAATGTGTCAATTCCATACTGTGCCTCTATTCTAATCATCACCACATGTGATATACTTATCTAAATATCCTATGTAACTATAGTCTATAAAATTCATTATACCAGATAGGATTTTTCCTATCTATCTAGAATATAATATACATAGGCACTAACCGTATGGTTGCTATCATCATACACTAGGGATTCAATGACGTGGGAGGTATAAGTATGTCTAATCAATTAACGTATTTCGGTCATGCCTGTTTCATGCTAACACATGAGACTACATCTATCATATTTGATCCATTTTTAACCGGCAACACATGGGATACTGCTCGTCCTGAAGATATTTCATGCCAATATATTTTTATATCTCATGGTCACGACGATCATTACGGCGATACGAATACCATCGCTAAAGCAAATGATGCACTAGTAATTTCTACTGCCGAAGTAGCCAAAAAAGCGGCCGATGCTGGTTGTCGCACTCATGCCATGCACTTAGGGGGCAAATATAATTTTGACTTTGGATCCATTCGCCTTGTGCCAGCATTCCATGGTTCTGGTGTTCCTGGTGGTCACGCTTGTGGTTGTCTTGTAGAATTCTACGATACTCGTCTCTATTTTGCTGGCGATACAGCCCTATTTAGCGACATGAAATTACTAAATCGATTTGGCGAAATCGACTATGCCCTATTACCGATTGGCGATAACTATACGATGGGTATCGAAGATGCAGCACTCGCAGCCTCCTGGGTCAACGCGAATGTAACAATTCCAATTCACTACAAAACATGGCCCGTAATTGATAAAGAACCAGCGGTATATACAGCACTCATTGAAAGCAAGTATAATAAGGCGGGTCTTGTCGTAGAACCAGGATCTACCATCGAATTAGGCTAATAGGCCGTACACTTACTAGCTCTAGGTATCTAGTAAGTACACATCATGATAGGTATTCCCAACCTATCACACAAAAGAGAAGTTTCTCATCCTATGCTAGCGAGAAACTTCTCTTTTTTATGCTCACGTCTATTTAACTTTACATCGATCAAACTTTGAAAAAATGGTTTCTAATTCTTTCATCAATAGTTGTTTTTGTGATTCCTTCAATACATATACTTCACCTTTAAAAGCAATGTGTTTACTTTTAACCACTGCATATAAATCACAAGGCGGTAAATCGCCATCTGTAGTAATGCCGATTAAGTCATCTAAGGACACATTGTAATATTTAGCCAATTGATATAAGGTGTCTACGTCTGGTTCACGGTATCCCGTTTCATAGTTAGACAACGCCGCATTACTAATCCCAATATTTTTAGATACTTTAATTTGACTTTGTCCTATACGCAATCGTGCTTGTTTTAAATTTTTATGCAATTGCATAGCTACTACCCCCATAGTTACTCCATCAACGACCTACTCATCTATGTATATGTCTATCTGGTTTGTCACGTACTACCAATGGGTCCATTCATCGCTAACACTTGTTTCATATCGGATACTACATGTCCATCATGGTCCACTATAGTCCAGCGCCTCGAGTATAGCTCTAGTTGAAAGTCCATCTAGCTAGGTATACTTATAATTTAATACACCTACTACATATGTCGACTAAGAAGATTATTTCTAGATTCGTATTGGCCTAGTACTATGACGTGTAAGTATTTTGCACCCATCTGACACCAATCAATTACTATATACATACGTATTACAGATTTCCCTATTTGTATAAAGCAATCATCGTGCATTTTCTATAGATTATTACATGTTCTTCTGTTGTGCTATGGCACAGAACGCCTCCTTAGCAATTTGAAGTGTAGTCTTAATATCTGACTCACGATGCGATAGGGACATGAAATTACTTTCAAATTGACTTGGCGCATAATAAATGCCATGTGACAAATTATAGTGGAAAAATTGTTTAAATTGTTCCATGTTACATGCATTTGCCTCTTCAAAATTAGTGACTGGTTTCTCTGAGAAAAATAGAGTAAACATGGATCCCACATGTTGCACTTGTACTGGCACTTCTGCTGCATGTGCCGCATCTAACAAACCTTCACAGAGCATATCTGTCGCCGTTTCCACTTGTTTAAATACAGTTGGGTTGCGTTGCAAAATAGATAAGGTTGCTAATCCAGCTGTCATGGCTAATGGGTTACCACTCAATGTGCCCGCTTGATAAATAGGGCCACTTGGTGCGACTTGACTCATATATTCTGCTTTACCGCCGAAGACTGCCATAGGCATTCCACCGCCTACAATTTTGCCTAAGCAAGTTAAATCTGGATCAATATGATAATACTTTTGGGCCCCTCCGGCACTAGCACGGAACCCACACATCACTTCATCAAAAATAAGTAGGGCGCCTGCGTTACGCGTTTCTTCACGCAAGCATTCTAAAAAGCCTGGTACTGGTGGTACACATCCCATATTACCTGCCACTGGTTCTACAATAACACCAGCTATATCATGGCCTTTTTCTTTAAATAAAGCGCGTACCCTTTCTATATCATTGTAGGGAATGGTAATGGTATTGGCCGCCACGCCTTGTGGCACACCGGGACTATCGGGTACGCCGAAGGTAGCCAATCCAGACCCAGCTTTTACTAATAAGGAATCACTATGTCCATGATAGCAACCGATGAATTTCACAATGCAATCACGACCTGTCACGCCACGAGCTACGCGTATAGCACTCATAGTGGCTTCTGTACCAGAGTTAACCATGCGCATCATTTCCATAGACGGCATAAATGCTTGGATCTTTTTCGCCACTTCTGTTTCTAACAACGTAGGCGCGCCATAGCTAGTGCCACGAGGGATAGCTTCCTGTAAGGCCGCCACCACTTCTGGATGGGCATGACCTAAAATCATAGGTCCCCAAGATAAAACATAGTCAATGTATTCATTATTGTCGATGTCGTAAATGCGACTGCCCGAGGCAGCACTGATAAACGGTGGTGTACTTCCTACGCTACGATAGGAGCGAACTGGACTATTAACACCGCCTGGCATATATTCTTTTGCTTCTGTAAAAGCTTGTTTAGATTTGTCTAGTGTCCACATACGATCCCCTTATGCTTGTAGCCAACGTGCTACATCTAATGCATGATATGTAATAATAATCTTAGCGCCAGCTCGTTTCATCGATAACAAGGTTTCTAATACCAATTGTTTCTCATTGATGAGATTGGCCTGTGCTGCTGTTTTCACCATGGCATATTCACCGCTTACATTATATACGGCTAGTGGGTAATTATACCGATCCCTGGCTTCACGAACCACATCTAAATAGGATAGAGCCGGTTTAATCATGATGATATCAGCTCCTTCAGCGATATCGCCTTCAATTTCACGCATCGCTTCATAACGATTGGCTGGATCCATTTGATAGGACTTGCGATCGCCAAATTGCGGTGCCGAATGAACCGCATCTCTAAAAGGTCCATAATAGGCAGAAGCATATTTCGCCGCATAGCTCATAATCGATACATTCTTAAAGTTCGCCGCATCTAATCCTTCTCGAATCGCTGCCACACGACCATCCATCATATCTGATGGTGCTACAATATGTGCCCCGGCCCGTGCTTGACTGACCGCTACTTTTACCAATAAAGGCAATGTTTCATCATTTAAAATTTCATGATGTTCAATGCAACCACAATGGCCATGGTTCGTATATTGGCATAAACATACATCACCTACGACAATCAACTCTGGCACTTCTTGTCGAATTGCTTGAATCGCTTGTTGTACTGGTTGTGACATATCCCATGCAGAAGAGCCCAATTCATCTTTATAGGTTGGTTCTCCGAATATTTCTACTCCTCGAATACCTAACTGATGTGCCTCTTTTGCCACTTTTACAGCCTCATCTACCGACAAGTGATATTGGCCTGGTAAAGAGGAGATTTCTTCGCGAATACCTGTACCAGCAACCACAAAAATAGGATAGATTAAATCAGTAACATCTAATGTAGTTTCTCTTACTAAATCTCTCATCGCTGCAGTTGTACGCAGACGACGGGGACGATAGGTTAAATCGATCATAGCTATCACTCCTTATTGCCTGTAGCATGTGCTACAAGCGCTGCTACTAAACCATCAATCGTATATTCTTCACTAATAACAGTAGGCTCTAATCCTGCTTTCACCGCTGTAGCTGCCGTAATCGGCCCAATGCAAGCGATATGAGTATCGCTCAATAGCGACGCGTCGCCTACTAAGGCCAATGTGTTTGTCACTGTAGATGAACTAGTAAATGTAATATAATCTACGGTTTTGCTAGCTAACGCCTCTTGTAACACTTCACGTTGACTCATATCTTGTACGGTTTCATATAAACGAATCACATCTACATCGATGCCACTAGCGCGTAAGCCATCGGAAATGACCGATCGGGCCACTTTAGGTTGTACTAACAATACTTTATCCCTATCACCTACCACAGCTTGTAAGGTTTCTACCACTGATTCAGCTTGATAATTAAGAGGTATACAATCTGGACGAATGCCATAGGCATGTAACGCTTTTCCTGTCGCTACACCGATGGCACAGATTTTATGATTACCTAGAGCCCGTGTATCTAACCCTCTATCGGCTAAGGCTTTGAAAAAGTAGCGTACCCCTTCGGCAGATGTAAACGTAATATACGAATAAGCCCGTAAATTTTCTAACATTGCGCGCGTTACTTCATCCAATGCCAACGCCTGTGTCTTAATCGCCGCCGCCTCAATTACATTGG
Organism: Veillonella montpellierensis DSM 17217; assembly: GCF_000426745.1. Classification (GTDB taxonomy): domain Bacteria; phylum Bacillota; class Negativicutes; order Veillonellales; family Veillonellaceae; genus Veillonella; species Veillonella montpellierensis. The sequence goes on from NZ_KE384564.1 coordinate 53,114, forward strand.
CCCCTAAGTTTAATAACGCTTCCGACAAAGCACTGGCCTGACGTCTTGCGCGAGTGACTAACACGGTCTTACCAAATAGCGGTTTATTATCAAACCACCGCAATTGGTCACGTAAGTTTACTACATCGCCAACGACGATGATTGCTGGTGATGTGAGTCCCGCTTTCGCCACATCATCTACCACATGTTCCAAAGTAGACACCAAGGTTTCTTGAATTGGTTTCGTACCCCATCGCACTAAGGCTACTGGTGTAGACGGTGCGCGACCATGCGCCATAAGTTCTTTCACAATCATCGGTAAATGTCCAATTCCCATGACAAAGGTAAGTGTATCCACAGCGGTCGCAAGACCCTTCCAATGCATGCCCGATTCTCGTTTTGTAGGATCTTCATGACCAGTAATCACTGCAAAAGACGTAGCAACTGCACGATGTGTTACAGGAATCCCTGCATAGGCCGGTGCAGAAATAGCGGAAGTAACGCCCGGTACAAATTCAAAGGCTACGCCAGCCTCATGTAAGGCTAAGGCTTCCTCGCCGCCACGACCAAATACAAGAGGATCGCCCCCTTTTAAGCGAGCTACCACCTTGCCTTCAAGTCCTTTTTTTACCAATAATTCATTGATTTCATATTGATGCATAGTATGGTCCCGACATTGTTTCCCTGCATAAATGATCTCAGCATCGTCTCTAGCCCATTGTAATAATTTACTATCTGCCAGATAATCATAGACGATAACATCTGCTCGTTCGATGCATTCTTTTCCTTTAACGGTAATGAGCTTGCTGTCTCCAGGACCTGCACCAATTAAATATACTATGCCTGCCATTATTTTATGATCCCTTCTTTAATCAATGTTTCTATAATCTGCTTGCCCCCCTCTTCATACAATGCTTTTGCCAAGTTTTTACCCAACATATTCGCTTTGCAAAGAGGGCCAGAAATACTGCCTTCATATACATCTTTACCATCAATGGAAGCAATTAATCCTTGTAGTGTTAATTGATGATTATCAATCATCCCATGAACGCCCATCGGCACTTGACAATTGCCTTGTAATTGCCGCAAGAAACTGCGTTCGCCTTCAACAGCACATCGCGTTTCCTCATGATTAATCGGTACTAACATAGAAAGCATTTCTTCATCATCGTCTCGACATTCGATTGCTAATGCGCCTTGTCCTACAGCGGGAATCATATCATCAACGCTAAACACTTGGGTAATCAAATGATCGAGTCCCAATCGTTTTAAACCAGCTTGTGCTAATACGATGGCATCAAACTGTTCATCCTCTAACTTGCGAAGTCGCGTCTGCACATTACCACGCAACACATGAATATCTAAATCAGGCCGTGCATGCAACAATTGTGCTTGACGTCTCAAACTACTAGTGCCTACTTTAGCCCCTTGTGGCAACTGATCAAGCGTTTTATACACCGGTGCCACCAACGCATCATAAGGCGCTTCTCGTTTGCTAATCGCCCCTAAGATCAATCCATCTGGTAACTCTGTAGGCATATCTTTCAAACTATGTACAGCTATATCGATGTCTCCCCTATGCATAGCTGCCTCTAATTCAGCCGTAAACAAACCTTTACCGCCAATATCCGCCAACGGTTTTTCTAAAATGGCATCGCCCTTCGTCGTAAAATGTACCAATTCAATCGTACAAGTTGGATATAGCCTCTGTAATTCATCGCGAATATACGTAGCTTGCCATACAGCCAACGCACTTTGTCGTGTACCAATTTTAATACTATTTCTCATGGTCAGTTTCCACCTTTAAGTTAAATATGTCCCTAAACAATTCCCAATATAGTCCTTCCTCTTCGGTACCAGCAATCTCGCTAAGCCGAATCATTGGTTCTCGTAATAGTTTGCGAACAATCATGCGAGACATGGAGTCCATCATTTTTATGTCGTGCTCTGTAGCATGAGGCAACTTCACTAAGGCACGATGCAACTCACGACGACGAATCGTTTCCCCTTTATCGGACAGTTGCACCATCATGGGACGGACTGACAAATAATTTAACTTTTCATTAATTTCATCCATCGCCAATTGAATCATTGGCTCCGCCTTCTTAGCCTCTGCTTGACGAATGTGCTTATTGGCCTCTACCACGCTTTCCAAGGCGTCAATATTAAACAAGTAAATACCGTCCATTTGTGCCACCATCGGGTCTATATCACGTGGCACGGCAATGTCGATCATCACGATCGGCTTGCCATGGCGTGCTTTTATAATATCGCGAGCATGCTCTGCTTTTACAATGTAATGTGGCGATCCAGTGGAGGTAATAATAATATCTGCCAACTTAGCCTGCTCTACAAAATCGTCTAGTTTAATGGCTTGGCCGTTGAATCGTCGAGCCAACAGTTCCGCTTTAGAAAAGGTCCTGTTCGACACAAAGATCGTTTTGACCCCTTTCGCCTGCAAATGTGTGGCCGTCAGCTCACTCATTTTGCCTGCCCCTAAAATTAATACGGTTGCCTCTGAAAGTGGTTTATCCAAACTATCTTCCGCTAAATTAACCGCCGTATAACTAACGGATACAGGGGTATTGGCAATACCCGTTTGGGTGCGAATCAGTTTGCCCACATGGATGGCTTTTTGAAATAAAATATTAAAAACCGCTCCCGTAAAGCCCGCTGTGGCAGCAGATAAATAGGCCGTTTTTAATTGGCTCAAAATTTGCCCTTCTCCTAATACCAAGGAATCAAGGCTAGCCGCTACGCGAAATAAATGTTCAATACAATCTTCCCCTTCTAATAAGAAGAATGCCTCTTCATCAATGGAATCTGTATGCTTTAACTCTTTCATTAAGGTCAGCATATACTGATGTGGATCGTTTACATCCTCTAGTACGGCGTAAATTTCTGTACGGTTACAGGTCGATAACACAACGCATTCGCTGATATTATCATAATGATATACCTCATCGAGGGCTGTACTTACTTCACTTTTATCAAAAGAGAATTGTTCTCGCACATTGATGGGGGCCGATTTATGATTTAGTCCTAATACCACTAATTGCATGGTTCAATGTTTCCTCCACTTGTTGCCAGTTTCCTGCTAAAATTTCGTTAAACTCTCGATGTCCCAATTGGGCTCGCCAAAATGCTTCTCTCTCTGATGCCGTCAGTAACAGCTGTTTAACTTCTTGTCGATACGTATTTAATATAGGTAATATACTAGCTACCTGCTGGTAGCGTTGTTCCAAGTCACAACGAATCAGTGCATTCATCCGTGGACTACTACGTCCTGTACTAATCGTCATATGCAAATCGCCTAGTGTCACCACAGAAGGCATCGTAAAATCACAATCCCTATAATCATCTGCTCGATTCACCAAAGCGCCTTGTAATCGCGCTTCCTTAGCCGCTTGTTCATTAACACTATGTTCATTCGTAGCAATGAATACAAACGAGGCTACGCCTATACATCCTGGAACATATGCTTGTTGATGCCAAGTAAGTAATTGTTCCTCGCTCCATGTCCGAATGGTATCCGTCACGCGAGGGCTAATAATTTCAACCTTTGCTTGTGCTTGTAATAGGGTCTTAATTCTTCGCTCTGCCACAGAGCCTCCCCCGATTACTACACACCGCTTATGTAACATATTAATTGACATTGCAAGCATATGATTCACTCATCTTTCTTAGATTATCAATGTTAAAAACGGCTTGACTTACATCAAGCCGATTTGTAATGTTCATATAGTTACACGTCTGTAGATTCTACAGGTGTTGTTTCTTCTACTACGTCTACAGATGATGCGACTTGATTGTCTAGTGCCGCTTCTCTATCTGCTTCTGCCGATGTTTCAACTTTACTATCTTCTAGTACGATGCTATCTAGCATTTTAATTTGCGAATATAACATCGATTCAATTTTCGCTTTAAACACAGCAATTTCATGTTGAATGGTGGCGTACTTTTCTCTAGCTTCTCGAAGCGATGTATCTGCTTCTTCTAGCATCGTCTGTTTTTGCGCGCTTGCTTCTTGAATAATGAGTTCTGCTTCCTTACGTGCCGACTCTTTTACATTTTCTCCCGTTTCTTTCGCAAGAGCCAATGTATTATTCATGGTTGCTTCCATTTGTTCATATTGAGCAATGCGTTTTTCTAATTGCTCCATACGATCCGTCATTTCACGATTACTCCGATATAATTCTTCATAATCACCTTTTAATTCGTCCATAAAGGCATCGACAGACTCTTTACTATATCCACGAAATCCCGTTTCAAACTCTTTATTATGAATATCCATTGGTGTAATCATATATTGACCTCCTATTATATAAATCGTTTGAGATATACGCCCATACGACCTTTTTTTGTGGTTCCCGTAATGGAATCGACTTGCATACGGCCTCGGCCACGCATAGAAATAATATCGCCTTCTTTAACTTCTTGGGAAGGCCCTTTTGCTGGTTGCCAATTGACTTGCAATAAACCAGCCCGAATGGCATCCACCAATTTAGTACGCGACATACTAAATCCGGACGATGCTACCGCATCTAACCGAAAGGACGGCACAGTCGTTCTTATTTCTTTTACCTTTTCTTCCTTTGGCAAAATAGATGTTAACGGTATCTGTGTCACTTCAATGGTAACCATGGCAATTTTTGTAAAGTTCTGTACAATAAATTCAGCCACCGTATGGTCAACCAATATCTGTGCGCCGCCTTGTTGCATAATAATATCGCCAAATTTAGCTCGATCAATACCTAGCGCCATAAGTGATCCTAATACATCGCGATGGGTTAACAAGCGAAATCGCGGATCCCAGGACAACTGTAATGCGAGGATTCCAAAATCTACAGTACCTTTAAAATCACTATCTACAAAGGCAATGCGCAATCGTTCTGCCCCTGTATAGCCACCATCGGTGACAATCTGTAATTGTGGATAATTAGCGCGAATCGCATCGGCAATGACGCACCCAGAAGGTGTCATAAACTCAGTTACGCGAAAGGGCTTACCCTTAACGACTTGCTTTGCTAAATCTAACATACGCCGTGCTTCTTCGCCATTACCACTAGCTTCAAAATAGCGTATTAATTTTTCTTTTTCATTCACTACGATTTCCCCAATTCATTTGAGCGCTCATAGCAAGCAATAATGCCATCGTGAATGGCAGATCGCAAGCCACCTTTCTCCATAGCTAAAATGCCAGCAATGGTAGTTCCACCTGGCGATGTTACTTGGTCACGCAAGATAGCAGGATGTGTTCCTGTTTTTGTAGCCATCATACCAGCGCCTAATAAAGTCTGTGCAGCCGCCTTAATCGCCAATGCTCGTGGCAATCCAATACGTACACCTGCATCGGCCAAGGCGTCCATCATCAAAAATGCATAACCTGGACCAGCGCCAGACAAGGCGCCTAGTCGATCAAGATCCATTTCCGATACTACTTCGACCTGACCTATAGCAGAAAACAGAGCTTGTACCTGTTCCGTTACTGCTAGCGATGCGTTTTGTCCCGCTGCGATGGCAGTCATCCCCGCCCCTACAGCAGCCGGCATATTCGGCATAGCACGATACCAATCGGCCTGAGGTAAGGCACTTTCTAATGTATGTAGCGTGATGCCTGCGGCAATAGAAATGCATGTAGTATGTGGTGGAATTTCTTTCAGTTCTACTAGTACGTGAGGCAATACCTGTGGTTTAACGGCTAACAGAATCGTATCGAAGCCATCCGTTTTCCAATCTGGTAACGACGTAGTTACCGAAATTCCTAATTCCTCTTCTAATGCACGAGCATGCTCCTCTGTACGCACCGTAACAAGCAGCTCGTTTCTCGTGATAACGCCTTTTTCTAGCGCACCTCTAAGGATAGCTCCACCCATAGCACCAGCACCGATGCATAGGATTCGACCTAGCACATATACCACCACCTTATACTATTATAATTGAGGCTCTTTCCATGCAAATTTTTCATTTAATTCTGTATATGTTTTATCATTATAATCAATGGATATATTCATAGGCACACACATAAATATGTCCTTACCCACTTTTTCTAATTTACCGTCCAAAGCAAAGGTGGCACCACTTACAAAGTCAACGATGCGTGCCGCTTCATGAGGATCTGTATTTTCAAAATTGATCAATACAGGACGCATATCGCGTAATTGATTCGTAATGGCTTCAGAATCTTCAAACACCTTTGGTTCAATTACGATTACTTTCATCGCCGTAGGACGTTGACTTACTGGTGAATGACCACTCACTTTGTTAGGACGAAATTCAGATGTTTCCTTAGGTTGTGGTGCATTTGGTTGTCCATACTCTGCATCATCATAGTCATCGTACTCATCGTATTCATCATACCGATCATCATTCATTCCCAAGAAGTTTTTTATCCCTGCAAATTTGTCTGTAAAAGCCATATTAATCCTCCTCAATGTATGCCTAGAAATATACACGCTCGCCGAAAATGGCCGTGCCTACACGAACAACATTGGCACCTTCTTCTATTGCAATTTCAAAATCATGGGTCATCCCCATCGATAAATACTGTATTTGTTCTGGTTGAAAGTATTGCTTCATATCTTCATATAAGGCATGTGCGACTCTAAAGATAGGTCGTGTATCTTCTGGATTTTCAAAATAAGGTGCTATGCACATCAAACCGCGCACACAAACGTGGGGCAATGTACTCGCATACGTTCTTACCTCTGGAAATTCCTCTACAGTCAAACCTGTTTTACTTGCTTCACGAGCTACATTCACTTGCAATAAAACATCTTGTATTATGTCGTGTTTTGCTGCGACTCGCTCAATTTCATCCAATAACTTTTTACTGTCTACGGAATGAATCAAATCAAACATAGGCACTGCTTGCCTAACCTTATTCATTTGCAAATGACCCAACAAATGCCATCGCACCGTGGGTCCCTTATATGTTAATTGCTTTTCTTTTGCTTCTTGTACACGGTTTTCGCCTACATCAGTGACTCCTAAGGATGCTACGGTTTCTACCGCTTGGACTGGATGATTTTTAGTCACCGCTACCAACGTCACTTCATCAACACGGCCAGCACGTTTCATACACTGCTGTATACGATCACGAACCGTCTGTAATGATGTTTCAATCATCGTCATCGCTCCTATACAATTACAAATAAAATGCCCTTTGCCTACAGACTCATACACTATAGGCGATTTTATTATATACTATTTAGCTCATAATGTATAGGAATTTTAATCGTTCTCGTCGTTTTCATCAATTCTCATCTTGTAGCATGGTAAACAAAGCCATCCGTCCCGTACGGCCTTGTTCACGGCGATAGGAAAAACAAGCATCACACGTCATACTATCGATACCGCTTTTCATAATTTGATTGGTCGGCACACCCTTATCTACTAAACTATGAATAATAAAGCTCCATAAGTCGACATGCGGTGTTGCGTTAGAGGCACCGGGACGCGTTATATACCGAACTATCGCATCGTGGTGCATCGCCTTTTCCATAAATCTATGGGCCAATGCTTCATTCACTTCAAAGGAAGTCGGTCCAATAGAAGGACCTAAAAATACATAACAATCAGCCGCTTGCGTGCCATACGCTTCGTGCATAGCTTCTAACGTAATCGTCGGCAACATGCCAATGGTCCCTTTCCACCCTGCATGAATCACCGCTACGGCTCGATGTTTTGTATCGTAAATGCATAGAGGTACACAGTCAGCTGTAAATAATAACAATGGCACAGAAGGTAGATTCGTCATCATCGCATCACAATCAGCCAATGCCGTTTCCTGTGATAAGGCCCCTGCCCCTATGTGACTTTCATCAACACGTGCCACCCTAAGACCATGCACCTGATTGGCACAGGTTAAGCGTTCCACCGAAACACCTAAATAGGCGGCCACACTGCGGCGATTTTCAATCACATGAGCCGGTTCATCACCCACATGCAGCGCCAAATTAAACGACTCATACGGTGCTATCGACGCACCACCCATGCGAAACGTAGAACCAAGAATCAGTGGAAATGGTGTAAACGAAAGAGGGTGCTGAAAGTACCACGATGTACCTTTCTCCGTTACCACTTCTTCTATCGTTGTCCTATCATCAAAATTCGTTGGTAAAACCATCGCATCTATTTTCTTTCCTTCTTTCATAACGTCCCTTCTCTATTACTATCTGTACAATAAGTGAGCATCCTATCTTTAACTATCTAACACAGTAATGTAGTATCATCATACGATCTTTCCCTAGCTAAAAGGTTATTTACATACACCACATCGCTTACAACCAGACCTACAAGGCGGCGTATAGATTTCTTGTAAACACCGCTCCCACTCCATCTGTAAATAGCCATCTTTCAGTTGCATGTCCAATACATCCCACGGTTGTGGATCAGAAAAGGATCGCTCTTTATAAAGTTCATGTTCCATGTCAATGCCTTGTGCTTTACATATACGCTTAAAGTCTTTACTGCCCCGTTCCAATGCACAAGCGGCTATAACAGATCCTAGGCGTCGATCGCCACGAGCCAACACGCCTTGCACATATGCTTCTTTAGGCGATTCTATGAGCACTTCAATGCGCCTATTTTTTTGCAACGATTTTTTAATATATTGCAGCTTCTTTTCAATATCTTTTTGATGCGCCATCGGCATCCATTGAAACGGTGTAAACGGTTTAGGAATAAAAGGATTAATACTCAACGTTAACCTTCCCGTACAGCCCACTGTATTCATATAGGTCTGTGTACGCTTGGCTAATTCAATGAGTGCCTCTATATCTTCATCTTGTTCTGTCGGTAATCCAATCATAATATACAAGCGAATATGGCGAATACCAGCCTGACCTGCCAACATAGCCGCTTTTCGTAAATCCTCTTCACGAATCCCCTTATTAATCACTCGTCGCAATCGTTCGCTTCCCGTTTCGGGGGCGATAGTAATCGTCTTTTGCCCGCTATCAGCAAGACCATTGACTACATCTTGTGTCAACGAGTCCGCACGAAGGGATGCACAAGAATAGCGCAAACCTTTCGCGCGAATGTAATTCACCAATGCATCAATCTCTGGATAATCAGAAATAGCGGCACCCATGAGGCCTACTTTTTTCCCTAGTGCGGCCGCCCGATCGACGCCAGCTTTCAACATATCTAAATCACGCACCCGCGGTGTACGATATGTATAACCCGCCATACAAAAGCGACAATGACGCCCACACCCACGCGCCACTTCCACAATATACATGGCACCAAATTCTGTAAAATCAGTAGCTACAACGGTTTCTCCCTCTCGCTGTAATGGTCGCCAATGGCGCTGTATCTTAGTCGGTGCCCCTTCTGCCACATCATACCCAGCAAATTCCCCTTCTGTATCATAAAGAGGTGTATATAACATAGGCACATAGACGCCTGGCAATCGGCTTAACCGTTTCATAATCTCCTGGCGCGCCAATCCTTCTTCTTTGCCCTCATAGATACAATCTAGCATATCACTGATTAGGCCTTCCCCTTCCCCGATAATACAAGCATCAAAGAAATCAGCAAATGGTTCTGGATTAAATGTCGAACAAGGGCCTCCGGCAATCACAATCGGATCAAATTCTGTCCGCTCCTTTGCCATCACCGGTACTCGTCCTAATCGGAGCATGCGGGGAATATGAAAGTAATCCATTTCAAAGGTAACATCGATACCAATCACATCGAAACTATCCATGGAGCGCCTTGTTTCCACACTCATAAGTGGCGTTTTAGTTTTTTCATACACTTCTAGTTCTTGTCGTTCTGGCAAAAAAATTCGTTCACATACACTGTCGCTTCGCTCATTAATCTCTTGGTATACAATTTGGATGCCTAAATTGCTCATTCCTACATAATAGGTGTTCGGATACGCCAGTGCTACCTTGTACCGAGCATGAGGATCAATATGACAGCGATTGACTTCCCCTTCATGTAATTCTTGCAGCCGACTAATAAGAGTATTTCGATTCATCTAACGCCTTTCTCACTGAAACAAATGCGATTATTCCTATACCCATACCACTTCACCAGATGGAAGCAATATAGCTACATAGCAATCATCGTCCTAACAATGCCATCGCCATATAGCAGCACTTATCACTATAGTGCTACACATGGCCATATCTAATAGATTCATTAAATTGTATTATACCATATAAATATAAATTAAAAGGGATATCCCCGACGTGTACTGGTAACGGAATGAATCGCATAATTACCACTATACCGCACCATCATTACCGTTACACAGTATAACATGCTTTACTCACTTATATGCTCATTCACTCATTTACTTACTTATTTACTTATTTACTTACTTACTTACTTACTTACTTACTTACTTACTTACTTACTTACTTACTTACTTACTTACTTACAAGCATATTACTCCATCTCATGAATATGGCAACATTATAATAGTACTATTTCTTCCTCTTTCTAGTATCCTATGGCGCGCTATGACAAAATGATTGCCTGTCCCTAGTGTAAAAGAAGCATATGCTACTAGCAATAAGTAGCATATGCTTCTTGATAAAGGCGTACATAGTCAACATATCCGAACACCTAACTAGAAATAAGTTATCTACGGATACGAGGAAGATGTACCATCTATACTAAGATAGGACTTCCTATAATCTGTTAATTATTCTTCAGGATAAATTGTAAAGGACAAGGATGAGAAGTATTTATTTTGTGTACCTGCATCACCAGATGGATAGCCAATTTCTACACCGATAACATTTAAACCATTGGCGTTAACAGTAACGGTAGCACGACCATTGGCATCTGCTTGACTTTCATTTGTCAAATCATTTAGCACATCTTTAATTAATGGTGCATTTGCCATTGGTTTGCCATCTTTTAACACTTGAATTTCAAAAGTATCACCTTTTTTCAATGTTAATGGATTTACCATTGGTACGATTTGAATTGGCATATCACTAATAACCATAGGTTTAGCTGATGCATCCCAGTAGTTAATATTCCATTTTATTGCATGTGTTGTCTTCACTGCGTTAGGGACTTGATTAAATGGTTTGTTGACCATTTTGCCATCTGTTGTTTTAGTAAAGTACCCATAATCAAAGTAAGTAGCAGTCACACCTAAGTTATCAGGTGTTAAAATAGATACGTTCTTATGATGATTAACTACAGTAACTGGTGCCACTTGCCCCATTGTAGTATAGCCATCAATTTTTTGTACACAGCTAGGTGAGTACGCATTATCCAATGGACCTTCACCTAATACAAGTGCTTTTTCATCAAGGCGATTTGCAAACCATACACCATGTGCATCAACTGCAGTCATAGCCGCACTCGATACTAACGTAGCTAAACATAATCCTAAGGCCAATTGCTTCTTCATATAATACCTCCTAAATGATAATAATTAACAAAATTCAACTATACTTTTATCATACATCGCATGACGCCCTTTGTATAATGATGATTATGCATAATTGACGCATTATCTAGCATAATACTTCCCCTCTATCGACTCGATACGCCCTATATAAGAAAAAAATTGTGAGCATATAATCAATAATCATAGTAAATACAGTACTCTTGCCATAAATGATTATACTATACAGTGCTATGTATATAATTCATAGACCGTTAAAAATTTTTACACCTATGAAATATGCTCGCAGTGCCATATATATAATTTATAAACCGTTACCTTTTCTCCGTGAAAGGCGCTCCTCCTAACATTCATACCAATGCTATTCATAATAAAACTATCCTCCTTATCTATCATAAAATCATAGGCATATCTCTATCTTCATAAAACCACATAGATGGCTCTATCTGTCATAAAAGTAGTAACGCGCATCAAAAAGATAAAATACCGATAGAGCTAGTATTTAACTAGTTCTATCGGCATTAACAGCAACACTTTTTGTCCTATAACCCAAGTATTTGCTAGACTTCCCTTAGTAAGGCAATACGTTTTCTTCTAGACACAAAAAAGCTGTAACAAAAGGGGACATCCCCATTTCGTTACAGCTTCTACTCATACTAAGAGTATCTGTCTACGTATACTCACCTATGGCTATTTCGCTCTCACTTATTTCAACCAAGACATTAAACCGCGTAATTCAGAACCGACGGATTCAATTTGATGTTCTGCGGCTGCTTTACGATGATTTTTCAAGAATGGTTGTCCTGCTTTATAATCTTCTAAGAATTCATTGGCAAATTTGCCCGATTGAATATCTCTTAAGATGTCTTTCATTGCTTGTTTAGTGTCCGCAGTGATAACACGAGGACCTGCATAGTAATCACCATATTCTGCCGTATTGGAGATGGAATGACGCATTTTGCCAAAACCACCTTCATAGATTAAATCTACAATCAATTTCATTTCATGTAAGCATTCAAAATATGCATTAACTGGTTCATAGCCCGCTTCACACAATACTTCAAAACCAGTTTTGATTAATTCTGTAATACCGCCGCAAAGCACAGCCTGTTCGCCGAACAAATCAGTTTCTGTTTCTGATTTAAAATTAGTTTCCAAAATGCCTGCGCGGCCACCACCGATAGCGGATGCCCAAGCTAGTGCTACTTCAGTAGTATCTCCAGATGGGTCTTTTTCTACGGCATACAAGCAAGGCACACCGGAACCTTCTTGATACGTTCTACGAACTAGATGACCTGGTCCTTTAGGAGCTACCATGAAAATATTAATATCTTCACGAGGCACAATTTTACCAAAATGAATATTAAAGCCATGAGCAAATGCTAAATAAGCGCCTTTTTTTAAGTTTGGTGCTACATCTTTTGCATAGACTTCAGCTTGTAATTCGTCTGGAATCAATACCATAACGATATCAGCACCTTTTACTGCTTCCGCAGTATCTTTTACAGGAAGACCCGCTTCCTTCGCTTTTGCTGCCGATTTGGATCCTGCACGTAAACCGATGGTAACATCGAAACCATTTTCTTTAAGATTCAATGCATGCGCATGGCCTTGTGAACCATATCCTAATACAGTGATTTTTTTACCTTCTAATTTTTTTAAATTGCAATCTGCATCATAATATACTGTTGTACCTAAAATCTTACCTGCCATTTTTATTTCCTCCATTCATTTTACAGTCATCTACGTGTATCTATAGATTACTGTATCTACTCTACATCAATTCTATAGAAAATACAATCTTTTTCATAGCAAAATATTGCATTTATTATAACTCTTTGTTATATGTTATATATCTATCATACATACATGCTACCTTTGCTAACTTGTATCAACCAACACTATCATATTATGAATCCTTTCAAAGAAAACTAGCGCACCATTCGTCGCCCATACTCACTATGCTATGATTCAACGATCATAAATGGTCGCTCTTTTCGCCAAAGCACGTGCACCGCCACCCCATACAACTCTGACAGTACCGCATCGGTCAGTATATCTCGTTTAGGCCCTTTCTGCACCACTTGCCCCTCAGCTACTATCGCCACATGCGTAACAGGCGGCATAATTTCTTCAATTTGATGCGTCACATAGACGAAGGGAATACCCCTTTTGCTCATCTGTACCAAGGTAGTCAAAAATGCTTCTCGATGTTTCACATCTAACCCTGCACAAGGCTCATCGAGAATTAAAAGATCTGGCTCTCCCATAACTGCTCGGGCCAACAAGGTCCTCCGTTGTTCCCCGGTAGACAAAAGGCCAAATGTATGATGACGTCTATGGGATAATTGAAAGTCTTCCAGCAAGACGTTTGCGCTTGTATAGTCTTCTGCCGTCAGTGTGCAATAGGTGCCAATCGTATGATACCGTCCAGATATAATAATTTCTTCCACCGTTTGTTTATATAAAGTTTGATAAAATCGTGCAAGGCTAGCACTGACAAATCCAATGCGTTCTTTTACAGAAGACCAGTAACACGTGCCAAATTCCTTGCCAAACACACGCAAGATGCCACTAGTAGGCATGTGAATCACGGGAATCATGCTGAGCATAGTGGATTTACCAGATCCATTTAACCCTACGACGGCCCAATTTTCACTTTCCTTGACATCCCAATAGACACCGCGTAAAATTTCTTGTCCCTCTCGTTGAAACGTAATATTTTCATAATGCAACAACTCTCGTGCCGATGCATCAGCCTCTCTTATGGACGTATCCTCTTTTCTATGAATCGTATCAACGGTTTCTAATCTATATGATTTTCTCTTAGTCATATCTAACAATCCCTCGCGCCATCTTTCATGCCATTCTCTCTCCTATCTTTCATAGCACACTCTCACACTAACCCTCATAGCATTCTCTTACCATATCTGTCATAGCACTCTCTCCGCTATGTTTCATAGCATCTCTCGCACTATTTCACAGCATTCTCTCACAGTACCGCTATACATGAAATCTCAAGTGTTATACAGAGTGTACTATATTTGCCTTGCACTAACTGATGTGCCTGTATATCTCAAGTGTTATACATAATTTACTATAATCTACATAATCTGATCGTAACCATGCACAAACAACGTACACTCTTTTTACCATACCGCCATGGAAACAATGCATTACCATGCAAGTGACAGCACTTTGAGAAAATTCTGTTATATCTATCAATCTATAAACGATATCACATAAGTTCCTATGCTTACCGTAATCGTCCCTCTCTAACTCACGATTATGGGCAACGAGCTCTACGCGAAATCCTCTCTCTGTCCATAGGCTATCATTGAAACACATGGCCTACAGTACATCACGTTCTTACATTTTCTCACCACGACTCATGGCGGTAACACCTGTTTTAGCGATTTCTAGTACACCGTAAGTTTCCATAATATCAATGAAGCCTTGCAATTTTTCATCATCCCCCGTCAATTCTACGATGAGAGACGTAGGAGACACATCTAATACATTGCCTCGATAAATAGTAGCAATCTGCACGATTTGAGAACGTGTCGAATTATCGGCTCTCACTTTTATCAACATCAGTTCCCGACGCACCACATTTTTAGCGGCAAAAATTTTGACTTTCACCACGTCCACCAATTTATAAATCTGTTTTTGAATTTGATCCAACGAAGTATCGTCTGCCGCTTCTACGGTCAACGTGATGCGCGCATAGCCTGGTTGATTCGACACGCCCGATGTCATTTTATGAACGGAAAATCCTCGCCGATTAAAAAGACTTAAAATTCTAGCACCAATACCACTTGCATTCTTAGCGATTACTAAAATCTGATGTTCATTCGTCATGTAGGGACACCCCTTTCTTACCAACCATATTCGACACTCTAGCACCTGCTGGAATCATCGGAAACACATTCACTTCTTCGGCGACGCGACAATCGATAACAATGCCTGTATCCGATGTGAGTATATCACGCAAATGGGCATCTAATTCCTTTCTCGTACTAATACGCATGGCTGGCAAATCAAAGGCCTCTGCCAATTTAACAAAGTCAGGACTTACATGTAAATCTACAAAGGAATATCTCCGTTGATTAAATAGTTCTTGCCATTGTCGCACCATACCTAAGTATTGATTATTTAAGATAAGGACTTTCACATTCAAATGATATTGTTTCATCATCATTAATTCTTCGAAGGTCATTTGAAAGCCCCCATCGCCCACTACGAGAACGACGGTTGTATCAGGCGCTGCAATCGCAGCCCCCATGGCCGCCGGTACGCCATACCCCATAGTGCCAGCACCGCCCGATGTAACCATCGTATGAGGATGTTTAAATGTTAAAAACTGAGCCGCCCACATTTGATGTTGTCCTACATCGGTAACGATAATCGCCTCTCCATTCACGATCCTATCGACTTCAGACAATACTTCCTGTGGATATAACACACTTTCATCATGAGGTGGCACGACCATCGGGTACGTTTCTTGCCATTCATGAATTTGGTTCCACCATTCTTCATGGGTCGCATCTTCAATACAAGTGTTTAATTCAGTTAATACATGTTTCAAGTCCCCTACAATCGGCACATGAATTTTTACATTTTTATCGATTTCTGCTGGATCGATGTCGATATGAATAATCTTGGCATGCGGGCAAAAATGATTAGGATCACCTGTAATACGATCGTGAAAGCGAATGCCTGCCGCTATAACCACATCGGCTGCCTCGGTAGCATAGTTCGCCGTCACCGTACCATGCATGCCTAGCATGCCTAGCGACAATGGATGGTCTTCTGGGAAACAGCCTAATCCTACCAACGTATTGGCAACTGGCGTCTGTGTCCGTTCTGCCAGTTCACGCAACTCCTGCCATGCGGAGGCTTTCAATACGCCACCACCAGCAATGATAAGTGGTTTCTTAGCCGTTTTTAACAAGGCAGCCGCCTTTTTAATTTGACCAATATGACCTTTATACGTCGGATCATAGCCTTCAACAGTGATAGGTTCATCATATAACTTGTCATATACGTCCATAGGAATTGTCTGTAATTGAATATCCTTAGGAATATCAATGAGGACTGGCCCTGGACGTCCTGTGGAAGCAATAAAATAGGCGGACTTAATAATCCGTGGTAAGTCCATAATGTCTTTCACTAAATAGTTGTTTTTAGTAATCGGCATGGTAATCCCTACTGTATCAGCTTCTTGAAAGGAATCTTTCCCCAGTAAAGATCGCCCCACTTGCCCCGTAATCGCCAATAGAGGAATGGAATCCACATAGGCCGTCATAATCCCGGTAACTAAATTAGTCGCTCCTGGTCCAGACGTAGCTAAACATACGCCCACCTTGCCAGACACACGCGCATACCCATCAGCAGCATGAGCGGCTCCTTGTTCATGACGTACAAAGTAATGATGAAGTTTCACTTCTTCTTCGTTATACTTATAGAGTTCGTCATAAATCGGAATCACCGCGCCTCCTGGATATCCAAACATATGTCGCACACCAAGACGATATAACGTTTCTAATACAATATGAGCTCCATTTATCTTGTCCGCACGCATCATAAACGCCTCCTTTTCAACATGTACCTATCATCAACCTATCATTGTTACTTATTCTTCCAACAAACTAGAACTGTTTAATCGTGTAATCATATAGCCTTGTTGTGTAAAGGCTTCAATAATGTTAGCAATATGTTCTTCCCCATTCGTTTCTACAGTGACTTGTAGTTCCACTTCATGAAAGCGATCTAGATTTTTGAATTGATTGTGATCCAGTTTAATAACATTCGCATCTTGTTTCGCCAATATCTGTGATACTGCCACCAATTGACCCGGCTTATCCGGTAAATTAACGGAGAAACTGAAAATACGCCCCCGTACAATCAAGCCTTTCGTAATCATCGAAGAAATCGTCAATACATCGATGTTACCGCCACTGACGATAGATACGACTTTTTTGCCACGGCAGGATAATTTTTTCAACCCTGCTAAGGATAAAATTCCTGCATTTTCCGCCACTAGTTTATGTTTTTCCACCAATAACAAAAAGGCTTCCATCAGTTCATAATCTGATACAGTTACAATTTCATCCACATACTGCTTAATATATTGCAACGTAAGATCGCCCACCAATTTAACCGCCGCTCCATCAGCAATGGTACTCGCCTCTTTTAATTCCACTGGCTTGCCTGCTCGAAGCCCCGCCAAAGCACAAGCGGCCCCTTCTGGTTCCACACCAATAATCTTGATGGTCGGATTTTTCAGTTTCGCCGCTGCCGCCACGCCGGCCACTAATCCACCGCCTCCGACTGGCACTAACATAACATCTGCATCGGGTAATTCTTCAAGCACTTCTAAGGCAATCGTTCCTTGTCCTTCTAACACGTCTTCATCATTAAAAGGATGTACAAAGGTATAGCCGTATTCTTCTTGTAATTCACATGCCTTTTGATAGGCTTCGTCATATACTTCACCATGCAAAACAACTTCAGCGCCCCATCGTTTCGTAGATTCTATTTTGATCAATGGCGTATGTTTGGGCATCACAATGACTGCTTTAATTCCTAATTTCTGAGCTGCCAATGCGACGCCTTGTGCATGATTGCCTGCAGATGCAGCGATGACGCCACATTTCTTTTCTTCATCCGATAATTTACAAATTTTGTTATACGCTCCACGCACTTTAAACGATCCGGTGCGCTGTAAATTTTCTGGTTTAATGTATACATCATTGCCACATTCGTCGGAAAATACATCGCTATGTAACAATTTAGTGGTAACAGTAACGGTGCCTAGCCGCTCTCTGGCTTCTATAAAATCATATAACTTATGCATAATATCCCTCTCTTATATGTATCTATCGCGCTATACTACGCACTCACATTGAGCGCTACGGCGCTTTCTTCAATCGGTCACCAATGCACCCGTACATTCCTATCATCTATGAAATCACATAGGATACGTAAACGTATCGCCATACCTTAGTGTTTCAAATTCGCTCTGAAATCATATAGAATACGTTTTATATACTTTGGTAGCGACTTTTTCCACATTCCTACGAAATCACATAGAACGCATTGTATATCTCCTAGACCGCGCTCCTATTAGTCTTCATCCAATAATTCAATCGCCCCACGATCCGCAGAGGATACATGCATGGCATATTTTTTCAAATATCCTGTCACATGACTGCGGTAAGGTGCTAAGTTAGCTTTACGTGCTGCAATTTCTTCATCGGATAGCCGTACCGATAACAAGCCAGCAGGAATGTCGATATCAATCATATCCCCATCTTCCACAATCGCAATCGTACCACCAGCTGCCGCTTCTGGCGATACGTGACCAATCGAGGCACCTCGAGTAGCACCCGAGAAACGACCATCCGTAATCAACGCTACCGAATCGCCTAATCCCATACCTGTAATGACAGAAGTCGGTGTCAACATTTCACGCATACCAGGACCGCCTTTTGGGCCTTCATAACGAATGACAACCACATCGCCTTTTACAACCTTGCCACCCATAATGGCTTCCACTGCTTCTTCTTCATTGTTATATACTTTCGCTGGTCCACTATGAACGAGCATACTAGGATCAACGGCCCCTGCTTTCACTACCGAGCCATCGACGGCCAAATTGCCCTTTAATACGGCAATGCCTCCCGTTTCATGAACGGGGTCATCAAAGGAATGAATCACATCGTCATCTAAAATGGCCACCCCATTAGCAATGTCCCCTTGTGTAGAAAGCGATACGGTTTTCGCATCCCCGTGCAAGCGATCATTCATGAATAATCGTTTCATCACCGCTGGAATACCACCAGCCCTATATAAGTCTTCAATGAAATATTTGCCTGATGGCGATAATTTAGCCAACTGTGGTGTGGTTTGTGCAATGCGACTAAAATCATCCAGTGTTAATGTCACACCCGCTTCATGGGCAATGGCTGGTAAATGTAGGGCCGTATTAGACGATCCGCCTAATGCCATATCTACTGCTACGGCATTTTCAAAAGCCTTTCGCGTCATGATATCCTTAGGCCGTAGGTCTGCTGCTAAGACTTTCAGTACTTGCATACCCGCTAATTTAGCAAGGCGCATACGTTCCGCATAGACTGCAGGAATTGTACCATTACCTGGTAATCCCATGCCCAATGCTTCGGTTAAGCAATTCATTGTATTGGCTGTATACATGCCAGAACAAGAGCCACAAGTAGGACAAGCCGTATTTTCAATCTCTGCCAATTCCGCATCATCAATTTGTCCTGTTTGATGTTGTCCCACTGCTTCAAACACATTGCTCAAGCCAATCTTTGTGCCTTTATGAACACCGGCTAACATTGCGCCACCGCTCACAAATACACTTGGTAAATTCAATCGCGCTGCAGCAATCAACATACCTGGCACAACTTTATCACAATTAGGAATGAATACCATCGCATCAAATGGTGTGGCCATTGCCGTCGCTTCAATGGAGTCGGCGATAATGTTACGCGTTACCAAAGAATATTTCATGCCTATATGATTCATCGCTAACCCATCACAAATACCGATGGTATTAAATTCAATAGGAATCCCACCGGCGTTGCGAATACCATCTTTCACAGCTTGCACCAAATTGCGCAAATGCATATGACCTGGCACGATTTCATTAAAAGAATTGGCAATCCCGATAATAGGGCGATGCATTTCTTCATCTACAAAACCTAAGGCCTTCAATAATGATCGATGGGGTGCTCTTGTCACGCCTGTTGTTAAATTGCTACTTCTGCTCATACTAGACATCCTTTCACAAGTAATAAAAAAAGACGATTCCTTTGAATCGTCTTAAAAGTCATAAGCGCAGTATATATATGCATATATATTGTGTTCTATAAAGTTTCTAAAGGTAGCCTGCTATGTTGCTATCCTACAACCAAATCAGCAAAGGCTAGTCGTGGCCATTTTCTTATTGATTGTAATTAAACTACATTCGCTGAAACTTTTAAGACAGAATCTTGTTAAGTTGTTGTTCATAATTCGAATGCTGTTAATAATTGTGATAATCACAATAATCAATAAGCTAATGACTAAACCTAACATAATTCCCTCCAAAAATTTCAATACCTTCTAAATATGTTTCTATCATAGCACGATATTTTTTATTAAGCAACATAAATCAACATGGATATGTAAAAAAATATATCCATTAGTAATGTCACATATAATAATTTGTAATGCCATATAGCGTATTCGTATGGCATTCATACATCATGTATATCATAGGCTACTAGCAGTTTCAAGTCCGCTTATCTACGTAATCTTCATACATCACGTCTATCACAGGCTACACTACAAGGAGCTAGAAGAACCGTACTTTCAGTGCTTCATAAGCCTACCTATACGCCATCCAGTTCTACTTATTTTGTGCCATCCATAGGCACCTAGAAAGCTCCGCCTATGTTCCGTTACCCTCTATCGACAATAAGGACTGCCATCCTATCAAGAACTTTGTAAAAACTCACGTATTGCTGGATCCTTTTGTAATTCCTCTAGTTTTTCATCGGCCACCACAGTCACTTTATCGCGATCAAGGTTCACTAAACATAAAAATCCTAAATAGTCACCTTGATTCGCGCGAAATTGATGCACTGTGCCACTAGGAATTTCAATCATATCGCCCACCGCTACATCCACGATGTCGTGACCTAATAAGCATTGCCCCTTACCTCTAAATATCATTACCATATGTGTGTGTTCATGATACTCTAAGGTACTATACCCATGAGGCTTGACTTCAAAATAGCGAAACTGACAAGGAATATCAAAGGCCCCATCAAACAAGACCTGTCGTGTTACATCTTTAAAAGGACTGCCATCTTGCTTATACACCAATAGATCTGTATCATGCCAAGTATAGGTTTGACTGTCAAACTTTTTAATCATCGTCACTGTAATTCCTTTCTCCACAACCCGATAGGTATGAAAGATACATCTACTTCTTAACGTGCCTATATACCTAGCAAACTCTCTCTATATAAAGAGTACCCTTTGTGATAGCCATTACGTTCACGAAAGGCTCCACAAAAGGCACTAAGAACTTAGCTTATTTAAATAATTTTTTAATCGTTCCCAAAAATCCTGTATGATGGTGTACATGATTTGCTACACCAGCTACTTCAAAACCAGTTGCCAAAATAGCATTGCTAATGGTTTCTACATTATTTTTTGTGGAATCATAGGTAATGGTTACTGTTTTTTCTGGTAAATCAACATGGGATGATACAACACCATCTAATCCAATCGTAGCACCTTCTACTGTTTCTTGACAGTTACCACACATCATACCAGGCACAGTAAATACTTTTGTTACCATAGTACCATTTTCACCACAACCACATTCTTTACACATAGGATGACCTCCTTACTGACTATATATCTATCCGTCACACATTGTATACATCATAACCGCCACAAGTGAATTTATGTTCACCCATTGGTACATCTATAGTATACAACGATAGCAACACTTAGTCATTATATTTATCAAATTTTCCGTTCCCATATAGTACCGATTCCTTCGCTACAACCTAGAGCTATTCAAGTTGTACCGCCAGCACTTGTGGCGCCCTAGTAAAGAACATTCCGACCTGCAATGCCAGGCCATTTTAGCGCATAGCTATAATAGGCTAGTACACACTACGCATCTTTATGTTTATTATCGTTCACAGACCCAGAAGTCACGTCAATGGTTTCTTTCGCAGCATGAACGACCTCTTGTACATCCTCTTTCGCTTCACGAATTGCTTTCTTTTCTGAACTCATAGCGCCTTTAAACTCACGAATACTCTTACCAATAGCGCGCCCCACTTCTGGTAATTTGCCTGGTCCAAAAATAATCAAGGCAATGACTAAAATAACAATTAATTCTGGAGTTCCAATACCAAACATAATCTATCTCCTTTATCATAGTATTTGACTATTACGCATCTATCATCCTAGGACTAAGTACAGATTGCTGTTACCGATTAGTCCATCACCGGTTTTTAACCTGATAAGCCTCTTGGTCTACAAACCAATCAATAGGTACCTGTGAAAGAACCGCCCCAGGCAACACATGCCCAATGCGTTCTCGCCATGGTGAGTCTTCATAATCAAGCCGCTGCTGCAACACTTTTGCTAAGGCAGCTCGCTTCGCATCACCTACGACGGTATACCACACATGCCGCGCTTGTGAAAGAAATGAAAATGTCATCGTCACACGATCCCAAACGTTTCCATCTTCCACCGCTACCACATAGCGCCCATCTTCCTGTAGTGCTAACGACCGAGGAAACAATCCGGCCGTATGTCCATCTTGGCCAAGTCCTAAAATCGCCAAGTCTACGCCTCTTTTATCGCGAGCGCGCAAAATCGTTTTTACTTCTTTATCATATTCATCCGCTGCATTTCGTACCGTTCCCTTATCTGTATGAATTGGGAAAAAGTGCGATGCCCCACACATATTAGAAAACAGCCTTTTTTTAGCTCGATAGAAATGATTATCTGGATCAGACTGTGAAATAAATCGTTCGTCTGTCCACAAGAAAAACGTACGTTCCCAATCGATTCGATCAATATAGACTGGCGTGTTTAATAATTCAAATAAGCGATTAGGAATCGTACCGCCCGTAATCGCCACTATGCATGAACCAGTTTCACAAATACTACGCGCCACAAAATCAACGAACGCATCGGCTACAGCCGTTGCCACTTCATCTGGCGTTATGAAACTATGCATCACATCCTGTGCCACAATGATAAGCCTCCTTCATCTTACGATAGGATTGTCATTAGACTACCTATCATTCGATTATACACTGATTAAACATAGTTGTGCAAGAAGGAGGCTATGAGATTTATATATTCCTTGTATTTAAAAAAATAATGACCTACTATCCATCTAATCGTTCTATAACGGCTTGCGCCATGGCGTGGCATTTTACTGGTCTATCATCGCCACGAGCAATATCCCTTGTGCGATAGCCGTCAGTTAATGCACGGCTTACGGCATGTTCAATAGAATCGGCTACGTTAGGGCAATCAAGAGCGTACCGACACATCATAGCCGCTGCCAAGATTGTACCGAGTGGATTGGCTATATCTTTACCCATTATATCGGGTGCCGATCCATGAATAGGCTCAAACAAAGGCGTTCCTGTCCCAATCGATGCTGATGGCAATAATCCGATAGAGCCAGACACTACAGCCCCTTCATCGCTCAAAATGTCGCCGAACAAATTGGTTGTTACCATCACATCAAACTGACCTGGATTCACCACAATTTGTTGCGCCGCATTATCTACATACAAATAGTCAAAGGTCACATCCTTCGCTTGTGCTGCTTTTTCTTGGGCAATCCGTCGCCATAAGCGTGACGATGCTAACACATTTGCTTTATCCACAGAAGCCACTTTTCCATGGCGCTTGCGGGCCATATCAATAGCCACATCCATAATTCTTTCAATTTCCATGCGACTATAGGTTTCCTTATCCCACGCTACTTCTTCAGCGCCAGTGCCCGATGCTTCTGATCGTTCACCAAAGTAAATGCCCCCTGTCAGTTCACGAACAATCATAAAGTCTACCGCTTCTACCCATTCTTGTTTTAGAGGAGATTGCTCACGAAGAGCTGGAAAAATCTTAACGGGCCGTAAATTGCAAAATAGTCCAAGCGCCTTACGTAACCCTAATATGGCTTTTTCTGGGCGTATAGCTGGATCTACATGATCCCATTTAGGGCCACCTACGGCGCCTAATAATACGGCATCCGCCTTTTGGCAAGCAGTAATAGTATCCTCTGTCAAAGGTACGCCATAGGCATCGATAGAGGCGCCTCCTGCCTCTTTTACAATCCATTCTACCGATATATTCGCCTTAGCAAAAGCTACATCACATACACATCGAGTCACATCGATAATTTCCGCGCCAATGCCATCACCGGGAATCAGCACAATCTGTCGTGTTTTCTTAGTCATACTCTATCCTCTACCTTCCATGGGTATCTCAAAACTCTTCTTTCTGTCTATGGCAGAATTCTTCTTTCTGTTTCAAAATTCTTCTCGGTCTATCTCAAAAGCTTCTATCTCATCTATCGGGGTAAACTTCTTTTAGGTTTATCATAAAAAGCTTCGTATCCTATCGATTAGGAATCGTCGTTTTCTATCAATCATGAATCTTCTAAGACTGACGTTGTTTCGCAAAATTAACGAGTCCCCCTGCTTTAGCAATCTCTTGAATAAACGGTGGCAGCGCTGTCCCCTTATAGGTTTCTCCCGTTGTCAAATTATAGACAATCCCTTTCGTCATATCGATACCGATGGCGTGATCCGCCTGAATACGCTCCACCTGATCGCCGATTTCAATGACCGGCAATCCAATATTAATGGCATTGCGAAAGAAAATCCGTGCAAAGCTATGCGCCACAATAACGGGCACCCCTTTTTCTTTGATGACGCCTGGTGCATGTTCTCGTGACGATCCACAACCAAAATTCTTACCAGCCACCATAATATCACCAGCTTTGACATGCTTCGCAAAGGTAGTATCAATGTCTTCCATGGCATGGTTTGCCAATTCTTTCCAATCTGCAATCGCCAAATAGCGTGCAGGGATAATCACATCCGTATCGACATTATCCCCATAGCGCCATATTTTTTCACTTCTAAAGTCCATCTATCGTTCCTCATACTTTCATCAACAACGCATTCATACTCGATTCACCCAGATAATCACTAGCATGCTAACCTACATAATATCATCGGGTCCAGCAAGTCGGCCTAACACAGCACTAGCCGCCGCCACATAGGGACTGGCCAAGTAGATTTCGCTATCCACAGGCCCCATACGACCAATAAAATTACGATTCGTAGTAGATACGGTCTTTTCACCAGACGCCATAATCCCCATATAACCGCCTAAGCAAGGTCCACAAGTAGGCGTACTGATGACACACCCGGCTGCTAAAAACACATCGAATAGGCCCGTATGCATGGCTTGTTCATAAATTTCTTGCGACCCAGGGATCACAATGCATCGCGTAAAATCGGCTACTTTTCGTCCTTTTAAAATCGACGCCGCTTGCACCAAATCATCATAGCGCCCATTTGTACAGGATCCGATAATGACTTGATCAATCGAGATGTCATCTGCCACTTCCGTAATATAGTGCGTATTTTCTGGTAAATGAGGGAATGCCACCACCGGTTGTAATGATGCTAAATCGATGGTAATGACCTCCGCATATACCGCATCGCTATCGGCATTCGTAGGAATGATGTCATATTGGTAGCGATCTTTTACATAGGCCTCAGTAATTGCATCGTAAGGGAATACACCACATTTAGCGCCCGCTTCAATAGCCATATTGCAAATGGTAAAGCGATCCGTCATCGACAAATGTACGAGTCCATCACCAGCAAATTCTAACGCTTTATACCTCGCTCCATCGACGCCAATACGACCAATTAACGCAAGAATAATATCTTTCCCCGTAATCCATTTCGCCGGTTTACCTGTCAACCGTACTTGTATCGTTTCCGGTACTTTAAACCACGTCTTACCTTCCGCCATGGCGACCCCCGCATCCGTCGACCCTACGCCGGTAGAAAAGGCATTCACTGCCCCATACGTACACGTATGCGAATCGGCACCAATCATCATAAACCCAGGTCCTACCAATCCATTATCTGGTAAAATAACATGCTCAATGCCGACACGGCCGCTTTCAAAATAAGAGGTAATCTGTTCCTTTCTAGCAAAATCGCGCATAATCTTGGCTTGCTCTGCCGATTTAATATCCTTATTCGGCGTAAAATGATCGGGCACCAAGTAGATGCGATGGCGGTCAAACACCGGCTTATCAATCTTTTTAAATTCTTTTAAGGCCGGTGGAAACGTGATGTCATTCATCAGCACCGCATCGAGTTTACATTCGATAATCTGCCCTGGTCTCACCGATACAAGACCTGCATGGCGCGCCATATTTTTTTCTGTAATCGTCATTCCCATACTAGTGTGCCCCCTCTTCTAACTCTTTCGTCAAGTATATAGAATTTACCGCATTAATATAGGCATTCACACTGGATGTAATAATATCCGTACTCACGCCACGACCGTGATATAATACGCCTTCATGTTCCACTTTTACAATCGCTTCCCCCAAGGCATCCTTACCAGCCGTCAACGCTCTAATGTGGTAATCTTTCAAACTAACAGGAATCCCGATGGCTCGTTCCACTGCCTTAAGGGATGCGTCCACAGGGCCATCACCGACAGCAGCGTCCTCTGAAAGTCCCGTTGGCGTATGCAAGCGAATGTCTGCATAGGCGTAGCCACTTTCATTCGAATGGTAGTGATGATGCACCACCGTAATCGCCTTGTGGTAATCCAACGTATCCATAACGAGGGCCATCACGTCTTCATCGTAAATATGTTTTTTCCGATCTGCCAATTCTTTAAACTTGGTAAATAGCATATTTATTTTTTCTTCGCTCAAGGTAAATCCCAATTGAGATACATGGTCTTCGAAGGCGTGTCGCCCCGAATGTTTCCCTAGCACGATATTCGTTTCTCCAGCACCTACCGATTCAGGTGTCATAATTTCATAGGTTCCTGGATGACTCAACACGCCATGTTGATGAATGCCCGATTCATGGGCAAAGGCATTGGCCCCCACGATGGCCTTATTCGGTGCCACGGCGACGCCCGTTAATTTAGCCACAATCTTACTCACCCGTGTCAATTGTTTTGTATTAATGGGAATCTTGAAATCTCCGTAACAATCCTTTCGTGTAATGAGCGCCATCGTTACCTCTTCCACGCTCACATTGCCAGCCCGTTCGCCAAGGCCATTCACCGTACACTCCACTTGCCGTGCTCCTGCCTCAATAGCTGCCAGCGTATTCGCATTGGCGAGGCCTAAATCATCATGGCAATGCACTGAAATAATCGCTTTTTCAATGCCCTTAACATGATCTTTGATGTACGTAATGATGTTTCCAAACTCAATCGGCGTCATATAGCCTACCGTATCGGGTACATTGAGTATCGTAGCGCCGCCTTCAATCGCCACTTCAAACACGCGGCATAGAAAATCGAGATCCGTCCGTGATGCATCTTCGGCAGAGAATTCAATTTCATCAAATTTGCCCGCCGCAAAGGCCAAACACTCTTTTACCCGATCCAAACAAGCCTCTTTTGTCATTTTCAACTTATACTCCAAATGGATATCACTGGTGGCGATAAATGTATGCAATCGGCTCCGCTTAGCCCCTTGTAAAGCACGGGCCACTTGTTGAATATCCTCCGTGTTGCAACGAGCTAGGCCACAAATCGTAGCGCCCGTCACTTGTTCTGCAATCGTTTTAACCGCTTCAAAATCACCCGGCGACGCTGCTGGAAAACCCGCTTCAATCACATCGATGCCCAACTTTGCCAAATTCTGCGCAATTTCAACTTTTTCCGGCGTTTGCAACGATACACCCGGTGTTTGCTCCCCATCACGAAGTGTGGTATCAAAAAAATAAATGCGTTCTCCGTTCATCTCTGTTCCCTCCATCGCTATCATTTCTACATACTACCTGTTATGACTAGATTCGAAACCATCGCCTACTTGGATACCCAATCGCCTATGGCGAATCCACATGCCATAGGTCACAACTCATGTAGCTCCTATAAAAAAACCCCAGACGAATACATCGTATCGTCCAGGGGCGTCATAAGTATATATCACAAAGCATATCATTTACATTGCATCTACTACGAATACACCAAGCCTCTCACACGTAAGAAAGTCCACATAATGAATCACTGCACATGCATCCATACAATCTATATAGCTGTATCGTATACCTATACCACTACATCACTTTCTTGTGCTCCATAACAGATACTAAAAAACCCCTTACAACGAATATCGTTGCAAGGGGCGTCATATACTTATAACACGGTACCACCCTAGTTGGGTCTCATTAGCAATAACGGAACTACCGTTGCCAACTACTATTGATTTCATCAGCAAAACTCACGGGAGAGTGTCAATATATGGTTTCTATTGCCTCGCACCACACGGCAACTCTCTGAAAGTAAACCATTATACCTTTATACCCGATCAACGTCATATCATGTTGTATCACAACTATGTCGTCGTAACGACGATATAGTTAGTATAGCCGATAAAAAATGATATGTCAACACAAAACATTATGTAGTGTATAACATTTTGTTTTATTTTATATATAAATGTTCAATATGCCCCCTACGTCGTTCATCTTCTGGTGGTAACTGCATATAATCGCCATATATACTTCGTAAATAGGCATCATAAGAAGGAATCGTTTTAAATCTATGCCCTTCAAACTCCACGTCTATTAAGTTATCAAACTCTTCTTTATACAGCCGTTCCCTATGCCAATCAGTTCCTATAAGAACACCTGCATACGTAGAACTTTCAAAATCTCTTTGATTGCATACAGCTTGCCAACGCTTCAATCCCCATTTCGCTATTGGTCTACATATAGGTTTTACTAACCCTCGCATACGGGATGTACTAAATTTAGATGCAGCATATTCATGCAATATTTTATCATAGAAGTGATGTTGTTTAAATAACTGCTGTGTAGCCTCCATTGTATCTGGCCAAGCGTCTACAGGGAATATATCAATAAACGCTCCATACGATAGGGTATACTTACGTGGACATTCATAAAATAGTGTGTCTTTTCTGTACAACTTCAACATCCACACTGTATAAAATGATTCTATATCATAAGGATCCATCATCGCGAATTGATCCTCCCCAGACACCTGTTTTTGTCTCATAATTTCTACAAATCGATTGAAATCTGGTCGTGGCATCATAATATCGATATCATCATCCCAAGGGATAAAACCCTTATGACGAATGGCTCCAATTAATGTGCCATAGGATAAAGCGTATCGTAAATTAAACTCTCTACAAATCGTATCGGCATATACTAAAATAGGTAAGATTATTTTTTGTATTTCTTCTGTGGAATCTATTTTCCTCATCACTGTTCCTCGCATCTATTCCATTTATAAAAATCTTTATCAAATTGAATGGCATCCTCAATGGAGTCAAATTCTAAAATGCATCCTCTGTCATATAACTTACGTCGTAAACGTAACACATCTAAATGATTCATATAGACATATTCCCATACCCTATGCCTATACACACTGTCTTGACCAATCGTATGTAAAATGTTAACAAACTCTCGACTAAAATTTCGATCAAAATAGGCATAGCCCATCATAATTTCTGAATCAGAACCACCAATTTCTACATGATTAATATACCCTTCTTCATCCGTCGTAACACACCATTCATCGGTAGCACCTTGGCAAAATACAGTTGCATAATGCCCTGAATAATTATAAAGAGAGAAGATATTGTCCCGATAATAATTATCGACAGAACAAATATACGTGTTACCTAAATATGGTGCAACCAGTTCCAGAGAAGCAATATTATCTTGTGTGTCAAAATAAGGATTCTCGATTAATGTAACGTTATAGTCCGACGACAAATAACGAAACATCTCTTTTTTATAACCTACTACGATAATAATATCTTGAATACCTGCTTCATAAAGTTGTTTAATTTGCCGTTCTATGAGCACTTCATTCTTGATTTTACATAGTCCTTTAGGACATATATTACTAAGCGGCAAAAATCGACTCGACTTGCCCGCCGCCAAAATGACTGCATTATCAACTTTAAACGGTTCTAATTTTTCTATATCATTCAACTTGCAATATTCATTGTACTCGTTCTCTGAAATCATATGCCGAAATGATACCTCCTATAACAATGATACACCCCAAAACAATACTATATAACGATGGCACTATTCCTAACACCATATAGGAAATAATGATAGAAAACGCACTATAACTACTATTAAGAACCATAGTACGACTAGCACCCACCCGTTTTAGTGACCGATAATAAAATAAATATGACAATGTGCCAAATACAGATGCTATGGGTATATAGGAAATAAATAATGTTCCTTCTAGCTGATAGGTAGTATGCAACAAGCCAATGCAAGAAAGCACAGCAAGACCGGTAACACACATAGACGTAGTTTGTCGCACGAACAGTACCATACTTTCATGAACAGGATATCTCCTTAACACCGTAGTACTAATCACCGCCTCGCTACCCCAAGCGAGAACACAAATGATAGCAAAGAACATTCCTTTACATACACTCACGATATGACTGTCTGTACTAAACCCCAATAACATAATGCCTACTAATGAAACGCCTAAGGCTAACAATTGATACGCTTGTCGACGTTCTTTCAAAAATATAATTGCTAATGCTGTACCTACTGCAGGATATAAGGACGTAACAATACCAACGAGACCAGGCCCCATATAGTATACTGCAGCAGTATAGGACACCAACCCTACTGGCCCACCTAACAAAGCTGCTAGTATCATATACTTTGTTCCTAAAGAATGTAAAATACCCTCTATATACCTTTTATGATATACCATATATAGACTCAATAATAAGACGCTGACAAAATCATGAATACATACACATACTAATGGCAAAAAGAATATGAAAGATACAGTGCTTAATCCCGCCGAAGTGACAACTGTGTCCATAGACCACAAAAAGCCAGATAAAAGACCATTAATCATAGTACCCTCTATTTCATCAAAAATTCACTACGAACAATATGATAGAATTGCTTCGCACAATTATACTGAGAAAGGGCATACCGATTTGTACGCACGGCGAGTCCTTCTTTTACCTCACACCAATTGCTCCATATCAAGCCTGCAATAGCTATATAAGAGTAAATTTTATACACCAGTTCTCTCGAAACATGACATCCATGATACAGAGATATAATTCTATCAACCTCATGCCTAGATAATCCAGAGTATACACAAAACATAGCAATATCTAAATCAGGATCTTGCATCCCTGCATATTCAAAATCTATGATATACACAGTACGATGCTTATCAATCAAAAAATTATCACACACCGCATCAATATGACATAGTGTATATTCTATAGGTAGAGATTCAATATATGATAATAAGCCTAGCACATGCTGTCTTGTTTCATCATAATCTGCATAGGCAGATACCTGTCCACGCAATGACTCATAATATACTAAACGTTCTCGCAAATCAAATGTATGCGATACGCTGATATGTAAATTATGAAACTCTTTTAATCGTTGCATACAAAGATTCAATTCATTATGGTTATGTATATCTAATGTATGTGCTTCCTCAATGAATGTCGTAATTTTCTCTCCCGTTTTGGTATTAAAATAAATAACCTCATCACTGACACCATGCATGCCTAACGCTTTATAAACACTATATTCATGATCTCGATTAATCAAGTCCTTTGTTTCTTTACAAGGCGTTCGTAAAATATACTTCTTATTATCTACCGTAAAAGCAAAGGACTGATTCGTCATGCCTGCTTTTATATCATATATATTGTAAATCATCTCTGGCGAGATGCCCAGCATACAACTAATTCTACGCGCAACCTGTTCTGATGAAATCTTTATTGTACCCATACATATAATAACCTTTTACTACCTACACTCTGGTAACTTCTAGTATAATCCTATGCTTACCCATATACTAACTAGATCGTAACCATCTATTTACTATAACCATTTCCTATGATATCGATTCTATTGATTTATTTCCCTTGCCACCGTTTTGCCAAGGCCGATAGTTTTGCCCCTAAACGATGTATCCTTGGATACAGTAAAAATAGTTTATACTTACCTCGTACAATGCTATCTAGTACCATATCTTTGTGTTCTACAACCCAAGATTCTAATTCTTGCCGCACCCTTTCACTATCCGTCGTAGGGGGTATCGCATAAATCATGGTTAAACACGATAAGGCGGCCTTTACACCATACGAAATAATTTCAGTTTCACAAGGTAAGCTATGTTGTTTAGCAAATTCCAATTCCTCTTGATATACTAAAAAATAATCATATCGTTTTCTATAGTCAAACGAATTAAAACATGTAGATCCTACTCGCTTGCGATATATATAATAAGTTTGATCATACATACCAAAGCGCTGTGCTCGATTCATGAACCGATACAAGGTAGCAGAATCCTCAAATAACCGTCCTACTGGGAAGCGCTCATCACCAATCACATGACGGGCATATAACTTATTCCATATACAAGTACCATCCGTCTTTAACACGTCAAGAATAATATCTCGTCCTTCTAATAAAGTCATCGTTCCCGAATTAGTTGAATCATTTTTAAAGGTTTCCCCTTTTAATACTTTGCTATGAAAAGAAATCACATCTAATCCATACCTCTGCATTTGCTCTATCAACGACCTATATGTATCTAGTTCTACATAATCATCACTATCAACAAAGCTAATATACGCTCCTTGTGCGACTTCTATACCTGCATTACGTGCAACACTCTGCCCTTGATTTGGTTGATGAATCACCTTAATTCTCCCATCACGCCTAGCATAGTCATCACAAATAGCCCCCGATGCATCCGTAGATCCATCATCAACTAGAATAATTTCTAATGTTTCATAAGTTTGATGGATGAGTGAATCAATGCATTCACCAAGATAGATCTCTACGTTATACACGGGCACTATAACAGAAATTAGCATAATTATTTAGCTCCTTTAAGCACTATTATCAACGTTTCCATCAGATATACTTTTGCATTTCTTATTGTATCTATTCTAAAATACTACAAATTTGCTTAATTAGATTCGCTTGACTATATTTTTGATTCGCTCCAATCAACCCTACTCGATACAATTCTTTATTACTGTTAAAATTATTAACAAATTTCTCTAATTGCTTGCCAAATGCTTCTTTAGATGATAGATCTACAGCTTCTCCAATGGTAAACTCCTTTAAAATCTCTGGATTCATTTCTGGAGACTGCAATACTGGCTTATAATAGCCTATACTTGTAAATAACATCGCACTAGGCTGATATCGATATCGTGATGCACCATATGGCAATAATAAAACATCTGACTCCATTAGTGCTTGTTGCCATTCTATGCCTAACAAATTTTTATGTAAAAATGACATCGTCCTATTATGTTTATATTTTTCCATCAATCGTTTGAAGTCATTTGCATCATCTTGAGTAACGGTTGCCCCTTGTATTAATAATGTAACGGGTATCGTAAATTGACAGTTTTCAAAAGCATCTAAAAAGAATTCTAAATTCTTTTCTTTTCTATATTGACCAAAAAAACCTAATCGAAGTGGTTGATGTACTTGAAAATTTAAATCAACATCTAAGTCCATAGGCTTATAAATAGGTGGTAGAATAGTATGAAAATTAGGATACCCCTCTAATTCTGGAAAATCTGTTTGCAACCCAAGAGCACCGATATGAATATTTTTAAACGGTTCTAAACTTCTAACCCCTTTAATTAAACGCTTCCTGT
Organism: Veillonella montpellierensis DSM 17217; assembly: GCF_000426745.1. GTDB lineage: Bacteria > Bacillota > Negativicutes > Veillonellales > Veillonellaceae > Veillonella > Veillonella montpellierensis. The sequence continues at coordinate 86,992 of NZ_KE384564.1, forward strand.
CTTTAGGCATAATACCATGTAACATAACTAATACAGGTATCTTACTAGTAACAAGATTACTTTTTTTAATAGAATGCAAAACACGCCAACTTGCTGTTGGAATAATAATAGAATCACACATTCCATTATTAGCTTTAGCTGTTGCTGAGTTAAACCAAGCTCTCCGTCGTTTTTCTCTGAGTAGGGATAAATATAATTTTTTTAACCGTCCCACACCAGCATAACTAATCGCTTCGCCCCCATCTAAATAGGTAACATCCGCATCATAGGTCACCTTAAAGGGAAAGTTTTCTGGCACAAACATAATTGGTTCGTGACCTTGCTGGCGTAACTCATCTACTAAAATTCGATCAAATTCAACTTCATGCCCTGCCGGCATAACAATACTTTCTAAAATCGCAACTCGCATGATCGCTCCTTATTGTCTACTGTCATCATCAGTCAACGCTCTACGACCTAAATCGGTACGCAAATTAAATTTATTATATCCATAGTTGGCACTAGATATATCCTCTTCTTCGCATACTACATCGCCTTTTACTTGTAAAATACCAGCCACTAAATTATACAATAAATCATTAGTAATATATGCATCTTCATGGTCACGCAATATACGATAGGTGTCTTCATAGCGTTGTTTATACACATCGGATAGATATACAAATAACGGAATTGTAACCATGTTAAAGGATGTAAAATATGGTTTTCTCGATTGATTAATTTCACTACCGTGATCAGAGAAGTACACCATCGCTTGCAAATTTAAGTCTTCTTTACCAATAGTATATACTTGTTCCAACACATGATCTGTAAACAACAACGAGTTATCATAGGCATTTTGACTAACCTCTTCACCAATTTTTACTGGCCACTTGCTAAACTCCTTAGGATATCGTTCTGAAAATTGTACGTGACTTCCCATCAAATGCAATACAATCAATTTGTTCTTACGATTACGAGGAATCTGTTTAATATACTCAAGTATCCGTATATCATATTGTTCAGTTCCATAGTCTTCCTCAATCCATCGATGAACGTCCGCGGATTTAGCTAACACGGATGTACTTGTATTATCTATCCCTGCTATACCTTGGTTACTAAACCAATACGTTTCAAACCCACACGCTTTAGCAAGATCAATAATCGATATGGCCTCTGTATACCGTTCGTCATTATATTGATTCGCACTCGTTAATGCCAGTTCCAATACTTTAGCCGTTTGAAAGAAAGCAGCATACGCATTCTTAAACAAAATAAAATTATCCCGTTTGCTCTGTTTGGTTAGCCACGGCGTATTTTCACGTTCATAGTTCGAGAATGCATTCATATATTGACGATTAGCCGATTCACCAATAACAACTATCACTGTACCAAATTCCTCATTTTGTAAAGGACTCGTCATGCTAGCCGTATCTACCACTTCGTGATGATGATTTTGATATGCTGCTAATTCTTTCTGAAATTCTACTACATTCAACAACGTTTTAAAAAAAGCAGTTCTTTTAAGATAACTTTTCTTCCCTACAAATAACAATACAATAAGAACGATACATATAGGGGCTAATATATACCAATCATTACCTTCTATTCTGACTTGAGGTATTTGTAAGTATACATATATAGCGCTTGTACAAAAGGCTAAGACGCCAATACTACTCGCTACTATTTGTTTAAACGAACAGGTGTTAATAAATTCTATAACTTCTTGTTTATTAGTATATAGAATCGTTTGCATTGTTGGTACATCAAGAACCGTTCTATATATGCCATAATAAATCCACAGAAATATACTTGGCAGTAAAAAAAGAATGACAACGATAGCAAATATAATCGCCCACACATATGTATTCGTAATAACACTCTGAAAAAACACTTGAAGTATCATCAAAAGAGATACCATATGAATACCTGTTATTACATCATAGGGAAAAGAACATATGCATTGCGTTCCATTTTCTCGTTTACTTGTTACATAATATAATAATGGATATGTATAACCTATTATGCTGGCTACTACAATATTAGGAATACATGCACCATAAGAAATCTTCACATACTCAAACAGATAATAAAAAATTGCCATCATAATAAGAAGAGGAATACCGATTCGATTGATAAACGCTCTACGGTCGGCTCTATCTAATTTTGACAAATAGACAAATGACCCATATACACAAGCAAAGATGATAAAAAATATAATAATATACATGCGCCCATTACTCCTTACAACTTACCGTTATCTTTATATAAATGATACAACTTAACATATTTAGTCATCGTATAAAAATAATGGTTCACCGATAATACCCATCCCATTTTTCCATCTTTAAACCCACCGTTTAAGATATATACTTTAAAAAAGGCCCATAGTGGTCGCAATATAATATCTCTGACAAAATGACAAGGCTTATGATTTTCTTTATACTTGGCCGCCGCTAATGTAGTATAGTTATTAAATTTATTAAAATATTGATTCCAATTGTCGTACGTATAATGATACATAACATGTTTTAATTTGCTGTTTGTATAGGGTGTAACAATTTGAGGATGGACAAAACCAGTTACATAGGATCCTTTCGCTGGGAATAAACGATTCACATAATCTGGTCGCAACACGCCATGCACAGCATGATTATTATGAAATTTATTTTCTCGTCGAATCCAATACGCTTTTTCTTCGCCTTTGTCTACTACGGAAAGGATTTCTTCTGCTAGTGGTGTGGAAATGCGTTCATCTGCATCAATGAATAATACCCATTCATACGTAGCTTCTTTAATGGCAAACGTCTGTTGTGCACCCCAATCGCCATTCATACTATGTTGAATGACACGAGCCCCCAACTGTTCAGCAATTTCTTTTGTTCTATCTGTACTAAAATCATCGATAACGAGTACTTCATCCACAAAGGACACACTGGTAATACAGTCTTTAATATTTTCTTCTTCATTTTTTGCCAAAATTAATGCTGAAATCTTTGCCATACCTATCTCCTCGTTTCATATACTTTTTACACGCACAATTATACAGATTAAGTATACCATACCAAGTATGCAAATTCTATAACGGGCGATATCTACGCTAATCACATGCACCTACAACCGACTAATCGACTTGCTTACCATTTTATTTTCTCTCCACATATCTTAGTAACCACCCCATAAACGTAATACATGTACGGCACCCATCAAACAAGTTCAATCTCTCACGTTATTTCTATGTACTACCCTATAGGCGCACTTACTCATGCGTCGGATACTGCCATTCTCTTGTTGCGGTTTTCTACTTACCCCAATCGTATTAGCATCGTGTAAAACTTTCATACTAACACATGTATCCATGCCAATTTACCTATGCTGTGGGCATCATATAGTACTTTCGTACTAACAAGCTAGCAATAAAAAGTCCCTCTCTTTACGGCGTAACCCTATAAAAATAGAAACATAAAAAAATAGAGGAACGTTGATTCATACTCAACTTTCCTCTATGTATAAAACACTAGAAGCAAGGTACCTATTTACATCGTTTATGAAACCCATACTTACCAAATATATGTTTATAGAGTCGATGTGTTAGGTAGTAAATTTTTTGAGATATAGGTGCTTGCTGTAGTATGTTTTTAAAGGCATCCTTTTCTTGTTGTTCTCTACCTTCCTTATTATATCTACTATTTTCTACTGTATCAATCGTTGATTCCCATTCAGTGTGAGAAATTGCTAATGAAGGATCAGTAAAATATACGTCACAAATTCCTAAATAGTAATAATATTTAAAATGATCAATAACATGACAAATCGGTGTTTGATATTGCAGAATATTTTTTGCCGCTTCTCGATTAAGAATATACGCATACGCACCAAACCCTTGAAAGGAAGAGTAAATAGAAATGCTATCGATTTGATGTACTTTTTTATAATATGTATTTACGGGACTCAACAATAACACGCTCGGTCTAGCAAAACTTTCTACAAACTCACGACATGCTTGCAGGGCCTTTAAGGAACAGTCTGGTGTAAATGTAACATCATCTTCAAAGATGAGAACTGATTGTTTATCTGTAGCAAGAAATTCTTTATAAATCGCTAAATGGCTTAAGGCACAACCAATTTCACCTGGCACGAGATAGGTGTTAGGAATCGTTGCCCTTTCTAATTCTTCTTTACTCATAGTCTTAGCCATAATCGCTGGGAATATGTGGGGTGTTAATTGTATTTTTTCTGCCTCTCTTTGTACATTTGCCATTCTTTTTTTATCATCTACATTTACAATAAAATAATGATACATCGTCTATTTTCCACCTTTTACACGTCACCTATACTCACTACGCACAACTACACAGACTAAGTATACCATACCCATTATGCAAATACTACACGTCTATGGCATTGTCTACATGTCGCACACCTACAACCGACGAATCGACTTGCTCAATGTTTTATTTTCTTCCCACATATCTTAGTAAACGCTCCCTCAAAAGTAATATATGCATGGCTTCTATCAAACAAGTCAGTCTTCCATGTATTTCTATGTACTACCTATAGGCGCACTTACTCATGCATTGTCTATTGTAATTTTCTTGTTTCTTTTTTCTGCTTAGTCTATTTGCATTAAGCATCGTATCTTACGTTCATACTAATAAGCACCCAACATTCTAATTGACTCATGATGTTTACATCGTATAGTAATTCATACGCATAGACTAGAGTCAAAATGTTCTCTATGTTGCTCGGAGCGTATATAAAAAAGAGGAAAGTTGATTCATAATCAACTTTCCTCTTTTTGTAAGTACTAGGAACGAGCTAACTATTTACATCGTTTATTAAACTCATACTTACCAAATATATGTTTATACAGTCGACGTTTTATATAACAGATTTTTTGAGACATAGGTAGCTGCCATAATGCACTTTTAAAATTATCCCGTTCTTTTCGATTTCTCTCTTTCTTATATCTACCTTCCTCATATCTATTACCTTCTGTCATATCAATCGTTGATTCAATTTCAGTAGAAGAAATTGCCAATGAAGGGTCGGTAAAATATAAGTCACTAATTCCTAAATAGTAATAATGTCTAAAATGATCAATAACATCTTGAATCGGTGTTTGGTATTGCAAAATATTTCGTGCTGCTTCTCGATTGAGAATATACGCATACGTACACCATCCATGAAAAGAAGAATAAATAGAAATACTATCTATTTGATGTACTTTTTTATAATACGTATCTACTGGATTCAATAGCAATACACTCGGTCTAGCAAGGTTTTCTACAAACTCACGACATGTTTGAAGGGTCTTTAAGGAACAATCTGGTGTAAATGTAACGTCATCTTCAAAGATGATAACTGATTGTTCATCCGTGGCAAGAAATTCTTTATAAATAGCTAAATGACTTAAAGCACAACCAATTTCACCTGGCATGAGATAACTGTTAGGTATTGTTACCTTTTGTAATTCTTCTTTGCTCATAGTCTTAGCCATAATCGCTGGAAATATATGTGGTGTTAATTGTATTTTTTCTGCCTCTCTTTGTACATTCGCCATTCTTTCTTTATTATCTACGTCTACAATAAAATAATGATACATCCTATATTCCTCTACCATCTATAACTACACGTATAATTATACAGATTAAGTATACCATACCAATTATGTAAATTCTACAACGGGCGATATCTACGCTAGTCACATGCACCTACAACCGACGAATCGACTTGCTCAATGTTTTATTTTCTTCCCACATATCTTAGTAAACGCTCCCTTAAAAGTAATATATGCATGGCTCCTATCAAACAAGCTCAATCTTCCATGTATTTCTATGTACTACCCTATAGGCGCACTTACTCATGCATTGTCTATTGTAATTTTCTTGTTTCTTTTTTCTGCTTAGTCTAGTCGCATTAAGCATCAGATCTTACGTTCATACCAATAGACACCCAACATTCTAATTGACTCATGATGTTGACATCGTATAGTAGTTCATACACATAGGCCCCTCCATTCCAATTTACCTAGCTGTAAGCATCATATAGTACTTCCATACTTACAAGCTAACAATAAAAAGTCCCCCTTTACGGAGTAACCATATAAAATAGAGGAAAGTTGATTCATAATCAACTTTCCTCTATGTAACAGGATGTATTCTTACACGTTCAATGAATCCGTAATGGCGCCACTAAGGCCTGTCATCTACAATCCATGTTACGTCCTATTATTTACAAATTTTTACCACATGCAAACGCAATAGAGCTCGTGCCAAGGCGAGTCGGGCCCGTTCGATATCGATATCCGGGTCATTGGCCGCCAAGCGCTGTTCTGCCCGTTCTTTTGCACGTGTAGCTCGCCCCACATCAATCTGATCGGGATGTTCACAGTTTGGTGTAATAATATCTACTTTATTATCACACACTTCCATAAATCCGCCAAAGACAGCAATATAGTACGGCGGTTCATCAGGCCGATCAATCCGCATAGGCGCTATATCCAAGGCAATCACAGCCGGTGCATGATTTGGTAAAATACCAAATGACCCGTCTTTATCGCGACCAGAAAGAAAGGTAGCTTTACCACTATAGACAATGGCATCAGGGGTAACAACTTCTATGTCCATGGATGTAACTCCGTCCATTTATTATGCCCCCTTTTCTTCCATGTCCTTTGCTTTTGCAATGGCTTCGTCAATGGTGCCTACCATGTAGAAAGCACTTTCAGGTAAGTCATCATGTTTGCCTTCTAAAATTTCCTTAAATCCGCGAAGTGTTTCTGCTAATGGAACGTATTTACCAGGTGAACCAGTAAATACTTCGGCTACGAAGAATGGTTGGCTCAAGAAACGTTGAATTTTACGCGCACGTGCTACGGTCAATTTATCTTCTTCCGACAATTCTTCCATACCTAAAATAGCGATAATATCTTGTAAATCACGATATTTTTGAAGCACTTCTTGTACACCACGCGCAATGTGGTAATGTTCTTCCCCTAATACGTTAGGGTCTAGGATACGGCTCGTAGAGTCCAATGGATCCACCGCTGGATAAATCCCAAGTTCTGCAATGGAGCGAGATAGTACGGTGGTCGCATCCAAATGGGCAAATGTTGCCGCTGGTGCTGGGTCAGTCAAGTCATCGGCTGGCACATAGACGGCTTGTACCGATGTAATGGACCCTTCTTTGGTAGAGGTAATACGTTCTTGCAACGCTCCTACGTCATTCGCCAAGGTTGGTTGGTATCCTACGGCTGATGGCATACGACCAAGCAAGGCGGATACTTCCGATCCCGCTTGAATAAAGCGGAAAATATTATCTACGAATAACAACACGTCTTGTTTTTGCACATCACGGAAATATTCTGCCATGGTTAATCCAGCTAAAGCCACACGCATACGAGCTCCTGGTGGTTCATTCATTTGCCCATAGACTAAGGCCGTTTTGTTGATAACCCCCGATTCTTTCATTTCGTTCCAAAGGTCATTACCTTCACGGGTACGTTCTCCTACGCCGGAGAATACAGAATAGCCACCATGTTCTGTAGCAATGTTATGGATCAATTCCATAATCAATACGGTTTTACCTACACCGGCACCACCAAACAAACCAATTTTACCGCCTTTTACATAAGGGGCAATCAAATCAACAACCTTAATCCCTGTTTCAAGAATGGTTGTTTCTGGTGCTAAATCATCAAATTGAGGGGCAGCGCGATGAATTGGCCATTTTGTATCTGCTTGTACAGGTGTATCATCGTTATCCACGGTTTCACCAAGAACGTTAAAAATACGGCCTAATACGCCATCCCCAACAGGTACAGAAATCGCAGCACCCGTATCGACTGCATCGATGCCACGAGTCAATCCATCTGTGGAGCTCATCGCTACGCAACGAACAGTATCGTCGCCTAAGTGTTGCATGACTTCTGCCACGACTTTCGATTTTTTATTGTCCTCACCAGTCACAGCAATTTCAATGGCGTTATAAATCGCTGGCAAGAAACCAGGTGTAAACTGCACATCAATAACTGGACCGATAACTTGAACAACTTTACCTATAGTATTCATGGAGAGATGTCTCCTCCTTATCTATTGCAACGCATTGGCACCGCCAACAATTTCAGAAATTTCGTTAGTAATGCCCGCTTGCCGTAATTTATTGTATTCCAAATTAAGCTTATTAATCAATTCTCCTGCATTATCCGTAGACGATGTCATCGCCGTCATTCTAGCGCCCAACTCACTCGCTGCAGATTGTAACAACCCATTGTAGATGGTAATTTCCAAATACTTAGGCACCAATTCATTGAAAATAGTTTCTCCATCAGGCATAAAGAAGTATTCTCGTTCTCCTGCGGCATGCGCTTCTGGTGTAGAGAATGGCAACAAATGACATTCGCGTACTTGTTGCGTTAAGGAATTGATAAATTCTGTATATACCATAATCACTTCGTCCACTTCTTCCTGTAAGAAAGCGTGGGCGATTTCTTTTGTCAATGCTTTGGCATGTTCATAGGATGGTTTATCAGAATAGCCATAAAATGACTTCTTCACAGTATAGCCACGACTCTTCATGTAATCCCGTGGTTTTCTCCCTACCGTTACCAATGTATATTGATCCGGTGTTTTACCACTTAGCTCATTGACCATATACTTGATGAGATTACTTGTATAGGCCCCAGCCAATCCTTTATCAGCGCCAATAATCAGATACCCAGTTCGTTTCACTGTATCATGACGCAACATGGGATGCGTTCTTTCAAAGGTAGGACTGCCTGCCACATGACGAAGTACATCCGCTAATTTCAATGCATAGGGACGGGTAGACTGTGCTTTCAACTGTGCACGGCGTAATCGAGCAGAAGCCACCATTTTCATGGCTTTAGTAATTTGCTGTGTATTGGTAACGCTTTTTATGCGCTTACGCAAATCCTGTGCACTCGCCATAGGTTACGCCTCCTCTGTGACTAATGAATGAGTAGCCCCAAAATCAGATACACATTCAGTAATCGCCTTCTTCAACAATTCTTCTGTATCTGGTTCTAATTTCTTCGTATCTCGAATGGATGTTAACACTTCGCTGTAACTAGCTTTTACAAAACGGAGCAACGCATTTTGAAACTCTGGTACATCCGCCACTTGAATGGCCCCAAAATAACCATTAATGCCGGCATACAAACAAACGACTTGTTCTTCTACGGGCATTGGAGAATATTGTGGTTGTTTCAACATTTCTGTCAATCGTTCCCCACGATCTAATTGTGCTTTCGTCGACTTATCTAAATCGGAACCGAATTGAGAGAACGCCGCCAATTCACGATATTGCGCCAAGTCCAACCGCAATTTACCAGCCACTTGTTTCATCGCTTTAATTTGTGCACTACCACCTACACGAGATACGGATAACCCAACATCGATGGCAGGACGAATGCCAGAATAGAACATATCAGTGCCCAAGAAAATTTGACCATCTGTAATGGAGATAACATTGGTTGGAATGTAGGCGGATACGTCCCCCGCTTGTGTTTCAATGATAGGCAAGGCAGTAATAGAACCGCCACCCAATTCATCGGATAGTTTAGCTGCTCGTTCAAGTAAGCGAGAGTGTAAGTAGAATACGTCCCCTGGATACGCTTCACGTCCTGGTGGACGACGTAGTAACAAACTCATCGCGCGATACGCCGCCGCTTGCTTTGTCAAATCATCATAGACACATAGTACATGTTTGCCTTCGTACATAAAGTGTTCACCCATAGCAACCCCTGCATACGGTGCAATATATTGCATTGGTGCCCCTTCAGATGCACTGGCAGATACGACGATGGTATAGTCCATAGCGCCGGCTTTTTCCAATTGTTGTACCACACGCGCTACGGTTGATTCTTTTTGACCGATGGCTACATAAATACAAATCACGTCTTGCCCTTTTTGATTCAAAATTGTATCAATGGCAATCGCCGTTTTACCCGTACCACGGTCGCCGATGATTAATTCACGTTGCCCACGACCAATCGGTACCATCGCATCAATCGCTTTAAGCCCCGTTTGCATTGGTTCAAATACTGATTTTCGATCTGCAATACCTGGTGCTGGATATTCTACAGGACGATAGGTTTCTGCTTTAATCGCCCCTTGTCCATCAATCGGTTGTCCTAAGGCATTCACAACGCGACCAATTAATTCATTACCCACTGGCACTTGCATGATTTTACCAGTACGGCGCACTTCATCGCCTTCTTTGATAAGCGATCCTTCACCTAGTAATACGGCCCCTACATTATCTAATTCTAGATTGAGTACCAAGCCGTATACACCATGTGGCAATTCTAATAATTCACCAGCCATCGCTTTTTCAAGACCATATATATGTGCAATTCCGTCCCCTACGTCGAGGACAGTACCTACATCATCAACGTTAAGTTGTACATCATAGTCCTGAATCTGCTGTTTAATAATGGCAGTGATTTCTTCAGGCTTCATTTTCATACTTAACCATTCACTCCTATCTGTGTAGAGCCTGCATTATGCAGCGTTTTTTCTAATTCTTCTAACCGACGTGCCACACTGGCATCAATGCGCTTATCCCCAATTTGAATGATCATACCACCCATAATATGAGGATGTATCGTTACATTCAAAATCACTTCTTTTTGCAATGTAGCTTGCAATTTAGCTAGCAATTTCTCTTTCGCCGCCTCTGAAAGTGGCTCTGTTACGAACACGTCTGCCTCTACAATATTACGCAACTCTCGTGCCTTTGTAATAAAGCCTTGAATGGCTTCTCGCATATACGATGCACGATTTCGCTGTATCATAACTTTCATAAAATTCAATGCCATTGTACTGATAGCTTGTGAAAAAATTTTATCTATCAATTCAATTTTTACATGATTTTCCATAACAGGATGTGTTAATACCATTGTTAGTTCTGCATGATCCTTCATCACATCTTGCACATAGGTCAATTCTTCTTCTAGTTGTGCTAAGGTATTTGATTCTTGTGCTAGTTCCAACATGGCTTCACTGTATTTGTCTGCTACAATTCTTACGCCCATATCATCACAACCCAATCGTTTTACTATTCAACTTGTCAATAGCTTCATCAATCAATTTGGCATTAATTTCGCTATTCATATCGTTAGCAACTACTTTACCAGCTATTGCCACCGACAAAGAAATCACATCATTCCGCAAGGATTCCATAGCCCGTTTACGTTCTTGAGCTAATTCTTTTTGTGCTTTGTCTTTTTCTCGTGCAATTTGAGCTCGTAACTCTACTAGTTGTTGTTGTGTAGTACGTTCCGCTTGTTTCGTTGCTTTATCAATGATATCTTGCGCTTCTTGACGAGCTGCAAGTAGTTGTGCTTTGTATTCTTCTTGTACTTTTTGAGCTTCCTCTTTAGCAACCTCTGCCGCTGCTAAATCATGGGCAATCCGTTGTTTACGTTCTTCCATAATCGACACTAATGGTTTATAGGCAAATTTTGCTAAAATAGCCACTACGATGAAGAAGTTAAGGAATTGAGCAAGTAATGTACCGTTTATATCTACCAACGGTTCTCCCTCCCTTAATTAGATTTTTGTAAATACTAAATATAATGCAATAACGGCACCGATAATAGGCATCGCTTCGATCAAACCAATGGCAATAAACATAGTAGAACGCAATTTGCCTTCTAATTCAGGTTGACGAGTCATACCTTCCAATAATTTACTAGCTACCATACCATCACCGATACCAGCACCAATCGCTGCAAAACCGATAGCAATCGCCGCTGCTATCCCTAATAAACCTTTTAAAATTGCATCTTCCATAATTAAAACCTCCATAATAATTAATCATTATATGTAAAACTATATTAGTGACTATCGCCAATACCTTGTCCTAAGTACGAAGCTGTTAAGACTGTAAAAACAAAGGCTTGAATAAGGCCGATAAATAAACTAAACAAAATCCATGCCCATTCAAGAGGGATATATCCAGGTAATAATTTATACATAAGTTCTAATAAAATTTCTCCGGCTAATATATTACCGAATAGACGGAAACTCAATGTGATTGGTTTTGCCACTTCTTCAAACACGTTGAGTATGAACAAAGCCGCAAATGGTTCTACGAAATGTTTAAAATAGGATAATCCTTTCACTCGTAGACTAACAACCCACACTGATAAGGAGCTGGCCAGCGCTAATCCTAACGTTGTATTCAGGTCAGTCGTTGGTGAAAATAGTAGCTCGCCCGTTGGCAGTAAGCCTAACTCATTACCAATCAGAATGAAGAAAAAGAAAGTAAATAGTAGTGAGCTAACTAGAGGCCAGTGTTTTCCTAATCCTGGTGCTAATTGTCCCTCTAGCTCTTCTAATGCCCATTCTACAACATTCTGTATTCCAGATGGAACCAATTCTCTCCTTCTTGTGGCTGCTACAGTAATAATGATAACAATCGCCATGGTAATCCACGTCATAATGATGGTATCCATATGAAATGTCAATCCTAGCCATTGTACCACTGTATGGTGTCCTGCATGCAATTCCACAATCTCACCTCCTTTCATAAATAGCCGTTGTATCCTTACGATAATTTCCAATATATACCATATGACAAAATCTGATTCACTACCAATCCTAGTACTATACCTATTGGGTCAAGTATAGGCCATTGAAAGCCTACTACTACTAGCGCCATAACACTCACTAAACGCACGCCCATATGTCCACGCACATGGCGCACCATGTCGCGTGTATGCCTACCTTGTACGCGTTTCATGTGAAAGCCCAGTAGCACAAGGTATACGATATGAATCATGCATCCCCATAGCCAACCAGCCATATACGTCATATGATGGGTCATAAAAAAAAGGGTCATACCTGCGAGAGTAACGACTATTGTTGCCAATAGCACATGTTTCATAAATTGTGTATATTCTCTCATATGACCTCTTTTCACTGTAAATTTAGGCTATATATTATTGATTCAGTTGTCTATACATGAGATAGAGTCCACCGAATCCTCCTACTAACCCACCTATTAACATACCTACTGGTGCCGTATCAAACTCTGTATCACACCACCAGCCGAGCCATAAAAAGCCACCGATACTGGACAGTATCGTAAATCCTGCCGACGTGGCTACGGCGATTGCTTTTAAGCGCGATACTTGTTCATCACGTGTATCATCATGCGTATCATTTTGATTCACTCAAGTAGCACCCCCTTATCGTAGGTAATACTTACATGCTTAATATACTCGCATTTGAAAAAAAACTCTAATATATCCTATGAATAACAGTATCAATTTTTTCTAATTTTACAGTCTCTAGGCCATCAAGGATAATCTCAATTAAGAATATACGCATAATATTAAGTCATGAGTAAATGTAATAGTGTTGTAGTTGTAGCAACTTTTATTCATAGTATCCTATCCTATTTCTTACAATTATTTCCGAAATAGTCGGGACGTGCAGCGGTACCTAAGAACTCATGGCGCAAGGCTTGTAAGATTCTCTGTGTCGCCTTGCCATCGCCATACGGATTGACTGCATTCGACATCTGTTTATAGGCCTTCTCGTCCGCCAATAGGGTGTGGGCTTCTTCATAGACGCGTTCTCTATCGGTTCCTACTAAATGTACCGTACCTGCCACGACTGCTTCTGGTCGCTCCGTCGTATTCCGCAATACGAGCACTGGTTTACCTAAGGACGGTGCTTCTTCTTGAATACCTCCTGAATCAGTTAACACCAAGTACGAACGAGCCATCAAGTTGGCAAACGGTTCATAATCTAACGGATTAATTAAGCTAACGCGATCGACGTATCCCAATTCTTCTTGTACCACTTGTCGTACTTTTGGATTTTTATGAACTGGAAATACGACTTGAATATCGTCAAAGTCATCTACCAATTGACGAATCGCACGGTACACATGGCGCATTGGTTCGCCTAAATTTTCTCGGCGATGTGTCGTAACAAGAACAATGCGTTTGCCTTCATAATCCAAGGTATTCAGATCATCATCTTCAAAGTGATATCCATCTTGTACCGTCATTTGCAGCGCATCGATGACGGTATTACCTGTTACATAGATATGTTCGTTGCTTACATTTTCTGTTAGCAAGTTCTGCTTCGATCCATCAGTTGGTGCAAAATGGTAGGTTGCTAAGGAACCTGTTAATTTGCGATTCATTTCTTCTGGGAAAGGCGAGTAAATATTACCCGTTCTAAGTCCCGCTTCTACATGTCCTACAGGAATTTCTTGATAGAATGCCGCTAACGCACCAGCAAAGGTGGTCGTCGTATCGCCATGGACTAATACCACATCAGGCTGTGCCTGTTCTAACACATCTTTGAGGCCCATCAAAGCCCGCGTTGTTACATCATACAAGGTTTGTCCTTGACTCATAATATTTAAATCATAATCAGGGGTAATCTTAAATACGTGTAACACCTGATCTAACATGTCACGATGTTGTGCTGTTACGGTTACAACCGATTCCATATCTGGTGCTGCTTCTAATGCTTTCACTAGAGGGGCCATTTTAATCGCCTCTGGCCGTGTACCGAATATGGTCATAACTTTCAACATACCCTACATTCCTCCTATAGGTGTGTATTATTTTTGTTCAGAATCAATCTGCTTATCTAATACATCAATATCATCCATCGTATGCAATGGACGGGTTAATTCAAATTCATTAGGTTTTAGTAAATTTGGTGTAGCCGGCACGTTAACGATCGGCTGCCCTTTCGTATCTAGGGGGTTATCCGCCGCATCTGTTCGTGAAATAACGCCGATGCGTCGCGCCACGATGACCGCCACCACAATAAATAGTATGACGAGAATCGTCCCAACGATGGCATTTACTTCCGCCGTTACAACGGCTACACTGGCTAACAGTGCCGTAATGACATACATCAATAGTACGGTTTGCTTTTGTGTAAGTCCTTGTGCTAACAATCTATGATGGACATGACTTTTATCAGGCTTGAAAATAGGTCGTCCACTAATTTTACGACGAATGATGGCAAATAGAGTATCCAATATAGGTAAACCCAACACGATAACCGGCACTACCAATGCCGCTACTGCCGCCGTTTTCACGGCGCCCATCACAGAAATAGCTGCCAACGTATAACCAAGCAACATGCTCCCCGTATCACCCATAAAAATTTTTGCTGGATTAAAGTTATATCGCAAAAATCCACACGCCGATCCTGCTAAGGCCAGCGTAATACAGGTGAGTTCATATTGTCCCATTTGAAACGTTACAATGCCGATAGCGATACAGGCAATAAAAGAAATACCAGCCGCCAAGCCATCAAGGCCATCGATGAGGTTTACAATATTGGTAAATCCGACAATCCAAAAAATGGTAAGCGGTACCGACCAATATTCCAGATACAGCATGCCGCCCCAAGGAATTGCCAAGAAGTCAACGCGAATGCCATAGGCCACCAGTACAGCGGCCGCAATGATTTGCCCCATCAATTTCGTTTTCGGATCGATTTGTTTCACATCGTCCCAAATACCTACAACCACCAAAATAGTAGACCCCAACAGTAAGCCGAATAAACTATGCGTATGCGGCACATTCCATAGGACCGACGCCATATATCCGATACAAATCGCCAATCCTCCTAGTCGAGGAATCACTCCGTGATGTACTTTTCGTGCATCTGGTTTATCAATAGCACCTATTTTTATGGCCAATTTACTAACTATCGGTGTGATCACATAGGTAATGGCCAATGCCACTAAGAACGCTACTATATACACCGTTATCGCCATTATCACACCTCCTTGTGATGCAATGGATACATCAATTTGTCAAACTGCGAATTGGTGCTGGAATACGACCACCGCGGCGAATAAATTCTTCCGAGCTGAATGGACTGACTTCCACAATCGGACAATATCCCAATAAACCGCCAAATTCAACGGTATCACCTACCGTTTTGCCTGGCACTGGAATCAAGCGCACCGCCGTTGTTTTATTATTAATCATGCCAATAGCTGCTTCATCGGCAATAATGGCCGAAATCGTTTCTGCCGTTGTATCACCTGGTACGGCAATCATATCAAGCCCTACCGAGCATACACAGGTCATGGCTTCCAATTTTTCGAGTGATAAACTACCACACGATACGGCGTCAATCATACCTCTGTCTTCGCTGACAGGAATAAAGGCACCGCTCAAACCGCCCACATGAGAGGACGCCATAAGGCCACCTTTTTTCACCGCATCATTTAATAAGGCTAGCGCCGCCGTTGTACCATGTGCCCCACAGGACGTAATTCCCATTTCTTCGAGTACGTGGGCCACCGAATCGCCTACTGCTGGCGTTGGTGCCAAGGACAAATCGATGATACCGAACTTTTTACCCAAGCGATGTGACGCCTCTTGTGCCACCAATTGTCCCACACGGGTAATTTTGAAAGCGGTCCGCTTAATCGTTTCCGCTACGACATCGAAGGTTTCGCCACGCACACTTTCTAACGCGTGTTTTACCACCCCTGGCCCGCTAACACCGACGCTAATCGTAGTATCCGCTTCTGTTACGCCGTGAAAGGCGCCTGCCATAAATGGATTATCTTCTACAGGGTTACAAAAGACTACTAATTTAGCGCACCCTAGGGCATCGCTGTCCTTTGTTAATGCAGCCGTTTGCTTTACAATCTGTCCCATGTCGCGCACAGCATTCATATTAATGCCCGCTTTCGTAGAACCGATGCCTACAGAACTGCACACGATATCGGTAGAGGCCAAGGTCTCTGGAATGGAGGCTAGCAAAATGCGATCCGCTTTCGTACACCCTTTCGATACTAAGGCAGAAAAGCCGCCGATAAAATTAATTCCCACCGCTTTAGCCGCTCTATCTAGCGCCTGTGCTACTGGTACATAGGTAGTTAAATCACTGCTAGCAGCTACTAGCGAAATCGGTGTGACGGATACCCGTTTATTGATGATGGGCACCCCGAACTCACGTTCAATCGCTTCGCCCGTCGCCACTAATTGTTCTGCTTCTTTCGTAATGCGGTCATAGATGCGGTCACATAATTGTTTCCCGTCGCTATGGGCACATTCTAAGAGGCTAATCCCCATAGTAATCGTACGAACGTCTAACTTATTCTCATGAATCATAGCGTTCGTTTCTAAAATATTCTCAATTGATAACATAGTTGCCACCTAACCTACACGATGCATGCTTAAAAAAATGTCCGCATGTTGTGCACGAATTTCTACACCTAACGTTGTTCCTAACTCAGTTAATTTTGTTTGTACCGTTTCTAAGTCCACTGTATCCTGCATGGTGCACATCATAATCATATTAAAAAATCCATCTAAAATTGTTTGATTAATGGACTCAATATTTATATTGTTATCCGCCAACACATTGCTAACGCCAGCAATAATGCCTACGCGGTCAATTCCGACTACCGTAATTACCAATTTCATGATTTCACAACCTTTTCTCTAAGCCTAGTCTCTCAAAATACTCTTTCTAATTATAGCATAGATTGCCCATTATCACATACTATTCACAAATAATTATGCACGCCATCACCAGGGGCGCTTTTACTTTCACTATCCACCAATCACAGTCGATACAAGTTCTTCCCCTGCCCGAAGTAAGGCCGTAAGGCCTTCTCTGCCATCTAGACTTTCACCGTACACTTTATAAAGGTCTTCCGTACCTGACGGTCTAGCCACTAGCCACCCTCGTTTGGTAGCAATGTAGAGTCCCTTAATCGGCAAATCATCATAGGTGGATGTGGTGCGCATAGTAACAATTGGTTCACCATTTAGGTCTGTTGCGGTTACATCACTAGGTGCTAAGGATTGTAATAGCGTTTTAGCCTCTTTGCTGCACGGTGCATCCATACGGCCATATACCGGCTTCCCGTATTCTTCTGTTAGTGACCGATACATTTGTTCCGGTGTTTTGCCCGTTACGGCTAGCATTTCCATGGCCAAGAGTGCCATCACGATGCCATCTTTATCCGTAGTCCACACAGAGCCATCTTTTTGTAAGAAACTGGCGCCTGCACTTTCTTCACCGCCGATGCCAATGGTCCCGTCAAACAATAGGGGTGCAAAATATTTAAACCCTACAGGCACTTCATACACTGGCACATGATGACTTGTGGCCCACGCATCTACAAGAGATGTAACCACTACTGTTTTTCCAATCCCTTTGTCCTTCCAACCGCGAGTGGTGAACAAGTAGGCACTGGCGGCCACTAAAAAATGATTGGCTGCTAGCAACCCTTCATGGGTTACCACACCGTATCGATCATAATCGGGATCATTTCCCACTGCCAAGTCATAGTCACCAATCTGTGCAATCACTGGTGCCATCGCATAGGGAGAGGAGCAATCCATGCGAATCACGCCATCATGGTCATAGGTCATAAAACTAAATGTAGGATCGTACTCGTCGTGAATGATGTCTAAGGATAATCCATAGCGATCACGAATTGCTTTCCAATAGGCGCTCCCACTGCCACCAAGCGCATTAACGAGGATATGTAACTGGCCCGCTTTAATGGCGTCCATATTAATAATCCCTTGTAACTCTTCCACATATAATCCTTGATAGTCATAAGGAATTTGTACAGACGGTGCCATAGTATCGATGGAAATTCGTTGTATCCCTTCACCGCCAGCTAGTAAATAGTCATTGGCACGCGTTTCAATCCATTGTGTAATCGTCGTATCAGCGGGGCCTCCATGAATCGGATTGTACTTAATGCCCCCACAATCTGACGAGTTATGAGAAGGGGTGATAATAATGCCATCCGCTTTTTCATCATGCGCTCCATTATAGCGAAGAATGGCACGCGATATAGATGGAGTTGGCACAAAGCCGCCATCCTTATCGACAGCCGCCACTACCCCATTACCGGCTAACACTTCTAACACCGTTACTAGTGCCACTTGCGATAGAGCATGCGTATCTTGTCCCACAAAGCACTGAGCAGTAGCACCAAATTTATTACGGCCATCACAAATGGCTTGTGTAATCGCCGCCACATGTAAATCATTAAAACTGCCCTCCAAGGCTTTTCCTCGATGACCCGATGTACCAAACGATACCAACTGCGAAGCATCATGCACATCTGGCATTCTCTGTTGATAGGCCTCGTATAGTGCCATCACATCGATGATATCTTCTGCGCGCACCACTGTACCTGCTAATTCGTGTGCCATACGTACCGCCTTTCTTTTCAATCTATGTTACATAACTTTACTAGAAACATTGAATTTTACATGTCATATAGACTATACTTAATACGTTACCATATTATATAATACTACTAATAACATATGTCAATGTATGAACCATCACGAGATTCATAGATGCACATTGTTTTCTATAGAACATAGTCAATATACTATGGTTCCATCAATACGGCCACCTTACATGTGGCATTATATATGCTAATCTTATACTAATTAATGTTTTATTTCAATAAAGAACACGTAAAGGAGATTGTCTTGGAACAACTGAGCCATAGCAAAATTAATGTTGGTCTCGCCATCTTACACAAGCGCGATGATGGATACCACGCCATTGATACCATCTTTCAATCCATACGATTAGGCGATTCTATTTATTTTGCCCGTCACCATTCCGTCGTATTTTCAGGAATGGCCCCAGAACTACCTGCCTATATGGCAAACATGATTCCCTATGATGAAAGCAACCTGGCTATGAAAGCACTCCGTGCCATCCAAGACTATACAGGTTGCCAATTGGGTGCAGCCATTCATCTACTAAAACGAGTACCGCCTGCGGCTGGTCTTGGCGGTGGCAGCGCCGATGCGGCGGCAATGCTACTCGGATTAAATCGCTTTTGGGACCTACGACTTACCGACGACGAATTGCTATCCATTGCTAGCACCTTAGGGGCGGACGTACCCTTCCTAGTAAAAGGTGGCGCGGCCCGTGGCACCAGTCGTGGCGACGTACTAGAAGCCTTACCCGTACCAAAGGCGCATTGGCTATTAGTAGTCAAACCGACTCTATCGGTATCAACGGCACAAGCGTACCATCGCTTTGATGGGTCCAGTCAAATCTCTACTGGCACCATTGACACCGTCGTCAATCATTATCAAAACCAAGACTTTATAGGGGCTTTCAAAGCCAGTGCCAATACCTTTGAAGAGTTGCTATTCCCCATTCATGATGAATTACGAATTTGTAAAGAATTCTTTACCACCAGAGGGTATGATACTATCATGACGGGTAGCGGACCTACGATGATCGTTCTATTAGATACGGCCCGTGATGCCCTCGCCTTACAAGAAGAAGTTAAGGCCGCGAATCACGATTGGCTAACACTCATTACGAAAACTTGTACAGAGGAGGATCTAGAGCAATCATGAAAGATACACGATTACAACCCATCAAATTAGATGCCTATAAACCACTGCGTGAAGTGGTAAGCGAAACCTTGCGTCAAGCCATTCAAGATGGCGTGTTACAACCGGGTGAACGGTTGATGGAAATCCCCTTGGCTGAAGAACTCGGCGTCAGTCGCACACCGATTCGCGAGGCCATTCGCAAACTTGAACTGGAAGGTTTCGTCGTTATGATTCCGCGCCGCGGCACCTATGTGGCCAACATTTCCCTCAAAGACATTACACAAGTCTTTGAAATTCGATCGGCCCTAGAAGAATTGGCGGCAGGGCTCGCAGCCGAACGCATTACGGAAGAAGAAATTGAAGAACTAGAGCGCATGTTGGTAGAAATTAGCGACCATATAGAGAGCAAAGATATGGACCGCATCGTAGACGCGGACATAAAATTTCACGAAGTCTTATACAAGGCATCGCGCAATGATCGATTAGCAGAAATTGTGCATAATCTGCGCGAACAAATCATTCGTTTCCGTTCTGTATCCATGAACCAGCCTGGGCGTTTGGCAAAAACCTGGGAAGAGCATCGCCAGCTTGTAGAGGCCATCGGTGCTCACAACGCCTTACAAGCTAGAAAAATAGCTCGCATTCACATGGAACATTCCGAACAAGCCCTATTAACGGGTATGGAAGATAGAGAAACAGCCCATGATGTAGAAGCGTCCTTACAACTATAATCATGGGACAATAGTGAATCTCTTATTAGAATATATTCACAACACCCTTATAATTATCAGTAGTGACAACACCTTCACCAATCCTGTCACTCACCGTATATAGTTTAGATTGATATAATTGGTAAAGATACCTTTATATATGCTTTATGTTATATTTTCAAGAGAAAGGAATGTTTGCATTGGAATCTGCACTCAACAATCTTGTATCCGACATTAACGGATACCTATGGAATTATTTAATCATCTTTATTTTAATTGGTGCCGGTCTTTGGTTTACCTGTACCACAAAACTCGTACAACTTCGTCAAATTCCTGAAATGATTCGTCTATTAGGTGATGGGGTCGGTACGAAAACAAAAAACAATCACGTATCCTCGTTCCAAGCCTTTTGCGTAAGTACCGCCTCTCGCGTAGGGGTAGGGAACATTGCAGGCATCGCCATTGCCGTAGTGCTAGGCGGTCCTGGTGCGATATTTTGGATGTGGGTGATTGCCTTAATCGGTGCGGCTACTGGCTTTATTGAAAGTACGCTAGCCCAAATCTATAAAGAACCTTTGCCTAATGGCGGTTTCTACGGTGGTCCAGCTTACTACATTCGCTATGGCCTTAAAAGCAAATGGTTCGCCGTATTGTTCGCTGTACTCATTTCAATTACCTACGGTCTTATCTATAACTCCGTACAAGCCAATACATTAGCCTTGTCACTCGAAACATTCCACATCGACGTAGCCTATACTGGCATCATAGCGGCCATCTTAACCGGCATCATCGTATTTGGTAGTATCACTCGTGTTGCCAAAGCCTGTGAAGTCATCGTACCTATCATGGCCTTGCTCTATATCGGCACCGCTTTATATGTCATCATTGCCAACATCGATCATTTTCCGCATGTCATTTATAGCATTTTCGCTTCCGCCCTCGATCCCTACGCTGCTGGTGGCGGTTTCCTAGGTGCTACCATGATTAACGGCATCAAGCGTGGCTTATTTACCAACGAAGCCGGTGAAGGGTCTGTGCCAAATGCGGCCGCTACTGCCAATGTATCCCACCCAGTAAAACAAGGCCTCGTACAAGCTTTCGGCGTATTCGTGGATACCATGTTTATTTGTACCTCTTCCGCATTCATCGTATTAGTCATCGGTGATTATTCCACCACTGGTTTGACTGGTGTGGCCCTCGTACAACATAACCTAGCCCAAGAACTAGGACCATGGGCTCCCTACGCGTTAGCCGTGTTCATCATGATGTTCTGCTTTAGCTCTCTCATCGGTAACTACTACTA
Organism: Veillonella montpellierensis DSM 17217; assembly: GCF_000426745.1. Lineage (GTDB taxonomy): Bacteria > Bacillota > Negativicutes > Veillonellales > Veillonellaceae > Veillonella > Veillonella montpellierensis. Next base: position 109,355 of record NZ_KE384564.1, read on the forward strand.
TGGAGAAGTAAACATTACTCATATGACCGATAAAAAATACGTATTAAACATTTTCCGTCTTCTCGTAGTAGCCATGGTATTCATTGGCTGTATCTCATCGTTAGAACTCGTATGGAACATGGCCGACTTATTCATGGCGTGCCTCATATTGACAAACGTAACGGCTATCGTCTTACTTGGTAAGCAAGCCGTCGTAGCTCTAAACGATTATATCGCGCAAAAACGCGCAGGTATTAAAGAACCACAATTTAATAAATCCGTACTACCCGACCAAAGCGGTATCTTTTGGTGGGGCGACAACCAAACTGATAACTATGTACCGGATCATAAAAAATAATACGCCTATAGTTATCTAACAGTCATAGGATTAGATGTATAGCCATGTATCCTATAACCCCAAAATCACCTACCGCATCGTGACATTACATACTCACGATGCGGTAGGTGATTTTTTATTCCACCATCATAGGATGAAAAACTATACCTATGATGATATACAATTATGACTATTTATAATCTAATAAAGAGCAATAAAAAACATGCACATTGCCGACTTTCAACATCAGCAACATGCATGTATTTCTATAGTAACTCAGCATCTAATAACGCAACGATGGCACTCATATCCTATCTTGCTATTCCTCTGGAACTGGATTCGGCCCAAATCGATTGGCTTGAGGATCGCCACGACGCAAAATACAATAACTCAAATATAACGATAAAATACCGGACATGAATTGCGTTAACATCCACCAATTTTCATGCATAAAATTGTATATAAACCCTAAGGTTCCTAAAATAGATAGAATAAGTGAAATTAATACCCACCAACCCGATTTATTAATATCATGCAACCGACGTACGGACACTGCCCAACCTGGTATCGCGAGTAATAGATATATAGGTATACATATGCTATAAAAAATAGATGGCTCATATCAATACCAAAAACAATCATTGCCAATCGGTAATAAATCAACTATATAGGGAGCATGACTGCCAACAACGATATCGACCAGATCACCACTGCTAGTGCCATCTAAATTAACCCATAGTAGTGATCGTATTTGTCATCTAGCTTTGCATAGGTACCTTGTAATATATCTTCTAGGGTAACGCTTTGTAAATAGTCATGAATATAATTTTGTAAGCCCGCCCAAAAGCCGACGGCTATATCCGTCACGGCAGTTTCTGTGGCAACGCCTTCATCGAGGCTAGCAATGATGGCCATCGAGTCTTCCGTAGCTAATAAAATATCCAATATGGTATAGTCTGATGGCGCTCTCGATAGTGTATAACCCCCATATTTTCCGCGGATGCTACGCACCAATTGAGCCGCGCTCAACCGTGATACAATGCCTTCTAAATATTTTTCTGAAATGTGTTGACGATCTGCAATGGATTGCAAGGAAACTGGTTTCTTTGTATCTTGTTGTGCTAAATCCAGCAAGATTCGCAATGCATAGCGCCCCTTCGTTGAAATTCTCATCACCTATTACCTCTCTTGTAAAGTCCCCATGTTCACTGCAATACATCGTTACACACGCCGTATCGAACACATCATTGATGTGGTTCTTCTCGTTCCCATAAAGAATTTTGTAACGCCTCTTTATAATCTTCTACTGTCCCTACGCCAGAAAACCCTTGTTGATAATCTAGCACAAAAAATGGTACACGACTGATTTCTAAATCCTTAGCAATCGCTTCATCATCACGCACATCAACTTGATTGTCGCCTGTTTCCAACATATGGCGAACATCATCCACCGCAAGACCTACCTCATGAGCAATGCGAAGTAATACTTCATGGTCCGCTAGATTTTCATGATGAATATAATTAGCCTCAAATAAGGCATCTACGATTCGTTCCATGCGCTCAAATCGCTGTTCATCACGAATAAACCAGGCATACTTTACCAAACAATGTGCATCCATCGTATTGGTGCGCGTCGCCTTACGATAACTAAAACGGCTATCTTCGCCTTGCCCCATCGCATCAATTTCTGCTACCTTAGCTTCACATTCCTCTTGCGACGCATGAAAACGTCTCATCAACGATTCTACCATCGTTTCCGTAGTTTCTATCGGCGATTCTTTATCAATTTCGAAACAACGCATTTCCAATTCAATACGATCTTCTTCACCAATCTCGCGGATTGCTTGTAGCATACGCTTTCTTCCAATATAACAATAAGGATCTGCAAAATCTGACCAATAGGTAATTCTCATAATTTCCACCTTTTACACTAACTACATACGTCCATATAGTATATCATGGCTACTCACGTATTGAAAGTCCATCCCACACACGTACTATTTCGCCACTTTTTTAATCTTACCAAGCACCAACGCCGCGGCCCCCAAAGCAGTGACACCTACACCAAGCACACTGGCGCCGAGTGCTACATGATCGCCTACTGTGCGATGCGACTTGTCTTTCGCCCAATACCCTACCGCCGTACTAGCGCAAACAGCAAGGCTATTAGCTAACGATTTTTTCGATAAAAATGGTTGTCTCATAAGAACCTCCTTAGGAACACCTATGCTACTATCTCTGCTATATATATTACCATGATTGTACAATCCAGGTTAGACAACTCGACCCCACATGGAAAGATGCCATTGTATGGATTGGTGCGCATAATATGATTATTCTTTTAACAATTCATGGGGTTAGATGTATAGCACGTTTTGTCCTATACCCCTATATAGTTATAGTATACACTAGAGACAAGTGAAAGTGAACGCTCTATGCTAACGTTCCTATATCCATACGTAACCATTCGATGTGTACCCGTATCATGTATCGCAAAGGTACTTAGAAAAGCCATATTTATAGCAGTACGCGTTATATCGTTAACTACCGCATAGGTAGCTTAGAAATAAAATGCGCCGTTAACTACCGCATAGGTAGCTTAAAATGTTGAGGCTTCAACTCACCACCATGATATGCGGTTAACTACCGCATGAATCGATTACAAGGATATCCTTACATGCATAAAAACTCTCCATGTCTAACCCCTTATCGATAACTTGCACCATAGGCCCCATTGATTAAAACATTTCTAGTTGTTATACCGCCCTCGCTGAACCCATAGGTGGTCACTCCCTATCCCCTTACCATGTAGTATAAGTATATCCTAACATTCATAAAAAACTAATTTTCTAACCCTCTATCGCTAGCTTTCACCATAGGCCCCATTGATAAAAACTGCTACTTGTTATACCGCCCTCGCTGAATCTGTGGTATACTACTAGCGGAGATAGTATTCTGTGAAACTATACTCTATCTGACACATTACTTTATACCAATTTACAAACAGAGTCGCCCTTGCACAATCTACACGATGTGAACAAGATCGCTTCTCTCATAGAGTATACAAAGATATACACACCGCCGTAGGCCACTATGCTGTCATAGTTACCTACGGCATGGCAATAGATAGGTCGATTGTAGGTGTTTCTAGGATGAACCAGAAACATCTTCTTACTAACTAGATTGCTACATGCTTGGCTGATGGATGCCTATGTTAGATTCCACACATGTACTGCCGTATGTGCCTTCTATGCAAGAGAAGTCCTATGAAACTAGCATGCTTAGTATATAATGACCGCCCAGTCTATATCATCTTCTGTATCATCGTAATATTACTGTGTCCGATGGAATATCTCCATCGGACTTTTTTTGTACATATCCCAGAAAGGAGTCTACGGTACTTTCATACCATGTAGAAATTTTCTACACGGTAATCATCATCGGTACCCATCTATTATGACCATAGAATTATTAGCTGGCAAAATTCATCGTGCCACCGTAACACAAGCCGAACTCGATTATGTAGGTAGCATTACAGTTGATGCGCACTTACTAGAATCAGCCGGTATACAAGAATATCAAAAAGTAGACATTGTCAATGTCAATAATGGCGAACGCTTTCAAACCTATACCATTGCCGGCAAGGCACATAGCGGCGTTATCTGTTTAAATGGCGCTGCCGCTCGATGTGCTTGCACTGGCGACAAAGTAATTATTATGGCTTACGCTCATGTGGATAGCACAGAATGTAAGCATCATGCACCATCTGTCGTATTTGTAGATGACAATAACCATATTACAAGACTCACTCATTATGAAACACATGGCTTATTAGCCGATATGAAGTAATCTATTTGTCAGAACAGAGCTATCTTCTCTATCTACACCAAGAAAGGATGACATCTATGCAAATAATAACTACGATTCAAGATATGCGCCACGCCGTAAGGGAATGGAAACGCCAAAACAGCTCCATTGGTTTCGTTCCCACTATGGGGTATTTACACGAAGGTCACGCTTCTTTGATTCAGCGCTCCGTCGCCGATAATGATCATACCGTTGTATCCGTCTTTGTCAATCCTACTCAATTTGGACCTACGGAAGACTTATCTACCTACCCTCGTGATCCCGAACGTGATCAGGCTCTTTGTGAAAGTCTGGGGGCAGATATCGTATTTTTCCCAGATCCTAGCGACATGTATCATGACCCTCATGTATCCGTCATCGTCAATGGCCTCAATGAGCATTTATGCGGCCTAAGTCGCCCGATTCACTTTCACGGTGTCTGTACGGTGGTGACTAAACTATTCAACATCGTAACCCCTGACCGCGCCTATTTTGGTCAAAAAGATGCACAACAATTAGCGATTATTAAAAAGATGGTGGAAGATCTTAACACCCCCGTAGAAATTATCGGTTGCCCTATCGTTCGTGAAGCAGATGGATTAGCTAAATCATCTCGTAATACCTATTTATCGCCAGAGGAACGAACAGCGGCGCTTTGTCTATCAAAAGCAATCTTTCACGGTCAACACATCATTCACCAGGGAATGAAATCCGACGAATTACTACAAGCCATGCATGCCATCATCGACAAAGAACCGTTGGCCCGTACTGAATACATAGAAGTTGTCGATGCATGCACCATGGAAACCGTATCGGTCATCGATCGCCCTGTGCTAGTCGCTATGGCCGTATACATCGGACAAACGCGTTTGATTGATAATTTTAGCTTTCCTCTTCCATAAACGAAGACGCCTATGCCATCATAGGCATAAAGAATATACATCACGTTCCTATGACAAAAAAAAGTCCCTATCATAGTCACGGCGTGTTAGTAATCAATACATTACTAATGCACTACGGCTATGATAGGGGCTTTTATATAGGCAATACACTCATTGCCTATGGTGAGGGGCTTTCACCAATTACGAACTGCCTGGTCCGTTATACTAATCTACCCTATATATTACACCAACTCTTGTGTGGTGGTCGTTACAATATATGCTTTTTAAAAGATACCAACGGTTCTTTATTAGCACTTTCTAATGCTTGTTTATCGGTAATCACAGAGGCTACCTTCGTCACATCGGCTAATGTTAACCCTGCTTTAGGATGTGCTACTGTTACCGAAGACTCTTTACCACTCGGTGTGGCAAATTTTAAATATAACACTTGACGTTCTACCATACTAACATCTCCCTTACTATCATCATCAAACCCTATCACTCATCACGAGCATAGGTCCTACACCCTATCCGCTACTCAGCAGATAATTTTTGTTGATCCAAACGAATCACCGCCTGTAACGCTTTATCTTGCAATGTGGCTAAGGCTGCGCCCACAGCTTGCACCGCTTCATCACTAGCACTATCTACAACACGTGAAAACGTAACCTGTTTATACGTCATCTTGCCTGCTGTATTCAAACCGTTTTCTAAACGAAGGATCAATTTCGTAGACTCCATTTCTTTTTTCATACATCTCACCTCCTTTCATTCCCTATATTCTGAAAGGTGGCGCTATGTAAAAGAATCTGCTTATGATTTCTATCAAATTGCGTGAATCCTTCAAACGTAGTTGCTATAGTTCATCTAACAAAAATCGTAGTAGCCCTATCAAATTGTCCGAATCACCCATAAGGATTGCCATGCACATGACGTGGACGTTAAAACACTGCTCACCACATGATACATTACTAACAACCACGTCACGATCGTATATCTAATAAGTATTGCATAAACTACAATGGTGAAAATGACGACCATACAAGAGTAAGAATGCTCCTGTGTATCTAGGTTATCGCTGTATCCCTTATCTATAGATTCTATCCTAGCGTATGAGACCCTATCCTCTGTCTATACTTTATAGTCCGCTTATAGTATGCTATACGTAACTTATAGCGAACGATAGATACTGGTCGGTACTAGCCTATACACGCTATTGTCTTACCAATTCCACGTATGTTACTCGATATAGCCTATATAGCTTATCGATAGTTTCATGATTGTATGCGTAGCCATAGTATTGTATCATAATGTATTTCTTATATAATGTATATTCTTTAAATCATCGTCATAGAGGAGAGGTGTCTTATGCGTATTTTTATAACTGGCGATCTACATGGTGAAGAACCTGTGATTACATCGATATCAGAGCGTTGTCCCCAATTAGGGAAAGGGGATGTGTTACTTGTAGCTGGCGATTTTGGAATCCCTTGGTGGCAACCGGGAAGCGACCGATCTAAAAATGATACTAAATTACTCCGCCTATTGTCAGACTATGAATTTACCACTTGCTTTATCGATGGTAATCACGAAAATTTTGATTTGCTACAAACATTCCCCTACGAGGAGCGATGGGGCGGTAGGGTACAAAAAATTGCCCCCCACATCTATCACTTATGCCGTGGTGAATTATTCACTTTAGGGGGGCATTCTATATTTGCCTTTGGCGGTGCAACGAGTGTCGACAAAGCATCTCGCACGGAACACATTTCTTGGTGGCCCGAAGAAAATGCTTCTTCCTCGGAAAAAGCTCATGGTATAGACGTGTTAGAACATGCTAATTGGCACGTAGATTATGTGATTACTCATACGGCGCCAGAACAATTTTTCTCCGTCTACCAAGAGCTAGCTTTCAATAAATTATTACTCGCCTGTCCCACACAGGCGTATCTAACAGAGTTACACAATCGTCTAACCTATAAAAAGTGGTATTTCGGTCATTACCATGGCGATAAAAATTCTAATTCCTTACAATGTAGATTACTATTTGATAATATTGTAGAATTAGGCGAATAGGTTTCTATAGGTACTAGACAGTACGATAGTAGGTGCAGATGATGTCTCTATTAACGTAGGTCACCATAGGCATCAATAGCCGCTTGTGCTAGGTTTGCCATGTATTGATGGCCCCGCTCATTCACATGCACATCGCCCACATATAGAGCTTCGCCTTTTTTTCTATGGGTATCGATAAGATGATAGAAATCAATCGTATGAATGTGGCGGTCCTCACAATAGTTTCTAACTAATTCATTATAATCACGTAGCACACTGTCTTCCTCTGCTATTTCCCCATCAATAGGCGGCGCTAAGCATACCATCAATGGGATCTCTTCTTCTTGTACCACTCGAATGATACGGTCTAATAGGGTGAGACAACTCGTCGCATCCCGCCCCATGAGCACATTGTTTGTGCCGCCCATGAGAATGACCATATCCGCATCAGTTATGAGCCTATGAACGCGATACAACATGCCTTCTAAGGTATCTCCATCGATACCGGCATTAACGAATTGTATCCTCCCCTCGTACGCTGCACTTAATAATTCGACCCAGCCACAACCAAATGTAACGCCATATCCATGCGTTAAACTGTCGCCGATACATACAACACGCATCCTATCACCCTTTCATGCTCACCTACGCATATACGAATGAATCTAAGCATAGATTGCCATGCATCATCACACCATCGCCATCATGCATACCGGTTACTGAAACGTGCCATTAGGTCCTAGAAATTTTCTCCTTAATGATTGCCCTTATGTTCTATTATGACCTATGATTAACCCTTACGTGCTATCACGGCCACCGTTAGATTCTAAAAGTACGCCCCTTCACCTAAGTCTGTACTCTTACATCGCAAACGGTTATATCATAATCACCGTCAAATGAGGAAACTTGAACACGCCTAGGCATGTTCTCTCTTGTGGCGCCTCTTACTGTGCCACCATGTCACAACGTGAGTCTAGCCGAGAAACGTCTAACATACATTACGTAGCAATGATTTAGCGACTACTACTTTCACGAGTACACGTTTCATAGGTAATTAATTGTTTCGTCATGAACGACATGTAGAGCAATAAGGCCCCAGTAATGGCGAACATTGGTGAAAATCCTAACAACGTAGTAATGACGCTGGCAAATAATGGCCCTATCATGCTACCAAATTGTTGTGCCATCGTCGCCATGCCAAACATACGACCGCGGAAACTCGCCTCTGTATGGAGCGTAACCGCCGTACTCAAGGATGGGTTAATGCCTACAATACAACAGCCTACTAAAATTTGTAAGGCGCCGAACCAATAAATACCTAGTGGCAACGCTTGTAATAAAAGTACGACCCCCGTACCAGCTAAGCACCAAGAGATAACTTGGAAATAGCCTTTATGTTCTCCTAAACGAACCCAGAAACTAGTAGTAACAGAACCTGCTAAACCGCCAACACTCAAAATGGTACCGGAAATCATCGCCGCATGTTCCATGGATCCTTCCATTTCGCCTACGAACAAGGCCAAAATTGGTTGCAACATCAAAATGGCACATTGCATGGCAAAATATACCCATAATAACCGCACCAGTATATGGTTACTGCGAATCTGTTTCCAGTCGTCTAACAAGGATGTGGAGTGTTTCTTAGTGGCAGATGCTTCCTCATCAGTCTGATTCGATTGTAACGCTTTCGACGCCACATTCGGTTCCTTTACCCAAAACGCCACCGCCAAGGTGGATAGAATGACAATAACACCCGACACATAAAATACGGGGCGCATGCCCACTAAACTTTCTACAAAACCACCTAGAAATGGGCCAATGACATTCCCCAGTATAAGCCCCGTCTGAAAGATGCCGAGCGCCTTTCCTACCCGTCTTTCACTAACGCTAAGCGATACGAGGGTCATCGCCGCTGGCATGAATCCGTTAGCAAATCCTTGAAAAGCACGCCCCAAGAGTAGTTGCCATGGGTTGGTAACGAGGCCGATGAGTACGTAGGAAATACCGATCGCAATGCCTGCACGAATGGCCATCATTTTTTTGCCTCGTGCATCCGCCATTTTGCCCCAAATCGGTGCCATAATCCCAGCGATTAAAAAGGTGATGGAAAAGACAACACCTGACCACATGGCCACACTGCCTTGTGATACGCCTAATTCTAACAAGTACACTGGCAAAAATGGCACTAGCATGGTATAGCACACAGCCAACGCCGACATGGAAATGGTTAATATCCAAACGTTTTTCATGCCCCCTAATTCTTTATCTTCTAAATAGTCTTTGTTCATACAATCTCTCCTTCTATCCACTACATCTATCACACTTTATTTCTATCTAATCGCATTACACTATAAGAGATGTATAACCTATCCTAGGAATATGTGAATAAAAAACAGTGATATACTATCTTATAGACGTATACCACTATTCACATGAAACCTGCAAGGGTAACAGTTAAACTGCTTTCTTCCTCTAGATTGCATAGATTGCAACAGGGCCTATTCACATATTAATTTGTAGGCACTCGCACTATACAGAAAATTTGCGATCCATCACATCTTGCAAACTAATTTCTTCCATACATTCACGAAAACGAAGCTGCAAATGTGTCCAAAGTGGCATCGTTAAACAGCTATCTGCACGAGGACATATATCTGCATCATCTTCTAAACAAGCCACTAAGGCGATGGAGTCTTCCGCCGCATTTAGTATTTCGTAAACGTTGTAATCTTTTGGTTCCCGCGTTAAGCGATAGCCACCATACTTGCCGCGACCACTCTTTACAAATCCCGCAGCACTCAACCGAGCTACAATGCCTTCTAAATATTTATCTGAAATTTCTTGACGTTCTGCCATTTCACGAATGGATACATTTTTATCTGTTCCATGCTCTGCGATGTCCGCCAAGACACGCAATGCATACCGTCCCTTTGTGGAAATCTTCATAATCTAAACCTCTATTCACAATCAGCTAATATACAGTATATCGATATGGGGCTGAATCGGTATCATTCCCATCCATATCCTGAACGATGCGCAATACAATCATTCATTCGTTACTGTTCTATTATAGCATAAATTCCAACAAGTTAGATATGTATTTATAAAATAAATTCCCCTCCATCACTGTATGGGTCGTATCGAAGAATCCTTAGTAAACCATAATTTACTATATACGAAATAGGGTAAGCATGCTACAATAAGATATATTTACGAACAATTTTGCTAGGAGGGTAAAAAATGTTAGAAAAACTTTTCTCGTTACGAGAAAGAAATACGACTGTTAAAACAGAAATCATTGCTGGATTAACAACATTTATCACAATGGCCTATATTTTATTCTTAGCGCCTAACATCTTAGGTATTGCCGGCATGGACAAAGATGCGGTCTTAATCGCTACTGCACTCGGCGGCGGTCTAGTAACCATCGCTATGGGACTCATCGTCAATTATCCCATCGCCTTAGCCCCTGGCGTAGGTCTATTAGCATTCTACGCATTTACCGTAGTATTAGGCATGCATATTCCATGGCAAACTGCCCTAGGTGCCGTTTTTATATCGGGCATGGTCTTTCTCGTATTAACGCTCACTTCCATTCGACAAATGATCGTAAAAGGCATTCCCGCTTCCATGAAAATAGCCATCACCGTAGGTATCGGCTTATTTATCACGATTATTGGATTAAAATTATCAGGACTGATGACCGTATCCCTATCGTTAAGTCCAGAATCAATGGCCGCACTCAGTCAATCCCACGGTTCCCTAGTGCCACCAGCGTCTGAAACCTTGCTAACGCTCGGTAACTTTCACGATCCTCATACATTGCTATCCTTATTTGGCGTTATTATTACCGGTTTATTAATGGCACGCAACGTACAAGGATCCTTACTCATCGGTGTCATCGTTACCACTATCGTGGCGCATGTAACCGGAAATGCTACCATTCCTGACAACTTTACTTGCCTCGCTATCCCCGACATGAGCAAAGCGGCGTTTTTTGAATTGGATATACCGAACGCCTTTCATATGGGCTTAATCACCATCATCTTTTCTTTCACCTTTGTGGAATTATTCGATTCCATGGGAACATTAATCGGCACCGCTACCAAGGCGAAGATTGCCGATCCTAAAACGGGTTCTTTCCCAGGCCTTGGCAAAGCTATGACCGTAGACGCTATCGGTGTCAGTGTCGGTTCTTTACTCGGTGCTAGTACGATTACCGCCTTTGTGGAAAGTACGGCAGGTGTTGGTGCCGGAGGACGCACGGGTTTAACCGCAGTGACTACTGGTATTCTATTTCTATTATGTCTCTTCTTTACCCCATTAATCACCATCGTACCAAGTTGTGCTACATCACCAATTTTAATCATCGTCGGTGCCTTAATGATTGGTGCCATTCGCGATATCGACTTTGACGATTGGACAGAAGGGTTCCCTGCATTCCTAGTCATTACCTTAATGCCATTCACCTACAGCATTGCTAACGGTATCTCTGCAGGGCTCGTTATCTATCCACTTGTTAAGCTCATCACTGGACGCGCTAAGGAAGTCAACTGGATTATGTACGTACTCGCCATCTTGGTGTTAATTCGTTATATTGCCTTTTAAAAGCTCACGCATTACACGCCTTAGATATCAAAGCACAATAGAGCCTACCGTACTCTCCTGTTATAGATGCTACCGTTCATCCCTTTATACAAGTATCATCTATGACAAGTGCACGTATCACACACCTATTCACACTTTTACATACTCGTACCATAGGCTATGATACAAGTTATGATTGAGTGATGTCCTATGGCGCGATTGAATCGTCAAATAGGCTCTGACCGCCTCGTATCCATTACAATCATAGTACATGTCTGATTGCCTATGTAGGAACTACATATCACCGCCCCGTGCCACTATACCCATTAGTAGCACGAAGCGGTGATATTTTCTTATAAGGCCTATCGCCGTAATACCTATGAGAAAATATAAATTTGTATTTCTCAAAAATACATTTGACTTTTATCGGTGGATACTTTATCATAAAACAATATAGTCATATACTTCATAGTAAAGAGAGGTCTCTAATATGTCAGAAGAAGAAACGTTACAACGGGGTTTAAAAAATCGGCACGTGCAACTACTCGCCATTGGTGGTGCCATCGGAACTGGTTTATTTTTAGGTGCTGGTCGCGCCATCCACTTAGCAGGGCCTTCCATTTTACTCGCCTATGTCATAACTGGTCTTATCTGTTTTTTTGTCATGCGCGCCTTAGGCGAGCTTCTACTATCCGATGTGAGTAAACATTCTTTCATCGACTTTGTAGAAATGTATTTAGGCGATCGGGCCGCCTTTATCACTGGTTGGACCTATTGGTTTTGTTGGATTTCTCTCGCCATGGCCGATTTAACCGCCACCGGTTTATACTTTCAGTTTTGGTATCCGTCCATACCGCAATGGATCCCTAGTTTAGTCGTACTCATTCTATTGGTAACCATGAACTTGCGCGCCGTTAAAAATTTTGGAGAAATGGAATTCTGGTTTGCCCTCATCAAGGTCATTGCCATTATCGCCCTCATCGTCATCGGCCTACTTATGATTGGTCAAGGTTTTTCCACCAATGTTGGCCCTTCTTCTTTCGTCAATCTATGGAGCTATGGTGGATGGTTTCCCAATGGGTATGAAGGATTTATTTTATCCTTTCAAATGGTCGTATTTGCTTTCACCGGCATCGAATTGGTCGGCTTAACCGCTGGGGAAACCAAAGATCCTATGAAAGTCATTCCACAAGCGATCAACAACATTCCCCTACGTATCATCCTATTCTATATTGGTTCCTTGGCGATCATTATGAGTATCTACCCTTGGACGGCTGTTGATCCTGCCAGAAGTCCCTTTGTAGAAGTATTTAAAGCAGTGGGCATCGTATCCGCCGCAGCTATTGTAAATTTTGTAGTTCTCACATCGGCTGCATCGGCTTGTAATAGCGGTATTTTTAGTACAGGGCGCATGATTTACGCCTTGGCAAAGAAAGGATATGCACCTAGTGGCATGCAACGATTGACGAATAGTCACGTACCTTTTCAAGCTACTATTTTTTCTGCCTCCATTCTATTGATGACCGTCATATTAAACTACGTCATGCCAGAAGCTGTATTTGTCATGATTACTAGTATTTCCACGTTCTGCTTTATGTTCATTTGGGCCATGATGGTAATTTGCCATCTCAAATACCGATGGCAACGCCCTGAATTAGCACGGACAAATCCGTTCAAAATGCCTTTCTATCCGATTATGAATTATCTGATTCTAGCATTTTTTGTGGGCATTCTCATCATTCTAGCTATCAGCGAGGAAACACGTATCGCTCTACTCTTTACGCCCGTATGGTTCATCATCCTATGGACATTCTATTCCATGATTAAGCCGAATGACTGAGGGATCCTATCCCTAATAACCGTCAAAATATACCAGTCAGCATATACCAGTAGCAGTTGATTATCATCCTATTCATATCTTCGTCTACACAAGAACAATCATAATTATTCAAATCACGCCATACAATGGTATCTCCCCATGTTGGGATCGAGTTGTCTAACATGGATTGTATAATCATGGTATTATATATATCAAAGATACTTTTATTGGTCGGCATAACCTTAAGTATTTCTTTCAATCATAACCACCCGTAGAACGGGTGGTTTGCTCTGACCCTATAAGGGTCTTTCTCTAGTGGTAGCCCTCTAAAGAGGGCATTGAATGATCTGACAACCACTCTATTACCACTGGCTGCCCCCTACTCGGGGGCTTTTCTTTTGCCTATTTTACTGGCTCACCCGTAAACGGGTCGGTATACTCTTTAAAGTTTAATGTATCTTGTGCTATATCTTCTTGTAGTTGATTGCGAATATACTCTTTTATTGCTCCTTCATATCGTCCTACCGTATCCA
>NZ_AUFY01000011.1 GCF_000426745.1 Veillonella montpellierensis DSM 17217
ATCCAAAGTAGATGCTACAGGTGCTACGTTCACAGACGATACAAAAGCAACGAACGTGACAAGCACCACCATTCGTGTGAATGGCGTAAAAGGTGACAATGACACTGTCACTGGTGGCGTGGTAATTGGCAACCAATCCGTTATCCCTAGTGATGATGGTAAGAAAACAGATGGCACTCCTACAACAGGTAATTTCATTACAGGATTAGATAACAAAGACTGGAATGTAACAAGTCCAACCTTTGTATCGGGTCGTGCCGCTACGGAAGATCAGTTGGTTGCTGTCAGCAAACAGTTTGGTGGCATTCGCCAATTTGTAGGCGATACGAAGACGAAAGAGGGCAAAGATCTTGCTCTGAAGGTTAAACTTGGAGAAACCTTGGCCATTAAAGGGGGAGCTACAAACCTAACGGATAAGAACATTGGCGTAGAGGTAACAGAAGCTGTTACGAATAAAGATGGTACTATAAAAACACCGGCTACTATGACAGTGAAATTGGCAAAAAATGTGGAAATGCAAGACGGTACAACCCACTATACGGGCACACATACTCCACAATATTATGATGACAAGAAAAAGAAATATAAACCGATACTTGACGATCATAAGAAACCTGTGGAAATGAAAACGGATGTGTTACATAGTGGTACGGATACAACGTATACAATGTATCGTCCTGGTGTAGATCCAACGAAGGAACCAAAGGCTACTCCATTTGCAACCACTAATGTATCTCCATTAGGTGTTACGATTTCTTCTACGACTCTTGATGGCAAAGAACATAGACCAGATGTATCGTTAACATTCAACGGACTCAATAATGGTGGTAATCGTATCACGAATGTGGCACCAGGCGTAAAAGGAACCGATGCAGTTAATCTGGATCAGTTGAAAGATGCAACAAACAACGTTATGAACGAAGCTACAGGAGATATTTATAAAGCTGGTGCTAAAGCTGCGGCATTAGCAGCCTTAAAGCCATTGCAATATGATCCATTAGAACCAACGCAAATTATGGCTGGTATAGGTAACTATAAAAAAGAAACAGCAGTAGCATTAGGTATCGCACACTTTACACGTGAAGATACTATGTTCCATGCAGGCATAACATTAGGGGAAAACGAAAACATGTTCAATGCTGGCTTTAGCCATAAATTTGGATGGAGTGCAGATAAGAGAGCAGTCCCTGATCGGTATAAAGCGGGCCCTATTTCATCAGTCTATGTGTTACAGGATGAAGTGATTGCATTGAAAGAAGAAAATGCAACTACAAAAGCAGCATATAAAAAAGTATTGGAAGATAATGCGCATATTCAAGCAGAAAACCAAGAAATGAAAGCATCCTATAGTAAAATGGCACAAGATAATGAAGAAATGAAGGCGCAAATTAAAAAATTGATGCAAGCAATGGGCATAAAATAGAATAACCTAGTTGCATGCTTCATGAATCACATATAAGCCCTACCCTTTTTAGCAATATGTTGAAAGTGTAGGGCTTTTGTGATGAATAGACGTTACCAGTGATGATGATACGATACTCATTATGAAATAAATAGGAATCATGCGTAGTTATCATTAGGTGATATACATACATATTATTCATATGCATAGTATCAATAAAATAAAGGGCAGAATTACAGAAATACAAATCAAATTACTAGGAAAAACTTGATACATTGTGCAAAATATGATAGTATATATATATATATATATATCATGGTTAATATGAACATATATCATAGTTCATATTAATGCTATGAATACTTATGCTGTGACATATGTGTATACAAGTAGGAGGAGTGTATGAATAAGATATTTAAAGTTATTTGGAGTCAATCAAAACAGTGCTACGTTGTAGTTTCTGAAATGGCAAACAGTCATTCGAGTAAAAAGAAAACAGTAGTAGCTAGTATATTGGCGGCTTTAACAATAGGTGTGAATATAGTGGTAGTTGAAGGCGCTGACCCAATACAGGCCAATACGCCTTATGTGTCAGTAAGTCATGCAAGAGATAATAAGGAGGCAGAAATTACACTTCCTGATGTGGAAGGAACCGTTAAAGATAATAAAAATAGTGATGGTTCAAGTTATCCGGGTGGTGTAGCCATTGGTTCCTATGCTAGAACAAGATTGTTAGGATCTGTTGCTGTCGGTCAATATGCTATTGCTGAAAAAAATTATGGCGTTGCAATAGGTAATCGATCGCGTGTATATGATGAAAACGGGATTGCGATTGGGTCGAAATCACAAGTCAATGGCGCTCAGTCTATAGGAATTGGCGTCGATTTACAGATTGGGCAATTTGATAATAATAAACCCACAAAAGCTGGAGCAAATGAAGCTATCGGTATCGGGCGAAATATAAAAATAAAAGCACATGAAGGCATAGCGTTAGGATTAGATACTACGGTTGAACAACAAGGCGGTGTTGCCTTAGGTAAAGGTGCAACTGTTGATGGCCGTTTCTCGGTGGCCTTAGGGTATGGATCGAAGGTAATACAGGAAGATACAGCTGCAACGGATAAGGCCTATTTGTCAAATGAAGCAGTTAATAATTCGGGAAACGGTGTTGTATCGGTAGGTACGAAACGGAATTCTGGTGATAACAATGGTAAGATTACTCGCCGTATCGTAGGCGTAGCAGGTGGTTTTAATGACTATGACGCAGTGAATATACAACAATTGAAAGCCTTGGAAAATGTGAGTCTACAAACGCTTACTGTGAAGGACGGAGATACATCTACTGATGTTACTCCAACGGATCGTAAGATAACCTTAGAAGCAGGAAATAATATTACCTTAACTGCTGCAAATGGTAAAGTTACAGTGGGAACAAAAGGGTTAAATTATATGTCCGTCAAAGGTAATGGTCGCGACGAGAAAATGACTATCAATGGGGTTCCAGATGATGTGAAATCTAATAGTAATAATGATGGAGCTGAGGGGAATGAAAGTATCGCCATAGGTGCCTTTGCTAGATCTCGTCTGACTGGTTCAACGGCAATCGGTCGTAGAGCTATTGCCGAGAGAAATTTTGGAATTGCCTTGGGTAATGAATCACGGGCATTTTCAGAAAATACGATTGCAATCGGATCGAAATCACATGTCAATGGCAATCAATCCATCGGCATTGGGGTTGATTTGAAGGTAGGAAAATTTGATAAAAGTGGTGTGCCAACCGCTGTAGCCGATGATGCAGTAGGGATTGGTCGTGATGTAAGAGTAGAAGAAAGTCAATCCGTAGCTGTCGGATTTGGCGCAAAAGCACAGAAAAAAGGTGCCGTTGCTCTCGGTACAAATACTACCGTTGATAGTGCTAATTCTGTTGCCTTAGGCTATAATTCTACGGTACTTGCCAGCGATGGTGCCACAAATGGTAAATCCTATATGTCGGAAGAAGCTGTGAATAATACTGGTAACGGTGTTGTATCAGTGGGCACTAAACGCAATTTCGGCGATACTAATGGGAGCGTTATTCGTCGCATCGTGGGCGTAGCTGGTGGTTATGACGACTATGATGCAGTAAATGTAAAACAGTTAAAAGCGTTAGAAAAAGTAACTAGAACTCGTTTCTTGGCAATTTCTGGAGCGGCGGATAAAACAGAGGCCGATTACCCAGATACAACATGGACACTAGGTAAAAATGATAAGCCGACAAACTTGGTATTAAAGGGAAACTTTAATAATGAGGGGGCAACTGGTCAAAACTCTGTAGCTGTAGGCCCTTGGGCTAATAGTATGGGAGCTCGATCGGTTGCATTAGGCAGTTATGCAGTAAGTAATGGCATGCAAACGATTGCATTGGGGCAATCCACGCTCGCCTATGGTGAAAATGCCTTGTCATTAGGATCCTATGCCACTGTAAATGGTGCGAACTCTCTTGCTATCGGTACAGATTCGTATGTAGGAAACGCTAAACGCGGTGGAGCGGGGAAAGGAATCTCGGAAACGGGAGATGCGACTACCTATGCTATGGCTATCGGGTTTAATGCACAAGCCTATGGAAAAGACTCCGCGGCATTAGGTAAAAAGGCAATAACAAATGGAAACGCGTCCGTGGCATTAGGTCCAGCGGCACAAGCTGATATTGAGCACTCTGTCGTATTAGGGGAAAGTTCACTGGCACAAGAAGAGGAAGGTGTTAATACAACATCGTATTTGACGAATGAGAGTGTTAATAACTCTGGTAATGGTGTTGTATCGATTGGTAATGCTACTAAAAAGATAACACGCCGCATTATCAATGTGGCAGGTGGTACCAATGATTATGATGCAGTAAATGTAAAACAGTTAAAAGCATTGGGAGCAAAGGAATTGCATGTCAAGACAGGTTCGTATGCAGTTGATGGGGACGGTGCCGTTACATTACAACAAGAAGATGGTACAGGTACTGTACAAGACAATGAAACAGTAAAAATTACTGGTCTTGCTAGCAAAACCGCATTAGACAATTTAAAAACAGAGGTGGATGGAAAAGCAAGTAAAGATGATTTGACAACTGCTGTAAGTGGTATTCAAACTGAATTGGCTAAGAAGGTAAGTCAAGATGATATGAATGCAGCGCTGGCAGATAAAGCGAATGCCTCTGATTTAAAAGCTTTGACAGATGCAGTAAAAGATAAAGTGGATGTGGATACGCTTAAAAAATTCACAGATACATTGGGGAAAAAAGCTGATGAAATTAAAGGCTTGAATGATAACATCACTCGTGCGAATGAAGCGAATGAAGCGGCACGTACTGCCTTGGAAACTAAGATTGATGGTAAATTAGATGCGATAAAAGAAGCAGAATTACATACCATTCCAGGTACCTATGCAGCTACGGACGATGGAACAATTACATTATCACAAGCCAATGGCACAAACCCAGATACAGCGATAGCAGGTAAAGAAATTACGATTACTGGTGTGGCCACTAAAACCGAAGTAGGTACTATTAAAACTGATGTGAAGACGGTGCAAGATAAAGTCAAGGATATTGATCAAACAGTTACCGACCAGGGAACTCGTTTAACTACTGCTGAAAACGATATTAAAGATATAAAAAAAGCAGTTACGGATAAAGTATGGACTGCGGATATTACGGATAAAATTGATGCATTGAAAAATGATTTATCCAATACTACAGTATTAAAAATTAAAGGGGATACAACAAAAACCAAGGAAGATACAGATGCACCTGATGTAGCGGTGAACTTAACGAAAGATACATTAACCGTTAAAGGTGCTAGTGATGAAATCGCTACAGCGGTAAAAGGTAATGAAATCACCATTGGTTTAGCACAAACGTTGAAAGATAAATTAAGTAAGATAGATCAATTAGGCGATACATCTTCAGATGGTGTAGGTTCCGATCAAGGCATGACAGGTGCTGATGGGTTGAATGGTAAAACATTGACAGAAAAAGTAAATGCGTTGCGCAACGGTCAAGCCGGTTCCGTAGTCTACAGAGATGATCAAGGAAATCCGTTGAGAAAAGCAAAGGATGGGAAATTATACAAAGAAACCGACGTGGATGCGGATGGTAATGTGAAAGTAGGTGGTGATGGCGCGAAGCCAACACCAGTAGCATCGGATAAAATACAAGCCCGATTAATGAATCCAGATGGAACCGATACGCCTGTAGCATTCTCGAATGTGGGTAATGGTAAGATTGGAGAAACATCGACAGATGCAGTGAATGGGGCACAAATCTATGTTGGTAATAAGAGTGTAGCAGATGCTCTTGGCGGTGGTGCTGCGGTGAACGATGATGGAACTATTAAAGCACCGATTTTCAAAGTTACGAATGAGGCTGATGGTACCGCTAAAGAAGTACATACCGTAGGCGATGCGGTAACGAATTTGAATGATCGAATTACTGCAGTCGCTAAGAATGGGAAAGATTTAAAAGATCTATCGGTAGAAGGTAAAAAAGTGATTACAAACCTTATCAATGTGACAGGTGATAAGGGAATTGTTGTATCGTCAGAGGTGGACAAAGATACAAATGTCAAAACCTTCACCGTAGGACTCGATCCAGACATGACGGCACAACTTCGTAAGGATATTAAGGGCCTTAAAGAGGGCCCAGCAGGCGGCTTCCAATATGTAAATACAGATGGAGAGCCTGTAGTAAAAGGAGAAGATGGTAATTATTATAAAGGGAGTGAGTTAGACGGTGATGGTAAACCGCTTACGAAAGAACAAAATAATGGTAATGAGGTAAAACCAGTAAGTGGCGGTGCCATTAAAATGAGTCTTAAACCACCAGTAGGTCCAAATGATGATGGAATGCAACTTACCAATGTTAAAGATGGGGCGATTGCAAAAGATTCTAAAGATGCTGTCAATGGCGGACAAATCTATGAGTTGAGTGAAAACCTTGTTAAAGCCGGCGATGCAATTCTTCAAAATGCACAACGGGTCAATGAAGTGGGGGCTCATGCGGCAGCATTGGCTGCGATGAATCCATTAAGCTATGACCCATTGAGAAAATCTCAAATTATGGCAGGTATCGGCTCCTATGATGGAAACCAAGCACTCGCATTAGGTCTTGCCTATAATCCAAATGAAAACGTTATGGTGAATGCTGGCTTTACAGTGGGCGAAGGTAAGACCATGGCAAATATTGGCGCAACCTATCGTTTCGGTACAAGCGATGCGGACCGCATTCCAGAACGATATAAAGGTGGACCAATATCTTCCATCTATGTTATGCAAGATGAAATTGCTGCATTAAAAGCAGAAAATGCTAGAAAAGATGCAGAAAATGCAGAAATGAAAGCACAAATTAAAAAATTGATGCAAGCAATGGGGATGAAATAGAATAACCTAGCTGCATGCTTATCAATCACATATAAGCCCTACCCTTTTAGCAACATGTTGAAAAGGGTAGGGCTTTTGTGATAATTAGATATCTACTGGTAAGGGTGGACATCCTGTTAGGCCTTCATGAGAGTTGATTTGAATACGCTTTTTATATCTATAATTCGTGGAATAAGGGGGACATATCATGCGATGTGATTTTCAATAGCTAATGTGTACACACCAGTTTGTTATCGTTTTATTTTATAAAATGAGATAATAAAAAATGCATTGTAATCAACATTGTTTTATCATAAAATGCAGATATAAAGCGATTTTTGTGATGTTTATATCTAATATGTTTATTTGATATAACCTATGAAAATAAATCATATAAAATATCTTGATTTTTCATACAAAACTTGGTTATACTGAGAAAAAAATATGTTTAAGTTCTTTTTAAGAGTATAGGAGTATATATGAAAAAAATTATAGTAACCACTGCCATTTGCACCGCGTTTTTCTCTACCTTGGCTTGTGCAGAACCACCTACAGGACCACAAGCAGGACAAACACCACAAGAAATAGCACAGCAAGCATTAGATAAGGTTAATGCGTTGGATGGAAAGATTGACCATGTAGGAAAAACTGCTGGCGATGCTAATACTAAAGCGATTGAGAATGAAGGTAAAATACAAAAACATGAGGACAAGTTTAATAGTTATGACAAAAAAATACAAGATGCTGAAACTAAGGTAGAAGCACAAAGAACTGCAAATAATATTATTAAGGATCAGGTTGCTAAAGCAGAAGAGGCTGTAAAGGAAGTAAAAGCTAATGCAGATAAGGTGCCT
Source organism: Veillonella montpellierensis DSM 17217 (assembly GCF_000426745.1). Classification (GTDB taxonomy): domain Bacteria; phylum Bacillota; class Negativicutes; order Veillonellales; family Veillonellaceae; genus Veillonella; species Veillonella montpellierensis. The sequence continues at coordinate 7,642 of NZ_AUFY01000011.1, forward strand.
GAGCTAAAAGAAAAGATTGATGCGACTCAAAAGAATGTTGATCTTGTTAAGAAAGACGTAGTTGATCATGGTGAGAAGATAAAGAATCTTGAAGAAAAAGCAGGAGCTTTGCCGGATGTTATAGCTCAGGCTCAGGATGCACAGGTTCAGGCGACTGCAGCAAAAAGCAAAGCAGAGAAAGTCGATAAAGAACTACTGAGTCTTAGAGGTGATATAAAAGCTGCTATGGGGGCTCCAAAAGGAGAAATAAATGCATTACGTAACCAAACTAACAAAGGGTTAGCTAAGGTAACGGCATTAGCTGGATTACATCCACTAGCATTCGATAAAAATAACAAATTGAGCCTTTCCGTAGCTAGCGGTTCGTATAAGAGTGAACATGCGTTAGCACTAGGCGGATTCTATCAACCAAATCGTGATGTACTTCTTAGCTTTGGATCCTCTGTAGGTGGTAACGACAATGCTTATACCTTTGGTGCATCTGTTCGTGTAGGTTCTCATAGCAAAACTGCTGAAAAACAACATGTGTCACAAGTGGCAGAGTTGTATGCAGCGATAGCAAAATTGCAAGCACAAGTAGAGAAACAACAAAAAGAAATAGTACAATTACAACGCGCTAAGTAATATAGTACTTAGATGTTATAGGTAATCAAGGACGGTTATCCATATGATGGATAGCCGTCTTTTTAGTAGTTGATAGCAGCTAGGTGAGAGGAAAACCTTGTTAGATGAGGTAATTTATATCAGCTTATAGGACAACGTGTTGCTTTGAATGCTGATGGAGCTAGGAAGTATATGCTTCTATTGGTATTTTATTTTTTTAGTGAACTTTAAAGGGTGAACGAAACGTGTTGCAGAAAAATCTGAAACCTCTTGCAATTACGGGGCTAAATAGGTTTTTATCTTTCTAGGAATATATTTTTTAGAAGGAGTATTTTTATGAAAAATGTTAGATGCCCTAATTGTGGCTTTAGTTGTAGAAAACATGATAGGTCTAATGCAGTTTCTTAAAGATGGATATAGAGGCAGTGTAGATGTTCATTTACGAATATAATTACAAAAGATGAAGTCGAATTACAAATGTTTTTAAAACGGTTGTTCGGCAAGAATACTCAGAATGAAATGCCAGGACAAGGCCGTAGTTTTCGTGCATTTTATCATATATTTCTTTTACATTTTGTGATATGCTAAAAATGATTGATAATCATAGACAAGTAGTGTATAATACTTTGGATACGTATGAAATACATATTACCAAGAAGTGATGTAAAGGGGGATATTTGTGGAAAAGGTAAAACGTGTGAATCGGATGGTTGCTTTAACCAAATTATTAGTGGATTCCCCACAAAGACTTATTTCGCTCAATACATTTTGTGATTTTTTTAATATTGCTAAGTCCACATTAAGTGAAGATTTATCTTCTGTAAAAGAATCATTGAAACATTTTGAATTAGGTACATTGGAAACTGTAGCTGGTGCAGCAGGTGGTGTGCGGTTTATTCCTTATCGCAAGGGAGAACGAGCCAATCAAGTACTTGAGGATGTATACCAACGATTGATGACGTCGGATCGTATTATTCCAGGCGGCTTTATTTACATGTCTGACATTCTCTATGATTGGCATGTGGTGAGTCGGTTAGGTGAAATTATTATGACTCGGTTTGCTACCTCTCATCCGGATTATATTATGACGGTGGAAACCAAGGGAATTCCGTTGGCGGTTATGGTGGCACGAGCATTTAATAAACCGTTGGTGATTGCACGGCGTGATAGCAAGGTTACAGAGGGGTCGTCGATTAGCATTAATTATGTAACAGGATCGTCGGGACGCATTCAAACTATGTCATTAACGAAGCGTGCCATTCCCCCTCATGCACGAGTATTAATTATTGATGACTTTATGAAAGCTGGGGGTACAGCGAAGGGGTTGGCAGAATTAGTGGCAGAAATGAATGGTGTCGTTGTAGGTACAGGTGTATTAGTAGCGACCCAAAGCCCTAGCCCTAAATTGGTGGATGATTATGAAGCACTATTTACGTTTTACAGTATCGATGAACAAACGAAAAAAATTCACATAGAACCCATATTTGATGCGGTTGATAGGACATAGAATAATCGATGATATACACGTAATGGAAAGTAATTGGTACGATGTGAATGGCAGGAGGATATATGAAAGATATAGGCGCATTAATTTTAGCTGCAGGCAAAGGAACTCGTATGAAATCCAAGTTGCCAAAGGTACTGCATAAAGTGGCTGGTAAAGCTATGGTGGAACGAGTGCTAGATACGGTACAATCCTTGGGTACAGAGAAAAACATTATTGTCATTGGCTTTGGCGGTGATATGGTGAAAGACTATATCGGTGATAGAGCTGATTTTGTGGTACAAGAGGAACAAAAAGGTACAGGTCATGCAGTTAAACAAGCACAGCCGATGTTAGAAACATTTGATGGCACTATTTTAGTATTGTGTGGCGATACGCCACTAGTGAAACGGGAAACCTTACAAGCTTTGCTAGAAACACATGATGCGATGCATGCAGCAGCGACTGTATTAACGGCACATATGCCAGATCCTACTGGGTATGGAAGAATTATCCGTGATGATCGAGGACATGTGCTTCGCATCGTGGAACAAAAGGATGGTAAACCAGAGGAATTAGCGGTAACGGAAGTAAATACAGGTATGTATGCCTTTGATAGTCATAAATTATGGCCTTGTTTAGCACAATTGTCTGATGATAATGCACAAGGAGAATTATATATTACCGATGTGATTAGCATTTTAGTGAATGCTGGTGAATGCGTCAGTGCCTATGTAACAGATGATTTTGAAGAATCGTTAGGTGTTAACTCACGAGCACAATTAGCAGAAGCGGAAGCTATTTTGAAACATCGTAAAAATCGTGAATTAATGGAGTCGGGAGTGACTATTATTGATCCTCTTAACACCTATGTAGCCCCAGAAGTGACTGTAGGACAAGATACTATATTATACCCAGGAACTATCTTGGAGGGACACACCATCATTGGTAGAGAATGTCAGATTGGGCCGCATACACGACTTACTAATGTGACTGTAGGCGATGGTAATACAATTCATTTTACCTATGGCCATGACTGTGAAATTAAAAATAATACAGATATTGGTCCCTATGTACATTTAAGGCCTAATACTGTTATTTGCGATACAGTTCATATTGGCAATTTTGTGGAAGTAAAAAATAGTCATGTCGGTGAAGGTACTAAACTACCTCATTTATCCTATATTGGGGATAGCGACATAGGCAGCGGTGTTAATATTGGTTGTGGGAGTATTACTGTTAATTATGACGGTAAAATCAAGCATCGCACTATCATCGGCAATGGTGCGTTTGTAGGTTGCAATAGTAATTTAGTGGCGCCTGTAACTGTTGGTGAATATAGCTATATTGGTGCTGGATCTACGATTACTAAAGATGTACCATCTAAGGCATTAGCCGTAGGACGTAGTAAACAAATTATGAAAGAACATTGGGTAACAGACGATACTTTTAAAAAGAAAACCAAGTAGAAATATTTGGTGAAAATAGTAAAACGCATTACAATTTTTCGTAAAATAGTATACAATATAGGAATGTAGTACATAATGTATATAAATAGGTGTTTATCAGTAAGGCTAAAGAGGTATTGAAAATGGCATTTGAAGACGGCAAAAAACTAAAAATTTTCACAGGTAACGCGAATCCAGAATTGGCAAAAGAAATTTGTGATTATTTAGGATTGCCTTTGGGTAAAGCTCATGTTGGTCGCTTTAATAATGGTGAAGTACAGGTTATGATTGACGAAAGTGTTCGCGGTAAAGATGTTTTCGTTGTGCAACCAACTAGTTATCCTGTTAATGATAATTTAGTGGAACTACTAGTTATTGCAGATGCATTAAAACGTGCTTCTGCACGTCATATTACAGCCGTGGTACCTTATTATGGGTATGCGCGACAAGATCGAAAAACCCGTGGTCGTGAACCAATTACATCCAAGTTGGTAGCCGATTTAATGCAAACTGCAGGTATTACTCGTCTTGTGACAATTGATTTGCATGCAGGTCAAATCCAGGGCTTTTTCAATGTGCCTGTAGACCATTTGCTCGGTGCTGGTATCATTGCTAAATATATTAATGAAAAACAAATGAAAGATGTCATCGTTGTATCTCCTGATTTAGGCGGTGTTACGCGTGCTCGTGATTTAGCCGATCGCATCGATGCACCGATTGCTATTATCGAGAAAAAACGACCTGAACCAGGTGTGGCAAAGGTTATGAATTTAATTGGTAATGTGGAAGGTAAGAACTGTATTGTTATCGATGATATTGTCGATACAGCTGGCTCATTAGTAGAAGGTGCTAAAGCGTTACAAGAATTTGGCGCCAAATCAGTTACTGCTTGTGTGACACATGGGGTATTAACAAATCCTGCTTGTGAACGCATTGCTAATTCTAATATTAGTGAATTGATTTTAACTAATACAATTCCTTTGCCTCCAGAAGCTAAGAACTTACATACGATTACAAGTTTATCAGTAGCTCCATTGTTAGGCGAAGCAATTATGCGTATTTTCCACGAAGTATCGGTAAGTAATTTATTTGACAAATAATAGGTGATTTTGTGAAATTAGTAGTAGGCTTAGGAAATCCTGGCAAACAGTATGAAGCGACAAAACATAATGTAGGATTCATGGTCATTGATGAGATCGCTAGTACTCTCTCCCATACACCGTGGCGGGAAGAGAAAAAGGCCGATGTATGTACTAGTACGGTAGCTAGAGAAAAAGTGCTGTTAGTAAAACCGCAAACATTTATGAATAATAGTGGTGAAGCAGTAGGACCTTTAATGAGATATTATAAAATAGATCCGGCTGATGTTTATTGTATCTATGATGATATGGATTTACCTGTGGGAAAGCTACGTATTCGACCGAACGGTAGTGCTGGTGGACACAATGGCATTAAGTCTCTAATTCTTCATTTAGGCACCGAAGAATTTCCGCGGTTTCGTGTGGGTATAGGACGTCCTTTGCCAAAATGGACTGTTGTTGATCATGTATTATCACCCTTTACAGAAGAACAAGAACAAATTATTACTGAGGGAGTTACCAATATGGCAAAAGCCGTTTTGGGGACTATAGAAGTAGGTATTGATAAAGGAATGAACTTGTATAATCCTAAAAAGGGAAAACGGCATACATAATTGATTGTTTACGTTCTTTTATGTGCATATTCCGTCGTATGGACTATAGATTGTGATAGATGATAGAAACTTAATATGTATATAGGTAACGACTTAGGTATCATTGCTGTCAATGATGCCTAAGTCGTTAATCGTATAGCGTTACATGTAATAGGGCTATTGTATCTATGAATATACATGTAGTTGATAGGATTACAGCAGTATTTTTACTAGCGATGAAAATAGATTATATCTAGGATCATCGCTAGTTTACATTTCTTATAAAACGTTATAAGGTAGGCCTATATGGATGATATTGTCTAAGCTATGAAAGAATGACTACTTTTTTATCGTTCTAACGAGATATTTGTTATATAATAAAAAAGAATATATGCTAGTAGCAACGAGTGGTTTGTAGAATATTACTATACGATAGATTTCCTACAAACAATCACATCAAGCTGGCATGGAGTGATAAATGGTAGATAATGGACAGTAGATATGGATATAAATAAACAGAAACACATGCCTTTTGTAGAGGCCTTAGAAGCGTATAAAGCAGAATGCTTTGTGCCATTTCACACACCAGGTCATAAGTTGGGGCAAGAAGCTCCTAAGTCACTTAAAAGATGGTTAGGCGATACGTTGGCCTATGATTTAGGTGTCATGTATGCATTAGATGATTTGCATGAACCAGAGGGAGCTTTACGGGAAGCGCAGATGTTAGCCGCCGATGTATATGGTGCAAAGCAATGTTGGTTTTCTATTAATGGCACAACTGCATTGATTGAAACCATGATCATGAGCGTGGTTGGCGAACATGATACAGTAATCATTCCACGAGAAGCACATAAGTCTATTAATAATGCCTTAGTATTGAGCGGGGCTACACCAGTTTATTTAGAAGGGCGATATAGCAATCGTTGGAACATCCCTTTGGGGACTACGGTAGAGGAAGTATCGATGTGTTTACAAGCACATCCAGAAGCAAAAGCAATTGTATTAGTGTATCCTAATTATTATGGTATTGGTGTTGATATAGAAGCGATTGTTGAGATGGCTCATGCGCATGGCGTTATTGTTCTCGTAGATGAGGCACATGGGGCACATTTGCCTTTTTCAGAAGCGTTGCCTGTGGAAGCAATTGCAGCAGGGGCTGATTTAGTGGCACAAAGTACGCATAAATTAGTAGGCTCTCTCACACAAACATCAATTTTATTAGGGCAAGGACAACGCATTGATTATAGGCGTGTTACACAGGTACATCAAATGTTGCAAAGTACGAGCCCTAATTATATATTTCTTGCTTCTCTTGATATGGCACGCCATCAATTGGCTACAGAGGGATCTGTATTAGTCGAACGAGCGGTTATGTTAGCTAATCAATTGCGTCGTCAATTGATGGCGATTGCTGGCATTCGTGTTATGGATCTTACTTCATTAGAGGGAGTTACTCATTTTGATTTGACTAAGGTGTTAATTGATGCTAGTGAATTAGGGTTAGATGGTATTTCTTTTGAAAAGCTATTACGTAAAGAACATATAGAAGTGGAATTGGTACAAGGCAATCACGTGTTAGTATTAATTACGATAGGTGATACACTAGCATCGATACAGGCGCTAGTACAGGGAATACAAAGAATTAGTGATAGCATAATTAGCACTACTCGTATCGATAATAGAATCGTACCACCAATGAGAATAATATATCCATTGCCAACGCCTGTTGTTGCCATGACACCACGACAGGCATTTTATAAAGGATATAAACAAATACTATTACAAGAGGCCCTAGGATGCATTAGTGCGGAAACGATTAGTTACTATCCACCAGGTATTCCTTTCCTTTCTAGGGGCGAGATAATTACAAAGGAAGTAGTGGACTATATTGAAAGTCAGAGATTAGCGGGGTATATACCTAATGGGGCAGCAGATATAACGCTATCTACGATTCGTGTGATAGATGAATCGAATCGTGCAGTATAATATAGGTAGTATAGGAAAAATTTTATAGGGAATCATTCGTGAATCGCTATAGTATGATATATGTAGTATAGATGGAGGAATAGGCATGGGCAAATTATTCATTATAGAAGGTGGCGATGGTAGCGGGAAAGCAACACAGACTGCGTTATTAACAAAACGATTACAACAAGAAGGCTATGCTGTCAAAGCTGTTAGTTTTCCCAACTATGATAGCCCCGCTTCTATGCCGATAAAAATGTATTTAGCTGGTGAATTTGGTAAGGATGTAAATGATGTCAACCCTTATGTGGCAAGTAGTTTTTATGCCATTGATCGATTTGCGTCCTATCGACAAGACTGGCAATCATTTTATGAAGAGGGCGGTATTGTATTAGCCGATCGCTATACTACATCAAACATGGTGCATCAGATGGTAAAATATAGGGATCCTGAAAAAAGGCACGCATTTCTAACATGGTTAGAAGATTTTGAGTTTATTAAATTTCAATTACCTAAACCAGATTTGGTGTGCTTACTGGATGTACCGCTCTTAGTTAGTGAAGACTTAATGAAGCATAGAGAACATAAAACGGGGGGAGCAACCGGTGATATTCATGAAAAAAATCACCAATACTTAGCAGATGTGCATGCTGCGTATGATGAGCTAGTTGAACGCTATGGGTGGCGACGAATTCCTTGTGCTGCTAGTGCAGATGGTACAACGAGTCACATGCGCTCCATAGAAGCTATTCATGAAGACATATATACGGCAATCGTAGATTTACTATAACCTATAAATTATGCATAGCGCGTATCACTTACCTGTTGGAATAACGATAGAATATAGGTAGATTGCTTTTAGTATAGAAAATATATAGCACCTATGATAAAATAATACTGTTATTGTTGTATAAATTTTGCTAGTAAGAGGTGAATTATGACATATTTTGATTCTGTAATAGGACAAGATACTAATAAGTCAACTCTTATAGAATTAGTTCATAAACAAGTCTTACCGCATAGTATATTATTCTATGGTGAGGCGGGCCTTGGTAAATTAGATATGGCCATAGGACTAGCTTCGTTATTGATAGGCAGACAGGTATTTTCCCCTCATGGTGGTAAGGAGTATTTAGCCCATATAGATACGATTCGCAGTCAACAGGGTGAATCAGATAAAAAAATTCAAGCTGAAGGATTATCGATGTATGTGGACCAACACGAGGCTTTTTGGTTGCGTCCTATGAAAACTATGTTAAAGGTAGAACAATGGTATACACTGCTTCAAACCTATCTTACAGTAACGAGTGAATCACCTCGCGTCGTTATTATCGAAGACTTTCAGACGGCCAACGCAGTCATGGCTAATGCTATGTTAAAAACGATTGAAGAACCACCTGACAATGTATACTTTATTATCATTACGAATACAATCCATACAGTGTTGCCAACCATTATATCTAGATGTATGGCGTTGCCTTTTACCGCAGTTTCCGATGATATCATTCGCGATACCTTAAAAAAAGAAGGGATTACAGGCGATATTGAACAAGCAATTATCTCTGGACATGGTAATCCTGCACTCGTTAGGCAATTAGCTATCGAGGGGCAACTTAAGATGCTTTCCTTAGCAGTCGATATTATGGATGCTCTGTCCTTTGAAAGTAGGTATTTTACACTCATATCGTTGTGGACAGAATCACTCAGTCGTGATGACATGATCGAAGTATTACATTGGATTCGTGTGTTGGCGAGAGATATGTTAGCCTTACGTTATGGGGCTACAAGAGATATATGGCAATGTCCTTTGCATCATGATACATTGCTGACTATGCTGCCTGTATGGCGGACTAAAACCTTAGATTATTTAATGAAACAATCATTACAAGCTGAAAAGGCGTTAAAATTATATGTAAAAACATCATTAGTGGTTGATGGATTGATAATAGCAGTTCATCGAGCACTACAGGAGGATACAGATTGATTACTATTGTAGGTGTGCGATTTAAAAAAGCAGGAAAAATATATTATTTTTCACCAGGAACTATTAATTTAGAGTTACATGATGGTGTCATTGTGGAAACGGCTAGAGGATTAGAATATGGTTCAGTAGTAATCGGTCCTCGTATGGTAACCGATGATGCAGTGGTGCAACCATTGAAAACAGTGATTCGTAAAGCTACCGCGAAAGATATGAAGCAAGTTAATAAAAATGAGTTGCGCGAACAAAAGGCCTTTTCTATTTGTTTGGAAAAAATTGCTAACCGAAATTTGCCCATGAAATTGATTAATGTAGAATACACATTTGATATGAATAAAATCATCTTTTTCTTTACTGCTGATGGGCGTATTGATTTTCGTGAATTGGTTAAGGATTTAGCGACTGTATTTAGAACGCGTATTGAGTTACGACAAGTGGGCGTTCGTGATGAAGCTAAAATTATCAATAGTATTGGTGCTTGTGGTAGACCACTATGTTGTTCCACTTATTTAGGAGATTTTTCGCCCGTATCAATTCGCATGGCTAAGGACCAAAATTTAAGTTTGAACCCGACTAAAATATCAGGTGTATGTGGTCGATTAATGTGTTGCTTAAACTATGAAGATCATTTATATGCTAAGGGGGGCGATTTGTATGTACAGAAAACAAATCAGCCGTCTGTAGACGTAGAGCCACCTGGTGTAGGTAAAGATGTGGTAACCGATGAAGGTGTCGGTAAGGTAGTAAAGATTAATAAAAATAAAAAAACTGTGAAAGTACAGCTTGAAGCAGGAAGAACTATCGATTTGCCTTGGTCAGAGGTGGCAGAACCGGATGAATGAGGTGAAGAATAGGAAGACTATGAATCAACCTGTTGACAGACATTTTTCAGACTTTTCCGCACAGTTAGAAGTTGCACTGAAAGAGCAAAACTTGATAGACACGGGACGATTGCTTAAAGACCCTCGTGTTCGACTGGACGATATAATTATTGATGGCATGAAATTATATCAGCGGTCGGATCAATTTTGCTTTTCTATTGATGCGGTTATATTAGCTAATTTTATACCTTATAAAGCAAAGGATTCCTATGTGGAATTGGGAACTGGCACAGGCATAATTCCTTTATTGGCTACTGCGAAAGGTTGTAGACATATTGTAGGAGTTGAAAAAAATCCCATCATGGCGTTATTGGCAACATGTAGTGTAGACTATAATCAAAAGAAAGAGTCGATTCAGATTATACAAGGTGATTATCGACAACTAGCCACATGGCAAACGATGAAGCACGTATTCGTAGAAGTGATAGAAAACACACAAAATCATTCCATTAATTCCGTAAGCCATGATTATAAGATAGATAGTAAGTCATCTTCTTATAAGAAAGACACTGCCTCGCCCATGGTCGCCTATATCCCCTATAAGGTAGAACGGCACTTTGATGGCGTCATTGCTAACCCCCCGTATTATGGCGTCAACTGCGGTGCTCTTTCACAGCATAAGGATAGGGCGTTAGCACTTCATGAAGATGACACATCGTTAGATGAGGTGATACAGGCCGCTAAAAGGCTTGTTAAATGTAAAGGAAAATTTTGGATGATTTATGTAGCGGATCGTATATCCTATGTGCTAAGGCTCTTAGAAGCCCATGGGTTTGCCCCTAAACGTATACGATTTGTTCATAGTTTTCCTCATCAGGTAGCCAAATTAGTACTCGTTGAAGCGGTACAAGGGGGAAAAGAGGGCGTTATGGTAGAACCGCCTTTATATATCTATCAAGAAAAAAATGTATACAGTAAGGAGGTGAGTGACTGGTATGGAGAACAACTCATGGATACATGAAAAAAATGATAGTATTCATATAGAAAATGCCAAGCAAGATAAGGTATCGATGAGTGGGGATAGTAGATTCGTTGACCATGCAATACATGATGTAGAGCGTCATAGAAGTGGCGTACTATACTTGGTACCAACGCCGATTGGAAATATGGAAGACATGACCTATCGAGCGGTTAGAGTATTAAGAGAAGTGGATATGATTGCCGCTGAAGATACAAGACATACGGGCATTTTATTATCCTATTATGATATTCATAAACCATTAATTTCTTATCACGAACATAATAAGAATGAGAAGGGTGCGTATTTACTTTCTTTACTACAAGCGGGTAACTCCGTTGCTCAAGTGAGTGATGCAGGTATGCCAGCTATTTCTGATCCAGGTGCAGACTTAGTCAAAAAAGCGATTGCAGCGGGGATTTCCATTGTTCCTTTACCAGGTGCTAATGCAGCATTGACATCACTCATTGCTTCAGGCCTTTCTACAAAACAGTTTACATTTTTTGGATTTTTGCCAAAGCGAAAGTCGAATCGCAAAGAAATGTTATCTCGCATACGTTCACAAGAAGGAACATTATTGTTTTATGAGGCACCCCATCGGTTGCAAGACGTGTTATTAGATATGCATGAACAATTAGGCAATCGACCGATTGTGATTGCTCGAGAAGTGACAAAAAAATTTGAAACTATGATTCGCACAGATTTGTCATCCTTAGTGGCGGATGATAGTCAAATTATGTATAAAGGTGAATTTGTAGTCGTTGTCGGCGGAGCGGAAACATCGCTAAACACGGCGGTGCATGATGATACTACGGAAGATATTCCTTATGAAGAAGCTGTATATAGTCTTATACAGAGTGGTATAGCTAAAAAAGAAGCGATACGAATCGTTGCTAAGAAGCGTCATGTATCACGGCGAGATGTATATAATGCCGTAGAGGCAGCGAGTGGGCAAGGAGGATTTTAAGAATGGCAGAAAATAAACGTTTTTATATTACCACACCGATTTACTACCCTAGTGCTAAATTGCATATAGGTCATACGTACTGCACTACAGTGGCGGATACGATTGCTCGGTATAAACGATTAGCGGGCTATACAGTACGTTTTTTGACAGGATCTGATGAACATGGGCAAAAGATTCAGCGTGCGGCTGAAGAGAGAGGTATTACACCCATTGAGTATACAAATGAGATTGTAGCTACCTTTCAGAACCTTTGGAAACGATTGAACATTTCTAATGACGATTTTATTAGGACTACAGATGCTCGTCATGAACGTGTAGTACAAGCTTTATTTCAACGAGCTTATGACAATGGAGATATTTATAAAGCGGAATATGAAGGTTGGTATTGTACGCCATGTGAAAGTTTTTGGACAGAACAAAAATTGGGGGATAATCATACCTGCCCTGACTGTGGTCGACCAGTAGAATTGGTTAAAGAAGAAAGTTACTTCTTTAAAATGAACAAATATGCCGATCGATGGCTACAATTCATTGAAGAACATCCTGACTTTATCCAACCAGAATCACGACGGAATGAAATGATTCAGTTTGTGAAACAAGGGTTAGAGGACTTGTGTGTATCTCGTACTAGTTTTGACTGGGGTATTCAAGTACCTTTCGATAAAAAACATGTTGTCTATGTATGGTTTGATGCACTCGTTAACTATATTAGTGCGTTGGAACCAACTATAGATGGAGACACATTAACAGGTGATTTATATAATACATTTTGGCCAGCAGATTTGCATTTGGTAGGGAAAGAAATTGTTCGATTCCATACGATTATTTGGCCGATTATGTTGATGAGTTTAGGACTTCCCCTTCCAAAACAAGTGTTTGGTCATGGCTGGTTAATTGTAGATGGCACAAAAATGAGTAAATCCTTGGGGAATGTGATTGACCCGATTCCATTGATTGATACATACGGATCGGATGCATTGCGGTATTTCTTACTCAGCGAGATTCAGTTGGGAAATGATGGTAACTTTACATTACCTAATTTTGTACAACGCATTAATTCTGACTTGGCTAATGATTTAGGTAATTTGTTGAATCGTACAGTAGCGATGATTGAAAAATATCATCATGGAATTCTTACGAAATGTGATAGCACGAGCGAATTTGATACAGATTTAGTAGCGTTGGCGATGCAAACAGTTACTGGTTATGAGGAACATATGGAACATATGGAACTTAATAAAGCCTTAAAAGCTGTATGGACTTTCATTAGTCGTACCAATAAATATATTGATGAAACAACACCATGGATATTGGCGAAACATAGTCATGAAGGTGATGAAGAACGGTTACAGGCAGTTATGTATCACTTAGCAGAAGCGTTGCGTATCATTGCCATCTTAGTATCACCAATCTTACCATCTGGTGCACCTCGTATTTGGGAACAATTAGGACTTACAGGATTTGACAAGATTACCTTACAGGATGCCACTACATGGGGGCAGATTCCAACTGGTACAAAGGTGATGAAAGGGGAACCAATTTACCCTCGTTTTGATATACCAGAAATGATAGAGGTGTCATCAGATATAGAAAAAGAAAAGGGAACAGTAGTAACGAATACAGAGGAGGGTAAACCTGTGGAAGATAGTACAGTAGAAACGATTCCTCCTATTAAGGAGTCGATTAGCTACGATGATTTTGAAAAGCTAGACTTACGCGTAGCTAAAGTGTTAACTTGTGAAAAAGTGAAGAAATCAAAAAAATTACTTAAATTTACCTTAGATGTTGGTGTAGAAGAACGAACTGTAGTTAGTGGTATTTCTAATTATTATGAACCAGAAGAACTTATAGGGAAAAAAGTTATTTATTTAGCGAACCTATCACCACGTAAGTTAATGGGAATAGAATCATATGGTATGATTTTATCAGCCTCTGATTTTTCAGAACATTTAGAAGTAACTACGATTCAAGATATGGCACCAGGAAGTTTGGTGAAATAATGAAATTATTTGATACACATGCCCATGTCAATGATGAAGCCTTTTTGGATGATAGAGAGCGTATGCTAGAGGCGTGTTTTGATAGTGGCGTAGAATATATCGTATGTCCCGGCTGTGATCGACCTACTTCTGAATCGGCAGTTGCCTTGGCAGAGCGGTATACACAAATTTATGCCGCGGTTGGCTTACACCCAGAAGAGGTGAAAACGGCTAAGGAAGAAGATTTTGAATATTATTACACTACGGCTAAAGAGCATCCGAAGGTTGTAGCCATTGGTGAAATCGGACTAGACTATTATTGGGACACATCTACAAAAGACCTACAAAAAGAATATTTCATTCGTCAGTTAGCCATTGCACGAGAGGTAGATGTGCCGATTATTATTCATGATCGCGATGCACATGGGGACATAATGGATTTATTACGCCTTCATGGAAAAGGGAATCGAGGTATTTTTCATTGCTACTCGGGCAGTTACGAAATGGCTCGACAAGCGATGAAGATGGGATTTTATATCTCTTTTGCAGGACCAGTAGTATTTCCAAAATCTACATCCTTAAAAGAAGTGGCAAAAGAAATTCCTTTGGATAGACTATTAGTAGAAACTGATTCCCCTTATTTAACACCGCCTCCTTTTAGAGGAAAACGGAATGATCCATCTAAGACACAATTTGTGGTAGAAGAGATTGCTCGATTAAAAGGGATTGATCAAGAAGAATTAGCACATATCACTCTTGAGAATGGTAAAACAATTTTTAATATAAAATAATAAGAGGCACATTGCTTGGTAGAACTCTGTATATAGATATTCTATATATTAGCAACTATTAAGTAGTGTGCTCTTTTGTAAGGTAGTCAGAAAGATTTGGAGTTTATATGGAACGACTAGCATTGATAGACTTGGGGTCAAATTCAGTACGGTTTGTGATTAGTGAAATTGCAGATAATGAGAGTTATCGGCTTATTTATCAGGAAAAAGAGAGCATTCGTCTTAGTGAAGGTATGTGGGAAACTAATTATTTAACGGAAGCGGCTATGAAGCGTGCTATTAATGCGTTACAAGTTTTTTCACATATGGCAGAAATTATGAAGACAACACACGTGTATGCAGTGGCCACAGCAGCAGTACGATTTTCTCGTAATGGTAAGGCCTTTATTAAACGGGTGTATGAAGAAACGGGAATTACCTTAACCTGTATATCTGGTGAAGAAGAAGCTCGATTGGGATTCCTTGGTGTCATTAATACAATCGGATTGGATAATTTTGTGCTCTTTGATTTAGGCGGTGCTAGTACGGAAGTATCCTTAGTAGAAAATCGACAAGTGGTGCGTTCAGTGAGTCTACCTATGGGGGCGTTAACATTGACGGGGATGTTCCAACATGGCACAGAGTTAACGACGAAAGAGTATGATATAATGATAGCCCATATTCAAATGCTACTAGAAGATGAACCGTGGCTAAAACAGATAGGATGGCCCTTAGTTGGTATTGGTGGTACGGCTAGGAATATGGCTAAAATAGATCAGCGCTCTCACGATTATCCCATTGCTAAACTCCATAATTATGAATTAAAATATTCACGAATAGTAGAAATTTTACAATTAGTGACGAGTAAGTCATTAGCACAACGGCGTAAAATCCCTGGACTTTCTCAAGAACGAGCCGATATTATTGTGGCGGGAGCAGCCTTGATTCAACAACTTAGTAAGCATGTTGGTGCTAAATCGATGTATATCGGTGGGGCCGGGCTTCGAGAAGGTTTATTTTATGATTACTATGGTAAACATTACATGAATACATCTGGTGTTATTGATGATATATTAATGCATTCTGCAGAAAATGTACTGCTATCAATGCCTCAAAATGATTTGGATCATGTAAAATATACGGCAAATTTGGCAGATACGATTTTTGAACAATGGCAATCATTACACGGTTGTAATGAACGGATACGTAAATTATTAATGGTGGCCGCATTATTACATGATATGGGCAAACAAATTAATTATTACAGTCATGCTAGACATAGTGCGTATATGCTAGTTAATAGCAATTTATATGGTATTTCTCATGTGGAACAAGCCATATGTGCTTTCATTGTTATGAATTCTCATGGATATACGAATAAATTATATAAAACATCAGAGTATGCTAAATTATTAGGTAGTGGACATAAGATGATAATTGCTAAAATGTCACTTATTTTAAGTGTTGCGGAAGCGATTGATGAAAGTCATGAACAATTGGCCGTATCTGTATCATCTGTGATTACAGATAGAGAAGTGATATTGACAGTATGGACAAAAAAACGGGCTAATGCCTTAATCGCTATGGCTGCTATCGACAAGTTGACGAAGTCATTTAAAAAAGAATTTAAAAAAGAATTATTGGTAGAGTGGAAAGAGCGACTATAGACGATGTATCATGGTGAGGTGTAAAGATGGGTCTCTATAAACCATTACGCTATGCTATTTTGCATGTAGGTGCTAGTAGCATGAGTATTACTATATTAGAGTATCAAACAATCGATAAGGTAAAAGTAATTGATTACGCACGGCGAGAAGTCACATTTGGAGAAGAATTGTTTCAAACGAATCGATTAAGCTTTAAGACGATTGAGGAAATATGTGTAGTATTAAAAGGCTATAAATCGCTTATGGCCGATTATGGTATATCACGGTATAAATTATATGGTACCGCTGTAGTGCGAGAAGCGATTAATCGTCGCAGTATTTTAGATCAAATTTTTATTCATACAGGTATGCGCGTTGAAGTGGTTGATATGCCTAAGGAAGTATATTATAAATATTTTCTACTATACTTTTCTATGAATGAGGAACACTTGTTACGTGATGATGAAGCGGTGCTATTTTTAGAAATGAGTTCTGGTGGTGTAGGGTTGACCGTTTGGAAAGGTGGATCTATGCTGTTTCAAAGAAATGTGCATAGTGGATCCTTGCGCATTATGGAATCCTTTAACCGTAATGAACGGGCGGCAGCCACATTTCCAACGGCTGTAGCAGAATATATACGGCGTATGATTTCTCCTTTAAAAGCGGAATTACAAGAATGTCATATTACGAGCATTGTCTTATCTGGTGATGAAGCACGACTCATTGCGAAACTTATGAATTATGGAGAAGTATCAGATGCAACACGTAGTATTGATCCCCAGATTTTTAACGATTTCTTTGATTCCTTTCATGGTGTAACTGCGACAAAATTGATCAATCGATTTCATTTACCAGAATTTAAAGCACATATATTAATGCCGACTATTATTTTACATCATGAGTTGATTAGTATGATTCGTCCTAAGCGACTATTGATGAATCGTGCATCTTTTTCAGAAGGTATTAGTTTATATTATGGCGCAGAATACGAAAAACATCCCTATTTACATATGTTGAGGGAACAAAATATACAGTTGGCTCGTGCTATTGCAGCCCGTTATCATACAGATGCATTGCATGATCGAGAAGTAGAACGATTTAGCTTGCAATTTTGCCAAGCCTTAACATCCTATGGATTGCCAGAACGTTGGGCCTACTTGAGCCGCTTCGCAGCCATTTTATGCAGTGTAGGGAAATATGTAAGTCTTCGTAACCATGGGGAACACTCGTATCATATCATTATGGGTACAGATATTTTTGGCTTGTCGGAACAGGAAAAAGAAGTAGTGGCTAATGTGGTGTATTATCACTATAAAGGGACACCTAGTGATGATGACGACAATTTTTCCAAACTTACAGAATTACAAAAGATACAAGTGACTAAATTGGTGGCGATTATTCGCACTGCTTGTTCCTTAGATGCAGGTAGCAATCAAAAGGTAGAAAGTATTGATATTCAGATTGAGGATAATATGGTTCATGTCATTGCGTATACACAAGAAGATATTTCCTTAGAAGAATGGATCTTTAAACGTGATTCTGAATATTTCACAGAAATTTTTGGCATGGAAATTCAATTGATCATTCGGAGGAATAGGTAATGTTTACTAATTCTAAATATTATTTTAATCGCGAACTGTCGTGGTTAAAATTTAATCAACGTGTCTTATCAGAATCAATGGATTGCCATAACCCTTTGTTAGAACGGTTGCGATTTATTGCGATTACTAGTTCTAATTTAGATGAGTTTTTCATGATTCGCGTGGCTGGTTTACGTCATAAAGCTATGACGGATCCGATTGATTACGATCCAGCACATATGAATGCGTCTATGCAGCTCAAAGCCATCGATGATTCTGTACGTCGCCTAGTGCATATGCAATATACGTATGTTAATAAAGTGTTAGAATTATGTGAAGCAGAAGGTTTATGTATTAAGAAAATCGATGAATTAACAGAGTCTCAAAAAGAATGGTTACAGTCTTATTTTGAACGTGAGGTATATCCTGTTGTTACCCCTCTAGCCGTTGACTCTGGACATCCATTTCCTCTGTTAGCAAATCATACGATTAATACAATCGTACAAATTAAGCGACAAGGTACAAAAGATGAAGAGGACATAAAAATTGCGATTTTACCAATTCCATCTGTGTTAAATCGATTAATTGAAGTGCCTAATAAAGAGACTAAAGAACATCATTTTATCTATTTGGAAGATGTGATTCGATACTTTGCAAAGGATTTCTTTTTAGGGTACACTATTGAAAGTGCTATGACATTCCGTGTTACAAGAGATGGCGATTTATCCATCGATGAAGAAGATACGAAAGACCTACTTACAGAAGTAGAAGCTTCATTGCGTAGACGTCGTCGTGGTGACGTGGTACGTATCGAAGTGAGTGGCACAGGTGATATGGAATTATTAGAATTTCTTTTACAAAGTTTGCAACTAGAAAAATCGGCAGCCTATCGTATTGATGGTCATTTGGATTGTCGTATGTATTTTTCCATTTGTGATATGCCTGGGTATGAACATTTGCGCTTTCCTCCGTTTGAACCACATCAACCACAAGAATTAATCGGGGTCGCTCCTTCATCTTTATTTGATGCTATTCGTGAACGAGATATTTTTGTTCATCACCCTTTTGAAACGTTTACCGTCGTAGAAGATTTTGTGGCACAAGCAGCTATTGATCCTGGAGTGTTGGCGATTAAGCAGACCTTATACCGCGTTAGCGGTCATTCACCTATTATCAAGTCCTTAATGAAAGCCGCTGATAATGGCAAACAAGTGACCGTATTGATGGAAGTAAAAGCCCGTTTTGATGAAGAAAATAATATTCAAATGGCACGGCGGTTAGAAAAAGCAGGTTGCCATGTTATTTATGGATTAAAAGGACTCAAAACGCATTCGAAGATTACGATGGTGGTTCGTAGAGAAGCAGATGGCATTCGCCGCTATGTGCATGTGGCGACAGGCAATTATAATGGTAAAACAGCTCGTATGTATACGGATTGTGGTATTTTTACGTGTAATGATGAGTATGGTGCAGATGCGTCTAGTTTCTTTAATGTCATTTCTGGCTATTCTGATCCGCCACTATGGAATAAATTTATTGTAGCCCCTTTGAATTTGCGAGAAAAAATTATCGAACATATTGACAATGAAATTCAACAGGCAAAGGCGGGCAACCCAGCTTATATGATTGCAAAAATGAATTCTTTGTTGGATAAGAAAGTGATTGCAAAATTATATGAAGCTTCTTCAGCGGGAGTAAAAATTGATTTAATTGTACGTGGCATTTGTACATTGCGTCCCGGTATTACTGGCGTTAGTGATACCATATCTGTACGGTCTATTGTAGGTAGATTTTTAGAACACCATCGGTTATTTTACTTTTATAATGGGGGCCATGAAAATATATTTCTTTCCAGTGCTGATTGGATGCCTAGAAATTTAAATGAACGGGTGGAATTGATGATTCCCGTTGAAGATAAACGACATAAAACACGTATTATGGATATTCTACGCTTGTATTTAGAAGATAATCAAAAAACACATATAATGCGTGCTGATGGTAGCTATAGAAAGACAGTGAATCATGAACATCCTATTTCAGCACAAGAAGAATTGATGCGAGAAGCTAAAGAAGCCGACACAGAACGCATGACTGTGATTGAACGATTGCAACCAATTTATAAGTCATAATGGCCGCTATGATGTTTCATTATAGTTAGTGTATTTCTTTGTAGATGTAGACATTGAATTTTTATAGACTAGAAAGAA
Source organism: Veillonella montpellierensis DSM 17217 (assembly GCF_000426745.1). GTDB lineage: Bacteria > Bacillota > Negativicutes > Veillonellales > Veillonellaceae > Veillonella > Veillonella montpellierensis. The sequence goes on from NZ_AUFY01000011.1 coordinate 27,782, forward strand.
GTCGATAGAATTATAGGTTAAAAAGCAATGAATAACCAATTATTTCTAGAAAATGTTATGTATATGCTACTTTTATAAGAACTACCATAGAATCTAGTCTACGGTTGATTTGTACAAGTCATATTGATGGGGATAATGAGTGGTAGATAGTATGCACGAGTGAGAGATTACGTGAGTCATTACAGGAGATATGATATGTTGAAAGAAGTCATTGTAGTAGAAGGAAAATCTGATGTACAACGTATTTCACAAGCTGTGGAAGCAGATTGTATTATAACGGAAGGTTTTAATCTACATAAACGACAATTGGATAAAATTCGCGTAGCCTATGAAAAACGAGGTATTATTATTCTCACGGACCCTGATTATGCAGGAGAGCGTATTCGTCGTTTTTTGGCAAAACGATTTCCTCAGGCACAACACGCTTTTGTGCCGAGAGAGGAGGCCTTTGCTAATGATGATATTGGCATCGAACAAGCATCGCCAGAAGCCATTCGTAAAGCCTTATCAGTATTACATACGCATAGCATGACATCATCTAATGAGTTCTCAATGACTGACTTGGTAGCACATGAGTTGATAGGAGCTGATAATAGCGTTCATAGACGCACACAATTAGGTGCTGCGTTAGGCATAGGTTATGGTAATGGAAAACAATTTTTATATCGCCTTAATCATTATGGCATTAGTCGCCAGGACTTTGAAACGGCGATACGTGATATAGAATAGAATACATTTTTGGTAAGTATAAGCGATAATAGGATTAAATGGATAGAGAAAAGGAGTCTGTATGTTAGAATCAGTAATTGCAAGCCCAGAAGTTGTACACTATGTGTGTAAACGCTTTGGCATTCATATGAGTAAAAAGTTAGGACAAAACTTTTTAATTCGTCGCTCCGTGGTTGATGAAATTGTACATGCTGCTAATGTAACAGAAAGTGATCGCGTCCTTGAAATTGGACCTGGTATCGGTACATTAACCCAAGGATTAGCACAAACAGGTGCTACGGTAACAGCGATTGAGTTAGATCGACGGTTATTGGAAGTACTAGATACTACATTGGCCTCTTATGATAATGTACAGATTATCCATGGTGATGCATTAAGACTAGATATACCATCGATTATGAATCATCAACCATTTAAAGTAGTAGCTAATTTACCCTACTATATTACAACACCTATTATTATGCATTTATTAGAAAGTAAACTGCCTATTGAATGTATGGTTATGATGGTTCAAAAAGAAGTTGCTCAGAGAATGGTGGCGACTCCTGGCACAAAAGCCTATGGTGCTTTATCGGTAGCTGTGCAATATTACACAGAACCGGATATTGTATTAGATGTACCGCCCAAAGCATTTTTGCCAGCACCAGCTGTCAATAGTGCAGTAGTTCGTTGCACAGTGCGTACTACTCCACCAGTTGATGTGATTGATGAAAAACGATTTTTCCGTGTTGTTAAAGCTGGCTTTGAACAGAGACGAAAAACTTTTTCCAATACGATGAAGACCACAGGACTTGCCAAAGAAATGATTGCTACTATATTAGAAAAAGCTGGTATTGATGGAAATCGTCGAGGTGAAACGTTTACATTAGAGGAATTCGCACGTATAGCTAATGCGTGGTCTACCTTAGAGGTGAAATAAAGACTATGCATAGATACAAATCGTATCATTAGAATCGCTTACCATAATAAAAGAATGAGAATGTGTATATAGTACGCTTTGTATAGATAGCATTGCTTCGTACTGCTGTATGCACATTCTTATTTTTATAAGATGATGCATTATGTATATAGGGTAAACATTTTATAATCATACTAGCACATATACTAGTACATTTAGATGAGTTGATAGATAGTGGCTTATGGGATCGCACGTATAACACGAACCATAATAGGAACATCCATATAGTACATCTTTGATATAGTCAATCGTTACTATAATCGATACGATGATAGGCCACTATGTAGTCGATTACGGCATGTATACAATATATTTTCCGGTTTTACCATTGAAATTTACACAAATATATATAACTTATAGTATACTATAGAGAATATAAGTGTGTTTTGTAAGAAAAGGAGGAGTTAGTATGAGTATAAAAACTCAAAAAGCTAGTACGACGGGAATCTTGGCGTGGATTGAACGCATAGGGAACAAGGTTCCAGATATTACCATTCTATTTATTGCAGCATTTATTATTGTTTCTGTTATTTCCGCATGGTTGTCTACGATTACCTTTGATTATGTCAATCCTGCTACAGGGAAACCATTAACAGTTGTCAATATGTTAAGTGCGCAATCACTCATTACGTTGATGAGTAAAATGGTTACCAACTATTCAGGATTCCCTCCATTAGGGATGGTTATTGTTGCTACATTAGGTGTGGCCATTGCTGATGGTTCAGGCTATTTGAATATGGCGTTAAAGAAAATTTTAGCAGTAACACCTAAATGTATGATTACACCAGTAGTTATTTTAGCGGGGATGCTCAGTCATTTGGGTCCGGATTCAGGCTATGTCATTATTATTCCTATAGCGGCGTATATGTTTTATGCTTTGGGAAAACATCCACTAGCAGGCATTGCGGCTTCTTTTGCCGGTATTGCAGGTGCGTTTGCATCGAACTATACACCATCTGCTATTGACCCTGTTATACAAGGGTTTACTCAAGCAGCCGCACAGATTGTAGATCCTTCATACATGGTTAATGTATTAGCCAATTATTATTTTGCATTTATATCCACATTTTTAGTTATACCTGCATGTTGGTATACAACCGAGAAAATTGTAGAACCATGGTTGTGGAAGATGTATCCTTTATCAGATAGTTTAGTGGTAGAAAATGATGTTAATACAGAAATTACACCACGAGAAAGTCGTGCTTTCTATATAGCTACTGGTTTCTTAGTACTAATGGCAGTCGTTCTTATTTGGGCCTTGGTACCTGCAGATAGCTTGTTCAGAGCACCTGATGGCACATTGGCTAGTTTTAAAGCACCGATTATGCAGTCTATCGTAGCCTTAATATTTTTATTTGCTGGCGGTGTAGGTGTTGTTTATGGCGTAGCATCTGGTAAGTTTAAAACAACACGAGATTTTACTAAGTCTATGGAAGATATGACACACACGTTAGTTCAATTAATTGTATTTTACTTTTTTGCAGCACAATTTTTATATGCTTTTAATGCGTCTCAAATAGGTGCATTATTGGCTATATCTGGCGCTGAATTCTTGCGTAGTTTGGCATTACCACCACAAATTACTATTTTCGGGATTATTTTCTTTGTAGCTTTATTAAATCTTATTATTACGTCTGCATCAGCTAAATGGGCTATTTTAGCACCTATTTTTGTACCTATGTTGATGGGCGTAGGCATTGCACCAGAATTAACACAAGGCGCGTTCCGTATTTCTGATTCCGCCGTTAATGTGGTAACGCCTATGTTTGCATTTTATCCATTGATTATTACCTATTGTCAAAAATATGTAAAAGAAAGTGGTATAGGCACATTGAGCTCTATGATGTTACCATATACAATTTGCCTATTAATTGTGTTAACCATTGTATTATATATTATGTGGTTCTTTGATATTCCATTAGGTTTACAAGCGTCTTATTTATATCCTCGTCCATAAGTACTAGTAAGAGTGATAGGCATCTTTTAATAGTACAGGAAATCGTGGATAGATAGCCAGTTAAGGCTTAGAAAAATAGACAGATTAAGAAATGTAGTAAGAATAAATGAGTAGTAGTTGATAGTAGTTATGAATGATGCATAGGATCAATCTCATTCGCCGAGTAGCTGACAGAATGAATCGTACCTATACAGGTTATTAACTAGTTATTATCATGTAGAAAGGAGAACAAGGCGTTTTGATAGGCCTTGGTACATAGTTATGGAAGACACATTGCGTACTCAATTAATAGAACGATTTAAAAGATATACATCTATTGAAAGTCAAAGCTCTGCCGCCTCTACCACGGTACCTAGTACACCAGGACAATGGAATATGGCAAAAGAGTTAGTGCAAGAATTAACCAAACTAGGACTTGTAAATATTGAACTTAGCGAGTTTTGTGTAGTTACTGCTAAGTTGCCAAGCAATATAGCAACACCAGTAGCGAAAGTTGGCTTTTGTGCTCATTTAGATACGGTGAATGTTAACTTGAATCCGCATATTAACGCTCAATTGATTCATTATGATGGTGGTGATATTTGCTTGGATCCACAAGATGATATATATATTCGATTAAGCGAACATCCAGAACTGGATAGGTATAAAGGTCAGGATATATTTGTCAGCGATGGACATAGTGTGCTAGGCGCGGATAATAAAGCGGCTATTAGCTCGATTATGACTGCTTTAGAATATTTTATATCGCATCCAGAGGTACGCCATGGAGATATTTATGTTGCCTTTGTACCAGATGAAGAAATTGGATTAGTTGGATCGAAACATATGGACATGGCAAAATTCCCTGTTGATTTTGCCTATACGCTTGATTCCTGTGAATTAGGCGAAGTCGTGTATGAAACATTTAATGCAGGGCAAGGAATTATCCAGATAGAAGGTGTTAGTGCCCATCCTATGTCGGCTAAAGGTGTGTTGCTTAATCCTACGTTGGTAGCAGTTGACATAGCTAATTGTTTCAATCGATTAGAAACACCAGAGAATACAGATGGTACAGATGGTTACATTTGGGTACAAGAAATTCATTCGAATCAAAGTACAGCTACGGTTACATTAAATATTCGAGATCATCACAAAGATCGCTATGAAGCTAAAAAAATATATATTATTGATGCGGTAGAATGGATGCGAAAAAAATACCCTCGTGCTACTATTACATGTACTATTACCGATATATATGGCAATATTAATGATGCTATTACAGAGGATAATAAATATTGTATCGATTATATTTATCAAGCTATGAAAGAACTAGACATTACACCTAAGACGATTGCTATGCGTGGTGGTACAGATGGTTCCTTTATTTCTACGCAGGGCATTCCAACGCCTAATTTTTTCACAGGAGCTCATAATTTCCATTCCTATGCAGAGTTTTTGCCAATAGACTCTTTTGTTAAATCTTGTCAAATGATTTTACAAATTAATGATTTGATTTGTCGTCCATAAGTTAACATAGTATGGTATAATGAGTACTGTTGAAACATAGTATTATAAAACATTGTACTGTTTATATAGTGAAAATAGGTTAATGATTGTCATTATGCTATCTGTCAATAAGTATGGCGTAATTTAAAATCTTTATGATGTGAATATATACACAGTGTTTAATTAATAAAGCTAAGTAACGAATAAAAGTAGGAAAGTAAGGGTGTATAGTTTATGTCACAATTGGATTCTAAGAATACACATATGAGTCAGATTGCATCATCGCATATTGCAGGTTTAGATGGATTAAAAGCCATTGCTATTATAGGTGTTACTTTATTTCATATGTTCCCAGATAGTGTATGTGGTGGTTATTTAGGGGTATGTTTATTTTTCGTAATTACAGGCTATTTATTAGCCTATACAAGTGCGAACCCTAGTCATCCATTTTCTCTTGGCACATATGTGATGAAACGATTGCAACGAATTTATCCACCATTATTGATTACCGTATTGGCCACGGTAGGCATATTTTATTTTATACTGCCCCATGCGATTTCGGCGATTCGAATGGAAGTACTGTCTATCTTTCTAGGCTATAATAACTGGTGGCAGATCAGTCAAAATGCGAACTATTTTACGCGCCTCATGAATGCTTCGCCGTTTACCCATCTGTGGTTTATTGCAGTAGAAATGCAGTACTTTATTATTTGGCCTATTCTATACTATCTATATCAGTGGTTAACTAAGAAAACAAAGAATATATATTATGGAATTACGGTGATTGGTATAGTAGGGGTAGTATCTGCTAGTATAATGCCTTTGTTGTATATACCAGGACAAGATGTGACTCGTCTGTATTATGGTACGGATACAAGATTATATGCCTTGTTGTTCGGAGCTATCTTAGGATTGTTACGTGCTAATTATGGCAATCAGCAAATAATCGTAGGAAGTAAAAAAATTGTTAGTATCATATTAGCCTTTCTCCTAGTAGCAGGATTATTAGTGGCCTATGTCAGCCTTAATGGCCAAGAACCAATTGTATATCAAGGGGGCATGGTACTAATTACTGTAGGCCTTTTGTTGCTCGTTAAATTAGTAGAATGCAATAGGGCCACTTTAGGGAATTGGTTAGATACGCCTATATTAAAATGGTTAGGACAACAAAGTTATGGCATTTTCCTTTGTCAATATCCTGTGTTATTTGCCTTTCACCGACTACATAGGAATGGACAAATTTCTAACGAATACCTATGTAATTTATTGATAATTATCACCATTTTACTAGGGGCTACTTTTATTGATTATATGACCAAGGGTATGCAGCGCATATCAAGTATGTTAGGATTATGGCGATTATGTAAGGATACATTTATAAGAATAGTGGCACTTTTAATAGTTCTTGCCATGGCAGTAGGTATATACGGTGTGGCCATATCGTCAGATCAAAAAGTACAGGAGCAAAATGAATTAGAGAGCCGATTAGCAGCGATTCAAGCGAAACAGGATGAGGAAAATGAAAAAGCGCGGCATCAACAAGAACTATCGCAAGCAGCCGTTAAGAAAGCGTTAACGAACGTGGCAGCTATCGGTGATTCTGTTATGTTAGGATCGTCTGATGCATTACGAAATGAATTGCCAGGTGTGTATATTGATGCAAAAGTATCACGCTATGTAGGGGCAGGATTAGATATTGCTAAACGCATGGATGAAGAAGGGCGCCTTGGAGACGTTGTCTTAGTGGGGTTAGGCACAAATGGACCGATTACGGGATACTACGAACATGAAACGAATGATCTCATTAATTATTTAGGAGCGAATCGACACATATTTTGGATTAATGTGTATTGCCCCGATCTAGATTGGCAAACTAGTAATAACCGATATCTAGAGCAATTAGCAAAAGAACATCATAATATAACGATTATTGACTGGTATGGCGCCGTATCAAAGCACCCAGAATGGTTAGGTGAAGATGGCGTACACCCTAATGATAAAGGCGTAAAAGCCTATGCTACGTTGGTTCGGGATAGTATAGAACGACGCTATAAAGACGAAATAAGTTAACCATATATGAGACTGTAAGAAAAGGATAGTCATACTTTCAGGGTTATAGGACAAAACGTGTTGTTTTAAATGCTGATAGAACTAGAAAATATCTAGTTCTATCAGCATTTTATTTTTTAGTGAACTGTAAAGGACTGACAAAATGTGTTGTCAAAAAACTGAAAGTCCTTGCATTTACTGGCCTGAATAGGGTTTTATCTTTATAGAAATATATTTTTTTTGAAGGAGTATTTTTATGAAAAATGTTAGATGCCCTAATTGTGGCTTTAGTTGTAGAAAACATGGTAGGGCTAATGCAGGTTCTTAAAAATGGATATAGAGGCAGTGTAGATATTCATTTACGAATATAATTACAAAAGATGAAGTCGAATTACAATTGTTTTAAAATGGTTGTTTGGCACGAATACTCAGAATGAAATACTAAGACGAGACCGTAGTTTTTGTAGATTGTAGGTGCATCATGATTCATATAACCATATTAGGAGCTCTTATAAGTTATAAGCAGTTGACTGTGTTAAAACACTATTATTTACGAGGAGTAAATTGATTAGCAAGAGAACGCATACGCTGATAGACTGGTTAGCAAAGGATCGATAAAAATGACACTAAGGGATGATTTACAAGTATTTGTTGTAAAACATCCCTTGTACATTAAAAAAGAAAGAGCTAACGAAGATAATAGTATCATTGTTGTTAGCTCTTTCTATGTGTTTGGTGGAGCGGCTGATGGGAATCGAACCCACCTCTCAAGCTTGGGAAGCTCGCATTCTACCGATGAACTACAGCCGCATAGAATACTTTACTATTATAGCATATTTCATAGGTGGTTTGTCTATAGGTATAATCTATTACAAAATATAGGTTTTGAATATGAATTGCTATACAGATAATCATTTATTTATATAATAATTCTATGATAAGATGATACACATCAGCATTACTTGATAAATGCTAGTATAATAAAATGATTTATTATCAATATAATGTATTACCTCATGCAGCAATACTAGATAGGAGCATGTTATGCCAGTCACGGTTGTTAAAAATCTACCAGCTATTGAAAAGTTGGCACAAGAGAATATTTTTGTTATGGATACGATACGTGCAGAGTCACAAGATATTCGCCCTTTAAATATATTAGTTGTGAATTTGATGCCTACCAAGGAAATTACAGAAACACAATTGCTTAGAGCCTTGAGTAATACTCCCTTACAATTAGATGTTACGTTTTTACACACTGCTTCAAGGACAGCGAAACATGTAGCAGAAAGCCATTTGGAAAGCTTTTATCGAACGTTTGAAGAGATTAAAACGAAATATTTTGATGGCATGATTATTACAGGCGCTCCAGTGGAGTTGATGGATTTTGAGGAAGTAGACTATTGGCAAGAATTATCTGATATTATGAATTGGAGCAATAGCCATGTTTACTCTAATTTGTACATATGCTGGGGTGCACAAGCCGCTATGTACTATCATTTTGGCATTCATAAAAAATTATTGACCTCAAAACTATTCGGCGTATTTGAAAATGAAATGTATGAAGATCATCCTATGTTAATGCGAGGGATGAATGAAATATTTTATATGCCCCATTCACGCCATACTACGGTGGATATGGATGAAGTTCAAGAACATGATGAATTACAAGTGCTTGCTGGATCCAAGGAAACAGGAGCCGCTATTGTTAGAAGCTTAGACAATCGGCATGTATTTATATTCGGCCATGCAGAATATGATTGGAATACGTTAAAGTTAGAATATGAACGAGATAAAGCACTGGGACTCGATATAGAATTACCTAAGAACTATTATCCTGATGATGATAGTACTAAGCGTCCTATTGTGCGTTGGAAATCGACAGCTACTATCTTATATACGAATTGGCTTAATTATTATGTGTATCAAGAAACGCCATTTATAGCGAATCAAATTGAAAAAATGAAACGAATCTATGTGCAACGGTAGAAAATTTTAGGATATATTGATTATCTGGGATAGCTAACATAGCTGACATAAGCTATTGAGCAATAGAATATATATTTCTTATAGTTTTAGACTATACCTATGCATACATAATTACTATGATGAAATCTAGCATATATGCTGTATTTGTGTAGACAAAGAAGTTAAAACATAGTAAAATGATATGCATTAAGAGAAGAAAGAGATAATATAGTAGCGTGAGAAACTACTATGGGTGTAGAAAAAAGAAGGAGAGATCATTATGAGTACACAGTATAAATTTGAAACATTACAATTGCATGCAGGTCATACCATTGACCCTACCGGTGCTAGAGCAGTACCGATTTACCAATCTACAAGTTTTGTATTTAAAGATGCAGAGCAAGCGGCAGCACGATTTGCCTTAACAGATCCAGGTGCTATTTATTCTCGATTGGGAAACCCTACTAATGATGTGCTAGAAAGTCGTGTGGCCCAATTAGAAGGTGGCGCCGGTGCCATTTCTGTTGGTTCAGGTTCCGCTGCCATTACCTACGCCATTATGAATGTAGCTGATGCAGGTGATAATATTGTTGCAGCATCTACGTTGTATGGTGGTACGTATTGCTTATTTAGTACTACTTTAGAACGGGTTGGCATCCATACGAATTTTGTAAATCCAGATCGGTTAGAAGAATTTGAAGCGGCCATTGATGATCGCACTAAAGCGATTTATATTGAATCCATTGGAAATCCAAATATTAATTTGGTAGATATACAAGCTGTTGCTGATATTGCACACAAGCATAACATTATTTTGATCGTGGATAATACATTTGGTGGCGGTGGCTATTTAATCCGTCCAATTGAACATGGGGCAGATGTGGTTGTTCATTCGGCTACTAAATATTTAGGTGGTCATGGCACTACCATTGCAGGTATTATTGTGGAAAGTGGTAAGTTCGATTATAGAGCCAGCGGTAAATATCCTCATTTTACAGAAGGAGATGAACACTACAACGGTCTTAAATGGTCTGATTTACCGACACCGTTTACTGTAAAAGTGCGAGCACAACTACTTCGTGATACAGGTGCTACCTTGGCACCACTATCGGCTTTTTCGATTATTCAAGGCATTGAAACATTGTCCTTGCGTGTGGAACGTCATGTAGAAAATACTAGAAAGGTAGTTGAGTTTCTATCAAACCATGAAAAAGTAGCGTGGGTGAATTATCCAGAACTTCCTACGAGTCCATATAAACACTTAGCGGATAAGTACTTTACGAAAGGTGTAGGAGCTATTTTTACCTTTGGCATTACAGGTGGCAAAGAAGCTGGCGTACGATTTGTGGATGCATTGCATATTTTTTCTAATTTGGCAAATGTAGCTGATGCGAAGTCATTAGTAATTCATCCAGCTAGTACAACGCATGCACAATTAAATGAAGAAGAACAACGGGCTGCAGGTGTATCAGAAGATATGATTCGTTTGTCAGTGGGCATTGAAAATATTGACGATTTATTAGAAGATTTAGAACAAGCACTAGCAAAAGCATAAGTGGTGTAGAATTTCATAGAATGATTGAAAACGGGAAACAAAGTAGGAGTTTCCCGTTTTTTGTCGAATATATATAAAGACAGATATTCATTTAGTATTGTAGTGTAAGTGTATGTAGAATGTTACAACCTTCTATCTATGGCATGTATGATATCTAGTGTACAGTGAGGTAGACGTATTTTTATGATAAGAGACATCCAGTTATCGTGAGTGATTGGGATTAGAGTGAGCAAGCGACAGTATTAGTGGTGTTATGTATACAATAGAGGAGTGGTATATGTATGAATCCAAAAGTGGTTATTGCCAATGCGTTTAAAATGAATTATGATAAGAAACTAGATTTTTCAGTAATTAAGGGACATGTTGAAGCCTATGATGATACCACGGCAGATGAGTTATTATTGCGCATTCAAGACGCGAATGTGTTAGTCACCAAAGAGATGCCCGTAACAGCTAGCATGATTGATAGATTTCCTGGTTCGGTTACATTACTAGTAGAGGCAGGTACGGGGTATAATAATATTGATATTGAGGCGGCCACTAAGAAAGGTATTACTGTATGTAATATTCCAGCCTATAGTTCAGAGCGTGTAGCTCATACAGCAATTATGATGGTCTTACAATTATCATCTATGATGCAACAACAAATTCGCATGTTACAGGCCAAGGATTATAGAAATTTTACGGACCATTTGATGGTTCCTCACAGAGAAGTCAATGGAAAGACAATTGGTCTTATTGGTTGTGGCGGCATAGGTACAGTGGTCATGAAAGTGGCTCGCGCCTTAGATATGAACGTATTAATCTATAAGCGTCATCCAGGTCATAATGAACCAGGTGTTACGTATGTTACATTGCCTGAACTATTGGCCCAGTCTGATTATGTGTCTTTGCATTGTCCATTAACAGAAGAAACGAAACATATTATCGATGCTAAGGCTTTGAAGAGTATGAAAGACAGCGCTTTTTTAATTAACACTGCTCGCGGTGCATTAGTAGACGAAAAAGCGTTGATTGCTGCGTTAGTACATCATGACATTGCTGGAGCAGGTCTTGATGTACAGGAAGTAGAGCCGCCAGCTATGGATAGTCCACTTTATACATTAGATAATGTGATTATTACGCCACATATGGGATGGAAAGGATTAGAAACAAGAGAACGGTTAGTAAGTATTATTGCTGATAATATAGAACAATTTTTTAATGGTACACCAATTAACGTAGTTAATGGATAATTAAAAAGCACTGATAGTAAGCATGTACTATCAGTGCTTTTGGTGTATATAGATTTTCTAAGAATCAGTTATTATAGTTGTTTAAGTAAGGCTACTAAATACGTATATATACGTGTGACAGATGGTAAATATACTTTTTCTTCTGGTGTATGAGCACCAGTGATAGTTGGACCAAAACTAATCATTTGCGTATTTGGTAAAGCACCTTTTAATAAACCACATTCAAGGCCAGCGTGGATGGCTGTTACCTTTGGCTCTTTGCCAAACATCGTTGTATATAAGCTAATAGCTTGTTCTTCTAATTTAGATCCCGCATCATATTCCCAAGCAGGATAACTACCAATTACTTCATGTTGTAAGCCTAGTACATCGGCTAGGCGCAATAATTTGTCTTTAATAAATGCTAATGTATTTCTATTGGAACTGCGAATGGAGATTAATATGTCAATCGTATGATCAGATTCTTTGACAATGGCTAAATTATTACTAGCTTCCACTAAATTATCTAAGGATTGACTCATTGAAAATACGCCATTAGGGGCTAAGAATAAGAATGTAATTAATGCTTCAGTAGTGTCATCGGCATAGACCGTATTAGGTATAGTTGCATCGGTAACAACAATCGTTAAATCTTTGTCTTGTGGCGTAAACTCTGCACGATATGCTAGTGCTTTAGCAATAAACCAGTTTTTAATAGCCGGTACATCTTCTTTTTTTACCGTTAGTAGACAAGTTGCCTTACGAGGAATGGCATTATGTTTTGAACCGCCGTGAAAGTTAGCAAGTTGGTAGGAATATTCATGAGATAGGTCATAAAGAGCTCTGGCTAGTATTTGCAATGCATTAGCCCGTTGTTTATGGATTTCAATGCCAGAGTGGCCACCTAGTAATCCATCAATCGATATTTCTAATGCAGCATCATAGATGTCACTTGGATATTCTCTAAGTAAAGGAATACCTACATCGATACGGCAACCGCCAGCACAACTTACGATAAACTCTCCTTCTACTTCTGTATCGATGTTGAGTAAATACTGACCTTGAAGGGCACCTTTTTTGATGGCTGCAGCCCCTTCCATACCAGTTTCTTCGTTAGTGGTAAATAGACCTTCTAGTGGACCGTGGGCAATGGTAGAAGAATCAAAGACTGCTAATGCCATAGCTACTCCCATTAAATTATCGGCTCCTAAGGTTGTTTTGTCAGCGTGCATCCATTCGCCATCTATAATACAGGTGATAGGATCTTTTGTGAAATCATGCGTTGCGTCGGCACTTTTTTCGCAGACCATATCGATATGACCTTGTAAAATGATGGAAGGTCTATCTTCATATCCTGGCGAAGCTGGTTTGCGCATGATTACATTCCATTGTTCATCCTGTGATACTTCTAAGTGTCGATCCTTGGCAAATTTTACTAGGAAATCACTAATTGCTTTTTCATTGCCGGATCCACGAGGAATTTTGTTCATAGTGGTAAATAAATCTAATACAACTTGTGAATCTACATTTGCATTCATGTATAGCACCTCTCTTATTGTGAATAATTCTAGTTAGTTAGAAAATAGTCATATCAATGAATATATTCTCACTATTACATTATCATATTGCTAGAGATATGACAAAGCTTTCTAGCAAAGAATAGTATATTTGATATACAATATTAATATAAGATAGAAATAAATAAGGCTACATGGAGTAACCTAGAGATACAATAAAGCACCGCAACAAGGCGTATATTAATAGTGATGGCGCGTTATCACTATAGCGTAGTCTTGTTGTAGTGCTAGTACGAGTAGAGTAGAGTAGGAGTATATTGTTATGACAAGTAAAAAAATCGTCTTAATTGGTACTGGTGGAACAATAGCAGGAAAAGGTAGTTCTGCGACTGATTTAATAGGATATACATCTGGCGTTCTATCATTGCAAGATATTATCTCATCTGTACCGGATATAAAATCCTATGGCCCCTTTGAATATATTCAGTTTTCTAATATGGAAAGTTCTGATATTATGCCAGATACTTGGTTATCATTGGCACAATTAGTAGAGTCTGTTGTAGAAGAAGATGATGTGGCAGGTGTGATTATTACACATGGCACCGATAGTATGGAAGAAACAGCTTATTTTTTACATCTTACGGTACATACGAGAAAACCCATCGTCATAACAGGAGCTATGAGGCCAGCTGGCTCTATTAGTGCTGATGGACCGCTCAACTTATTATATGCAGCACAATTAGTGCGTACAGAAGATAGCGCGGCTAAGGGTGTACTTGTTGCTCTTAATGGTTATATAGATAGTGCTAGAGATGTGACGAAAATGAATACAACGAATGTGGACACCTTTGGTAATTCTGTATTTGGTCATATGGGAATCATACAAAATGGGAAAGCGTACTTTTACTACACTTCCACTAAAAAACATACGTATCAATCACAGTTTTTTGCTAAGTCACTACACTCCTTGCCTAATGTGGCGATTGCCTATTGTTATGCAGGTATAGACCCTCAATTATTACAAGCTATATTGAGTACACGACCAGAAGGATTGATCCTGGTAGGGTTAGGACATGGGACTATTCCTGAACAGATTCGTAAGATTACTAAAGGACTTTCCATTCCCGTTGTGCGCGCTTCACGTACGCATGGTGGTATGGTATCTTCTCTAGGTTCTGATCAATTGGCTAATTATTTAGTGAGTGGCACACTAAATCCTATGAAAGCACGTATTTTGTTGATGTTAGCCTTAACAAAAACCACAGACAGAGAACGTATAGAAACGTGGTTTGAGGAGTATTAATTGGTGATACTATATAGCAGAAATACTCTCTTCTGTTAGAATGTGGTTAATGATGCAACTAAACCTTGGCGAACTGCTTTGGCTAGCGTATCGCCAAATAATGAGAAGGTACCAGCATCAGTCAAAATGTCACCAGATGTATCGATGGTAAGAATAATGCCATCAGTGGCGGATCCAGTTGCGATAGAGGTCGATTGAAGGCTAGAAATATTAGTATCCTGTAGCGCTGCTGATTTAGCTTCTGTTATAGTGATAAGGGCTTTAGCCATAGCACCGTCAGTTAACGCCTTATTCGTAAAGGCTAAAATATTAATAGTTCCCGGTGGACAGAATTCTCCCTTTTCTTCCTTATAATGGTAACCGTCACCAGCAGTGTGTGCAGTTTGTTCAATGCCAGCAGTAATTATTGTTTCTACGATGCAATCATCTTGTACGACTTTGGTATACACATGTTTTGTCATATCGGCAGAAGTAAGTAGAGCCGTACAAAAATGAATGGGCAAGTCCAATGTTTCAAATTCACTAGCTAAATAGTTAGCCACAGAACCACCTGGTAAGTCTTGCTCTGTAGTAATGAAAAAATTTAATTTTTGATTGCGAACTGCTAGGGTATGATGATATCCTCCGTTTAATTGACCTGTACTTAGTGAGTAATGTATATCATCAAAAGTAATCGTTAGGGAATTTGTATCATAATGAACATGACCACCAGTAGCTAACTGAGTGGGTGCTGGAAAAGGTGTAATCTTAGATGTATGCATAATGACCTCATAATGATGGTAATAAAATATAGTATACTGTATCTATGATGAGAAGGAGTATAGTACAGTAAATTTGAATCGTGACACTATGGACACGTATTGGGTGTAAGAAGCTACCTATCATACCGTTATTATAATTGATAATCATACTGTGATATAACGTCCTTTAAATGATTGCTATAGCATATTAGTAAGTATATCATGGACATAGATAATTGACTAATTTTATATAGAAAAGAAACTTGTATAGAGATAAGACGACACAAAAAAGATTGATTTCCACGTGGTATCACTAGATATGGTATACTATAAGGGATGTATTATTAATAGAAAGAGGCCCCTATGTTTGAATTTTTTGATTCTATAAAACTATCCATTGATAAAGGTTTTTTTGCTGTTGAAAACATTCAATATTGGTTAATAGCACATATAACTGATTTATTATTAGCCATTGTTACATTTGTTATAGGGCAAGCGATTGCACGGCTGTTAAGACGGGCCATCGATCGAATTATTGCGCGCACAAAATATGATAAGACAGTCATGAACTTTGTCAGCCAAATTGTGTATTACATGATGATTGCCGTTGTTGTCTTGATGGCAGCAGATCAAATGGGCATTCCTATGACATCCTTTATAGCTGGTTTTGGTGCTATCGGTATCGGTATTGGCTTAGCATTGCAAAATAATATGTCTAATTTTGCATCTGGCTTAATGATACTTTTTTTTCAAACCTTTAAAGTAGGCGACTATATCGTAGTTGACGGCGCAGAGGGAACTGTTAAAAATATTCACCTCATGAATACAGCCATTGTAACAAGAGAAAACAAAACTGTATTTATTCCTAATTCTTTATTGACCTCTCAAAAATTAACGAATAGTAGCTATATGAAGAAACGGTACATTCAGTTTGTCTTTGATATTAGTTATGATAATGATCATCATAAGGCGATTAAGTTGTTAAAAGAAATTTTTAAAGCGAATAAATTAGTGTTAAATGCGAATCACATGGAAATTGGTATTATTGCTTTTGGCGACAATTCGGTACAAATTAGAGCCATGCCATTGGTGAAAAATGAAAATTATTGGGCCGTCTACTATCGTACTATGTCAGAAGTGAAAGATAAATTTGACGCTAATGGTATTGATATTCCATACCCACAGCGTGTGGTATATGTAAAGGAAGCTGTGGAGAACACACAAGAACCTGTAAGTGATGTGAAAGAAACCGCTTCTGATATAAAAAATACACAAGCTTAGCACTTGCGTAGCATGAATAGATAGGATATAAAAAACGAGTCATACAGACTCGCATGAAAGCGTTGCTATGTAAATCGATATGGTTGATAATGAGGTAGGTACAATATGTAAAATACTATTAATTATAAACATATATGTGAAAGATGTAAGCCTACAATCGTGTAGATTATGTATGGATGGTATGTATCGGCTACCATCGCATAGATAGAACGTTAGAATTGTGAATGTGTAGTTAGTAGAAGTGAGCGTGTGTATATGAAAGAAAGTTTTTTATTTGCCTTTCTGCATCGCATGAAATATATTCAGCGATGGGGGTTAATGCGTAATACGGAAATAGAAAATATAAAGGAACATAGTTTAGATGTAGCTTTTATAGCACATAATCTGGCATGTATTAGCAACCATTATTATGGCGGACACATTGATGCGAATGAAGTAGCAGTTAAGGCTATGTTTCATGATGCTAGTGAAGTATTTACAGGCGATATGCCTACGCCGATTAAATATTTTAATGCTACATTGCGACAATTATACGGAGATATTGAAAAAGCGGCACAACATAAATTATTAGAGACCTTACCAGAACCCTTACAACCAGATTATGAACCGTTAATTTGTGAAGATGCAACATCAGCTACTGGTCGATTTGTAAAAGCCGCAGATATTTTGGCAGCCTATATGAAATGTGTGCGCGAAGTACATGCTGGCAATGATGAATTTCAAGAAGCACATGATAGTATTTTGGCAAAACTACGAGCCTTAGATATGCCAGAAGTAGATTTATTTTTACAGTTATATAGTAAGCCATTAAGCTATTCCTTAGATAAACTTCATTACTATCATATAGATAGTGCTAAGGCAAAAGAAGACACCTAGTGGCTATACTAGGTAGAATCTTTTTTAGATTTAATATACGCTTCGTTGCGTAGGAGAATTTTTTTCCCACGCCATGAAAAAGCGCGATGCCCATACCGCTCTTTGAATTGTTTATTAGTCATATTGGCTAGTTCTTCGGTTGATACCTGTGGCTCTATATGACGAAATTCGGCAAACGGAGTGATAGGAAGATGCGCGTTATGAGGACATACTTCTTGACAAATATCACAACCGAATAGGAGCGGTGTTTTTCCAATAATCTGTTGTTCCGCTTCAGATAAATCTCCCTTTTTCTGTGTTAAATAGCTTTTACAAGTGTGATAATGAAAATGATCGGCTTGGAGGGCTTGACCTGGACAAGCTTGTAAACAACGGTTACAGCCTAAACAAGTAGCATGTAATGGCCTATCCGGTTCAAAGGGAATAGATGTTAAGATCGTTCCGATAACCACATAGGATCCTAATGAAGGATGAATAAAACAGTGGTTTTTTCCGTAAAATCCGAGACCTGCTAAATAAGCCATGTAGCGATCAGCTAAGGGGGATGTATCACAATGGATTTCAAATTCTGCAGATGGCTCCTCTTGCTGCAAATAGGATATAATTTGAGAAAGATAGTGAGGTACTACTAGATGGTAATCTGTGGCCCATGTATAACGCGCTATATTGGATGGCT
The DNA here is from genome assembly GCF_000426745.1 of Veillonella montpellierensis DSM 17217. GTDB lineage: Bacteria > Bacillota > Negativicutes > Veillonellales > Veillonellaceae > Veillonella > Veillonella montpellierensis. Next base: position 46,090 of record NZ_AUFY01000011.1, read on the forward strand.
TGTTTGTAGGTACATAATAAGGAAATAAGCATACAATGGCACAACGAGGATTCACAAGTGTGGTATTTCCTTGTAAGCGTGCCTGTAATTCACTGGCAGTAAAGGGACAAGGATCTTGTTCGAAGAGAATGCGACGTGCTTCTTCCATAGGAAGTGGCCAAGGAGCGATTCCTACAGCGTGAATATGTAATTGTTGGCAATAGTCTATCAATTTTAATTTGTTCATTATAATAGTATTATAACATTGAGAGAGGTATATATGTTAGCTTTTGTAAAAGTTTTACAACCTAAAACACTAGAGGAAGCATATCAATTATTTATAAAACATAAGACAGCCCCTTTATTAGCAGGCGGCTGTTGGTTACGATTGGGAAAACGACGATGGCCACTAGTGATTGACATGAGTCAATTGGGACTTGATTATATACGACTCGATGAAAAAGAACGTGAAATTTGCATTGGTGCCATGGCTACACAAGGTGACGTGGAACGGGATACATTATTACAGTCTGTAGCCCACGGTTTATTACCCCAAGCAGTACATGAAATTTTAGGAGTGCAGTTTAGAAATATGGCTACTATGGGTGGGTCTGTAGCAAGTCGATTCGGATTTTCCGATATAATTCCTCTCTTATTAGCCTTGCGGGCCGATGTGGTCTTATATCATGGGGGGCGTATGTCCTTAGAATCATATATGACGTGGAAAGAACGAGATATTCTTGTAGAAATCCGTATTTTTTGTGATCCTCCAGCTGTAGCTATTGATACTCTGCGTAATTCTCGCGGTGATTTCCCTTATTTAACGGGGGCGATTCGTTACGATACAGAAGGCTATGCCCTATATATTGGTGCACGACCTGGTGCACCCGTTAAGGCGGTAGAAGCCAGTAATCTATTAAACAATATAGGGCCTCAGGTGGTCTGTAAAGCAGGTGAAGTAGCAGCGAACGAGTTGACATATCAGAGCAATTCTCATGCATCATCAGCGTATCGGCAAGCCATGGTGGTAGGCATGGTTCGTCGATTAGTATCGGAGGTAGACAAATGGAAGTCGTGTTAACAGTAAATGGCAAACAACATCATATATCGATTGAAACAGATGAAATGCTATTGACCACATTACGTAAATTAGGCTATTTCAGCGTTCGTTGTGGTTGTGATACTACGAATTGTGGCTTGTGTACCATTTGGATAGACGGAAAAACCGTATTATCTTGTGCATACCCTACTTTTAGAGCCACCAATCATGAGATTACGACCTTAGAAGGGTTAGAAGTAGAGGCCAGCAAGTTGGCAGCTTGCTTAGCCTCTGAAGGAGCAGATCAATGCGGATATTGTACGACGGGCATGATGATGAGTGCACTTATGTTAAAGGCACATGCTGAACATCCTACCGATGAGGAAATTAAAGAATATCTCATTGGTAATTTATGCCGTTGTACAGGGTATGAATCACAATTGCGAGGTATAAAAAAATATTTAGAGGGGGATTTAGAATGAAACATATTGGAAAGTCCTATGATAAAGTAGATGCCCATGCTATTTTATCAGGAAAGCCAGCGTATACAGCTGATTTCATTCCGCCCAATGCACTTATCATAAAAGTGTTGCGTAGCCCCTATGCAATGGCAAAAATTATAGATATTGATACAACCCTAGCCATGAAAATACCTGGTGTAGAAGCGATTTTTACCTATAAAGATGTGCCATCGCATCGGTTTACCTTGGCAGGACAAACCTATCCAGAACCTTCTGCTTATGACGCTCTTATTTTAGAGCAAACGGTACGCTATGTAGGGGATGAAGTGGCTTTGATTGTAGCCGTTGATGAAATAGCAGCTATGAAAGCAATGCCACTTATTAAAGTAAAATATCAAGTTCTTCCTCCAGTTCTTGATATGCATACGGCGATTGATCATGAAACAGTCATTCACGATGAAGATGACTATTTTGTCAACTTTCCTGTAGGAGAAAATCCGAAAAGAAATATTGCTTGTTCCTATAATCACACGGTGGGGGATATAGAGAAAACCTTAAAAGAATGTGATTACATAGTAGAAGGCACCTATTCGAATCAAGCTACGTTACAGTCTGCGATGGAAACCTTTCGAAGTTTTTGCACCATCGATCATTTGGGACGACTATGCATTACGAGTTCTACGCAAATCGTGTTCCATGTACGGCGACACATTGCCAGAGCGCTAGGGATCCCAGCCTCGAAAATCAGAGTCATTAAGCCACGCATTGGTGGCGGATTTGGGTCTAAGCAGACAGCGGCTACAGAGATTATGAATGCCTTTGTTACGTGGAAACTACAAAAACCATCGGTAATTATCTACAGTCGTGAGGAAGCTAATACTTGCACTACCAGCCGTCATGCTAGGGACTGGACAATTCGATTGGGTGCCACAAAGGATGGTATTATCAAAGTCATTGATATGCATGCCATTACCGACGCAGGGGCTCATGCGACGCACGCCTATACGACTACGACTGCAGGAGAACATAAATCGGTTCCCTTGTACAATAAGGTTGTGGCTGGACATTATGGGTCTGACTGTGTGTACACCAATCACACACCAGGTGGCGCATTTCGTGGCTATGGCGCGACAGAAGCATTATGGCCCCTAGAGTCCGCCGTTAGTTTGTTAGCACATCGTATGGGTGTTGATGAAGCGGATTTACGAAAGAAAAATTTAATTCATGCAGGAGAAACCAGCATTTTCTATGAACCTGGTGAAATTATGACATCTGGATTATTTGAGGGAGCCTTGGAAAAAGCACGCACCATGGCACGGTGGGATGAACGACCACATAGCTGGCAAATTGATGAACGTTATCGCGGTGGACTAGGAATGGCACTAGCTTTGCAAGGATCGGGCGTGGCGAATATTGATACAGCCTCTGTGGAAATTCGCGTCGGTGATGATGGCTATTATACTTTATACACGGGGTCTTCTGATATGGGAATGGGATCCAATACTGTATTGCGCCAAATTGCCTGCGAAGTGTTAGGCTGTCCTGTAGAATATATGAATGTGATTGAATCGGATACAGATGTAGTTCCCTTTGATCCTGGCTCGTATGCATCGAGCACAACCTATGTAACGGGTACGGCCGCCCATATGGCAGCTACAGAATTGCGAGAAAAAATTATACAAGCCTTTGCTAACTACTTTCATACCTCGGTAGATCAAGTTGAATTTGATGGTGTGAAAGCTAGCACTAGCGATGGTACAGAGGAGTTATCATTAAAGGACTTAGCCCCTACATTGCTAGTAGGTACACAGTGTCAACAATTGATGGCCACTGCTTCCTGGGGGAGTTCTATATCGCCACCACCGTTTATGGTTGGTATAGCAGAAGTTAAAGTTGATACCTATACAGGTAAAGTTATTCTTACTAATTTTTATGCCGTCGTTGATTGTGGAACGATTATTAATCCTAATTTAGTTAGAGTACAAGCTGAAGGTGGTATTGTACAAGGCATTGGGATGGCTTTATATGAAGATGTTCGTTATAGTAAAAATGGTCGCAAGGAAACGGCGGGATTTATGACCTATAAATTGCCAACGCGTCAAGATATTGGTGATATTCATGTAGGATTTGTTGAATCTTATGAACCAAGTTCGCCAGTAGGGGTTAAATCAATCGGGGAAGTAGTGATTAATACGTCGGCACCAGCAATTCATAATGCCATTTATAATGCGGTAGGTGCTGATGTTACCACATTGCCTATGACACCAGAAAAAGTGTATATGGCGATGAATGAAGAATATAAGGCAATGTAATGCTATCATAGCCATGAGGGATAGATAATGACAAGACACATCGTACTATGGAAACAATTGATGATTCCAGGCATTACCGCCTTAGTAGGAGCAGGAGGTAAAACAACAGTACTATCTAAACTCCTTTTTTATGGCCAGCTCATAGGAAAAGAGACAATGGTAAGTAGTACCACTAAAATGTATGAATCACAAATTGCCACATGGAATCCCTATTATGGTGACAATCTGGCAGAGGCAGAAACATACTGCACTAGCGCTATGGCTCGTAAAGGGTATGCCGCTTGGTTTCATTCTGTTACTAATACAAAAGCAATAGGTCTTAGAGGAGAATACATTGATAGCATTCATAGGAAACATCCTCAATGGCACATAGTGGTGGAAGCAGACGGAGCCAAAGAAAAATGGCTGACCGCTCACAGAAGGACAGAACCGATGATTCCTACTATGACAAGACGAACGATAGGGGTGGTGAATTTACAAATTCTAAATCAAACACTTACTCCGCTCTATATACATAATCTACCGCTGTTGCTACAACTTTTAGATGTACCGGTTGGCACTGCGATGACACCCGATTTGTTAGCACGTTTCGTAGGCCATGCACATGGATTATTTCAATATGCCAAAGGTGAATATATTCTGTTTTGTACGGGTGCCGATACGGTTGATAAAGAGAAAATTCAAAAATTTATCGCCTTGCTACCTACTACGATTACTATGATTGTGTTGGCCAAGGGATATGAAGAGAATTGTCAGATTGATAAGGTGATACAATGGCATTAGGAATTATTATATTGGCTGCTGGTGATTCGAAACGAATGGGGACTTGCAAAGCCTTGTTACCTTGGAAATCTAAGACGATACTTGACCATATATGTGTTGCCTTATCAGGTGATGGTGATTACGACGTAGTTCGCTTAGCAGTTGTTAATGGAAGAGAGAAAAAATTGACATCCATTGTAGAAGAGTATGGGTTTTCTACTGTCATAAATGATCAACCAGAATGGGGACAAGGCTATTCAATTCAATTAGCCATGCGAGCAGTAGATGAAATAGAAGCACAAGAAAATAAGCGTATAGATGGCGTTTTATTCTCCGTCTGTGATCAGCCCCTGTTGTCGACTATGGTAGTAGAAAGCATAATAGAAACTTTTTATGATGTACGTAGCAAAAATCCTAGGGCTATTGTTATTCCTCAATATAGAAATGTTTTTGCCGCAGCGAATCCCGTTGTATTTAGCCCTTATTGGTTTTCACGATTACGTCAGCTATCAGGTGATGTAGGGGGCCGTTCAATTATCTATGGTGAAGGGAAAACATCGTGCGTATATGTGCCCATTCATCGTGATGAAGGCATAGATGTAGATACGATGGAAGAATACCAATTACTATATGATACATACCATAGATAAGAGTCAACGAAAGAGACATGAGTAATAATTGTATTCCTATATGACACATAGTATAGATACGTATAGCTATGAATCATCTAACATGATAGTTAGATACAATATATGTTAGTATAGTACTAGATAGGATTGTATAAAGAGAGGCAACAATGAAATCATTAGTATTAGTTCGTGGCGGTGGAGATATTGCATCGGGGATCATTTATCGATTAGTGCGTTCAGGGTATCGAGTAGTGGTGAATGAAATTGCCATACCTACAATGATTCGACGAGAAGTTTGTTATGGTACGGCGGTGCATAAAGGCGTAGTCACGTTGGAACGACTTACCGCAGAATGTGTACCCTTGACAAGGGTACAAGAAATTTTATTACGTGGACATATTCCAGTAGTCATCGAGCCGTATAGGGATCTATTAGATATATTAGAGCCACGAATTGTGGTTGATGCTATTATGGCAAAAAAAAATTTAGGGACCCGTGCAGATGATGCATCCTTAGTAGTCGGTGTAGGCCCTGGATTTATAGCGGGTGAAAGTGTTGATGTAGTTGTAGAAACTATGCGAGGACATACATTGGGGCGTTGTATTTACGAAGGCAGTGCCATTCTTAATACGGGAGTACCTGGTAATATAGGGGGATATACACATGAACGGGTTATGCATTCACCATGTGTAGGTCTATTTACGGCCAAACGACATATTGGGGAAACTGTAAAAAAAGGTGATACGCTTGGCTATGTAGACGATACACCTATTACAGCCAAAATTACAGGTATACTAAGAGGTATTTTAACGAGTGGATTGATGGTTACAAAACATTGTAAGTTGGCCGATATCGATCCTCGTTGTGAAGAGTTTCATTGTTATACAATTTCAGATAAAGCGTTAGCTGTTGGTGGTGGTGTTGTAGAAGCTGTGGAATCATGGTATTGCACAAAAGGAAGAAACCTATGAAAACAATTTATGATGCAATGAAAAGACAATTACAATCTCGAGAAGATACGTTCCTCGTGACGGCCTTGACAGGCACACGCAAAGGGGATCGTGTTATTTATGAAAAATCGGGTGTTACTATTTATGGAGAACCTTTCGTAGGATTCTCATTAGGCGATGCTAAGGTGAATGAGTTGATAGTAGCTGATCACGTTGAATATTTTGTGCAAGCTATCGAGCGTGATCCAGAGGTGCTTGTGATGGGAGCAGGACATGTGAGTCGCGCTATTTCTGATATATTGTTATTTGTCGGTTGTGCAGTAACTGTTGTAGATGATAGACTTGATTACTTGCGACCAGAATTTTTCGATGCTGCTGTGCATCGTGTCCATTGTGATATGACATGCTTAGAAGAATCCTTAGTGTTATCTAAGTATACCGGATTTATCATTGTTACGCGGGCACATGAATATGATACGATTTGTCTTAATCAGTTGCGGACGCAATTGCCTACATATATGGGCGTTATGGGTAGTCGAAAACGGATTCATTATGCCTTTGAACAATTGAGACATGAAGGATGGACCGAAGAAGAGTTAGCACAGATATATGCACCGATTGGGCTTGATATTGGGGCACAAACACCAGAAGAAATTGCTCTGTCAATTGTCAGTGAATATTTAGCGGTTACACGCAATAAACGAGGAGGTACGTTACGTAGCCCCGCAGTATAACTAAATGGTTAATAGGAGGCGTAACAGAATATGATACGAGAGATGATTGAATATTTGGGGGAGCGACCACATGATACACTAGCGGTAGCAACTATTGTATGGACCCAAGGATCAACACCACGAAAAGCTGGTGTTAGCATGGTAGTGCATCCTAATGGTACTACCTTTGGCACTATCGGTGGTGGTCGTGCAGAATATGAAATTCGTGCTACTGCGTTAGATGTGTTGCAACACCGAGAAACATGTAGACGAATTCGGGTGTCCTTAGATGACGATGAAGCGGTTAAAGAAGGCATGGTGTGTGGCGGTACAATGGATGTATGGATTTCAGCACAATATGAGTAGAGATTTTACAGGCCTAGTAAAATAAGGTAAAATGAAACAGTACATGGTAATATAGTATGTATATTCCTTGATTCAATATGATAAGGAGTACATTTATGGGAATTCACTTTCAAACATTGTTAGAAACATTTCGCCTCATGGATGTCGTTGACATTCTAGTGGTGGCGATGTTCCTTTATTTTTTATATAAATTATTAAAAGATACACGGGCCGTATCCTTGGTGAAAGGCTTATTTATACTTGGCGTTGCTAACGTTCTTGCCCATATGCTCGATCTATATGTGGTGAGTTGGCTCTTACAACAAGGTATGACAGTTATTTTGTTTGCCTTGCCAGTCGTCTTTCAACCAGAACTGCGACGTGCGTTAGAACAGCTAGGACGTGGCCGTATTTTTGCCAAAGCCCAAGATGTAAGCGAAGCAGAAATGGATGCGGCTATTTCTGAAGTTATGGCAGCGGCGCGCGTCATGTCGCGCGATCATACAGGGGCATTGATGGTATTTGAACGAGAAGTTGGCTTAGGCGATTATATTGATACAGGCGTAGCATTAGATGCCAAGCTTTCAAGAGAACTACTAAAAAATATATTTGTTCCTAGTACACCGTTACATGATGGGGCCGTGATTATTAAAAATGGACGCATTATGGCTGCTGGTTGCCTATTACCGTTGACAGAAGATCGATCACTTAGTACAGAACTAGGCACAAGACATCGAGCCGCTATTGGCGTAACTGAACAGACGGATGCAGTAGTAGTGGTAGTCAGTGAAGAAACTGGTAAAATTTCTTATACCTATGGTGGACATATTTATCGCCATTTACCAGAAGAACAAATTAGAGAGGCCCTTCATACATTTATGGAACGCCCACGTCAAACAATGACAGGTATATGGAAATGGGGGGCACGCAAATGATAAAGATATTGACACATATTAAACATAATTGGGGTGCTAAAATATTAGCGGTCTTAGCGGCTATTGTGATGTGGTTCTTTATTATGCGAGAACAAAATCCGGTCATTGAAGCTTCCTATACGATTCCTGTACAAGTGCAAAATCTGAATGCCCATTATGTAGCCGATGGATTGCCTCATGAAATTCGAGTACAACTAAAAGGGCCACGCAATACAATTTTAACGATGAATGATAAATTGATGAAAGCCTATATTGATTTAGCAGAAGTGAAACCGGGACAAAGTAATATACCGATTATTTTTACCCCTCCATCTGGCACAACGGTTGCTGATATGTCACCTGAAACCGTTACCGTTACCATTGACGAATATGCAGAACGGACTGTACCAGTAGAAATTATTCAGATTGGTAAATTGCCAGATGACATGGCAGTGCAAAAAATAACAGTTATGCCAAAGACAGTCCTTATTAGTGGACCTAAGGCAAAAGTTAATAAAGTAGCGCATGTTATATTAAAAGTAAACATGTCGGAACAAACGAAGAGTTTTACCCAAACAGGAAAATTAGAGGCCGTTGATATTGATAGCAAGACGATACCAGTTACAATTTCTCCTACACAGGGACAAGCTCAATTTGAATTGACCAAAATACGAACCGAAAAAGCCTTTCCTATTACGGCGAATGTAGTAGGCGTACCAGCTGATGGATGTACTGTAAAAGCAACTACCGTTACACCAGCACAAATTACTATATACGGTAAAGAAGAATTACTGAATAGTATGACCGATATAAAAACACAACCCATTGACATATCTGGTGTTGAATCGACAGTAGAAGGAACCTATAATCTACTTTTACCATCTGGTTTAACGAGTGCTATAACAACGGTAAAAGTGAAAATTGAAATTATAAAAGATGCCATGGCGAATTCCTATTCGTTATAGTGGTATAGGATACTATATCTTATGGGCTTAGAACGCTCATAAGATATAGTATTGTTTAGCTGATCACATCTGTTATAGTAATACCTCACGTATGGCAGATACAATATAGGAGAAGTATATGATTAGACTTATTAATTTTCGTGTACCTGTTACGGTACAAACAAAATTAATTCAGTTATTAGAAAAGAAATATGTGCCCTTACGTGGATCCATTACACAAATTCATGTAGTTCGTCGTGCCGTAGATGCACGCAAGAAACCACATATTTATTTTGTGTACACATTGTTTTTAGAAGTAGATCATGAGGAAAGGGTGCTTCACCAACTAAGAAACGATAAAAATATTAGTAAAATGAACCCCGAAAAGCCAAAACCTATTTCCCATGGCGTACAAACGTTACAGCATCGACCAATCGTGATTGGATTTGGCCCAGCAGGCATGCTGGCAGCCTTTTATTTAGCACGTGAAGGATATAGACCTATCGTATTAGAACGAGGGCAAGATGTAGATACACGTACGGCAGATGTGGAGAATTTTTGGAAACATGGTACGTTTAAAAAAGAATCGAATGTACAATTTGGTGAAGGCGGTGCTGGCACATTTTCAGATGGCAAATTGACAACGAGAATTACTCATCCTCGTTTGCATGAAATCGCTCAATATTTCGTAAATTTTGGCGCCCCAGAAGAAATTTTATATAAGCATAAGCCACATGTGGGAACCGATATATTACGGGGTATGGTGAAAGCCATGCGCCAACAGATTATCGATTGGGGTGGCGAAGTGCGTTTCGGCGCTAAAGTGACGGACCTTGTCATTGAAAATGGGAGCATTGCAGCAGTGGTTGTCAATGACAAAGAAAAAATTTCCACATCCATTGTACTACTCGGCATCGGTCATAGTGCTCGAGATACGTATGAAATGATGTACCATAAAGGTGTCGATATGGTGGGGAAAGCCTTTGCCATAGGTGTTCGTATTGAACATCCGCAAGATATGATTGACCGCTCTCAATATGGCATGGATCCTACGGATCTAGGACTTGGTGCGGCAGAGTATTCTCTGGTGTATCATGATAGTCAAACAAAACGAACCTGTTACAGTTTCTGTATGTGCCCTGGTGGACACGTGGTAGCGAGTGCTTCGGAAGAAAAACACGTAGTTACGAATGGCATGAGCTTATATGCTAGAAATACGGGAATTGCAAATAGTGCGTTAGTGGTTACCGTGGGACCAGATGACTTTGGCACACATCCATTAGCAGGTGTAGAGTTTCAACGAAAATGGGAACACAAGGCCTATGAATTGGGCGGTGGTACATATCAAGCGCCCATACAAACGATTGGCGCCTTTTTAAGAAATACCATAGAAGACATAGAACCATCTGCACTCTACTCATATAAGCCAGGAGTCGTGGCAAGCAATCTCCATGACTGCTTACCACCATATGTAACGGAAGTAATGGAGCGCGCGTTGCCGTATTTTGGACAACGCATACAAGGCTTTGATGATGAAAATATATGCATGACTGGTGTAGAAACTAGAACATCTGCACCGCTAAGGATTCAGCGTAATGAACAACGAGTTTCCTCTAATGTACATGGATTGTATCCGATGGGAGAAGGCGCTGGTTATGCAGGAGGTATTATGAGTGCCGCTTTAGATGGTGCTGAAACAGCAATTATGGTTATGGCAGAATTTGCTAAACCGAAAGAGATATGATAAGGTAGTTTCTATGATATGTACTAGTATGATGATATACTAGAATGAATTATAGTCTGTAAATGACTGATGTAACTATATAAAATCGGTATGTACCTGTATAGTTGAATCGATACATACCCGTGTAACGCCCTAATACAATAGAATCATGATGAGTGAATGAATAATACGGAGGTATATATGGCTAGATTATTTGGGACAGATGGAGTTCGTGGAGTTGTTAATGAAATGTTGACACCGGAATTGGCTTACCATTTAGGCCGTGCGGCGGCAATGTATTTTAGTAAAAAAAAGGCACATCCTACCTTTTTAATTGGTCGTGATACCCGTATTTCCGGGGGGATGTTAGAATGTGCCTTAGCAGCAGGAATTACTTCGATGGGAGGCAATGTGGTGATAGCTGGTGTTATTCCTACACCAGGTGTAGCATATCTTGTTCGCTATCATGAGTGGGATGCAGGCGTTGTTATTTCTGCCTCTCATAATCCATTTCAAGATAATGGGATTAAATTTTTTAACCATGAAGGGTTTAAATTACCTGATGCGGTAGAAGATGAAATTGAAGAATACTGTCGTCAAAGTGGTAGCAATGAATTAGCGCGGCCTACAGGGGCAGAGATAGGGCGTATTGAATATCATATGGAACTAGCTCATGAGTATGCGGATTTCATCGTATCCACAGTAACTATGTCCTTAGAGGGGATGACAATTGTCTATGATGGTGCGAATGGTGCAGCTTCTGTAGTCGGACCAGAAGTATTAAAACGATTAGGGGCTACGGTCATTCCTATTCATGTTGATCCAAACGGCACTAATATTAATGAACAATGTGGCTCTACTCATTTAGAGAGTCTCCAACAAACTGTAATCGCTCATAAAGCAGATCTAGGAATAGCTAATGATGGTGATGCCGATCGATGCCTATTCGTTGATGAAAAAGGACAGGTCTTAGATGGAGACCAAATTATGCTCTTATGTGCCTTAAAGTTAAAAGAGGCAGGCCAATTGCATGATAATATGATTGTCAGCACCGTAATGAGTAATATTGGCTTTCATAAAGCAGCTAAAGAATTAGGCATGCAGACTTGCACTACTGCAGTAGGGGATCGCTATGTATTAGAAAGAATGCTAGAAGATGATTACTCCATTGGCGGCGAACAATCGGGACATGTTATATTCTTGCAATATAATAGCACTGGCGATGGACTGTTGACGGCTACACAACTCGTTAGCATTGTAAAAGAAAAAGGGAAACCTTTATCTGAATTAGCCGGGTTGATGACTAAATACCCACAACAACTTGTGAATGTTCGTGTAGCCACTAAAACAGGATGGGAAACGAATACACTTATTGCAGCAGCCATTGCTGCAGGTGAGTTAGAATTAGGTGAAAATGGACGCATTCTAGTGCGACCTAGTGGAACGGAACCATTAATCCGTGTTATGGCTGAAGGAACGAATCAAGAACAATTGAATCAAATATGTAATCAAATTGCGGCGGTCATTGCCCAGGAACAAGGCTTAGCACAAGACATCTAATGTATAGGCGATGGAGTACTATCAGTATATACGGGCCATACAACTATGATAATAGAATAATAAGCGACTTGTATAAGTAAATCGTGCATGGCAGAAACGAAAATAAGGGATTTCTTACAAAAAATTGTAAGAAATCCCTTATTTGGTAACTATATCGTTACAAATAATGACCTGCTTTCCGTAGGGAAAGCAAATGTAAGAATACATAAGTTTCATCAATGACTACCATCATGTATAAGTTGATCGTTCCCTTGATAGAGGGACTACTTGGCCCTAGTTGTCGTGTAACTTAGGCGTACGCAAGAAAGTGATATCTGGATTGCGTTCTTGCACCCAATTCATTTGCCATTCGTTGCTAATTAAGATAACCGTGCGCTTTCGACTATCTTTGACCACCATCGCCGCATCTAACCCTTTTATAGAGCTTATATCTACTTCATCGCCTACCCAACGAGCTACACTATACGGCAAGGTATGATTTAATAAATCTACGCCGTATTCATTTTTTAATCGATACTCTAGCACTTCAAATTGCAACATACCGACAGCACCGACAATATAAGAATCTAGGGAATGAGGTTGTTCAAAGATTTGAACGGCCCCTTCCTGAGCTAGTTGCGTCATGCCCTTAATAAATTGTTTACGCTTCATCGTATCTTTCGGCGATATACGAGCAAAAAATTCAGGAGGGAACACAGGAAAATCGCCAAATGTAACCTTGTGCTTGCCCATACATAGCGTGTCGCCTACGCCCATAACACCAGCGTCAAAGACACCGATGATGTCGCCAGGGAATGCATCTTCTACAATGGTTCGTTCTGTAGCTAGAAATTGTTGAGGTTGTGATAGGCGCAACTGTTTTCCCGATTGTCTATGAAGAACGGTCATTCCTTTTTCGAATTTACCGGAGCAAATACGCATAAATACAATGCGGTCGTGATGGTTCGGATTCATATTCGCCTGAATTTTAAAGACTAAGGCAGAAAAATCTTCTGAAGTAGGATATACCACTTCTTCGAGTGCTTGTCGTGGAGCAGGAGAAGGTGCTAATTCTAAGAAACTTTCCAAGAAAGGTTTAATCCCAAAATTAGTCATAGCTGAACCAAAATACATAGGAGTTAATTCGCCAGCTTGGACTTTATCAAAATCAAATTGATCTCCTGCTACATCGAGTAACTCAATGTCATCGATGAGGGCTTGATGAATATCAGCACCTAAAATTTCTTTAAACATAGGATCATCGACAGAGCCTTTTGTAGAGGCAAGTTTTTCTTGCCCATGAGTTTCATCTTTATCGAATAATTCAATAGTGTGATGCATGCGGTCGTAAATGCCTTTGTATTCACCATTAATGCCAATCGGCCAATTCATCGGTACTGCACGAATACCAAGGACTTGTTCAATTTCTTCAATCAAGTCAAATGGGTTTTTCCCATAGTGATCCAGTTTATTAGCAAATGTAAAGATAGGAATGCCTCGTTCTTTACAGACAGCAAACAATTTTTTTGTTTGTGCTTCCACGCCTTTTGCAATATCAATTAACATGACGGCACTGTCAGCCGCCATTAATGTGCGATACGTATCTTCTGAAAAATCTTGGTGACCCGGTGTATCTAGGATATTAATGCGACACCCATCATAGTCAAATTGTAATACGGAACTCGTTACAGAAATACCGCGTTGTTTTTCGATTTCCATCCAATCTGATACGGCGTGTTTTTGCGTCTTTCGAGACTTAACCGACCCAGCTAAATGGATAGCACCACCATATAATAAAAGCTTTTCTGTCAATGTAGTTTTACCAGCATCAGGGTGAGAAATAATAGCAAACGTCCGTCTGCGCTCAACTTCTTCTAAAAATGTCATTATCATACCTCTTTAAATTAAAAATTATATCTTCATAATTATATACTAGATATACTATTTTTACTATATAAGGGATACAAGAAATTCTAGTTTTCACGTATAGATGGATAGACATATAGATGGATTATCTCGATTTAGTTGCGACTGACCTAGAGAGTATGTTAGCATAATAAGATAGAAATGGCTGAGTGTATATAGCATTGATGATAGTGAAAAGGGAGTGTAAACGTATCCTCTTTAGTATATAAGCGACTAGTAGATGTCCTAGAAACCTATTCATGGTAGTTAGACCATATAATGGGACAGTGCGAGATGGATGCGTATACACATGAGTAGATAGCGGTGGCTGGGTTAATGCCTTAGGTATAATTAGGAGAGGTTATGAGATTATTTATTGCAGAAAAACCGAGTATGGGGCGAGAAATCAGTAAATATCTGCCAGAACAACAGCATATAGAACGACGAGATGGTTATATTATACATGGCGATGATGTGGTTACTTGGGCATTTGGTCATGTATTAGAGCAAGCAGAACCAGCAGAATATGATGGACGCTATAAAAAATGGAACGCCCATGACTTGCCGATTGTACCTGATGCATGGAAGTTGTTAATTAGTAAAAATAGTGAAAAACAGTTTCACCTCATTAGAGAATTAATAGAAAAAGCAGATACTATCGTTAATGCTGGTGACCCAGACAGAGAAGGGCAGCTACTTATCGACGAGATTTTAGATTATGTAGGCAATACAAAACCAGTACAACGGATTTTATTGAATGCCCTTGATGAAAAATCAATTCGTGCAGCTCTAGGCGATTTGCGAGATAATCGTGACTTTTTTAATTTAAAACAATCTGCATTAGCTCGTTCACGAGCGGATTGGTTGATTGGCATGAATCTATCGCGCGCTTATACGATAGCCGAACAACGGAAAGGACATCGCATTACGTTACCTATTGGACGCGTAAAAACACCAACCTTGGCACTAGTGGTGCGTAGAGAACGGGAACTTCAATCGTTTACTCCCATAGATTATTATACGTTGAAAGTATTATATGCTCATGAGAAAGGAACTTTTTGGGCTACTTGGCAGCCTAAGGATGAGCAAAAAGGGTTAGACTCAGAGGGGCGATTATTAGTGCGCGAGGTAGCTGAAACGCTAGCAGAGGAAATCAAAAAAGCGACTACAGGCATTGTTACGAAAGCTACCACTACTAAGAAAAAAGAACCACAACTGTTGCCTTTATCCTTATCGGTATTGCAGGTGGCTGCAGGTAAATTATTTTCCTACGATCCACAAACTGTGTTAGATACAGCGCAACAATTGTATGAGAAAAAACTGACCACCTATCCCCGATCAGATTGTGATTATATACCTACCAATCAATTATCAGACAAAACGGCGATTTTAAGTAATTTACAAAACTGTGGTGATCGTCGCTTATCCACGTGGGCCAGCCATGCAGATCAATCGATTCAATCGCTGGCGTGGAACGATAAAAAAATTACGGCCCATCATGCGATTATTCCAACTACTGTAGCGTGTCCGACACAGAGTTTATCTGAAAGAGAGCGAAATATATATCACTTGATTGCGAAGGCCTATATAGCTCAATTTTATCCAGAACATGAATATAAGCAAACAAAGTTAATAGTGACACAGTGTGAGGAAAACTTTGTAGCTCACGGCCGTGTGGTTACTATATTAGGATGGAAAGAATTGTATCAAAGATCCTCCCGTAGCACGCAGGATGATGGTAGTGAAGTGAATGATGATGGGGATGAGAAAACAACAACGAATCTATTGCCACCTGTGAAAAAAGGGGACTCCTTAACATCTAACGAATGTAAGATTGATAAAAAAGCAACGAAACCACCTACGCGATTTACGGCAGCTACCTTATTGCAAGCCATGAAAGAAATACATAAATTCGTAAAGAATGAGGATCTTAAAAAACAATTAAAAGCAGTATCCGGTATTGGCACAGAAGCCACACGTGCAACGATTATTGATGAATTAATACAACGTCAATTCATTAAAAGTGTAGGTAAAAAGAAAGTATTACAGCCAACGGAAAACGGCTATGTGTTGGTAGATGCCTTGCCAGATGAATTACTCTATCCTGATGAAACTGCAGTATGGGAAGAACGGTTGGCTCGTATGAGTGATGGCGGTGATACATTGGAAAGCTTTTTGTCAGATCAAGTTGTATTTTTAACTACGTTAATTAACAAATTAGGATTTTCTCATGATGATACGTATTACGGTAGTATGAGAGCCAATATCGTGCGTACGATTCATCGAGGACAAGGCGAAAAAAAATATGATGGATCGGATAGCGATGTATCCACTATAAAATCATATACACCAAGCGATACACATAAGTTATGTCCTCAATGTAATGCAGGACACATGGTGCAGAAACATGGCAAGTTTGGTATTTTCTGGGGGTGTAGTAATTATCCTGCTTGTACATATACAGAAAAAATAAACCGTAATACACAAATAGATGAAGCACATAAAAGACTAGAAGTACCAGAAGAATCAAAACAATATAAATGTCCACGTTGCCATACAGGTTATTTCGTAAAACAAGTGGTGCGCGGTAAAACTACCTGGATTTGTAGTAATCGTAATGAATGTCGCACCCAATGTGCTGATGTAAATGGCAAGCCCAGTCTGTTTAAATGAGATGGAGTTAAAAACATATAATTTACCTAGTAAGAATAAATTGTTTATAGATGAATAAACTCTGTCGGATGGTAGTGTATTCAAAAAAATAAAGGACTAAAAAGAGTCTATGCATAGGATGAATATATCTAAGCATAGACTCTTTTTAGTCCCATGATTTACTTGTTGACACACTATTACAAGGAAAGGTGCATTAACCACTTACATTGAATGATAGCAAGTGCAGCAATCATCACCTAATTGATACGTACTAAGGACCTTATCTCATAGCACATAAATTGATGGTCACCGTTTTATATAGGCCTAGGTATGTAATTATTTGCGCCGATTACGTTGGTTTTGTGATGTAGATTTTCTTCGCCGTCTATTATTGGTGCCACCATGACCAGTTGCTTTGTGAGCTTTCGATTTAGTAGCTTGGTAGGAACTAGTAGGGCCGGTAGATTTATATTTTTTTACCCGTTTAGGAGCCATATCCTTAGTGCCTTTCACCTTGATTTGCCCATCTGCAGTATATTTGGTTAACGTAGCCTTAATGGCACGTTCAATACGGCGTAGCCAGCTTTCATCAGCAGGCGTTGCCAATGTAATCGCTACACCTGAATTACCAGCACGACCAGTTCGCCCAATGCGATGGATATAATAGTCTACATCATGTGGTACATCGTAATTATATATGTGTGTGATACCTTCAATATCGATACCACGAGCAGCAATATCGGTAGCTACTAATATCTGCGTTCTGGCTTTTGCAAAGTCTTTTAAAATTTGAGTACGCCGCCCTTGCGTTAAATCACCGTGCATTTCTGCAATAGATAATCCAGCGGCGGTTAATTCATAGGATAAGCGGATTGCACTATCACGGGTATTACAAAATACGATGCCTAGAAATGGATTGTCTTGTTGAATCATCTCGATAAGACGTTTAGTTTTTTCAGAACTATTCATCATATAGACTGTTTGCTCAATTGCATCTAATGTGACATGCTTACTTTCAATCGTAATCGACATAGGAGCATGCATATAGGATTTAGCGAGCTTGCGAATTTTATCGGGCATAGTGGCAGAAAATAGTAGTAATTGACGTTTCTTATCTGTGCGATGAATTAATGTTTCTACTGTAGGCAAAAACCCCATATGGAGCATTTGATCGGCTTCATCAAGCACAATGCGGCGAATGGTGCTAAGATGCAATGAACCGCGATCGGCGTGATCTAGTAACCGCCCCGGTGTACCAATGATTACGTGAGGACGTCTGCCTAATTGTTGTAATTGATGATCTACTGTTTTTCCGCCAATGAGCGGCAATACGTCAACATCAATCTGTTGACCAATATGCTTGGCCTGTTGCGCAATTTGTTGTACCAGTTCGCGCGTAGGTGCAATAATTAGCGCTTGTTCTTGATGCACATCTTTATGCACTCTCTGAAGAATAGGTAATAAAAAAGCTAATGTTTTACCCGTGCCGGTCTGAGCATGGCCAATGATATCATTTCCTTTAAATATCATGGGAATGGCTTGCTCTTGAATCGGTGTAGGTTCTTTAATACCTTGCTTTTGTAAAATAGTAGAAATATCTTCTGTTATACCAAGTGTTTTAAATGATTTCATGAGTCTCCTCTATAAATTACTATGTAAATGGCGTTTATATGTTTATCTATTATAGCATTTTGCTTATGTTTTTTGAAGATAACCTGGATGATAGAAAAATAGAGTTGTAGTTGCTAAACATTTGTAATATAGATTTTACACAGAACTTGTTACTTATAATAGCTTACTATTTGATTTTGAGAAATAAAAAATACTGATTATATAGTGGTATAGAGTAATTTTTCTCATATTAGATAATTTAAATGAGAATAAAAAACAAAAATAGATGAGGAAAAACACCTTGTCATATAATCGACAGTTATAGTAATAAAAATTATAAAAAATATATGATTATATGAATATAAAATAATATAGTTGAAAAATACGCATAAACACTATAATTTTCGATATATAAGAATAACCATGTATTGTGCTACTTATACCATAAATAATAAAAAAATATTATAGATATCATTATTTTATATTGTACCTATTCGTACTCTATTATGATAATTATTGTTGATATTGAAAGCTATTATTGTTATAATACATTAAGATGTATATTTAAAATGATTATTGGTATTAGGAGGTGTCACACGTGAGTGTTAAAACGATGGCAGATATGAAACCAGGTGAAGTGGGTATAGTGCTAGCCTTACACGGCTCAGGTAATATCAAACATCGCTTGATTGACATGGGAATTGTAAAAGGAACTGAGGTTCGCATGGTAAAATATGCGCCTTTAGCAGATCCTATCGAAATTAAAGTGAAAAATTTTGAATTATCTCTTCGAGTGAGTGAAGCAAAAATGATTGATGTAGAAGTTAAATAGGAGACTATGTATGGCAAAGGATAAGCAAATTAAAATTGCCTTGGCTGGTAACCCAAACTGTGGTAAAACTACCATTTTTAATAATATTACAGGCGCTAAGCAACATGTGGGGAACTATGCAGGGGTAACTGTTGAAAAGAAAGAAGGGGAATACAATTATAATGGTCAAGAACTATTATTCGTTGATTTACCTGGAACGTACAGTTTGACAGCTCGTTCATTAGATGAATTGGTAGCTAGAAATGAAATCATTAATGACAAACCAGATGTTATCGTTAACGTAGTAGATGCATCGAACTTGGAACGTAACTTATATTTGACTACACAACTATTAGAGTTAGAACGACCTATGGTTATTGTGTTAAATATGATTGACGTAGCTCGTGATATGGGACTTGTTATCGACAAAGATAAATTAGCCTCGTTAACAGGTGCCATCGTTGTTGAAACAGTAGGCCGTAATAATGTGGGTACGATGGAAGTACTAGAAGCGATTGTACACGCGAAAGATAAAGGCATTTCCACTACCGCTGTGGTAGATTATGAAGAAATTAATGACACTGTTGACGAACTTACTAAAGAAGTACGTGCAGCTAGTGTGGAATATCCACCACGTTGGGTAGCCGCTAAATTATTAGAAGGTGACGCAGATGTTATTGGCAAAATCATGCGTGAAAAGAATACAGAAGCATTACTTGCTAAACGTGAATCTATGCGTCAAGAACTTGCAAAAGAAGTTGATTTAGAATCAGTATTCCAAGAAAAACGTCATGCCTTCGCCGTTAAACTCTTTAATGCATTTGTTACTAAAACAACTGATGCTATAGAAACTAAATCAGATCGCATCGACAAAATTTTGACACATCGTATTTTAGGCTTACCAATCTTCTTATTCTTCATGTGGTTATTATTTAATATAGTTATTAATGTTGGTGCCTATCCACAAGATTGGCTAAATACTGGTGTAACTGCATTAAGTGATTTTGCAACGAATACAATCCCAGAAGGCAATTTACAATCCCTTGTAGTAGATGGTATTATCGCTGGTGTAGGGGCGGTTATTTCCTTCTTACCATTAATCATTCTATTATTCTTAGGTATTTCCTTCATGGAAGACAGTGGCTATATGGCACGTGCTGCTTTCTTGATGGACCGTGCCATGAGAGCTTGCGGTTTACATGGTAAATCCTTCATTCCATTACTATTAGGTTTTGGTTGCTCCATCCCATCCATCATGGGATCTCGTATTTTGGATAACTACAAAGACCGTATGGTAACAATCTTGGTTACTCCATTTATGAGTTGTGGTGCCCGCTTGCCAGTATACGTGTTAATGGCGAGTGCATTTTTCCCAGCAGAATATAGTGGCACAGTTTTATTCTTAACCTATCTATTTGGGGTAATCATGGCTGTTATCATGGCTAAGATTTTCCGCAGATTCTTATTTAGTGGTGAAGCAGAACCATTCGTTATGGAATTGCCACCATATCATATGCCTACAGTTAAATCCGTATTGATGCATATGTGGGAACGTGCATGGGCATATATTAAAAAAGCTGGTACATTTATTTTGGGTGCCACTATCTTGATTTGGTTCTTAAGTTCCTATCCAAAAGATACAGTGTATACACAAGACTATGATGCAGCACATGATGCAGTAGAAACTACATTCCAAGCACAAGGTGATGCAATTAAAACATCAGCTGGTTATGCTACTGATGAACAAAAAGAACAAATTGATGCGTTAGTAGAAGAAATTCAAAATACGAAAGAAAAAGCAGACGCTGATGCAGAAGAAGCTGGAGAAGATGCACCAGATGTAGAAGTAGAAGATCCTAATGAAGCACCTGATGTGTTTAATGATTTAAAATCTGCTCATGAAAAAGAATTCCCTGTTGCATGGGCCGTATTCCAAAACGATTTGGCTAAGGATGCCGCTGATGAAGATCTTGATAATGAACAAGCTTCCGAAGACCAAGCTCACTCCTACTTAGGTCAATTAGGTACAATTATGGATCCAGTGCTTAGACCATTAGGATTTAATGGTAAAATGGGCGTTTCCTTACTTGCAGGCTTTACAGCAAAAGAAGTTATTATCTCTACATTGGGTACTACCTATGCAGTAGCTGCTGATAAAGATGATGATTCCTCTTTGGTAGAACGTTTACAAGCTGATGAATCCTTCACACCACTTGTAGCAGTTGGATTCCTTGCATTCATCGTTATCTACCCACCTTGCTTTGCAGCTATGGCGGTAGTAAAACGTGAAACTAATTCTTGGAAATGGTTAGGATTCTCTGTCGGTTATGGTATATTACTCGCTTACGTAGTAGCCTTACTTATCCACCAAATTGGTATGGCGTTAGGATTTTAATTGATAGAATAGTGACATAGTGACTATGAAAGTTTGATGTATATGTAAGAAATTGATGCGTATCAATTATTCTGATGTAGTAATCAAGTCATCGTATGTGCATACGATGACTTGATTAGAGGAATGTCGGTATCATTGATACGCATTCCTTACATCAGTAATTAAGAATAATTATTTCTTAGTTATTCTTTTATAGTGTTGCTACAATACCATGAAAGTAGCAAATGCCCCATATATATTGACGATATTCTTGGTCAACCTATAGAGTGACTTGTTACTTTTATAGATTTCTTTGATAAAGGTTATTACTTAAATGATAATGAGAAATCTATTAAAAATCCCTTTTATAATGCGTATTCGTATTGAGAATACAACTATGAGTTTTTTGTATTTGATAATGATAATGGAAAGGGGTATACTATGGATATACAAACAGCAATCATATATGTATTGGTATTATGTGCCGTAGCATATTTTGGCTATAAGTTTTATCAGTCCGCCAGCGGTAAAGGTGGTTGTGGCTGTGGCTGCGGTTGTAGTAGCAAGAAGAAAAAAGGATCTAACTCCTCAAATGGAAGTAGTTCTGATTGTGGATGTAAATAAACTACTATCTTAGGCAGTTTATTATAAGTGTTAGTTACATAGGTTTCGCATATGTTATATGCAGTCATCAAGAAAGGATGTAATATTATGTTCAAATTCAAAAATCAACAAACAAACGAAAATTTAAAATCTGCTAATCTATTTGCTGCTGGTTTAGCACTAGGTACAGTAGGATTAAAAGTGTTAACAAGCAAAGATGCTAAAAAAGTATACGCTAATGTAGTAGCTGCAGGTATTCGTGTAAAAGACAGCGTGTTGGCAACTGCTGATAAAGTACAAGCTAGCACTTCTGATATCTTAGCAGAAGCACAAGAAATCAACGAAGCTCGTCATGAAGAAATTTTTGAAAAAGAAGCTAAATAAGAAAGGAAACTAGTGATATGTTACAGTTTTCTGTAGTTAGCAGACTTAAATATAGAATGCGTATAAGCATTACAGGTCGCCGTTTTACAGAGGCTGATGCAGCATTTGTAGAAAGTACATTAAAATCAAATGAAGCGATTAAAAAAGTAACTTTTTACACTAGAACATCTGAAATAGCTATTTCTCATAATGGCGATGAAATAGCTGTACGCAATAGTGTGTTAGCATTGCGTGATCTTGATTTCTCTAATGTGCCAGCGTTGACAGAATACTCACCTCGTTTGGTAAATAAAAAATATAGAGAACAAATGATAAAAGATACATTGGTGTATATTGGTAAACGTTTGTTCTTGCCAGCACCAGTGGCTGCTATATGGTCATGGGTAAATGCAGCGAAGTTTATTGGTACTGCTATAAAAACTTTGTGGAAACGCAAATTAACGGTAGAGGTACTTGATGGTGTAGCCATCGGCGTATCTTTACTCCAAAAAGATTATTCTACTGCAGGCGCCGTTATGTACTTGTTAGGTATCGGTGAAATATTAGAAGAATGGACACATCGTCGTTCCGTATTAAACCTTGCTGAAAGTATGTCCTTGCATGTAGATAAAGTATGGGTATTACAAGATGGTATAGAAATCAGCAAACCATTATCAGCTGTTAATGAAGGCGATCATGTAGTATTGCGACAAGGTGAAGTAATTCCATTAGATGGTGAAGTGGTGGATGGTATTATCCAAGTTAATGAATCGTCTATGACGGGTGAAGCTGAACCGGTTCGTCGTGATGAAGGTACGTCTGTCTATGCTGGTACTGTTGTTGAAGAAGGACAAGCAACCATCTGTGTACGTGGTACAGCAAAAGATTCTCGTTATGAAAAAATCGTTAACTTAATTGAAGAATCTGAACAAATGAAATCTGGTATGGAACAACAAGCATACCATATGGCAGATAAACTTGTTCCAATTAGCTTTATTGGATCTGCTGTCACTTACCTATTAACACGGAATTTAACAAAAGCGCTATCCTTTATTATGGTAGACTTCTCGTGTGCCTTAAAATTAGCAATTCCATTGTCTGTATTATCTGCTATGGATGAAGCATCTAAATTAGGGGTCACTGTTAAAGGTGGTAAGTTCTTAGAACAGATTGCCGCTGCTGACTTAATCGTCTTTGATAAAACAGGGACATTAACAAAAGCGGAACCAGAATTTGAACAAATTATTCCATTTAATGGGCATGATGCTGATGAAATGCTAACATTGGCAGCTTGTTTGGAAGAACATTTCCCTCATTCTATGGCAAAAGCTGTCGTTAATGCAGCAAAAGCTCATGAACTACCACATAAAGAAATGCATTCAGAAGTAGAATATATTGTGGCTCATGGTATTGCATCTAAAGTGGGTCGCTATCGTTGTCGTATCGGTAGTGCACATTTTATATTCGATGATGAAAAGACTAAAATTCCACAAGAGGAACAGGAAAAATTTGATAACTTACCAAATTCTTCCTCCCATTTATATATGGCAATCGGTGGTACATTAGCAGCCGTTATTTGCATCAAAGATCCAGTTCGTGAAGAAGCTCATACTGTGATTGACCAACTTCATGAATTGGGTATTAAAAAAGTTGTTATGATGACTGGTGATAGTGAACGGAATGCGAAACGTGTTGCTGATGAACTTGGTATCGATGAAGTTCATGCAGGTGTATTACCTGAAGATAAAGCAACGTATGTAAAACAAGCTAAAGATGAAGGATACACAGTAATGATGGTAGGAGATGGCATTAACGATTCTCCAGCTTTATCGGAAGCGCATGTTGGTATCGCTATGAATGAAGGCGCACCAATTGCTCAAAAAATTGCTAACGTTACGATTTCTTCAGATAACTTACAATCCTTAGTTGATTTACGCCGCATTGCGATGAAGTTAATGACGCGTATTAAGAAAAACTATAATGGTATTGTAGCCGTTAATGGCGGTTTAGTTGGCGCTGGTGTATTAGGTGTATTGACTCCTGCTAATGCAGCGTGGTTCCACAATCTATATACCTTAGGTGTTAGCTTGAAGAGTATGACTCCATTATTAGAACAACCAAAAGAACATCAATCAGAAGATGTGATTGAAGCCGAAGTTGTATCGGCGTAAGCACTTAATTTTAGAATCTCCTTATCCTGCAGATAGTGTAGGATAAGGAGATTTTTTCGATTTACATAGTTTCTAATCGGTATATAGTTTCGGATTGATTTGTTTAATTATTCACTGTATAGTACAATGATGATAACAAGAATAACTACTAAGTATGCTTCATAAGCAAGATATCTGAAGATGTCTAGTATGATCATAGGTGGTAGTAGGTAATCGATATAAGTATAGTAGGTGATTAAGATGAATAAAATTATGTGGCAATTTATCGGTATGTGTATATTATTTACGGTCATACCCACAGTGATTATTGGAAAGGGACATTTGACAATCTACGGAGTAGAAATGTTTACGCTGTTGTCGTTGATAATACCGTTAATGATGAAAAAAGTAGAACGATTACGTTTTGCCACAGGGTTTCATATGCGATTATACTATCATGCATACGCGTGGTTATTGTGGACAGTTTTTTTCTTTTTAGGCTCTGGCACAATGCATCTAGTGATTCCCGTAAAAAATATTGCCTTAATTGGAGCTTTGTGGGTAGTAGTCCTTTCCTGTGTCATGACCATTATTATTTTAAGTGGCGTTGTACTGACTCGATTCTTTGAACGGCAAAAACGCCATGAATGGTTTCACACCACCGTTGACATCGCGGCAGTTACGTTGCCACTACCAATTTTACTTATGGGCGGTGTACTATATATTAATAATCCCCTGTTAGTACAAACCTATATGTCATTTATGTACGATTACATTAAACTTTGTTTACTACTCTTATTGGTAATCACCATGGCTGCCATGGCAATCTATCTATATCCGCGCGGGGAAACACCTAAAAAAATACGATTTGTTCGCATTTTTGTAACTGCGCTAGTATGGTTGGCGATTGTTGGACATGTAATGTTTGGATGGATGCCACAATTTGTATTACAAGCAGTTAAGATCGTATTTCCCGTATACCAAGGAAGCCTATTAGTCTATGTGACACCAGCAATTATATTGCTTATCATTTTGGCGGTTGCTGTAGGAGCAGGCCTCTACAGTGAATACTATTTGTTGAAATACCGTCATAAACGGCGTATGAATATGACGTCTATTGACAGATAGTAGATAAACATATATGATACAAAAAGATTATGCGTCTGTATTCGGCAAGGAAACAGAACGAAATAGATAGATTGATTAGAATGATTCGACTCATATTCATAGTAAATGAGAGCGGAGGATGTACACATGAATGAAGAACAATCA
Organism: Veillonella montpellierensis DSM 17217; assembly: GCF_000426745.1. Taxonomy (GTDB): domain Bacteria; phylum Bacillota; class Negativicutes; order Veillonellales; family Veillonellaceae; genus Veillonella; species Veillonella montpellierensis. The sequence continues at coordinate 72,141 of NZ_AUFY01000011.1, forward strand.
GTAACAAAAAGTCGTAACACCATGGATATTGCGGTAGAGGATGCACAGAAACTGGTAATGGATGATAGCACCACCTCGCATATAACAGATGATATGGATATGCCACACCATGATGAGGAAAATAGACCAATAGAAGATATGGATGCACACCAATCGATGGGATCCAAAACGGTAGGGCGATTAACCGTGCGTGAAATGACAATTATCGCATTATTATCAGCCATTACCATCGTACTAGGGTTGACTGGATACGGTATCATCAATATTCCCCCATTGAGTGTTACTACATTGCACATTCCTACATTGATTGCCGCCTTAGTAGAAGGCCCTAAAGTGGGAATGCTTGTGGGCTTTGTGTTTGGTTGCTACAGCCTATATGCCAACTTTACGGCACCGAATATTTTATCCCCCATTTTTTTAAATCCCTTAGTATCCGTTGTGCCTCGTGTGATATTCCCTTTACTCGCATTTTTGATTTTTAAAAGTATCTTTTTTAAAGATATAAAATTTCGTTTATTAATAGCCGCCTTTCTTGGCACCTGCATACATACAGCTCTTGTTATGGGAACAATTTTCTTCCTCTTTGGACAGACCTTTGCCCAACTAACGCATGCTACCATGGAAAATGTAGGCATGGTGATTTTAGGACTTAGTGTGAGCCACGGCTTGCCAGAAGCCATAGCCGCTGCTGTTATCGTAACACCTATCGCCATTGCCTTGCGTAAAAGCTTAGGCAAGGACAAATAATCTGCTAGTATCTATTTGTCAAATATATCTACCTATGATACAATCAAATTACTATCATATTGTATGAAGGAGGAATTAGTATGAAACATATTCGTACAGTAAAAAGTGAATCGTTACAAAGCACTGCAAAACATGGCGGTTGTGGAGAATGTCAAACTTCCTGCCAATCTGCTTGCAAAACAAGTTGCACAGTAGGTAATCAAGTTTGCAAACAAAAATAAGAATGTTCCTGATAGGTGCATCGTACTGATTAGTAAAATAGCGTCAATTACACTTGTAATTGACGCTATTTTTATGTACTAGAAGATTCGCAATTTGTGAAACGTGTCTTATCATTAAATGGGAATGAACGGCCTACCCTATATTTTATATACCAGAAGGCTCGAACTTGTGAAACGGTATAGAATATAGTGATCTCTATCAGCGATATAAGAATATATGTATTCCTGCGTTATAGGTGCGTAACATAAGTAGTGATATAAGAAAATATGGATCTCTTAGTTCTATAGGTGGATATAATATATGTTAGGTATAAGTAGATATGACGCTCATATCTATATGAGTGTGAGTATACGTAGATATGACTTTCATACCTGATGAGTGTGAGTTGATAGGTGCCTATGAGATACAGCAACATAACATACATAGGTTATGACTATTAGACGGCTGATAGCTATGTATGGATCAAATCAGAAATAGCAGAAACACCATGCAATTTCATCAACTTGATAACTACCTATGGGATAAAGCGGGCATATCAATACGGGCGATGTATCGGCCATGATTGCTAGCTAGCTATTGGGTGAACTAGTACAGAAAAGATAGACCCTGAAAGTAGGAGTTTTAGGTTGTGCCTAATGGTATGGTATAGTCATTTTGTAGAGCATCTAGTAACATATATTTCGCCATAGGATAGCGATTGCTATAGAGTTATTTTATTCATTGATAAAAGTAATAAACGGCCCGTTTATATAGGTGCTATATCGAATATTTTGTGATACAATATATATGGTATAAATGAATAATTGTTTGGAGGTACCATGACAGAATTACAACCTATGATCCATAAGTTTTGGATGAAAAATAAATGTTATTGTCTTGATGTGAATAGTGGCACAATCCATGTCATCGATGCATTGACGGACAAAGTATTAGATATATATGACGGGGCAAATCGCCAAGCTGTTCATGATGCACTAGATGCGACGGAAGATGCTCGCGAATTAGATGAACTATTGGATGAAATCGATGAACTTATCCACGCAGGACAACTATTTACGCCTATGTCGAAAGATTTTCAATTAGTGATTGACGAAAAACCGATTGTTAAATCACTGTGCTTGAATATTGCCCATGATTGTAACTTGGCATGTAAATACTGCTTTGCCAGTCAAGGCGATTATGGTGGCGTAAAACGTGAGTTAATGAGCTTTGATATTGCCAAACGGGCCATCGATTTTCTCGTAGAAGCGAGCGGATCTAGACAACATTGTGAAATTGATTTCTTCGGTGGCGAACCACTTATAAATTGGTCCGTGGTGAAGCAGTGTATTGAATACATTCAAGACATTGAAAAAAAGAAAAATAAAATCTTTAAATTGACCATGACCACAAACGGTATGTTACTTACCCAGGATAAAATTGATTATCTCAATAAGTATAATGTAAGTCTTGTTCTATCTTTGGATGGACGCAAAGAAGTACATAATAGCATGCGCCCTTGCGCTGGCAAAGGACAGGCTCCTTCCTATGACTTGGTTGCAAAAAATTTAGTTAACGCCGTACAACAACGGGAAGGTAGAGAATACTTTGTACGAGGTACATTTACCCATAATAACTTAGATTTTACAAAAGATGTAATCGCCATGTCCGATTTAGGATTTGAACATTTATCCATGGAACCAGTGGTAGGCGAAGAAGGGGAATACGTACTTCGTGAAGAAGATTGGCCAACGATCAATAAAGAATATGAAACCTTGGCAGATCTATACTTACAACGTCAATTAGACGGATGGGGCGAAACGTTTAACTTTTTCCATTTCCGCATGGATTTATATCGCGGCCCATGTATGGCAAAACGCTTACGTGGTTGTGGGGCTGGGCATGAATATATGGCCATCGTACCAAATGGCGATATATACCCATGTCATCAATTTGTAGGCAAGGACGAATATGTACTCGGCAATGTGTTTGAAGGCATTAAAAACCAAGATATTCCTAAACAAATGCGCCATACCCACGTATTTTCCAAGCCAACATGTGCAGCTTGCTGGGCGAAATTTTTCTGCTCTGGCGGTTGTCATGCCAATAATGTGACACTCGGCGGTGATATGAATACGCCCTATGAATTTGGGTGTCGATTACAGAAAAAACGTATTGAATGTGCTATCATGATTCAAGCAGAACTAGATGAAGCTGGTATTGATGGCAGTATTCCACGAGTTGTGGGCGATGATCGCTAATAGAAGTATTCTCAAAAGAATGTACAAATACTTCTACTAGTCATATAACAATAGTATCGTGGTAGTAAGGGGCGTATCACGGATACTAAGAGTTTATAGAGGATACGAATTGGGGGACTGTCTGAATGAAGTATCATTCAATAGTCCCTCCTTTGTAGTCCACATAGGTATAATAAGATACAATTGCTACCCTGGTCTAACGAGTACAGTATAATAACGCTAATGACAAAGGCGACGTTATTCTTAACATGAAAATCAAGGCAATTAGTCTAATGATTACAGTATAATAACGCTAATGGAGTAGGTATGAAACAAGATATGACCCGTTGGGGGGTGCGCTTTACGGGTATCGTTCAGGGCGTAGGATTTCGTCCATTCGTATCCGTAGTAGCTCATGAATTACAATTAGATGGATTTGTCTATAACGATACGCAAGGCGTATATGTAGAAATTGAGGGCCCCGTTGATGTATTGCATCAATGGCTTTGTCGGATACAACAAGAATGTCCGCCCTTAGCACGGATAGAAAATATGGTTGTTAAAGAATTACCGATATCTTCTGTAGAGACTGATGACGAGATACAAGAACATAAATTTATCATAGCACCATCGCCACTTCACGGCTTGGCGAATACATTTATTAGCGCCGATACGGCCCCCTGTGATGATTGCTTAGATGAACTAGAAAATCCTAAGGATCCACGATATGGCTATAGTTTTATCAATTGTACCAACTGTGGTCCACGCTACACGATTATTGAAAGTGTTCCCTATGACCGCAAACGTACCACTATGAAAGACTTTACCATGTGCGATGATTGCTATGCAGATTATACGAATCTGAACGGTCGACGGTATCATGCAGAACCAACCGCATGCGGTGACTGTGGTCCTTGCTATACCTTACTCGATAGTAGTGGACGAACGATAAGGCTTGACGCCGATGAAGATACACCTAGCGCTAGAGAAAATCGTATATTCCACATGGTGCGCCAACGCGTTGCTGAGGGGGCTATCATCGCCATGAAAGGTATCGGCGGTTACCATTTACTATGTGATGCTACCAATCATGAGGCGGTAAAACGGTTGCGCCAACGAAAAGGAAGACCCCATAAGCCACTGGCTATGATGGCTGGATCCTTAGAGCGCATCGAACAGATTGCCTACGTTAGCGATGAAGAAAAACGACTCTTACTGAGCCCCGTGCATCCTATTGTACTACTTGCTTCACGAGAACCGTCTGGCAAGGGAACGAGTTGTACGAATCCCGTAGCGCCCCATAACCACTATTGGGGGATTATGTTACCCTATGCTCCAGTACACCACTTGCTACTACCAAAGGACGCTTTGTGGGTCATGACCAGTGGTAACAAAAGCGGAGACCCCGTTTTGTTCAAAGACGAACAAGCACTTAGTGAACTACAGGGGATTGCAGATTATTTCCTCGTCCACAATCGCTCCATTTGCGCTCCCGTAGACGACTCCGTGATGGCCGTAGTAGAGGGAAAACAGCTCATATATCGGCGTAGTCGTGGCTTTGTACCAGAACCTATCTACATAGAGGGCATGGAACCATCTACGCATCAACAATCGCCCTTACCGACCATAGTCGCTATGGGTGGGGATATGAAAAATGCCTTCGCCATCAATCGTGACCACCATGTACTACTAGGTCCTCACATCGGAGACTTAGCACATGAAAGCACGCATAGCACACTGGAATGGACACTAGCACATTATCAAGAATTATTCGATTTAGTGCCACAGGCCATCGTCGTAGACGCCCATCCAGGCTACTATTCTACGCGACTGGGCACAGAATACGGAGAAACATACCATATCCCCCTATTGACCGTACAACACCACCATGCCCACGTGGCGGCCGTTATCAGTGAATATAATTTACAAGGCACCACACTCGGTATTTGCTATGATGGCACTGGCTATGGCACAGACGGATCTCTATGGGGCGGTGAATTTTTGCTGTGCCGTGGGACAGAAATGAAACGTGTCGCTCATACGTCCTATGTGCCTTTGCCAGGCGGAGAACGGGCCGTATCTGAACCGTGGCGCCAAGCATTGTGGTATTTGCGACATACCTATGGCGATACGCTTCCCCCTTTATATGAAAGCTGGCTTACCACGTTACCAAAAGGGTGGGAGCTTTTAGACCAAGCTTTACAAAAAGGCATGCCATTTCCTGAGTCCTGTGGTGTCGGTAGACTTTTTGATGCGGTCGGCGCCTTACTCGGCGTAGGAAATGTGCATACCTTTGATGGACAAATTGCCATGGCCTTGGAACAACTCTCCTATGGAGAAAAAGGTAAGCTATTAGACTATCACTATGACGGACATATACTCGATACGACGCCGTTAGTAGCGGACATTATCGAAAACTATGTAGCCGGTATGTCTAAATACCAACTGGCCGCTTCCTTTCACCGTACCTTGGCCTATGCCACCTCTGAAATCGCATTAGACATAAGTGAACGCTGCCATGTGGATCACATCGTGCTAAGCGGTGGGGTCTTTCAAAATCGCCGCTTGCTACAAGAGTTGACAAAAGTATGGCGATTAGATCCCTTTTATATCAGCCAACGCGTGCCTTGTAACGATGGAGGTCTTGCCCTCGGGCAATGGTGGTTAGCACAACAAATGATGCAAAGTCTATGTGAAGATAGAACGTGCTATATAGAGAATATACAGAAATAGAGAACATATGATAGCGAATAGATAGAAAGGAGTTACTATGTGTTTAGCAGTACCAGCACAACTGGTAAAAATAAATGAATCCCTTGGCACCATTGAAGTATCTGGCGTTACACGTGATTGTAGCTTGCTATTGGTACCAGAGGCGAAAATCGGGGACTGGGTATTAGTCCATGCAGGTTTCGCCGTACAAATTGTAGATGAGGAGGAAGCAAAAGCAACAATGGATGCTTTTCGCGAATTAGAAGAACTTGAACAAACTTACTTTAAAGAGCAAGAAGCTAACAGCCGAAGCGCTCATACGGAAAATTAATACATTACATACGCCGGGCGAAGAAATTCGCCTCATGGAAGTATGCGGTACCCATACGGTCGCCATCTTTCGAGAAGGCATCCGTCAATTGCTACCGAAAGAAATTGAACTCGTCAGTGGCCCTGGATGCCCCGTATGTGTTACCGATCAGGCGTATATGGATATAGCCCTTTCCTATGCGGCACAAGATGATGTAATCATCGCCACCTTCGGGGATATGCTCAAAATTCCCGGTACCCATAGCAGCTTGAGTCAAGCGCAAGTCGAAGGCGCTCATATCCATATCATCTATAGCCCGTTAGAGGTGATAGAGCTAGGGAAACAACATAAAGACAAGAAGATTATCATGTTGGCGATCGGCTTTGAAACGACCATAGCCGCTATCGGTGCTACCGTACAAGCCGTTGATGCCAGTGGACTTACGAATGTATTCTTCTTGGTATCACACAAATTAGTGCCACCAGCCTTACGGGCTTTGCTAGATAGTCAACGTGGTCATATTGACGGATTTATCCTACCTGGTCACGTGAGCGTTATCATCGGAGAAGAACCGTATCAGTTCTTACCTACCGAATATCACATACCGTCTTGTGTAGCCGGCTTTGATGGGTGCGAAATTCTATCCGCCATTGTGGATATATTAGAGCAACGACAATCTAAGAAGTACTACGTAGGAAACACCTATAAATCGGTAGTCATGAAAACGGGAAACCCAGTGGCGCAAGAGATGATGCGTACTGTCTATGAAGTGTGCGATGATGTGTGGCGTGGCATCGGTATGATTCCTAAATCGGGTCTACGACTCACCAAGGCCTATGAACATCTTGATGCACAAGTGGCGTTGCCACTGACCGTTACAGAACCGACAGTACCCATTAAAGGATGTCGTTGCGGTGACGTATTACAAGGATTGATTAAACCGAATGAATGTCCCTTGTTTGGACACGCCTGTGTACCAGAACATGCGGTAGGTGCTTGCATGGTATCGGTAGAAGGCAGTTGTGCCGCTTGGTATAAATATGGCTATGCGAGCGGTGGTCTATCATGGGAAGAATAAATAGGAGTATAGAATGAAACGAGTGCGCTTAGTACATGGCAATGGGGGACGATTTAGTCGTGAATTGACAGAACAATATATTCTACCCCATTTTAACAATACACTACTCGCCCCTCTTCACGATGGGGCACAATTTGAAGTATCCAAAGGACGAATGGCGTTTACCACCGATTCCTACGTGGTACAACCGACCTTTTTTCCTGGCGGTAACATTGGTAAGCTAGCGGTCTGTGGCACCGTTAACGACTTGGCCATGAATGGGGCCGTACCTCAATACATCAGTTGCGGCCTTATTTTAGAAGAAGGCTTGCCCTTTGATACGCTAGATACGATTCTCGCTACCATGCAAGACATGGCAGAGCGTGCTAACGTACAAATTGTGACAGGAGATACGAAAGTGGTGCAACAAGGGGCGGTGGATGGCATCTATATCAATACGGCAGGCATCGGCTATATCCCGGAAGGGGTTATGATTAGTACGGATCGCGTGAAAGCCGGTATGGATATCATCTTGAGCGGATCCGTAGGCGACCATGCCATTTCTGTTATGGGAACACGTTTTGGACTTTCCTTGTCGGACTCGATTCGCACAGATTGTGCACCGCTTAACCACATGGTACAAGCCGTACTACAGGAAGTGGGATCAAACGTGGCTCTCTTGCGTGATCCTACCCGTGGCGGTGTAGGGACCGTACTGAAAGAAATCGCCGATCAAGCACAAGTGGGGATTAGCGTTTTTGAAGAGGCGATTGTGGTGCATGAAGAAGTACAAGGCGTATGCGATATTCTTGGTTATGATCCACTCTACTTGGCCAATGAAGGGAAAGCCCTATTCGTGGTCAATCCAGAAGTTACCGATACAGTACTCTCCATTCTTCACTCCTTTGAAGAAGGAAAAGAAGCGACACGCATCGGTAAAACATTGGCGCATAATACGGGGAAAGTAGGGTTACAAACGGCCTTAGGAGGCGTACGCCTTTTGGATATGCTCGGCGAAGACCAAGTGCCACGCATTTGTTAAGCACGATTACATCATTCGCATTTCTAGTAACGAACATTAAACACTTGGTGTTTGATGTGATAGCAAATGGTTTCCAGTGGCTATGGTGAAGAACAGATATCCTATGACTGTAAAAGTAGAAGTACCACGCCTTTAGTAGATAGATACCAAGCGTTGCCAGTATCTGATGGATATGACTTGCTATCAAGTAGGGTGGAGCCTAAGTAAACCCGATGGAGATTGAGTATATTCTAAATTATTAGAGCGATGAGTCACCTAGTAAACCGCAACGAAACGAATTGTTTAGCCACTACAAAGAGAGTTGCCTATACATTAGACCACTAGCGGAGGCAAACGTGTCATGAACGATGAGGATATGTGCGACGCACTTTGCGATGCATTATGAAAATGGATCTTCTATGCCAAATAATCATAGAAAAAACATTCATATGTGGTATAATATAAAATAATAGAATATACTAAATAGAGTAAGTTATGTTTGATACAATAATAGATATACGCAAGGAGGAAATGAGATGAAAAAGAGATTAATTCCTTTCATGGTGGCAGCGTGCATAACCGTATCTACGTTCGGAGGCATGATGACAGCCAATGCCTTTAACTTGGGCAGTTTGTTAGGTGGCGTAGCCAAAGTCGGTGGCGTAGGCTTTTTAGTGGATCGCTACAGTGATTCTATTGATAATTTCTTGAACACCCTATTACGACAAAATAATCTATCCACTACGTATACCACGAAAGTAGTTCCTATCGTTAGCGTGGGCAACAATGCCTATATTGGGGCCGCTCAGATTACGGGCCCTGCATCAGAAATTGAACGGGTGAAAGCAGTAGCTCAACTAGAAGCTAGTTTTAACGGAATAGCTCGTGTAAAAGGACTCGTGCCAATCGATAGCATGAATCCAGTTGGTGCAAATCGAATCCAAGGCGTTGGCATATCGGCGCTAGTTGATTTGAAGATATAATACATACATAAGCACGGGCGTTTTTGGTCCGTGCTTTTGTGGTTATCGTATATGTATCGTGAGGACACCTATCCTATTAGTAGATCATAGTATGCAAATTTGAGGATGGATAGGCGTCTAACCTTGTTCACTAGATTGTGATGTTTTCTAACTAGGATATATAGAAATCGATTAGTATCTGCTACAGTGTACTCACTGAAGTGTTAGCGAATGTATATGGGTCCAATACGATGGTGGACGATTGTAAGGTGCCTACCTGATACGCTGGTGTAGGTTTACACGTAATCGTAATACCCTATTAGTATCACTGTGGACAATATATAGGCACGTAAGAGGGTGATAGCATGCTTGAAAGTGTACTTACATACAGTACAGCGATGCTTACGGTAGTATTGCGATAGACCAATACTTTCATAGGAATAGAATAATAGATATATAGTAGCACCAGTAGGATGCACTAAGATAATCGATGTACACGGGAGGAGATTGTTATGAAAAAAGAAGTAACCATGACCGCTATAGCCGCACTTATGACGATGAGTGCTATGGCGGCTACACCAACAACGGTAGTAGAAAAAACCAATGCCATGGAAACCATTGTATACGGTGATACACAAGCGGGGGCCGTTATCGATCGCATTAATCAACTGTCAGATACTGTGTACGGCAAGAACACAACGGGAAACCTCGTTGATAGAGTGAACCAACTCTACACATCCGTTGAAGGCGAAGGCGATAGCGTATCCCTACGGCAAGAAGTGGATGTACTCGAATATACCTATCAGAACCATGTGACAGAAGGGTCATTATTGGCACGCTTGGACCGTTTGGAACGCAGTGTTAGCGGTAGCGTTAGTACAGGATCAATCAATAGTCGCATACAAGCGTTACAAGTAAAAATCAATGGTTCTCACACCAAGCTAACCCATCAAATTGGTACAGTGCCAGCAGATCATGTATTTCAAGTAACCTTACGAGAACCGGTGAGTACAAAATTAAATCACGTGGGCGATACCATCTCCTTTGAAATGGGAGAAGATTTGATGGACGGTGATATTTTGCTAGTGCCAGCTGGTACGGTTGGGGTGGCTACCGTTGAAAGCTTACAAAAATCGAGATCCTTTGGCCGTAACGGCAGCTTGATGATGAGCTTTGACATACCAGCCATGGATGGTACCCATATTACGGGTGTACAAGGACCAGAAGCACAAGAAAAAACTAAGGGCGAACTCAAAGCGGCGGGCGCTTCCGTAGCGGGTGCTGTTCTACTTGGTCCTGTGGGCCTAGTGGGGGGACTCTTTGTAAAAGGTAAACCTATCGAATGGCCAGAGGGTACCACTATTTATATTCAACCGCAAGATGTGGTAACCGTACAAGGTGTCGTGATTGGGGGTGATGGTCGTGATCATAGCAAGGACCTTACAAAAGCCGTAGAAGCTGCTTTGCCACAAGAAGCGGCAAGTCCTAAAGAAGAACCGGTTACAGATGCCATTCAAGGTGGTGAAACCGCTGAGGTGAGTACCTCTACTGATGAAGTACAAGAAGACACAACGAGTGATAACGGCGTGTCAGAGCCGATTGTAGTAGTAAAACGAGATTAATCGTATAAAGGAGTTAGTTAGATGATTGATAAGACGGTTCGTCGTGCCATATGCTTGACCTTGTTAATGGGGGTCTATCCCTTTGTGAGCCATGGGGCAAATGTAGAAAACGATACGATACAAGCGCCTGGAGAGGTCAAAACGAAAGGGGCTGTGATCATGGCGGAAGATACCCGTCCCATCTATCAAGAACAGTTAGATAGAGCCCTCGATGCGTATCCGGGTCAAATTTCTGGACGGTCAGATACGGATCATGACGTGTTAGAGGTAAAACCGGCATCCATACGAGTTTTGCGAGATGAAAAATCCATCTATGATGGAAGTGTGAAGGACGGATTGCCAACGCGCATTGATGCGAACCATATGAAATATTACGATACCACCGGGTATGTAACGGCAGACGGCAACGTCGTCATTCGTCGTGGTAATCAGACCGTAACAACGGAGCTTGTTACGGGGAATACGAAAACGGGCACCTATGAAATCAAATCTGGATACACCTTACGAGAAACGGGACAAGCGCCAAAAGAGGTAGAAGGACAAGTTTTGACATACCAGATGGAAACGGGGAATATGACGAGCCAGTCGGCGCATGGCTATGTAGAACCCTACTATTTTAAGGCGCACCAGATTCGCTACACCGATGGCGTGGGGTATATACAAGATGGATGGATTACGTCGAAACACGCCATGGCCTTTACCCATACACCGGATTATCATATTAGGGGCGAGCAAATTGAAGTGCATCCGAACGATAAAATGATTATACATAGACCATCGTTTTGGATTAAGAACACGAAAATACTTAGCTTGCCTAAATATACCATATCTCTTAGGAATGATAAGAAAGGGACGATAAGTCTATTTAGCTTGATCCCGGTACCGTCCTATAATTCGAATGGGTTGTCGTTACATGGACGCCTTACCTATCCCATAGGCACAAGGGGAGAAACCTACGTCGACTATACCTGGTCAACCCGCAACGGTCTAGTGCCAGCCATAGGCTATCGTCACTATGTGCCATGGGGCGTGGCTAGCGTATCCTATAGTAAAGAGGAAAACACCTTCTGGGATCACAGTGTGTGGGTTACCAAACGGCCGGAACTTGCCATAGACACGCACACCTATCATATAGGTCGTACACCGATAACCGTACGTGGTAGTGCTAGCATCGGTTATTGGACGGAAGGCGATGTAAAAGGTTCGCACCATAAAGAACACATCGAGCTAAGCCATGACGCCATCACCTGGTCGCATGGAAAGTACAGTTGCCGTTTCTATGGTGGATACCAACATGATGCGTACGGGGCGACTCGTACAGTGCGACGTATGCCGTACTGGGGCGTGAAACAGACGAGCCACATAACGGATAAGTGGCAAGTGTGGGCCGCTTACGAACATCGCTATGTAACAAAGAGCGAAATCTCGCCCTATCTATTTGACCGCATCGAGATTCCTCGAAATATCGTGGTCGGCACGTCCTATCAGTTGACACGCCTCGATCGCATGTCCCTAAACACCCAAACGGATGCACAAACGGGTAAGATGGTATATCGTGACTGGACGTGGGAGCGAGATTTACATTCCTTAAAGGCCTTTTTAACCTATCGCGAGAAACAGAAAAAATGGAAATGTACCATTCGTTTGAAAGATTTCTAACGTCCCATTACAATTCGGCATATGAAAATGATATAAATGTGTTGCAATTTCTCGCACCCTATAGTATAGTTAGTAGGAAGATGAAGGAATTATGAAATTTAATGGTGTCATATGAAATTACATCACAAGGAGGCACACATGTGGCATAGCTTGTAACTGGCTGTGCCACATGTACGTTATGTACATATGGTGTAGGGTGCTAATTTATGCAATATTAATATAGATACTTGTTAAATTAGTATAAATAGTGTGATTGACATATATATAATATTTAGTATTTAATTATGTGACGACATGTAAGGCATACTAGTAGGTGATGGGAAACCACCTACTAGATGTGCCCTTGCTAGACGGGAAAGGGTGGTACATAGGGACATCGTTAGTAAGAGGATATCTAGACAATGAATGTGTAGTGAAAAAGTATACTATGAATAGAATAGGATGACATATGAAACCGATTAGAAAAGCAGTGATTCCCGCCGCAGGTTTTGGTACGCGTTTTCTACCAGCCACCAAGGCGCAACCGAAAGAAATGTTGCCCATTGTAGATACGCCGGCCATTCAATTCATCATTGAGGAAGCCTTAGCCTCGGGGATTGAAGACATCTTGATTATTACGGGCCGTAATAAGCGGGCCATCGAGGATCATTTTGATACCAGTGTAGAATTAGAACAACTCTTGCAAGGGCAAGGCAAAAAAACACAACTGGCCATGGTGCGTGGCTTGGCGGACGTGAAGGTCCATTTTATTCGCCAAAAAGCACCAAAAGGACTCGGCGACGCCGTACTATGTGCGAAGGCCTTTGTAGGCGATGAACCATTTGCCGTATTACTCGGTGATGACATTGTCTACCATCCGGAAAAACCGTGTTTACAACAATTGATTGAATGCGCTCATACCTATGAGGGGAGCGTGTTGGGGGCACAGTTTGTACCGCCTGATAAAGTGAGCTCCTATGGTATCGTGTCGGGGACACCGATTAGCGAAACGGTGTATCGCGTAGAAGGCTTGGTGGAAAAACCACCTGTCGAATCGGCACCGTCGAACTTGGCGGTGGTAGGCCGCTATATACTGACCCCCGATGTGTTTGATCGATTAGCGGTAACAGAACCGGGCGCAGGTAATGAAATTCAATTAACCGATGCACTGGCTGCGATGGATACACCCATGTATGCCATGGCCTATGAAGGCGTGCGTTACGATATCGGCGATCGACTAGGATTTTTAAAAGCTACCGTAGAATACGGATTGCGCAATGAAATCCTTGGACCTAGTTTTAAAGAATATTTAACATCCGTGGTGACCGCCACCGATGAAGACATATAAACATTGTGGTCAATTCTCATACAGAATAAAGGAGTATGAAACATGAATAAGATTTATAAAGTTATCTGGAGTCGCGTAAAACATTGTTATGTGGTCGTGTCAGAAATTGCAAAACGAGAGGGGAAAAGCACGAACACGTCTGGAATAGCACGCCATCGTGCGGCTATCTTGGCAGTGGCCACTTTGTGCCTCGTTGGAGGAGGCGCGTTGCAGACGGTAGAGGCGGCTGATCGCTACATGGCAGTCTACGACCCAGCTGCTCTCGAAGAGGATATGCGTAATAATAGGAAACAATGGGGTAATGATAATGATCAGCCAAAAACGACTAATATGGACTATGGGACCTTTGGGCTTATGTCTAGTTGGGGCCGCATCGATAAACGATTTGGGCTTATTACTGGGGTGGATACGTTTGGAAGACAAATAGATGATGGTCTAAAATTTAGAACGTCACTGGGTGCTAAATTTTACAATCTTGGATTTGGTGCCAGTACGTTTGGTTATGGATCCACGGCTGATGGGTCAAAGGCAACTGCTTTGGGGTATGGATCCTATGCAAAGGGAGCTGATGCGCTAGCAGTTGGTGGACTTGCAAAGGTAACAGCGGATCAAGGGGTAGCTATTGGCGCTAATACCATTGCTGGTAATCAAGCAACTGCCGTCGGGACAGACTCAAAGGCTACTGGGTATGCATCGATTGCTATCGGTAGTGATGATGGACAGCCAGATGCCATGAAAGGCGGAGAGTTTGCCGATAGATATCCGATAGAAACTATCAATAAAATATTTGCAGATTTGCGTAAGACGAAGAGTGATGCCGAACTATTTGATAGTAAATATGCGCTCACCCCAGGTGTCGTTGACCGCCGCGTATGGTCACCAAACTATGCACGTGGACAAGTATCCATCGCTATCGGTGCCCGTGCGGTTGGGTATGGTAATGCGTCTACCGCAGTAGGGGCATTGGCCTTTGCCTTGGGTGAACACTCCACAGCAATTGGTGTGCGTTCCTACGTATCCTATCATGCACCAGGTGGGATGGCCCTGGGCGAGTTAAGCCGTGTTATGGCGAAAAACGGTCTAGCCGTTGGTAATCTATCCTATTCCGATAAACAAGGATCTGTTGCCTACGGGTATGACGCAAAAGCGGTGGGGGATAATTCCATCGCTATTGGGCACTCTGTTGGTGCGAACGTCGAATTGACCCAAGATTCTAAGAATATATT
This sequence comes from Veillonella montpellierensis DSM 17217, assembly GCF_000426745.1. Taxonomy (GTDB): domain Bacteria; phylum Bacillota; class Negativicutes; order Veillonellales; family Veillonellaceae; genus Veillonella; species Veillonella montpellierensis. The sequence continues at coordinate 87,225 of NZ_AUFY01000011.1, forward strand.
AGAAAAGGTACTAACCTATCGTGTGGCAACGAACCCTACTAGAGTGTCTGGTACATCGCTAGAGACGACAGAAGATCGGCTTACCTATTTAGATAAATTGAAGGAAGAATGGGCGGAGAACCAGAACCGTCAAATAGGCGAAGTCGTTGGTGCTGACTTACAACGTCATGTGGAATATGCAAAAAAGCAATCCACCGTTATGATTAATGGCAAACAAGAAGGGGCCACTAACGCCATCGCCATCGGTCGACGGGCCTATGCTGAGGGGGATAATTCCATGGTAATGGGGTCTTTGTCCCTAGGAATGGGAACCAATTCTCTCGGTATTGGTCATATGACCTATACATCGGGGGATAACGCCACCGCCATCGGTATGGAAGCGATTGCAACAGCTAAAAATAGTATGGCCATCGGTGTCAAATCTTATGCAAACCTAGAAAACTCCATCGCCATCGGTGTTAACAGCCGTACGGACTATACGAAGGAAGATCTAGAAAAAGATGGCTGGGTACCACGTGGGGCAATTTCCTTTCCATCGTCCACACAAGTGGGCATCGTATCCGTTGGTTCCGTTGGACAAGAACGTCGTATCGCCAACGTAGCGGCCGGGTATCGTGATACCGATGCAGTTAACGTATCCCAATTGCGGAGTATCGAAGATCGCTTTACCAATAACCTACCCAATGATGATGTGGCCAATCCATTTGCCTACACATCCATCGAAAAAAATAAGGGCGATGCAAAGGATGTACTTCCATTGCAACGAAAAGATATCGACTATCGTAAATACGTTCATTACCGCACAAAACAATTGGAAATCATGTTGAAGGAAAGAGGCGGCGAACGCATCGATAACGACTTCAAACAACGTATCCAGAATGAGGTTAAAAAATTAGCGGATAATAGAGAGAATGCATACGGCATTCAATCGACTGGACTAGCTGGTATTAACGATGTAGATGCCTTGTTGGCAGAGTTACAGAAGATAGACCCTAAGTTTAAAGATAAAACCAATATCGAACAGGCGTTGACCGTGTTGTCCACCCGTAAAAAAGAACTCTTAAAGGATACCTTGAAAAAATCATTGAGTCCAGATGACTTGAAAAAGTTGGGTGCTACGAACTATTTAAATGACGGGGCCCAAGGTAAGGATGCTATCGCTATCGGATATAAAGCATTGGCATTAGGGGATGACGGTATTGCCATCGGCAAGAACAGCCATGTACCACAAAACATTAAGGGCGGTATTGCCCTCGGTACCGATGCACTAGCCGATCGCGATAAGGGACAATTTGCCTACGACCCAAAAACAAATAAAGCTTTTGCTAATGATGGTGAAGCGAAACAGGCAGAAGGTGGCTTACAGGCCATGAAATCGAGTGGGGCCGCTCTATCCATCGGTAATGGAAAGGTGGCACGCCAAATTATCAACGTTGCTGGCGGTACAGAAGATACCGATGCGGTGAACGTGGCACAATTAAAACGATTGGGCGCTAGCGTTGACACCAAGGTGGACAATAAACTAAACGATGTCCTTGAGAAAGGTCTTAAATTCCACTTCGATCCTGAGTGGGGCGGTACGCCAACAGTGGGTGTTAAAAGAGATGACTCGGCACGGATACTAATTAAAGGACAACATGATGGATATAGTAGTGACCCAAGAAATGACTTCGTTGAAGGGAATATCGGCGTTTTTGGACACGATTTTGACATAGATAAGAAAAAGGGCACGAAGGAAAAAGGTCTTATTCTTACACTTAAGAAGAATATGACGGGCCTAGAAAGCATCGAATTATCGAAAGATGGTAATACGGTAAGATTGGGTAGTTCAGGCATCAATATGGGTGGTCAAAAGATTACTGGCATGGCGGAAGGTGCATTAAATGCTAATAGTACCGATGCCGTAACAGGTAAACAACTATATGCGGTGAAAACACAGTCAGAAAACTTGGAAACTACTGTAAATACTCAATTAGGGCTTAATATTACTGCTGACGGTGGAGGAGATCCATGGGTCGGTATTGGCACTAAGACAAACCAACGTGGTATCATCGCCTTTGGTGTACAAGGTGGGGAATCTGATACAAGCAAATTGACCACCAAGGAGGATAAGAATATCGGTGTCATTGTAAGTCGTGAAAAGAATAACGATCCACACCAAAATGACGATAAGATAATTACACAAGTGCGGTTGGCAAAAAATCTTACAAACCTAGAAAGCATCGGACTCAAGAAGAATATTGATGGGAAAGATTATACAGTCCAGTTGAAGGGTAATGGCATCGATATGGGCCAAAACAAGATTACCAACATGGCAGATGCTACCTTGAGTGCGACAAGTAACGACGCCGTGACAGGTAAACAACTGTACGAATTACAGCAAACAGTAGATGGCAAGGCGGATACAGGATTAACAAATATCACAAATGGCGCTAAAGATGTAATTACTGGCTTAACGAATGTAGTCGGCACGGGGGCAGTGACTGTAACACCGACAACTGATAACAATACTCGTACGAAAACTTTTACCGTTAACGTGGCGAAAGATGGGCAAATTGCTGATAATAATACAGGCCTTGTAACTGGTGGTACCGTAAAAGCCGCATTAGACAGTGTTGGGTTTAATATTGCTGGTGACACTGGTAACCAACCAAAAATTGCCGTTACACCAAATCCAAGTGGCATTCAATTGAACATTAAAGGGAATACGGCGAAAGGCGCTGAGTTGTCGGAAGGTAATATTGGTGTCGTTGCAGCTAGTGCTAAGGATGGTAATCCCGCTACATTGACCGTAAAACTCGCTAAGAAATTAGCTGATTTAGAAGAAATCAAACTTTCTAAAGATAATAAAACTGTTACTCTTTCAAATACAGGCATCACGATGGGTAGCCAATCGATTACTGGCATGGCGGATGGTGCATTGAGTGCTGATAGCACCGACGCTGTTACAGGTAAACAACTGTACGGCTTGCAAGAAAATGCTAGCAATATTAATGTGGCTAACTGGACTACAGCACTCGGTACAGGTACCATCGGCGGTAAAAACGATGCGAACCTCGTAACTGGCGCTACCGTAAAAGCTGCGTTAGATAAAAAAGTAGATACGACTACCTACACTACTGGTATGGCTGGTAAAGTAGATACTGCGACCTACAATACTGGTATGACTGGTAAGGCGAATACTGCATTGGATAATATTACTGATGCTGGTAAAGATGTCATTACGGGCTTAGTGGACGTCAAAGGCGCAGGTGGCGCTACCGTAACATCTGCTGTGGATACAACTGGACGCAAGAAAACATTCACTGTAACAGTCGCAAAAGATGGTAAAATCGCCGATGGTGACACAGGCATTGTCACTGGTGGCACTGTAAAAAAAGCATTAGATGATAAAGTAGATACGACTACCTACACTACTGGCATGGCTGGTAAAGTAGATACGACTACTTATACTACTGGTATGACTGGTAAAGCGAATATTGCATTGGACAATATTGATGATGCGGGTAAAACTGTAATCAAGAATTTAGCAGGAGAACAAATTAATACGACTGTTAATGAAACCTATGTAACTGGTAAAGTGAAAAAGGGCAACCTTACTTCTACCACCCTTGACATTCAAGGTGCTGGAAAACTTGTAGGTGACAATCTTACTATCAACATTAAAGATCAAAGCATTACAAAAGCTAAATTGGATTCAACCCTATCTAGCGAGTTAGATGGTAAAATGGCGTCTTGGGTATTGAAAGCGTCTTCGGATGCTAATGCAAAAGATGAAGAAGCAAAAAAAGGTAAAACAATTGATAATA